>NZ_FZNZ01000043.1 GCF_900187995.1 Prevotella jejuni
TACTTGCCGTCCTTGGCCAATACACCAGATATTTGTTCTGGAGACCATTGCTCAGTAATAAGAAGGCACTTCGCCTCTTCCATGACATCCTTGTCTACTGAACGATTGCCTGGCTTTCTTCGCCTTGTTTGTACTGCATTTGCTTGGGCAGTTTCCCAATTATAGTGTCTTCTGACTCCGCTATTACGTCTTATTTCACGAGACACTGTACTTGCACTTACATTTATCGCCTTGGCAATATCTTTTTGTTTCGTTCTATTTTGGAGTAGCACAGAAATTGTGTACCTTTGCTCTGAGGTTAATTGTTTGTACATTGCAATGCAAAATTAATTAATCTTTGGGAGACAGAGGTCTCCCTTTCTTATTTTTATGCATTGCTTGTTGATTTTCTTCTCATGGGGGCTTCTCGCCCCCAAACCCCTCGGTGTTTTCAGGTATAGATTATTAAGCTACACCAGCACTTGGGATTGCAGTTCTATGTTGAACTTGCGTATTACTTTCTAGAATATTTAGCAATTCTTTTTTGCTTAAGTTATCAACATGACCATAACTATGAGGCATATATGGACAATTTCGTAAAAATCCTTTACTATTAATTGCGCATTTTTTATACAGACAGGTATTGAATCTTAATGCATCATGATAAAACTTATGGTTACAAATAAATAATTTTTTTGCAACAAAGCCACATGAATTTAAAATATCTAAGCTTTGAGTAAATCGTTCTATAACACATTGCTTATATCTTGAATTTTCATAAGTTGAACCTCCCCACAAAATAACATGTGTTATATTATGATTTTCATCTATAATGTTTGCCAACTTCGTATCGTTTAACACTTCATTAGGAAGAATAATCTCGATAGCCTTAACATCTAAATGCCGGTGTATCGCTTCGAGAATATAATTTAATTCATTTAGTTGAATTCTATAGAAAAATCTAATCTGAATTACACTAGGAGAATTACTTGAAAATTTTCTTAAAGTTTGCTCTATATCATATTCAAATAGTGATGTGAAATCCAATATAAGAGATTCTATTGATTTATTATTATCTAATTGCGTTGTGGGAAGAAAATGAAATTCCTTTTGAGTAGAACCTCAATTCCGCAGCATTATTCTTTGCGATTTACTTTTATATATTGAAGTGACATTTTGGGATTTATCCATTGATTTGGGACTTTTCTGGGGTTCTTGGTTCTTGCATGGGCATAAAATCCCCCACCCAAACCCAATGGGGGATATGATAGCCACAAAGAAATACTGTTTATTCAAGGAATATTTCAGAGTAGTATGTTTTATTTGTATATAGGTTCAGAACGTTCTGCCTTCCCGTTCTCACCCATTTTGCTGGTACGCTGACAAAATGCAGGATAAAGGCTTTCAGTCTGCTTGTCTTTTTCAGCGGCTTGACCTTTTCGCTGATATGACGGACGAGATAGATATAGAAGTTCTTCAGCATGGCAGTAACCATCATGAAAACCATGTTCTCAGCCATAAAGGAAAATGGCAGATGTGACCATCCAAAGTCATTGTTCTGTATGTCGAAGTTCTTTTCACTTGCCCCACGCTCATTATAAAATGTAATGATGTCTTTCTCGGTAGACACCCAGTCATTGGTGAGGATACAGCGGTATGTGTATATTACTCCGAACATATCCGTCTGTTGCTTGCCATCCTTGTCTTTCAAAGGACTACGCTGTACGACAAGCCTGTATGACTTTTCTTCTATTAAGCTGTCCATGCTGATGGATGTGACATCGCATTTCTCATAACCAACTTCAATGCTCTTCCATTCTTTCAACTGGCGGAACTCCTCGCATCGGTTGCCGCAGTTGGCAGCACGAATGTAGAACGTGTTGCAGAGCTGCTCTACGGCTTGGACGATTTCCTTTGAGAACGACCCGCAGTCAGCACGGAAACGCTCTATTACCACACCAAGTTCTGAGGTTACACGGTCCATAATGCGACGGAGCGTGTCCTCCTGATGGAATCTCACATTGGTATTTCCGTCACGGTTCTCACCACCGACTATGATTCCCCCAATGGAAGCCCAACCAGGGAAATAACCAAAGTCCTGCTTGTAAGAATACTTTGCATCGAACTTGTTGGCTGGAACAAACTGGTGGTCAAAGTCTAGGTCAACATGACTGCCCACCTTTATAAGCCCCATTCTCCGTATCATCCGTAAAAGTAAGGTATTCAACTTTTCTGCCGTGTTGAAACTATACGACTTGCCGGAGGCCTCGCTCTTATAGACAGTATTTTCCTCGGCAAGCTCCTTTAGTCCGCGACCCACAGTGTCGGCACCGGGTAATAGGTCTCTGCCTGAACTGCCCTATAAGCGCATTGATGTCCTCAAGGCAATCTCCACCACAAAGGTAGCTGAAGAAGAGAGAGCCGAAAATATTTCCATGGCTGAATGCCTTGCCGCTACTTCCACGTTTGCCCAATACAGATTCGGTAAGTTTTTCAAAGCCCAGCTTTGAGAAAACGTCCATAATATGATAAATTCCTCCGAAAGAAGTGATATTCTCGTTTTTAATTGCTACCTTTGTCATGTCAGATTTTTGCTTACTTATTATGTTTGTAGCACCAAGATAGGTTAAATTTCTGACATATCCAAGTGTTTTGAGAACTTTGTTTCTCAGACACTTGGAGTTTTTACAAGAATTTATGCTGCGGAATTAAGGATATACTCGAAGATATTGTCCACTTCGCAGTTTCGGCATTGCAAATTGTAGAGCTTGCTATTTTTTGTATTTACGCCCCAGTTCTTAATAAAGAAATCACGTAAATAATAGTGGAATTTATCCCAAAATCAAATCTAGGAAGTAGGATTTTTATTACCTTTGCAAAAATATGGAATCAATGCCTCGATAAGACATCTTCCAACAAGCTATTTATAAATATAATATGCAGGAGAAGAAGATGAAAGCCTCAGGGGTTTCCAACGAAATATAATTCTTTTTGTAGGCGACATAGTATTTTAGCGCAAGTGATATCTGCTCCCAAATTTACAAGATGTTTATAGATAAGCTGAAGGAAAGAGTGAATAATTTGTATAGGGATTAGAATCGTATTGTTAAATTATTATCGACCAATTAATATATAATAAGTAACCAAAATAAGTTTGCGTAAAATAAATATACGAGATTTCCGTTCTATTATCAGTTATGGGAAAGCTAAAAATATTAGAATTGAGCGAGGCAGAACATCTCGAACTCGAAAGAGGATTCCGCTTATACGAAAAGCATTGTTTTCGTATGCATTGTAACGTAGCTTTTCTAAAAGTCGGTGGCCTTTCGGCTACGAGAACAAATGCACAAACGAGAATGAGTTTCGTATCCGTGAATATATGGGTAAAGTGGTACAAGGAAGAGGATCTAACCAGTCTGAAAACTAGTCCCGATTGTGAGAGATTTATTGTCTTCAGCACGAGAACTCGTGAGAATAGGTATAAGAAGTTCACTATCACAGAGCGAATGACGGCTGACAAAATATTTTATTTCCTTGATTACTTTCCTTTCTGTATCAGCAAGGACATCTTGTTGTTTCTGATAATGCTACTATGCATCGCAACAGATATAACTGCATATTTATTACTGCAAATATGTCGCTTAATTTTGATTACTTATTTGTAAAAACAGAATTATATGAAATCTGTTTATATTAATATATATAGTTATACATCAGAGAACTCCGATATATATCATATTTAATAAAACATCAAATATGCTAACACGCATACCATTTAAAGTATCAGCACGGACGGCTCGTCTTATAGGTCGAGAGAATGTAGCAACTGCCAAAGGCGCCATTATTGAATTAGTGAAAAATGGATATGATGCCGATAGCCGATTTAGCATTATACTCATCGACAATTTGTATGGAGTATACCACAATCATTTGAATGTGAACGATTACAACCATCTGTTAAAAAATGGAATAACACCCACCTTGCTCGAATCCATATACCTGAAAACGGAAAATGGATATTATGAGCGTACTGATGTGAACATAGAGAAAATTGGCATTTTGAAGAAAGAACTACAGAAGAATACAACTCTTTATATTATTGATGCGGGTGAGGGAATGACTGGCAATATCATTAAAAATTGCTGGATGACTATAGGTACTGATAACAAATCCATGAATTATGTAACCCATGGTGGTCGCGTGAAAGCTGGAGCCAAGGGTATTGGGCGCTTTGCACTAGATAAACTTGGTGAACAATGTGAAATGTATACTTTTTTCAATACCGAGGTTCATAAGGATGTAGATGATGATGGCAATCCATCACATTATAGAGGTTATCATTGGGTAGTCAACTGGAACGAATTTGAAGGCTCTAATAAGACCATTGATAGTATTAGTGCAGAATTAGAGGGTATCTCTGACATATCATTTATGGACTGTCTCAATGACATTCCTCTCACAGATAACCTACAACAACTTGTTGCTGAGCAACCTGTTCATCATGGCACTATTCTAAAAATCAAAAAACTCCGTGATATATGGGACGCAGACGCAACTAAGCGTATCTATGATGACCTGAGCGTACTTGTCCCACCGACTGAGAGCCGCGAGTTTGTCATCAATCTCCAGTCGCTCGGTGAACCATCTAAGTATGGTGAAGTAGAAAGTTCCTTTTGTGATGATTATGACTATAAAATAGAAGCTCATGCTGATGTCAATCAGGAAGTGAGTATCCGCATTTATCGCCAAGAATACAATACAGAGGCACTACCATTATCTTTCTTCAATCGAGAGAATCAGAAGCAATATCCTTATCGTCGTGAAGATTTCCTTCGAGGCTTCTGGGAGACAATGCGAACGTTCCCTCAGCTGATACCAGGATATAGAGACTTCGATACTGACGGTTTTCTCAATCGTATAGGATCATTTGATTTTATATTCTATTATCTTAAGCGATCTGCAACTCGCAATGATGAAACTCGTTTCTTCTATCGCCAGTGTCCTTATAATCTTCGTAAAAGTTGGCTAGACAAATATGGTGGAATTAAACTGTTTCGCGATAGCTTTCGTGTTCGTCCTTATGGCGAGAAAAATGATTCCGCTTTTGACTGGTTAGCCTTAGGTATGCGTAAAAACAATAGCCCTGCGGGTGTTGCTAAAAAGACTGGGGGATATCGAGTTGAAGCCGAGAATATTGCTGGTTCTATCCTTATTTCTCGTGTTACTAATCTTGACTTCGAAGATAAGTCCAGCCGTGAAGGCTTACAGGAGAATAAGACTTTTTCCATCTTTCAACAGCTCATCATTGGCATCATCAAGATTTTTGAAGATGACCGATCTTTAATTGCACGAGAACTGGCTGCTGATGACGAAGATCGCAATGGTGCAACTCGTGATCGTGAACGGGCAGAAGAACTTGCCCAAAAGATAATTGCACAAACACGTCAATCTTCACTTTCTGATGAAAAATTAGGTGATAGCCAATTTATTGATAAGTCCTCCGCAAACTATCAACTCAGACTTCTTGCAAACATCAATGAACAGAAAACGGAAGAAATTAAAATGCTTCGCGAAGAACAACGTATACTCCGTGCCTTGGCAAGTAGTGGATTGATGCTTGCTTCCTTCGCTCACGATCTGAGTAAACTCAATGACTCTCTTGATTATCGTTATGATAAAATCAAGAAACTATTTTGTACGAAAGTCAATGAAGAGGATTTTCCAGAGGAACGTAGAAAAAATCCTTTCTTATTGTTAGAACAAGCCAAGCAGAATGATTTTAAGATGCAGCAATGGCTTAATTTCTCGACAGACATTATAAAGAAGGATAAGCGTCGCAGAAAAGCAGTAAATTTCATTACTTATTTTGAGAAATTGGCAGAAATATGGGCTGGCATCTTTGCGGATAGGGGTATTCGCTTCGAACATTCAAATGTGGATAATAACTCAATGCGAGTGTTCGAAATCGATCTTGATAGTATTTTCTACAATTTGATATCCAATTCTGTAGAAGCATTTATACGTTCTCGTGAGCAACGCGAACGCATTGTTGAGATATCACTTCACACTACAGAGAAGTGTTTTATTTGTACCTATAAAGATAATGGTCCAGGTCTCTCTGCCGATATAGTTGATCCGAACATCATCTTTCAACCTCTGTTTACCACTAAACGTAATGTATCAACAGGTGAAGAAATAGGAACAGGATTAGGTATGTGGCTGGTCAAACTAATTGCAGAGGACAATGATGCACGAGTTATTTTGCTTACACCAGCTATAGGATTTGGACTTCAAATTATATTTCCAATTAAATATAAAGTAAATAATGGATTATAGAGTATTATTTATTGATGAGGAGGATTCCCAGCAAGAGCATTTCGTAGATTATTTCGAATCAGTATATAACGATGTCACTCCTATGTGCATGCTACCCTCTGCTACATTGGAGGAGATGCTGGAAAAAATAAATGACTATTGTCCCGATGCTGTTATAGCAGATTTTCGGCTCAATGAGTATCAAACAGGTGTGAAATACAATGTGCCCTATACCGGTATAGAACTTATCAATGCTATACGTAAGGAACGAGAAGGATTCCCTTGCTTTGTCATCACATCGTTTGAAGACGATGCCGTCAATGATACTGACGATGTCAACTTAGTTTATATTAAGTCTATCCTAAAGTTAGGCGATGAGAGTGCTAAAGTCCCATTTGCGACTCGTGTTATCAATCAAATAGATAAATATAAGGTAAAAATTGCTAATGCCAGACAAGAACTTATGAATCTTATAGCTAAACGTAACAATGGCGAAGCTAATGTTCGGGATGAAGAATATATCATAGAGTTAGATTCCTTCTTAGAGAAATCTTTTGGTGCTCACGATTCGATTCCTACAAACCTGAAACAATTGTCTAATCTCAAGAAACTCAATTCTTTAATTGACAAAGTTGACGCTTTACTTGGAAAATTAGAATAGTATGACACATCTTTTCAGAACTATAGCACCCAAGCGTACTTGTACAAAGAAGTACTCTGATTATCATAAATATAAGGATGCACTTTCGGAAGATTTCAATCATAAATGTGGTTATACAGATTGCTCTGAGAGATGGTTTGGTGGAAAACGCACTTTCCAAATAGATCATCTCAAACCTAAATCAAAACATCCCGGGTTGATTCATGAATATAGTAACCTTGTTTATTGTTGTGCATATGTTAATCGTGCTAAATGGCATGATGATAGTCCAAACTACCTTGATCCTTGCAATGTGGACTTTAATACACATTTCGAACGCGATGACAATGGATTTATTATGCCCAAGACACTGCAAGGGAAGTATATGGTAGAGCACTTACAGCTTGATTTATATCGTTATGCTATCATTTGGAATCTTGATAGACTTTCCGAAAAGATTGATAAATTGAACGAAGTTACAAATCGATCTGGAAAGCTTAAGAGGATACTTTTCCAACTGTATGAAGAATACTACAAATATACAAAGTATCTCGTAGATAAATAATTCAGATAAATAATAATGTATATTGTTGTTCATTTTTTGGCTTAGACATGTCAAGAACGAACACAGAAGTATCTTATGAATAATAATATTTTTAGATATTTAAAAAAGAAAAAACTGACGGATCCCTTTCTAGTGAACAGTTTATTTGTATCAGCTTATGTTCAGGAGAGGAAATGGTCTATTTTATATTGTTCTACTATTAAACGCTTATTATGTTGTGAGCATAGAGATGTCGCAGATTTCATTCATATACTGAAAGAAAATGGATTTAAGTTTTGTCTAGAGGATTTGATGGCACTATTCGAATATGTGATTTCTCCATCAGACAGAATTGTTACTGGTGCTGTATATACTCCAAGTGGTGTTAGAAAACGGATTATCAAAGATTGCTTAAAGCAATGTAGTGGTCTTGCCAATATAAGGGCTGCGGATATTTCATGTGGATGTGGGGGATTCCTTATAGATATAGCCCTGTTCATTCACAAGACAACAAAAAAGAGTTTCGCAAGGATATTTGCTGAGAACATCTATGGCATTGATATTCAGCCTTATTCAGTGGAGAGGACAAAGATATTATTGTCTCTATTAGCTTTGGAAAATAATGAAGATGATGATTTCGAATTTAATATTCTAAAAGCAGATACGCTTGATTTCCATTCAAAACAATGGAATCAACAATATTCTCAGTTTGATGTGATTGTGGGAAATCCCCCTTATATCTGTTCAAGAAATCTTAGTGACGAGACAAGAGAGAAAATATTACGTTATGAAGTATGCCAAAGTGGACATCCAGACTTATATATTCCATTCTTTCAGATAGCTTTTGAGATGTTGAAAAAGCATGGCGTATTAGGCTATATCACTATGAACTCTTTCTTGAGATCTGTGAATGGTCGGGCAGTGAGGCGCTATTTCTCAGAGAATAGCATGAATATCAAAATTATCGATTTTCGAGGATTTCAAATATTTAAATCTAAGAGTACTTATACTTGTCTTTTTTATCTGAAGAATGGAATAAAGAGACGATATGTGCAATATATGATAAATGAGAAAGGTAATCTTTTTCAGAAGCCTCAATTTGACAAGGTGGCATACGATGACCTGGATGATATGAAAGGTTGGAGTCTAAATGACTATAATAACATGCTTCCGTTGGAGCAGATAGGCACACCTATAGGTAAATACTGTGAATTGCGTCATGGGATTGCAACTTTGAACAATAGTGTCTATATCTTTAAGCCCATAGAAACTTATGCAGACAGATACGTGATGATGAAAGAGGGGCGACTGTATGAGATAGAAGCAGAAATTTGTAGGGATGTGGTTAATCCCAACAAGCTTAATTCTGAAGTAAGTTTTGATGATATCATTGAAAAGGTTATTTATCCTTATCAATTAGAGGCGGATGGTCATGTCAAAGTGATTAATGAGGAGATTATTAAAACCCGAACTCCTTTGGCTTATGCCTATCTCATAAAGAATCGAGCTCTATTGGCTACTCGGGATAAAGGTAAGACCAATAAGTATCCTGCATGGTATGCTTTTGGTAGAACTCAATCTTTGAAGATGCCAAGATATAAATTGTTCTTTCCGAAGTTTGCTAATAAGCCCATTCATTGTGTTTTAAAGGATGATGAGAATATGCTCCTTTATAACGGTATCGCTTTCGTTTCGGATAATGAGAGACAGTTGCAGATAGTTAAATGCATTATGGAATCAAACATCTTTTGGACGTATATCAAAAAGAATAGCAAACCGTATGCATCAGGTTATTATTCTCTGTCTGGGGTATATATCAAAAATTTCGGGGTTCCAAATTTTACTAGTATGGAGTCAAATCGTCTGATTGCAATGAAAGATAAAGATGAGATAGAAAATATGCTACTCAAGCATTATAACATGTAAATTTGTAAAAATACATGGAATACCTTAATTCCGCAGCATAAATTCTTGTAAGAACTCCAAGTGTCTGAGAAACAAAGTTCTCAAAACACTTGGATATGTCAGAAATTTCACCTATCTTGGTGCTACAAACATAATAAGTAAGCAAAAATCTGACATGACAAAGGTAGCAATTAAAAACGAGAATATCACTTCTTTCGGAGGAATTTATCACATTATGGACGTTTTCTCAAAGTTGGGCTTTGAAAAACTTACCGAATCTGTATTGGACAAACGTGGAAGTAGCGGCAAGGCATTCAGCCATGGAAGTATTTTCGGCTCTCTCTTCTTCAGCTACCTTTGTGGTGGAGATTGCCTTGAGGACATCAATGCGCTTATAGGGCAGTTCAGGCAGAGACCTAATACGCTATTACCCGGTGCCGACACTGTGGGTCGCGGACTAAAGGAGCTTGCCGAGGAAAATACTGTCTATAAGAGCGAGACCTCCGGCAAGTCGTATAGTTTCAACACGGCAGAAAAGTTGAATACCTTACTTTTACGGATGATACGGAGAATGGGGCTTATAAAGGCGGGCAGTCATGTTGACCTAGACTTTGACCACCAGTTTGTTCCTGCCCGCAAGTTCGATGCAAAGTATTCTTACAAGCAGGACTTTGGTTATTTCCCTGGTTGGGCTTCCATTGGAGGTATCATAGTTGGAGGTGAGAATCGTGACGGAAACACCAATGTGAGATACCATCAGGAGGACACGCTCCGTCGCATTATGGACCGTGTAACCTCAGAACTTGGTGTGGTAATAGAGCGTTTCCGTGCCGACTGCGGGTCGTTCTCAAAGGAAATCATACAAACCGTAGAGCAGCGCTGCAACACGTTCTACATTCGTGCTGCCAACTGCGGCAGTCGATGCGAGGAGTTTCGTCAGTTGAAAGAATGGAAGAGCATTGAAGTTGGTTATGAGAAATGCGATGTCACATCCATCAGCATGGACAGCTTGATAGAAGGAAAGTCATACAGACTTGTCGTACAGCGTAGTCCTTTGAAAGACAAGGATGGCAAGCAACAGACGGATATGTTCGGAGTAATATACACATACCGCTGTATCCTCACCAATGACTGGGTGTCTACCGAGAAAGACATCATTACATTTTATAATGAGCGTGGGGCAAGTGAAAAGAACTTCGACATACAGAACAATGACTTTGGATGGTCACATCTGCCATTTTCCTTTATGGCTGAGAACATGGTTTTCATGATGGTTACTGCCATGCTGAAGAACTTCTATCTCGTTCGTCATATCAGCGAAAAGGTCAAGCCGCTGAAAAAGACAGGCAGACTGAAAGCCTTTATCCTGCATTTTGTCAGCGTACCAGCAAAATGGGTGAGAACGGGAAGGCGGAACGTTCTGAACCTATATACAAATAAAACATACTACTCTGAAGTATTCCTTGAATAAACAGTATTTCTTTGTGGATATCATATCCCCCATTGGGTTTGGGTGGGGGATTTTATGCCTATGCAAGAACCAAGATCCCCAGAAAAGTCCCAAATCAATGGATAAATACCAAAATGTCACGTCAATATATAAAAGTAGATCGCAAAGAATAATGCTGCGGAATTGAGGTTTTAATGAAATTAGAGAGTATTCCTATTGGTTGGTTATTCTATTTTTCGATAATTTTACCGTCATCCCTAATTATATAAGTTTTAACTTTCTGAGAAGAATCTATAAATGTAGTTTTAACCTTAATAGAAAAGTTTTTGTCAATTCTAAAGGATGTAATCTCCTTAGACTCATCACTATCTGGTTCAAACCAAATTCCTTCAACATAGAGGTTTGATATGATGGTATTATTCTTGATAGATAGTAAATAAAATCGATAGTCAAAATCCCCACAATCCATTGGAACCAAAATCAAATATATATCGCCTTTATTGGGCAACGGTAGGTACCTGAGTTTGTTCCCTGTATCACAAAGAATTTCAGAAACACCTTTCAGGTACTTACTTTCTATCAAATTGTATTTTACTGTCTTTATGTCAATACGCTTATCGTATGGCAATGTTTCGTTACTCTTTGCCAAGAGACTCTTATTCGTAATTGCCCTAAGGGATTTATTGTGCATATCCTCCGTATTGGAATAAAATCCACTTTGGGGATTCTTATAATGTAAGACAAATTCTCTTTTATATATCAAGAACAGATCTTTCCCATTACAAGGTATTGTTTGCCATAAAGTATAATCCTCCCAATCAAAAGCACCATTCTCTTCATCCAAATATCTTTCTATTTGTAAATATGGTATTGAATCTTTAATATTTAATGAAAACTCTTTATTGGCTTTAATGAAATAGTTATGTAAATCTTTTATGTAATATCGGGTATCATACATAAAATAGGATTTGGGTATCTCTTTATGTTGGCTAAAAAGAATCTTTTGTTTTCCATTAATAATAAGCGTGTCCTTGTTTGTCTCTACTTTTGGAGGAACTGAGAGTCTCGTTAATAAGGAGGAAGCTGCTTGTGAGTCTGAATTATATATATTATCTAATGATATAAATTGCCAGTTAATACGTTCTCCTACACAAGAAGACTTCACTTCTTGTTCTGAATAAATTTCTCTTTGCTCAGATACATACACTTTCTTTGAAGGCGCTTTACATGCACATAGAGCTGATAAAAGTAAAATAATAATACACCTCATATCTAATTGTTTATGTAGTTGCTGTTGTTAAAGATGTCAACTTCTTTAAGTCTTCTGTTTCTTAAACTTTTTTCTGATGCCGTTCCTCTATTGATGATGTCCTTGAACTCCTCTGCTGCTGCTTGGTATTCTTTGTTCTCCAAGTGTGTGAACAACTTGGGTGCTTTAAGATCTACTCCAGCATTATACAACAAGCTAACCAATGCATCAAATTCACATTGGAATAAAGGGACTTTCACTCGCTTTCTTAACCCCTCTTCTGTTACATTAAGGTCAGATATGAATAAATCGTTTGCCTCTTGCTTAGTTATACCATTTCTATATTTCTTTGGCATAGAATTGTTTTTAACAAGTTCTTCAACACTTCTCGAACTAATAAGATGCCCATATCCAATTGTTGCATGGTTCTCAGAATCATTATATGGTAATAATTTACATGATTCAAATGCTGTAATAAACGAGATACCCAAGGATGAGGTTTTAAGTTTATTAGAGTCGATTCTTTCTTCTTTATCTTTAGTTCCCTTAGTATCTCTAATATATATACCAAGACAATTGCACATATCCTTCAGCCCTATTCCTTTTGCTATAGCAATCATGGATTTTTCGTTTTTTGAAAATTTTTTAGTAAAAAATTCATCCGCTAGATATTTTGTTTCAAATTCTCTTACATCGTAATGTACCCATGTTTTAGCTCCAATTTTTGTAGATTCCAAATTAAAAATATTAATCTGTCCTGGTTTCCAATCCCATTTTGCCCCTAAATACTTGTTAAATATACATTGTCTGATAGTTTCCATATCCTTAATGTTGCGAGTGCGTTGTCCGTTTTTATTAAAATGCAAATCAAGCGCTTTACCCATATGGTTCGTTGTTGTTTTTTTTTAAGTATTCCGGATGATGTCGACATCGATATCCAGAATTAATTTTGTTTAATGTAAACCTTCCATCTTTTTTCAAATAAAATAAGACAGTTTTTAATGCCCATAACAAACTTCTATGAATGCCAGGATACTCATATTTATGATAGGCTTCAACCTTTTTCCCTAAATATAATCCTTTATTTTTTCCATCACCATAGCCGCTACAGATTTTACATTTGCATTTTGTTTCTTCAAAGTTAAATATATATTCTGCAGCAAATCTATCAATCGCCTTAAGCAGACTTCCACAGATTTTACCTGTTGGAGGTACTCCCATATAGTCTCTTTGAAACTGCATAATAGAATTTTTAGTACGTTGGGTAAATTCTTCTGTCGGTACGTTTCCTCCAAATCCTGCCAAACGGATATTAATCTCTTGTATTAATTTGCTGCAATTATATTGTTTATAATTGTGCTGAGTTATACAATACTTTCCTCCACAGTCATTATTATTTACTTCCTGCACCATTGTTTTACTCTGTCCCACCTCTATATCTTGTTTCGGCATTGACAACAGGAGTATTCCTTTGTCTTTACCCATTTGAAAGAATTTGGTTGTATTCCTTTCAGTGTAGCCTCTGCCGTTAGGTATAATAACCGCCGTCTCTTTAGCACCACCTTCTAATACAAAGATATCAAAGGTCTCCGATTGTTTTTCCTTCAACCAACTGGTATCGGTTTTAATTTTCAAGACAGTAATCCCTTTGGCATCCGTTTCTCCTGACACCATATATACACCGCCTTTGGTACTTGTTTCTTCCTCTGTCACCGTACCATGCTTATATATAAATAGTGCAATATCGCTGTCATCAAGTCCACGGGTGGTTACCCTTGCATAAATCGTCTGTCCACTTTCCACAAATCCCTTAACTGCTTCCTTGCAATCCTTGTCACGATAGAAAGCAATACTTGTAATATCCTCCTTATCAGTATATTCTATTGGTGTCTTTTTTGACAATTTAAGATCCTTAACCCATTCTTTAGAAAAGAGTTCCATATAGATTGGCGTCTTTTCTATCGGCACTTTCTTTATCTCTTCTACCTGACTGTTTGTCAGTGAAAGTTCTATCTTTGCCATATCATCTTGTCCTATACGAAGTGGTGCAAAATCGGTAAGATATTTTTTCCTATACTTACTTTCTGATATCTACTTTATAAGTTATATAGGCACACCTTATTGACATACATTTTGTAAAGCGCGTCTGATCCTACTCTTATGTATATATCCTACTGTCCCATCTTTAACTTGTACTTTCCACCAGTTTCCATTATTGTCCAAGATAGTTATCATTTCATTGGTGGGAACATGTTTAAGAACTTTTGATGACAACATACCTTTCTCACGTAGATTGGTATACCCATCGGGGTTGTCAACAAAATAAATATCATTGGGATTGATATCATTTTTCATTACTAAAACAATGTCTACTAATTCTTTTAATCGCATGACTCCATAATAATCTTGTTTTTTAAGACGGTCTACTAAATGCTTATCTTCAGACATGAAATTACTTAAATGCTGGTATGATTTTTCGTCTTCAATCCCTATTATTGCATCTTTATGATTCCTATCATACTCAATTAGGCATTTTAATAAATGTACCAAGCATTTATCTTTCACATCCTGCGGATAGTTTAGTTGCTTGAATTGTTTAAAATAGGCATAAACTAAATCATCAAATGGGGCCATGGTTTCTTGTGTTTTATTACAAGACAAGTATATCTCATTTATGAGATTACGGCGAAAGCCTCTTTTCCTGTTATTATAGAACAATACTTTTTCAGTATTATCCCTATAAACAGAATAATCAGTTATCTTCTTTGAGAAATCAATACTTCTTGCGGTGAGTATCTTATTTCTTTCATAATCATGATTAAAGACAACATCTATCGCATATTCTGGATTTCTTATAAAAAAGGAGAGGGTTGTTATGTTATCATTGAATAACAACTTATTATATGCTAGGAATTTATCGGCAATACCATTTTCTTTATCATAGAGCATTTTCCTTGCATCTTCTTTGGTTGGTTCTCCCTCTATTTCCGGTTGATAAAAAAGATTCTCAGCTTCTGTATACAAGAACCGCCCCCATTCATTGATTGTATACTCTGTGTATCCTCCTATGCTGAGAACATAATCTTGTGGCTCTTTATGGAGAGAGAGTCCCCAATATTCCATACATCTATTTTGGAAATCCTGATATGAAAGGGGGGTATAACCATTATCCTCTCCATACCTTGACAAAATGGAAGTCTGCATTAATTCTTGTTTATCCATCATTTTGCTATTTACATAAATACTATCTTTTGACACATAACTACTTTTACTCTGACCTTGACAGGAAAGTAAAAGTATATGGGAAAGACAAAATAATATATATCTGTTCATTTTCATTGCTTTTTACTTCTTGCACTCCTTTTTCTATCTTTTTTGTCTCTTTATTTTCAAAGTCCATTTTGATGTGATAATTATAACGTTTCATATAGTTATCTCAAATCGCTTCAGAACAGCCATATTTCTTTAGGATTTCATCAGAATGGAAGTTGTCCTTCATTGCAAGGAAAGAAGTCTTTTCCAAGTTTTCAAAAGGATTGATAGGAACTTCTGCGAATCTGGTTCTTTCATGATTTTGTCATCAAGTCTTCGTGAAAACCAAAAAGAGAAAACCTCAACAACTTCTTGAAGTCTCCTCTGTCGGCTGAAAGACAGTCTTGCTCTGGGAAAGAAGAGGAAGAATTGCAGTCTGTTGTCTTTGAAAGCAAATGTAGAAAAATGGAATCTAAAGTCAAAGGAATACAGATTAAAAGACTTACAGATTATGGATATTTAACGGTTCTTTCCTGTCTGCTGGCTTTCATCATTCAGACTGTCTTGCAATCTCATTCATATTACCTCGCAAAGTGACTCATTTTACCGCGTGATTAGAGTCACTTTACAAGGTGATATGAGGCATATTGCAAGGCTATAAGAAGAAATTCGTTATCTGTTTGATACTCATGGTTTTATTAACAGTGATAGACTGATGCGCGTTTGGCGAAGTCAAGATGTAGAGAACGGAGTATCAATGAAGATTATCAAGAATCTATTTTATTTTTCTACATTCTATTTTTACATTTTCCTTGCCTTTAGAATTGCTGATATAAGGACTTTCCAAATAGTATTTTCCTTTCTTGTGATATAAATTCACTGTGGGTGAAACGCTTCTGTCAATATTGGGCATCGGTGTGTCTTCCGAGAGCGATTTGACAAAATCAAGGGAGAGTTTGTCTTCCGTTTCGTTTTTTACACTGCATTGGATTTCAAAGGCAATCATTTGCCCATTACCGCTGAATACACACCGGTCAGCCGCAATGCTCAATGTGTACTCTATGAAAGGCGAGGGAACAACGGTGGTATCTGAAATGAAATATTCATAGTCACCGAACCATTTGGGATTTTGGACGGCTACGATAGGTGTGGGGCTTTCTTCGGTTTCTTGATCATCACACTTTTCCTTTATTTCTTTGAAATATCCTTTTTTGTTGGTAAAGTAATTGTGGTATACTTCGCCATCTTCCATATACTTATATGTCCATAAAGCTTTATTCTGGTCAATTATCTTACATCTGAAGGGTATGAAAATGTTATTGACAAAAGATATGATGAACTCATTATCTTCTAAATGTACTGTGTCTATGGGATAATGTGCGTCTTCCATATCATACTGCACAAAGAGTTCTTTTTTTATTGTATCGACATATATTTTATGTGCTACATCAAAGCAAGCATGGTATATTACGGTATCCCCATGGTCTGTAATTGTCAATTGCTCCCAATTTCCAACAAAGGAATGGTTGTTGCTGTCTTTTATGTCATACCATTTTTGTGCATTGCTGCATGAGTAGAAGAATAAAAGGAAAAATAAGACATTTAATAATTTCATAATTAATTCCTCCTAATTTGTGTTACTACATATTTTTTTGTTGTACTATATTTTGTTGTACCTCGTAAAGAGTAGTCAACTTGATTGAGAGTTAAAATATTTTCATCACTTCTTCCTTTTATTTCACTACCTGTACCTGGATCATAGAACAAATATTGTATAATTCCACTTTTACATAAACGGCCAATGATAAGAATGAAATGGTCTGTTGTTCCTTCATTCAAAACTGTTTTCTTTTTAGGATTATATTTATATTGATAATGATGATCTACTCCTGCTAATACAGGATTTCCGATTTCAAGCTGTTTATCTAAATACTTAATGGCATTTTTAGCTACATTTAAATCTATTTTCAAATATACATTTTGATCATTGCTGTTCGCATTTTGTTTCTCTTTTGCAATTTGAAACAATCCAGCCTTTCCACCTGCCTCATTGCCTAATCCTGCATTTGATAGCATTTTTTTACAAGCGCGCCAACAGGCAGCATTCTGCTTGTTTTTATCTCCAAAAATTGGACTAAATTGTGTCTGAAAAGCAACTTTTGAGCGTAAATCAATATGTTGTTTTTTACAATATGGACATAATGTGTCGTTATTGTCGATATTTTTTCGGACACAATTATTAAATTGCATTTCTTTCCATTTTACACCTTCTTTATAAGACTGGTGGATTACCTCTTCAATTTCCCAAATGTAAGTTTTGCCATTTTTTTTAGCTTTAGGCTTTCCTTTATCGTCTTTCTCGTCTTTTTCCTTAAAAAATACAGGATTATTTATGTACGCTCTATTTTTGAGAACAATATAGTTTTTCTCTTTCCCATGTCCACAAGCAGTTGGATAAAGAACTGCTAAATATAAATCTGTTAGCGTGTTTAATTTTCCGTTGAATTCTTTCAAACTGAAATATTTTTCTACATAATTCAACTGATTTATAGCAGACATTATTTTGAGTGCAGAAGTTGTTGTTCCAAGGCGACTAGCTGCAGCATTGCCAAATTGGATCAAGCCTGTATAACCAAAAGAGTTCTGCTTAGAAGGATTAAATGTCTTTTGTGTTTCTAAAGCCATAACAGCCATAAGCCAATTAGCACCTTCATACTTTTCCTGTGGCAATCCTATATTTTTTGCAATCTGTACTACCTTTTTTCGAAATGCACAATCAACCTTTCGTCCCCAAATTAAATCATATTTTTTACAAATGCAATTATTTTTCTCTTCCTTCACGTCCTGCACCATTGTCTTGCTCTGTCCCACCTCTACATCTTGTTTCGGCATTGACAGCAGGAGTATTCCTTTGTCCTTGCTCATTTGGAATAGTTTTGTAGTATTTTTTTCGATGTAGTTCCTACCATTTTTCATAATGATAATATGTTCTTTAGAAACTCCTTCCAAAACAAAGATATCAAAGGTTTCCGATTGCTTGCCCAACAGTCAAGTTGTGTCGGTTTTGATTTCCAAGATAGCAATCCCATGGGAATTCGTGTCCCCTGAAACTAAATATACGCCGCCATAAAGGTTTGCACCTTCTTCTTTCTCCATGTCATGTCTGCATACCAATAGAGTAATGTAGCTATCGTCAAGTCCGCGAGTAGTTACCCTTGCATAAATCGTCTGTCCGCTTTCCACAAATCCCTTGATTGCTTCTTTGCAATCCTTGTCACGATAGAAAGCAATACTTGTAATATCCTCCTTATCAGTATATTCTATTGGTGTCTTTTTTGACAATTTAAGATCCTTAACCCATTCTTTAGAAATGAGTTCCATATAGATTAGCGTCTTTTCTATCGGCACTTTCTTTATCTCTTCTACTTGGCTGCTTGTCAATGAAAGTTCTATCTTTGCCATACCATCCTGTTCTATACGAAGTGGTGCAAAATTGGTAAGATATTGCTTTCCATTCAAACTTTTATAATAGAACCGTGCTTCGACGGGAATATCTCCTGTTCCTTCAAATTTTGTATGAGCATAAACAACGTGTCGCCTTCCCATATAACGCGTCTTTTTTTCGTTTGCATCTTTCCACTCTAAAGAAACAAACTTGGGTTCAGATACCGTGAGGGTGACATAGCCGCCACCTCTCTTGCTACCGCGATTCTGCACATAGGCAAACACTTTATACTCCCCCTCCTCGGTAAAAAAGGAACGCAAAGGTGGTTCTAACAACCCTACCAATATATCTTTTCCGTTGTGGGTTACATCCCATTTCACCGGTGTAGATGGGTCGGCATCTCGTGTTAGTGTATGAACAAAGAGAAGTTTTTCATTGCCATGAACCTTCAATGAAACATTTACAGTGCCGTTCACACGTACACTGTTAACAAATGTATTCTTAGAATATTGTGTTAAAGGGGTGTCACTTTTCTTCTGTTCTTTCTTTTGCACGGTTTTGATATCCTCTTTTTTAAATAGGGGATTGGAATAAACAACCGTTCCTGCTTCTCGCATAGAAAGAGGAGGGGTTATCATAACCTGCTGTCCAGAAGTTTTGAATGTGATTTTCCCTCCACATACACAGGTTCCCTCACTTTTCATGGTGAGTGGACAAAGGGACTTCCCGATAAGAATCTTATCGTAAAACTGATTCCATTGAATAACTGCCATACAAGGAGAATTGTTTCTTGCCTTGCAGTTTCCAAAATTTAGAGAACGAGTATCCTTATCACCATTGGTTGCTATCAGTTTTGCTGCACCATTACAATAGTATTTTTGCTGGCTTACAACGCTGAGTGAAGCTGGCTTGCTACCATTAGTACATGTACAAAGAGCCTGATTTCCAATAATTTCAAAGCTCTCGCCAATTAGTTCTCTGTTTCGATCCTTTTTCTCTTGACTATTCCTATCCATATACTCACTGGAATTTTAGTTCTATTTCTATCGTCTTGACAGACTTCCCTTGTATCTTCATTATATACAAACTTCTGATACTTTCAGGTAATCTGGACAAATCGTCACCTTTCCATTCTGTATGCTGTTCCAAACAAATGGGGAGTCTTTCTTCTATTTCATAATTAACCCATAGTTCTTTTGCTTGCATATCATTTGGCTCCATGTTTGCTGTACCATCGATGACAAGTATCTGTTTGTCATTTCTTTTTTCTAAAAAACAATCCTGCCTAAATATGATGGTTGTATCAAAAAGATATTCAACCCATTCTCTTGTTCCGTGATTATCTATAAAATCAATATTGAAAATATCAGACATCAACCATTCCGAGAAAATAAAATGATGGCAGAGAGAAAGATATAAATTATCTTTATCGTAGATACGTTTGGTCACCGCTTGCAGTTGCTTCTCTACCCATTCTCCTGAATATTTAGATTGTATCACAGGAAGCAAGTCTTCCCACTTCCTGCAAATTTCATCATGCTCCAACAAGTTCTTGCAGACTCTGTGCCCATCCAACTGGAGGCTGAGAGGGTTCAATGCTTCTTGTGCTTCTTCGGCAAACCTTTCAAAGTTTGATTTTTCCTGCTCATCCTCATTATTGATAAATTGGCACTTCACTTTAGATGAATTGCCCAACAAACCGCTTTCTTCTTCGAAAGCAATTGTACAAGCTGTTTCACATATTCCATCAACCATGGATTCTTTTCTTATTCCATGAATGGTGTATGAATCTGTTAAATTTACGCAGGGAATATGCATCATTAGAAAAGGTTGACTTTGTCAGAACTCTTGATATTTACTTTCTTTGGTGAAGACAAATCCATATCTTCTACCGTACTGTCTAAGTTAACTTTTTCCGCAGTTTCGGAAATCGTAGATGCTTGTACATTATGATTGTTGCTGACTTGGACATTGGAATCACTCGCTGACAGTGTATAACTTTCCGATGCCGTTTCTGTCAAAGAACGACCGGCTTGAATGGTTGTATCTTCTCCGGAAATACTACTAATACTCTCTTCTGCATTCATATTAATAGATTCTTGTGCAAGGATGTTAGCATTCTTGCAGTTCACGGTAAAAGTCTCTCCTGCATTGATGGTTATATTTCGCTTTGCATTGATGATGATGTCATCTCCTATAGAGTCAATATGAATGGAATTGCCCTTTATGTCTTTGATGGTTATTCCAAGTGACGATAGTGAATCGTTCAACTATATAGTATGCCCACTGCGAGTTGTGAGACTCTTCATGTGATTTCCTTCGAGACCGCCACCACCTGTCGTACCATTAAACAGGCTACCCATAACGTAAGGGCGGGCGGGGTCACCATGGCGGAAGCCGAGGAGGACTTGGTCGCCTACCTCTGGGATGAAAACAAAGCCACGGTTGCTCTTTACGTCTTTGCTGCCACCACCATCTGGTCAAACATAATTGTCAGTAAAAATAAAGGAACTAAGCCTAATATTTTTTTCATATCTTTATTTCTTTGAATAATGTACTGCAAAAGTATAAAAATAACATCGAACCGGATTGTGCCCTATCAAATGGAATTTTTAAAGAAATGCATTTTAATGGTTCCTGCTAATTTCTTATTCTCATTTTCTTTATATTTTTCTCCTCTTTCATTTAACCCGAATCGGTCAATATACCACGATATGTATAATTCTTATTACTATGGTATTGTTTCCTAACATCTTATATTTTCTTATCGGCACCTTGTCTGTCTTTGTAACTTGACGTAGCCCACTACACCTGCATTCCAAAGCCAAACAATCTGCTCGATAATAAAACAAAATATGTCTAGGATCTAATGAGCGATTTGGGTTTAATGCTTTCTCATTCTTAATAGATGAATGGATAGCTTCTAATGCTCGAATAGAAATCTCAGAAGCCAGACTGTACGATATTACTCATCACGCATCTTCTCCATCTCGATATCTACATCCATGCGATAGCGGCGATAATGCTTCCCGGCAATATCCTCAAAGCCTGGAAGATTAAAGTACTTGTTACGTTTGAGATAATCACGGAGGTTCTCGTCATAGTATAAGCCGTGGCCGAATCCGTTTATATCAATGGAAGTACCGATGCCCTTGTCGAACAGAAGACCATAATAATAGCCCACGTAAGCACCAATTCTATACCTCTCCTCTTTCGTAAGGCCGTCGAACTCGGGATAATTCCTTAAATCCAGCAAGGTAGATGCATACTGATCCAGCATAAGGAAATACTCATTCTCCTCATTTACGTGCTTCAACATAT
>NZ_FZNZ01000029.1 GCF_900187995.1 Prevotella jejuni
ATTATGATGTGAAAAATTATAACAGAATAATAAGTTATTAGCCTAATTAGCCCAATTGGACTAAATAGCCTAATTAGGCTAATAGGAATAAATTGTTTGTAGACGACAGATAGACATCACACCTAATTATATTTATCATATAGTTTACCCCCCTCCCTTATAAAATAATCTTATTGGAGGTAAGCTTACCATGTATGTGGATTAATCTCATTCTATTAACAATCTACACATTTAACGGAAGAACCGAATAAAAGCTACTTCACATGAGTAATCTTTGTACCTCTTTTGGTGTACATACGGTAAGGTGATTTTTTGAAAACCAATTTTCCTGTCATTTCTGTCATCTGTCTCCGTTGCTTAACTTATTGATTAACAGTGTGGATACACGAAATGTTAAAAGTGACAGCAAACTAAAATAAAACTTATTCTTGTATTTTAGTGTGATAATCCATCTCTAATTTTAGTAGACTTTATGTCTGCATTGCTCGAAAGAAGGCGTGATAGATTTTGGATGTAATAGAGGAGAGTAACTTTGAAACAGTATCTCTTGATACTTTGTTTGCTTCCTATCTATCAACTGATAAGTGCCTATGCTATTTTGAAAGATAAAGAAAGCCACCTCTGAGTGGTTCGTTCCCATAAAGAGGCAGCTTTATGTATGTTCTGAAGTTAGTATTATTTTACAAACTTCTTGTTGTTCTGAATGTAGATGCCATGCGGTAGGATAGAGGCGTCAGTACCTACATATCTGCCGTCAAGGGTATAGATGCGGTTGTCAGAAGTGCTTCTTTCGAAGATTGAAAGTGGCTGAATGCCAGTAGGAACAAGGCCATTTTTAAACTCAAAGTTTACATAGTTATTGTTTGAATCACCTCCATCATTCTCTTTAATACTCACGATAGATTTCTCTAATATTGAACCATCAAACATCTTAAAGCCACTTATATAATCTATTCTATTGTAAGGGTAAAGGTCGCCATTATGTTGATTAACATATTCTAAATATGAGGTAGCATTCTTAGCAGCTAATATTTTACCGTCTGCAGGGATAGGGATGACTCGTGGTTTACCCTTTACATTATTAGGGAAATCGAAGACATTTACTTTGTTAAACGGATATGATACGCGATAGGCGAGTAAGCCCTTGGCATAATTATCCTTTGTCCAACCTTGATACCATGGTCCTTTCTGTATACTTTGCAATACGATATACTCATTAGAGTTATTAGGATTTACAATCTTGTATGCCTTTCCACCATTGTCGATGCTTTTTAGTTTCTCGATTGAGCTATCATTTTTAAGTTCATCAATTTTCATCCAACCCATAACTTCACGTTCCCATGCAAGATAAGATGCTGGTACACGTCCATTACGTACTTCTGTTCCACCATCCATGATGTCCCAAAATTCCATACCTTGGTTATCTTGGTTTTCTGCAGGAGTTCTGTATGCATAAATATCAGGGAGTCCGAGTGTATGAGAAAACTCATGACAGAATAAGCCTATACCATTAATCTTCTCCTTGCCTTTTGTCTTGTTTTCATCACCAGCAAGTTCATTGCTCACACCATAGCGATGAATGCTTTTTCCATCATACGTATTGGAGATATTAACAATACTAGATTTTGGCCATATATCAGTCTCTTTATTTCCACTATAATTGGCAGAATAACCTGCATAAATAACATAAACCAAATCAACCATTCCGTCATTGTTTGCATCATAATCCGCAAAGTTGACTGAATCATCAACAGCTTCACATACATCAGGAAGCAATAAGTCCATTCTATCATGTATCCCTTCGCCATATACGGCCTGTGGCTTAGGTAATTTGACAGGTCCTATAACATCAAAGACAGGTGTAAACTGTCCATAACTACAATCCTTGAAATAGCCACGAACACCCTTGTTGTTTAGATTCTGACCATAACGAGTATCTGAGAAATGGCCTTCATTCGTCAAATAGTTTGTGAATATTTTCTTTGTATCCTGGATAGTAAATGGTACGTCTTGGAACTCTGCAAGGATAACAAGGGCCTTTGGACTACCTGTGTGAGGGAAATAAGGAACACCACCGTAGCCAGAATCTACGATTGGACCTCGTGTAAGAGGAGAGTTGTCGTAAGCGTTTTCAGATTCTTCTGCAATCTTATTAACGTAAGCAAAGAACTTCTCCTTATCTTGTTTAGCAATCAAGTTACGCTCAGCTTGTGAGCGAGTCAATGCTTCATGTGCAAGTTGTTTTGTAGCAATAAGGTTGCCACTCTTCTCTACTTTACCGATATAGTAGTTATTGTCTGCACCTTGTACAAGTAGTACACCATCAAGGGTTGTGTACCAGTTGATATGTTCGTCACCACGCAAGATGACTGTAATAACAGAACCATCAGCCTGTCTTACTTGTACAGGGATTGAAACTGCTTTTGCTGCCCAAGTGGTAAGGGAACAAAGCATAAGACATACGAAAATAGTCAGATGTTTGAATGTTCTAATCATATCTTTGTTTAACTCTATTTACTTAGCTTATTATAGAAATATTGTCCCTTCTTCTGTGTACGTTTACCAAAGTCAATAGCATGGTGTGGACAATGATGATAACATGAGAAGCAAGTCAAGCATTTCCCATTATGTAGCCATTCAGGTTCATAACCTAAGCCCCCTTTGATGTCACTAACAGGACAGACATTAGCACAGATACCACACTTTACACATCGACGACTGTCTACATGAAAGGGTTTGTCTGTGATGAGGAAACGTTCAAAGAACCCTCCTACAGGTCCGGAGAAGAAGGATGGAATAGGACCTCGCTTTAGTTGTTCCCAACCCCATATCTGTTTATTTCCCAAAGGGTAACGTTGTTTGATTATCTTAGAGAACTCTTTTAACTGCTTTGATGCAAGTTCCTTCTTTTCTAATTCCTTCTCTTTCTTATCAACATCCATACCCGGTAAGCCAACGTATGACTCTGGCATAATCAAAGAACACACAGCTTCCAGTGAAAGTGAGTCACCCACAGTTGTACTCTTTAGTTGTTGCAGAAAGCGTTCCATAGCTTTGCCGATAGAATCCCCAGCTGTAACCAAGCAAAAACAATAATGTTTAACGAGCGGAGTATCTCCTGCTTCAGTCTTTATTGTTAATTTAGTTATAAATTCTTTTACTATACTTGGAACTCTCCAACCATGTATAGGAAAGATGAAACCTACTTGTTCACCTTTTTCCAAAGTAAAAGAGCAATCTTTGTTGATTACCTCTGGGATTGAAACAAGTTTATCATCAGTTTCTGATGCTAATGTCTTTGCAGCCCATTTGCTGTTACCTGTACCAGAAAAGTAGAATATCATGTGGCAAAGGTACTGATATTTTGTAAATCTTGCAAGATAAGGACGTGTAATGTTGGTGTTTATCAGAACTTTTTCATACATTTGCAGGTAATACATGAAAGGCTTAATGCTGTGAAGAAGAAAATAGATCTATTGATGTATCCTTCGGTAAAATTACTCATGCCTTTGGCCTTGGGGATTGCTGTTGGAGATACGTTAGAAGAATATATTACACCTGTAGTGTGGTGGGTAATGATGGTTTGTATGATTATCATTACTTATTTCACATGGAAGATGAAATATATTCAAAGCCTGCTATTGCTTTCAACTGTCTTTCTAATAGGTGGAACACTTGTTTCTATGAAGCGGCAATCATCAGAGATACGGTTACCTGATACGCCGATAACCTTTAAGGCGGTTCTATTGAGTAATCCCATTGTTCATGGGAAGGTGGTGCAAGTAGACTTAATGGCTATGACAAAAGATAGACCTATCATGGTTAGAGCCTCTATCCTTCGTGACACGATAACTAATCGCTATAGAACATTACAGATAGGAGATGGGATAGAGGCTACAGCTTACCTTGAAAAACCAATGAATTTCTCAGATGCAACGTTTGATTATGCCCGATGGTTAAAACGACATGGATATTTAGCAGAAACGTTTATATTGTATAATCAATGGCAGAGAGCGAAAGTTAGTCTTCGTCAAATGAGTTTTCTTCAGCGTACATCTTTAGCTGCTGGAATCTACAGACTAAGACTTATGAGACTTTTAGAGCGCAATTTCGATCGCACTCATTTAGCTATTGTATCAGCAATGACGCTTGGAGATAAATCGTTGATAGATAAGGATGTTAAAGAGGATTATTCATTAACAGGTGCAAGCCACGTCCTGGCATTGTCTGGTTTACATCTGACAATACTATACGGATTGCTGGTTTTCTTACTGGGTAAGTGTGAACGATTGTTTCCTCGATTATTTAGGAGGGCGGTATGTGAAATTCTTATCCTATTAATCCTTTGGGGTTATGTTATATTAGTTGGGATGTCTTCGTCCGTAATTCGTTCTGCTGTCATGTTAACGATATACTCTTTTGTAACGCTATTGAATAGAGCACGTTTGTCAGTTAACACCTTGGCATTGACCGCAATCATATTGCTTATCATCAATCCTTATCAACTTTTCGATATAAGTTTTCAGTTGTCATTTATTTCTGTATGGTCCATTCTACTGTTTTATCCACTTATATACGAGCTAATCCCTTTAGGGAAAGGAAAGCTACTGTCACCTGTCAGGTGGGTGTGGGGGATGATTGCTGTGTCATGCGCAGCCCAATTAGGTACAGCTCCTTTAATTGCATATTATTTTGGAAGAGTGTCTACAGTTTTCGCAATTAGTAGTCTTGTTGCAGTTCCATGTACGATGGTTATCATCCCTGCAACATTCTGTCTGTTAATACTTACCCCTTTGCCATTTATCGCATATTATGTAAGCAAGTTTATTAGTATTATAACAGAGTATATGAATACCTCTCTTCATTGGCTTGCAAGCCTCCCTTACACCAGTATTGAGAATATCCATATAACCATCTTACAGCTTTTTATCTATTATTTCATGCTAATGGCAATATGGATTATGTGGAGTTTCTTGGCAGGAAAGATTGAGTTTAAGTAATTATTTGTATCTTTGCAAATAGTTATGCAACGATATTTTATCACCCTTTCCTACGATGGTACAGCCTATCATGGCTGGCAAATACAACCCAATGGAGTGTCAGTACAAGAAGTATTGGAGAAAGCTTTGTCTACAATACTTCGAAATGTGATATCTATAACAGGGGCAGGTCGTACAGACGCAGGCGTACATGGAAGAATGATGGTCGCCCACTTTGACACAGAGCAGGCTTTTGACTGTGGACAGCTTGTCTATAAAGTGAATCGACTCTTGCCACGTGATATATCCGTAAGTAAGATAGAAGCTGCCGATGAAGACCTTCATGCTCGTTTCTCTGCGACGTCACGTACCTATCATTACTATGTCCATACAGGGAAACAACCATTCTCGCGTCAGTATTCTTGTGAGCTGCGTTATCCTTTAAACTTTGATAAGATGAACGAAGCTGCAGCCTATCTGATAGGCGAGAAAGACTTTAAGTGTTTCTGTAAAGCAGGGGCTGACGTAAAGACAACAATTTGTCGGCTGACAGAAGCACGGTGGTATCCTGTTAATAACGAGTTTGCATTGACAACAGGTGATAATGTTACAAATTGGTGTTTTGTAATAACAGCTAACCGATTCTTACGTAATATGGTGCGTGCAGTGGTGGGTACGTTGGTTGATGTAGGAAGAGGTCGTTTGTCATTAGACGATTTCAAGAAGATTGTTGATGAGGGAACAAGAAACGATGCAGGCGAAAGTATGCCAGGTAATGCCCTCTTCCTTTGGGATATAAAGTATTAGTATTATATTTATGTGGATTCTCTTAGCGTTTGTATCTGCTACTTTGTTGGGGTTATATGACACGTCGAAGAAGTATTCTCTTCGTGGAAATGATGTCATACCCGTACTATTCCTCAACACACTCTTTTGTTCGGCGATTTTCTTACCATTGATATTATTATCTCAATATACCCACATTCTCGATTCGAGTATCCTTCATGTTGGCGCTGGTGGTTGGGAGATGCACCGATGGATAATACTGAAGAGCGTGATAGTACTCCTTTCTTGGGTCTTTGGTTACTTTGCTATTGCTCAATTACCTTTGACGATAGTCGGTCCTATCAATGCCACTCGCCCAGTGATGACACTTGTTGGTGCGATGCTTGTCTTTGGTGAACGGCTGAATGGATGGCAGTGGGTAGGTGTCTGTCTTGCTATCGTCTCACTCTTCTTATTGGCAAGAAGTGGTAAGAAGGAAGGCATTGATTTTAAGCATAACAAATGGATATTCTTTCTTGTCTTAGCGGCATTGATGGGTACATGTAGTGGATTGTTAGACAAATACCTTATGGCCAGTCCTGAGGAAGGAGGCGTCGGACTTGATCGTATGATGGCGCAAAGCTGGTATAATATCTATCAGTGTGTAATGATGGGACTGGTGCTGTTGATTTACCTTATTAATAATCGTAAGAAGAGAGCGCAGCGTGTACATTTCTCTTGGAGATGGTCTATTCTGCTTATTTCTATCTTCTTGTCAATGGCAGACTTCGCCTATTTCTATGCACTATCACTGCCAAGAGCAATGATATCTATAGTGTCGATGGTTCGTCGAGGTTCTGTACTCGTCTCATTCGTGTGTGGAGCTGTATTGTTCAGAGAGAGAAATCTAAAGGCAAAAGCCATTGACATGTGTTTTGTTCTCCTTGGTATGATATTCCTTTGGATAGGTTCACGATAAATGATTGGTGTAGGCTTATAAGATAAAGAGTAAAAGTCTTTGATTATTGATAATTATTTGCTATATTTGCAACGATATTGATAGACGCACCTTCAGCGTTTTAATATGAATAGGACTGCGCATTAACTCTCCGAGGAGTCTTTATCGTGGGACGCTTAAAAGACAATATTTACTATGCAGAATATATTTCATGGTTTAGGTATAGCTTTGATAACTCCTTTCAAGGAAGATTACAGCATTGATTATGAGGCACTTGAAAATCTGGTTAATTATCATTTAGATAATGGTGCCGATTTCTTCTGTATTCTTGCTACTACGGGTGAAGCTCCTTGCTTGACGCTTGAAGAAAAGAACGAACTGACTGCTGTTATCAAGCGGGTCGTTAATGGGCGTGTTCCAATCCTTAAATATTGCGGTGGGAACAATACTGCAGCTGTCGTAGAAGAGATTAAGACGACTGACTGGAGCGGTATTGATGGTATCTTAAGTATCTGTCCTTATTATAATAAGCCAAGTCAGGAAGGTCTGTATCAGCATTTTAAGGCTATCGCAAACGTTAGTCCGCTTCCTATTGTCTTGTATAATGTACCAGGGCGAGTAGGGGTTAATATGACAGCAGAAACAACTGTTCGTATTGCATCTGAGTTCCCTAATATTGTAGCTATAAAGGAGGCTTCAGGCAATCTGGAGCAGGTTGATGAGATTATCAAGAATAAACCAAAGCATTTTGAGGTAATTAGTGGTGACGATGCATTGACCTTCCCAATGATTGCGAGTGGTGCAGTAGGAGTGATATCAGTCATAGGTAATGCGCTTCCAAAGGAGTTCTCTCGTATGATTCGCTTAGAGTTCAGAGGCGAGTATGAGCCAGCACGTAAAATACATCACCAATTCACCGAACTTTATAAGCTTCTCTTTGTTGATGGCAATCCTGCAGGTTGTAAGGCTCTCTTAAACGATATGGGTATGATAGAGAATGTCTTGCGTCTTCCTTTGGTTCCAACACGTATTGAGACAAAGCAGAAGATGAATGAAATTCTTAAAGGTATGAGAATCTAAGGTTGGTAAGTATAAAATTAATAGTATAAGTAGAGGGCAGGTGACTGCCCTTTTATTTTGACAATACAACTAAAGAGCATGATAGGAAACCTACCATGCTCTTTTCTATTTCTTGTATGAAATCTCTGTTTTATGCTTGACTTTTGGTTCATGCCTCACGGCAATCCCCAATCATCTTGCATCAGTGTTACCCTTAATCAATCTTTCTATTTACCTAAACTAAAAACCTATTTGTATCCTCTGAACAATCTCTTTTGTTCTACCTTAAAACTAAATAACTAAAAACCTAAATCTATTACTACTAACCTAAACAATCTATTATTTGTCTTTTGACGATGCAAAGGTACGCATTGTTTGCGCACACACCAAATAATTTACGCATAATTTGTACCTTATTTGGCGTTTCTTGATTTGTATCAATTACAAGGAAGGGTGGGTGATGGGTGTTAGGAAGATAGGTGATGGGTGTTAGGTGTTGGGGTGATGATAAACGGCTCTATTATTCCAAAGGCAAAATAAGGGAGTTGCAGGCTTACTATTCTGTAGATTCAAAAGGTAAGTAAGATTGCTGTTGACTTACTTTTCTATTATATCAAAAGCTAAGTAAGTTTTTTATCGACTTACTTTTCTGTTATACCAAAGGCTAAGTATTTTTTTGTCGACTTGCTTTCCTGTTATATCAAAGGATAAGTAAGATAGCTAACGGCTTACTATTCTGTAGATTCAAAGGGTAAGTAAGATTTTTGTCGAATTGCTTTCCTGTTATATTAAAGGGTAAGTAAGATTGCTTTCGGTTTACTATTCTGTATATTCAAAGGGTAAGTAAGATATTTGTCAGCTTACTTTTCTATTATATCAAAGGCTAAGTAAGTTTTTGTCGACTTACTGTTCTGTAGCTTCAAAGGCTAAATGAACTTGTTATTAGCTTATGGATAGAGGTCCTACTCAGTAGAATCTCACTTCGGAAATGACCATTGAACCTACGGTAGCATTAAGCTTCTTGGTCAAGTCGGACTGCATCATAGATAGATTAGCACGTAAAGCAGGGTTGATAATCTTTACGAATAAGGTTTGGTTTTTGATAAACTTCTCTTGGGTATAACGTGCCACAGTCGGCCCAGCTACCGTATCCCACGCTGCAATAAGGCGTTTCTGTAATAGGGGCGACTCAAGTCCTTCCTGTCGTAGGAACTGGTTGAGCAAGTCGTCTAAAGGTTGTACTTTTCGTCTAAACATATTTCTATCCTTCCTTTTTGTTGATTTCTCCTCCTTCAACAGAGAATAGTTTATAATTAAATCCACTACCTTGTAGGATTTTATCTAAGTGGTCACGGTTTGTATCTGTTATGAATATCTGACCGAAATCATCGCCTGAGACAAGGCGTACAATCTGTTCAACACGACTACTATCGAGCTTATCAAAGATATCATCAAGGAGCAGTAATGGTGTTGTATTCCCTGCCGTGCGTCGTAGGAAATCGAATTGTGCAAGTTTTAATGCCAATACGTAGGTTTTATTCTGGCCTTGGCTCCCTTCCTTTTTCATAGGATAACCACCAAGTTTCATTATCAAGTCATCCTTATGAGTGCCATGGAGAGAGTAACCCATGATACGGTCCTTAGCCCGATCTCGTTGTATTACCTCTAATAAACTACCACGCTGACAATGTGAGACATACTCCAACGACACCTGTTCACGTTCACTACATATTGTCTGATAGATATGTTGAAATACAGGAGTAAGCTCCTCTACGAAGGCAGCTCGTTTCTTATAAACCTCCTCACCATGCTCCGCCATCTGCATCTCAAGTAGTTCTAAGAGGGTAGGGTCTGGTTCTTCCTCTTGCTTGAGTAGGCTATTACGTTGTTGCAGCGCCTTGTTGTATCGGCTAAGCGATTCTATATAGGGGGTGTCATATTGTGAGATAACAACATCCATCAACCTCCTTCGCTCCTCACTTCCCCCTTCGATGAGTGTTGCATCAGCAGGAGAAACAAATATGAGTGGGATGAGTCCGATATGTTGTGACAGTCGTTTATATTCTTTCTTATTTCGTTTGAAATGCTTTTTTGAGCCACGCTTCATACCACAATACACCTGTTCGTGCTCACCAGCATCCGTACTATAGTCACCTTCCAGTACAAAGTAGTCTGCATCATGGCGCATCACCTCAGAGTCCTTAGGGTTAAAAGCACTCTTACAAAAGGAGAGATAATAAACAGCATCAAGTAGATTTGTCTTTCCCTCACCATTGTGACCAATAAAACAATTGAGCTTAGGCGACAGATCTAACGTTGCCGTCTGTATATTCTTATAGTTTATAATGGATAGTTTCTCTAATTGCATTGTCCTGTCTTATTGCTTTGAATGTTAAGTAATTTAGCTTGTTAGCCCTTTTGTAGTCTGTCTGAACAAGAGGATTATAGGGTCTTCTGCGTGAAGACTTATGGTTGTTGTGTTAATATAGATAAACCTTTATTCGCTATGTTATTCCTTTCCATTCTCTGCAAAGTTAACTCATTTCTATTCAATAAAAGAAAAAAGTCGTTGATAAATTTCAATATGTGCGACTTTTTGAGTAATTTTGTCCCGCTATAATAAGCACCTTCTAAAATAGAATAAATAAAAAACATCATAACATAAAAATGGTAAACAACAAAGAACAGGGTACACATGAAGATGCCCTAATCCAATCAGAAGTTGCCTTCTTGAAGTACAAGAAGCCTATTATTATTGCTGTAATAGCTATCGTTGTGGTCGTAGCTGGTTTCTTCCTTTACAAGAACTTTGTCTCTGGACCACGTGAGGACGAGGCAAGCACAGAGTTGGCTAAGAGCCAGACTCTCTTTAATGGTCAGCAATACGACCAAGCTCTTGCTGGTTTCCAGAAGATACAAAGCGACTACAGTGGGACAGATGCAGGCAATCTCGCTAACCTTTATGTTGCTCTTTGCTATGCTCATCAGGCTAAACCAAACTGGGCAAAGGCATTGGAGAACGCTGAGAAGTTCAGTACCAGCGATGACGAAATGATTAGTCCAGCCTCTCAGATGGCTCTTGGCGACATCTATGCTAACAACAATCAGAACGATAAGGCTGTAGAATGCTTCAAGAAAGCGGCTAAGATGGCTGATTCTGAGGCTGCTGATAACGTTAACCTCAGTATTGCTCCTTTGGCTTTACGCAAGGCAGGTGTCCTTCTTGAGAGCGAAGGTAAGAAGGCTGAGGCACTTGAAATCTATAAGAATATCAAGAAGACTTACGTCAACTCTCCTATCTATCAGGATATTGACAAGTACATTGAGCGTGCTTCTAACTAATTAGACATGGCAACAGAACTTCATCATTTATCTGACTATGATGCACAGAGCGTACCAGATGCAAGTAACATGTGCTTTGGTATCGTTGTTGCGGAGTGGAATCCTGAGATAACAGGTGCCTTACTTGACGGTGCTGTTAAGACGCTTGAGAAGCATGGAGCAATCCCAGAGAATATCCACATCAAGACTGTCCCAGGTAGTTTCGAGCTCGTTTATGGTGCACAGATGATGACTAAGAACGACGGATTTGACGCAGTTATCATACTTGGTAGCGTCATTCGTGGTGAGACACCTCACTTTGATTATATCTGTCAAGGTGTGACATACGGCATTGCTCGCCTTAACGCATCACAGAATATCCCTGTTATCTATGGTCTTCTGACCACTGACGACCTGCAGCAGGCCAAGGATAGAAGTGGTGGTAAGCTTGGAAACAAGGGCGATGAATGTGCGATTGATGCTATCAAGATGGCTAAGTTTTAGCAAGATAGTATATTAAGAAAATATTAAAGGCAGTAGCCAACGTAACAGACCGTTGTCCTACTGCCTTTCTTCGTTTCTATTGGTGTTAAGCCGATAGGGCTAAGTGTCTGTTAGAAGAAAGTAAGATTTTATGATTTCGTCTTACTTTTCAAGTATATTGTAATTACGCTTTATTGTATTAGTCGAGGTTGCTTTGGGGCCTATTAATCTTCTTTCTCTTAAGCGACCCACCACTTGTTTGATGGTACGTCAGTGTGTGCTTTCAATGTAGACAGTCCGTTTCATTCGTCTTTTTATACCTTTCATCGTTTGTGTATTAGCCTATTCTTGCTTTCTTACGGCACGTTCTCTATGAAATCATTATGTCATTGTCTATTCTGTTGTTAGGTCATTCTGCCTTTATTCGAGTGTTATCAGTGATCTTGAAAAACTATGACAAAATTCATCTGTAAGGTTATGAATGAAACAGTAAAGCATGTATGAAAACGGAGTCTATAACCTACAAGGAATCAGAGAGTTATAACCAGCGATGAAGAAGACGCCTAATAAGCTCCAAGAAGGGCGTTTTCTACACGCAAGAAAGGCATGTTCTTGAAAGGAGAAGGGCGTCTTCTTAAACCTTGATGGGCATGTCTTGGTTCTAAGAGGCAGGAAAAAGATTTACAATAGGAGTGTTCCCTTCTCTTATTACAGTGCTATTGACTCTCTTTCTTACAAACATTCTTCTGTTGTACAGGTGCTTATCACATCATGTGTTGATGCCCCACTTGAGTTGTATCGTTGGTAAATACCTAGGAAGTTGAGGCCCAGGAGATTCCTCTTTGCGTTCAGAAACGTATTTAGAACATCATGTTGTTATAGCTAATCCAGCAATGTTCCGCATGATATAGCAATCCTTCATTATCATGTTAGTTCTTATTTTTCCATGAAACCAGTGCTTCCTTCGTCGGCAGACAATTATCTGTTCTTTCCGAGTCCATACTCGTTGGGCGTGTTATTCCTTCCACAGAGAACTGTCAATGGACATTCTTATCGCTTTACCCAAACAATGCTCGTAGTGCTTCTTCAACCTTTCTTACAGGATGAAGTTGTATTTTATACTTGCCTGTAAGCCCTGAAAGGTTATACTTAGGGATGATGATATGACTAAAACCTAACTTTTCAGCTTCAGCGATACGCTGTTCAATACGACTGATAGGGCGCACCTCACCACTCAATCCTACTTCACCACACATACACCAGCCCTGCTCTATAGGTGTGTCAACATTTGAAGAGAGGACAGCAGCAATAACACTTAGGTCCATGGCCATGTCTGTCACACGCAGTCCACCAGCTATATTCAGGAACACATCCTTCTGCATAAGCTTAAAGCCGACACGTTTCTCTAATACAGCAAGAAGCATGTTTAGTCGACGTTGGTCGAAGCCTGTGGCCGAACGTTGCGGCGTTCCGTAAGCAGCCGACGACACAAGCGCTTGCGTTTCGACAAGGAAAGGACGCGCTCCTTCAATCGTGCTTGAGATAGCCACACCCGATAAGCCTTCATGATCTTCGGTGAGTAATAGCTCGGAAGGATTACTAACCTCACGTAACCCTTGCTGTTCCATCTCATAAATACCAAGTTCAGAGGTCGAACCAAAGCGGTTCTTGATACTGCGAAGGATACGGTACATGTAATGTTGGTCTCCTTCAAACTGGATAACGGTGTCAACAATATGCTCTAAAATCTTTGGTCCGGCAATACTACCTTCCTTATTGATATGCCCAATGAGGATGACTGGAACCCCACTTGTCTTTGCGAAGCGCAAAAGAGCAGATGCACACTCACGCACTTGGGTGACACTACCAGGACTACTGTCGACATCCTCGGTCGATATCGTTTGTATGGAATCCACGACGACAAGCTCTGGTTGGACGTCACGTATATGTTCGAAGATGTGTTCTAAGGATGTTTCAGACAAGATGATGATATTTTCTGCAATGTCTTTGGATATTCTTTCGGCACGCATCTTTATCTGATGAGGACTCTCCTCACCACTGACATAGAGTACACGTTGCGTCAGATGAAGGATTGTCTGTAGGGTCAGTGTACTCTTACCAATACCCGGTTCTCCACCTAATAGAACTATACTTCCAGGCACCAAACCACCTCCTAACACACGATTTAGCTCGTTATCGTGCATGTCAATGCGTGGATCATCGTGAGATGAGACGTCACGTAGCCGTTGTGGCTTGTTGGTTAATGCCGAAGTAGCGCCACCAGAGGCAGCATTTCGGAGTGTTGTAGCTGCGTTACGAGCAGCTTGTGACCCCGTATCAGCGGCGATACGAATCTCTTTGAAAGTGTTCCACTGCCCGCAGTTAGGACACTTACCAATCCATTTTGCACTTTCCTGTCCACAAGAACTGCAGACATAAGCTATCTTATCCTTTCCCATAAGTAAGACAAAAGTAATAAGTTTTTTCTTAGTTACAAAATTTATTCTTACTTTTGCAGCTATATGAAATGTATTAATTATCTTCTCCTATTAGTCGCCCTTACGGTTGTCAGTTGTGGTAAGAGCGATAAGGAACTGCAAGCAGAGCGTCAGGCTAAGATGCAGGCAGAGCGTGAAGCTTATCAAAAAGCTTATAAGATAGCTGTGATGCCAACGATGGATTGTCTCCCAGCTTACCTCTTGAAGGATAGCTTATTATACGATACAGCTAAGGTAGACATTAGACTTTGCCGGTTTAATGCACAGATGGATTGTGATACAGCAATGATAGGAGGATCCGTGCAGGCGGCTTTCACCGACCTTGTTCGTGCTGAACGGTTGAAGCACAGGAGTAAGGTTCTAATGCACTATCTGACAGATACAAATCTTAATTGGCAACTCATTGCTGATAAAGAGTCAAAGCTGAAGAAGCTATCCGACCTTAGTGATAAGATTGTCGCTATGACTCGCTACTCAGGAACAGACCTTTTAACGGATATGGTGGTAAAGAAAGCTAAACCAAAATACCAAGTATTCCGTGTGCAGGTAAATGATGTTTTGGTCAGACTGGCCATGTTGCAGAATCATGAGATTGATGCTTATTGGTTTGCTGAACCACAAATAACGAAGGCTTTAGCGGGCGATAATAATGCACTCTTTAATTCGCAAGATGCAGGAGTACACCTTGGTGTTGTGGCAGTGATGGATAAGGTGCGTCGACAAGAGGAGGAAGCTGCTTTCGCCTCGGCTTATGATAAAGCGGTTGAGCTGATTAATAAGAATGGTGTGAAGTATTATTCTGCCTTGATACAGAAGTATATGAAGGTGGATGAGGCTGTTGTGCGCTCACTACCCGATATTAAATATACGAAGATAGGACCACCACGTAAAGTCGATTTACTCATGGCACGCAACTATCTGAATGGCGGTAAGATTATTAATAAGAACTGAAACGTAATCAAATAAGGAGACAAGGCAGTGAATGTAGAGGAGATTCTTAGTAAGGCGATAGGCTGTTTAATGGACAAGAGGTTGAGTAATGCCATTGATGTATTGGAACAGCTATACAGCCAACGACCATCGCTAATAGGGCATGGTGAGTTCGACTCCATTAAGTCTGATTATCAGTTAATGGTGGACTATATGGGAAAGGGATTCCCTGATAGCCATCGAGAGTCACTCTACAAGACATTACTGCAACGATTGTATAGAGTCACCGCCGACCTTGAAATTAGTTGGCGATGTAAGAATGTCAGTGCTTATGCTAACTCGTTTAGGGTAGCCGACCATCTTAATACGAGTCATGATTTCGTGCGAACAGTGTTAGAGGCATTTGTTTCAGACGTTGCCTTGCTCTCACTTCAGCCAGAAGAAACGAGAGAGGAGAAGAGTAAAGAACTCTATGAGCGCCATCATTCGTTTATCAATAGACTTTTTAATGCTCTATGGACATCCTGTCAATGGACGGACAACGATAGTTCTTTCTATACTGATTTACTGCTTTCTCCAACCGTAGTATCGGCAGATCAGCAGGTTATTGTTAGTGCTATCAGTCTTAGTGCCATGAACCAGTTTGATATTAATAAGTTCAAAACGCTCGTTAAGGTGTATCAAGCTGCTTTCGACCAGCACGTGAAACAGCGTGCATTGGTAGGTTGGGTGCTCTCTATCTTTGAGGGTATGGATATCTTCCCAGAGCAGGATGCAATCATACATGAGCTTTGCTCAAGTCAAGCCGTTGCCAAAGAGTTATTGACCTTACAGATACAATTTTTCTATAGCAGCGATGCTGAGAAGGATAATGACAAGATTCAACGTGATATCATGCCTGATATCATGCGCAATTCTAACCTGACTATAGGTCGACTCGGCATTATGGAGAAGGAAGAAGACGCCTTGGAGAGTATTCTTCATCAAGATGCTGACGAGAAGAGGATGGAACAGTTGGAGGAGAAGGTACGTAAGATGATGGATATGCAGAAGCAGGGTTCTGATATCTATTTCGGTGGGTTCAGACAGATGAAGCAGTTCCCTTTCTTTTATGATATGGTGAACTGGTTTACTCCTTTCTATCTTGACCACCCTGCTTTGCGCCCTGTTATACAGAAATTAGGCGATACGAAGTTCTTGGAGACACTTATGAACAGGAGTAACTTCTGTGAGTCAGACCGATATTCACTTGCTTTTGCCTTAGAACAAATCATCAATCAGCTACCTTCTAATATAAAGGAAGCGATAGGTTCTGACGCTATGTTGGGTCCGTTGGCTGAGAGTGATGATACGGAGGATGCCATCAGTATTCGTCGTACTTACCTTCAAGACTTGTATCGTTTCTTCCGTCTTTATCCTACAGCGAATAACTTTATTAATCCATTTGAGGACAGTGGGAAGGGCGATTTCGTAGGAGATACATTCTTCTTTACGTATAAGTCGTTTATAGGGACTGGTCTTGACGAGGTTAAGCTGCGGTTGGCTATGCACTTATACAAGCATCAGCAGATGACAGAACTTGCTGATCTCCTTACTACGTTCCAAAGTGATGACCCACGATATGCCATCTTGATGGGTTATACCAATATTAGTCTGGGTAAGGCCGAGTATGCTTATCCGTTCTTTGATAAGGCATTAAAGATAGAACCTGATAATCAATGGGCATTGAAAGGGAAGGCAAGAGCGGCCCTTGAGAGCGAAGATTATCATACAGCAGAGGAGGTTTATGCACTGTTATTGGCCTTAGAACCTAATAATAAGAACTATACAATGAATCGATGTGTAGCTTTACTGAAGTTAGGACGGACAAGTGAAGTGCGCGAAGAGTTATTCCGATTGGATTATCAATACCCTAATGATTTGAATGTGAAACGCATTCTTGCGTGGGCAATGTTGTCGGATAAGAGTCTTGATAAGGCTGCTCAATTATATGAGTCATTGCTCTCAACAACGCCAGGCAATGAGGATTACTTGAATGCGGGTTATTGTCAATGGGCCAAAGGGGATGTGAAACGTGCTGTTGAACTGTTCCGTGAATGGATGAGAAAGAGTGGGAATGATACGGAGCAGTTACTGGATGAGTTCCATAATGATACGGATACATTGAAGAAATATGGTATTTCTGAGACCGATTGTTACTTGATGTTGAGCTTAGTGGGGTAAGCGGTATGCCTTACTGCCTTGACTTCTTGTAGTAAAGAAGGCTACATCAGTAAGATTAAAAACTAAAGATTAAGTAAGAATGAACGAACAAATACACGAGAAACTAAAAGAGATTAAGCAGTCGTTTCGGCTCATGATGAATGGTGTGGCGTCGCACTCTATGCGTGAGAAGTGGGTCGCCTACAAGATAAACTGGGGTGTGCCAATCCCTGACTTACAAAAGATGGCAGCGGAGTATGGCAAGGATTATGAACTTGCCATTGAACTTTGGAAAGAAGAGATACGTGAGTGTCAGGTGCTTGCGACGCTTATCATGCCTGCAGAGAAGATGGATGAAGACCTTGTTGAGGTCTGGATGGAGCGCCTTCGCACGCAGGAAATGGCTGAGATGTTGGCTTTTAATCTGTTGCAACACCTTGACTTTGCTCCTGCCTTAGCCTACAAATGGATAGCTTCAGACCGTGATATGTATCAACTCTGTGGTTATCAGTTACTTGCTCGATTGTTTGCTCGTGGCATGGAACCTAACGAGCGTGGTATTAATGAGTTCCTTGATCAGGCTCATACGACGTTGGAAGGGAATAATCTACCGCTGAAACATGCTGCTTATAACTGTGTTTTAAGCTTTTGTGAGTTAGGGGATGAGTTCGATGTTATTGCTCAGAAGGCACTTGCTGACCTTAATATCCTTTAGTATAGATCGTTTGTAAACGTCTTGTATCTTCTCTATAAGGTGTGTGTTGTGCGTTTTCACATCCTGTGTTAGCGTCCAACGCAGATGAGAACAAGGGGTTGCGTATGTTTTGTTGAGGCTTAGCACGTGTCTTATAGGTGTTTAACTCGATATGTGATGATGTCCCTCACTAATACTGCTGATGGTTCATCATTATGCAATACACTGTTTTATAGAAGAAAACTAACAATTAGAAGACGAATTATAAAAGCCAAAGAAAAAGCCGATACATCATATGGTGTATCGGCTTCGCTTTCTTATTTGTCTACCATTGACTGTTATCAACAGTGTAACGATTGATTTTCTGGTCTTTTGTTTACTTGATTTTTACTAATCAAGATTGATTTTCTTTGAAACAATCAGTGCTTCTGCAATAACGGCAGCAATGATAGTAACAATACCAAATGTTAACATAATGCTTTCCTTTCTTCGTTGTGCGGGACCCCTTTGGCCCTGCTGTTAATACTTAATTCACTTTGATAATTCGATACAAAGGTACGAAACTTATTTGACATAACGGTTCTTTTTCATAGTGTTAGACGTAATTTCGATGTATATTTGACATAAATCAACAGTATTGACAATAGTCAAAAAGTAACTAAAACATGCTCAAAAAAAAGCGTATAAATTTGTTATGATAGCTTAGAAAACGTATCTTTGCATCCAATTAAGTATTTAAGATAACGATACATTATGGACAGGCTAATTATTAAGAACCAAGAGTTCGACAGCAGAATAGATGCTCGTTTCCTCGAGATTCAGAACGCTCGTCGTCAAGCTTTGGCTCAGAAAGCTAAGAAGCACTAAATGATTTGATTCGCTTTCGTGGCTTTTAATAAGCGACAAAAAAGCGAATTAAGAAAAAGAACGAGAACAAGGAGAAAGTTAGAAAGTAAGAAAAGACCCAATCACCTCAGATGATTGGGTCTTTTCTTATGGTGATATGCTTAATCACCTTATATCTTTACAATGCTTGTTTAGTAGTCTGCATCCTCGCCAACCTCGTCAGCTTGCATCTCAAGCTCCTCTGGGTTGGTGTCAAAGGTAGTACGATAACTCTCTTCGGTGAGCTTGTCATCATCGAAGTCCTCGTCATCGTCGTCATCTTGACGCTTGTCCTCTTCTGGTAGTTCGTCGTCTTCTTCGTCCAAGTCCTTTAAGAGGTTGTCATCATCAGAGTCTTCTAATGATGAGAGTCTTGCAGGTTTTACCATGGTGACAGGCTTTTCTTTAGCAAATATAGCCTCTGTCCATGAACCTTTAGAAATCTCAAGTACTTCAAAGCCATCAGCTACCTTCTTTTCATAAAGGCCACCTGGTTTCTTCAAACGAGCTGTAGGAAGGGTTGTTGTACTTATGTCAAATCCACTTAAGATAATGTCCTGTACACTCTGTGGAAGGCTTTCCCAGCCACCACCGAAATTACGCTCAAGCACCTCTATAAGCTTCTGAGCAGATATATGATGGATATTCTCCCAAGTTAAGTCAGTAATCCTCTGGATTGGTTTCTTCCTCAAAGCCCATTTCACAGTGGTACCTTCATCAAGTCTGACTTGGCCCACTTGGCATCCACGCTCCTCATATTTCTTGATGACCTCGGGCTTGTCTACTTTCACTTCTTCAATGGTAAAGGCACTCTTGATAACGTCAATGTAGTGTCGCTCATTGTCTCTTAGATCAGAGTCGCGCTCTGCTTGTGCCCAAAGGCGGAAGACATCGTTTTCCTGAATGTCCCACACATTGCTCTTTGTAAGATTCTTTAATGACTGTGCTTGTCCTTGTCGCTTCATATTGTGTTTACTTTTTCATTTTGCTTTGAGGTATAACTTTGTGCAAGGTCATACCTTCAGACCTGCTGCAAAAGTATATACTAAAACGTAAACTTCCAAACTTTTTCGCTGAAAAGTTAGTCAAAAGTGAGAAATAAGGGCCATTTTGAAAGGGCTATTTACCAAGGTATGGTACACAGTTCTTTATTTCTATGGGTAAAGCCTTTGCTTTACTCTTATTTACAGTGATGGTTAGCTCCACAATACAAGCCCGTGAATTCATTGGTTTTCGTTGGTCAAAGATGAAGTTACCAATGCCATAATAAATTGGTTTCCCACGATAATTCTCTATTGTTTGAAGCGTGTGACTATGATGGCCAACGATGGCGTCGGCTCCAGCCTCTATCAGTCTACGTGCGTTCTCACGCTGTAGTGGTGTGGCATTAAAGTGATGTTCCCATCCCCAATGTAGTATAAGAAGGATATAACAACCCTTGTCAGCCGCCCGTAAGCGTTCAACACGCATAATAAGACTATCCATACTCTCTTGACTAACACATGGTTTCTGAGGTAGATAGGGAAAGTTCTCTAATGGTAAGCGTAATGAGGAAACCACCCAGACATGGCGTGGCTTTGTAGAGATGAGTACAGGCTCGGATGCTTCTGCCATATTCCTACCCGCACCAATAGGTATCATTCCAGCCTTTCTTATCTGCTCTTGTGTGTCTAAAAGTCCATTTCTTCCTTGGTCAATACTATGGTTATTGGCTAAGTTGAGGTGAGTTATCCCATGACGCCGTAGTGTTGGCAACCATTCAGGTTCACCTCTAAAGATGAAGCGCTTGAACACCCGTTCCCTAATCTTGGTCACTGGGCATTCTAAATTGGCAATGACATAGTTCGAAGCATGGAACAACGAGTCGATAGAAGGGGAGAAGAGAGCATCTACACCCACCATTTCAATCTTCTGTCTTACCCCTCTATCCAATAGAAGGTCACCTGTAATGACAATGCGCAGACTATCTTCTATACCTTTCGAAGCAAGTCTTTTCTTCGTAAATACGCTACCTCCTATCCCACTGAAAGATAGTAGGATAGGAACTAAAAGGCATGCGAAAGCTTTAACAACCCGAACTATAGAAGGTCTCTTCATCATCTGCACTCATTCCTTTGGCTGGAGCTATGATCTCATTCATCCATGATGGCGTTCCACCTGTTGGTGATTTCTTCAGTTCTTGTTGCCATTCTTCGTCCGTCATGCGTGGGTCTGACATCAAACGAGTGAACTCACGATAAGAGAAAACAGAGCCGCGTGTAAGATAGAGCGAGCCATCAATCTCTACAACAACATATATTTCGTAGGCAGGACCAACTCCTTCATATAGCACACACTTATCATCTATGGCAACATTCTCACCTGCAGCTGTGAAGACATCAGCAACAACAGCGACCTTCTTGTCAGTACTCACCACATCCGACCAGCCCTGCAACATCTCGTTATCCTCGCTGACAAGCTCCAAAGAGATGTTCTCCACCGTCGAACCAATAATCTCAATCTGGTTGTATTCCTCGTCAGTTATCTTCCCTCCATTCAGTTCTTTCTTACTGATATCACGGCAGAATTCAGCCATTTCCTTTATTCGTTCATATACAGCCTTTGCCTTTTCTGTCTGTAATCCGTAGGTGGTGAGGACTTTATCCATTCTTGTTACGAGTGCAATAGCTTTCTCCCAGAACTTCACGTTAGGCTCTACATACCCCTTCACGACAGGTGGTTCTGGTCCTCCATCACCACACTCTGCCAACATAGGCTGCTTTGCGTAGAGGATAGCATCATGCTTTAATTCAGCCCAAGAGGCAAGTGCTGTGTTCAAGTTCTTCTTCTGCCACTGTGGAGACTGCATGAAATAAGGAAGCGACTGAGCGGTGTCACCTAACGACTGAAGCGTGTACATCCATTGATTAGCTACACAAGCCTCCCACGGAGTGGTAGCAGCTTTTTTACGAGCTGTGGTCAATGCTTTTGGAAAACCTGCCCATCTCTGCGTTTCCTTCAGCTCGTCTATAAGGATACGCTCGGCACCTGGCAATCCCATCACAGCCATCCAGTCGAGGCCCTTAGGGCATGGACGGAGCGAGACAGGGCTATCCTGGTCTGTAGTAGTTATCAGTGCCTCTGCATCAGGCTGGTAACGTTGTGGCATAATGTCCACAACATATTTGCTACCACGTGTTTTCTTCAGTTCAATCCGCATTTGTCTCTTCGCTATTTCTTCGATGTCTTTCGTCAGGTTGGCCATCTCCTTTCTTGAAGATAGCAGTTTCTCTATCGGTAGTCCCATCTCTTTAATTCGATTAGCAACCTGTAGGATCGTAACGTTATCAGGTGTTCCCATGAGGTAAGTGATAGGTTCACTCACCTTATTATATATATCTCTCAGTTTTGGTTGTTGGTTGAAGACATTAGCAATGAGTGCTATCTGCTTCATCTTTGAGGGTTTGTTCGTACCGAAGTGGGCTGTCTGCAACCACATCATACCACGGAAGTAACGGCTACAAACCTTCGAACGGGTGTAATGACCACGTGGGCGAAAGAGCGAATAACCAAACATTTCTTCAGGAGGAAAGTACTCTAACATATCAGAATACCCATTTTCAGTGTCGATAGCCTTTGTGATTTCCTCCATGACCATCTTCTTATAAGCCTCAGGAACATTCAGTGTAGCTGCTGAAGCAGGTGCTTTGTCATGACTAAAGAGCCATGAAGCCACAGCAAACCATGCTTGACCAAATTCCGCAGCCGCCTTAACTTCAGCGTTCTGACTACTTGTAAGTGTTTTCATCTCTGCCTCCATTTGAGACGAGAAGACAATCATTAGGGAGTCTAAGTGCTTCTCCTCCACATCACGCAACACACAATCAAAATAGAGATGGAAAAGTTGTAGATAGAGGTCGGTGGTTACGAAGCTTGGGAAATCAGCATAGTCGTTCTTCTCATATACGTGGAATAGTTGATTGTGTTCGGCAGGAACGATAGCAAAACCATTCTTTCCCAACATGTTATAAAGCTTAGAATCAAACTCTTTCAGCTGGAATGGGTTGATAAGATTATCCATATTCACCACGTCCTTGCTGTTCGCAGGTTTGAAATTCAGCTTTCGTAATTCCGCTTCTCGTGCTCGGATACGCTCTGTAAAGGCAAGTTGTTCTTTCGTATAGCGTGGTGAGAACTTCTTACCAGTGGTCTCTTCTTTTTCAGAAGTGTTCCAAAGTACATCGTTATACCATGTTGTTGTATTGTATAATGCACGTAAGGTTGCATCCTTGAAAGCGTATCCCTGCCTTGCAGCAAAGGCGTTTCGGATGGCACGCAGCTCTGCCAGATTGAGCTTAGAGAGGTCCATCTGTGTGTCAATCTTACCTTTCAGCTTCTCAACATTGATTTTTCCAGCACCATGAAGGATAAGCGGAGTCTTCTTCTCTTGGGAACGCTCGATATAAGCATCCCCTGTATAGGCCTCTGTATTACCGTTTTGTGCCCATGTAGTAGGCGATAATAACAAGAGTAGCAATGCAATGGCTACAGTCTTAAATGCGTCATTTCGCAAAAGAGTGTGATAGGAATTGTGTTTCATCTTGCTTTGTTTATGATAGTTATATTTTATCTTTATTCATCCGGAGTAAATCGTTTAATAGCTTCTTCGTGGCTGGTGGCGCTGGTTAAAAAGCGTACGAAAGAAAGGCCGAAGTCGTCCCAGACATAGTCAGCGACAACATACTTGCCATCAGTGGTTGCTTGTAACGTACGGACGTATGGTTTGACAAAACGAAAATCGCATAGTATGCCGCCCAGTCGAGAGCCCATCCACATGGGGCGTATCTTCCCATTTACCTGCTTGAAGATAAAGAGTCGGCGTGCAGCCTGCGGGTAGAAGCGTGTTGGTTTGATAACTCCTACCATTGCTTCGTCCGTTCTGTCCCCATTCACGTCGCCTGTTGATAGTTGATAAACAGGGTAGGGAAGTCGCCATTTAGCAACGGCTGCCCTGTTGCGCTTATTCTTCTCCTGTCTTTTCAGTGCTTTTTCACTTTCCGTCTTAGGATATAAGCAAAGCCATGAAAGCGAGTCGTTGACACGTTCCAACCCAAAGGTCAGTTGCTGTTGTGCCACTGTTCTCCCCACAAAGAGGCCGAATAATATCAGACAGCTAAGCCGCTTGTATCTGTTCTTAGACATATATGGATACAAATATAGGTACTTTCACGGATAAAACAAAATCTTTTAAATAAAAAAGCCTGACTCCACCGACGTGAAATCAGGACTTACTGAGTGTCTTCGAAGTCCCTACTAACATTAAAACTGGGACTTGTGACAATTTTGTTATCCTTCACCTTAAAAAACTAACCTATGTATTTCGTACTCTTACTTGCATTAATTATACTTACGTAGTAACGCAACTAAGTAGCTATGTATATCTGTTGATGTCCTTAGTGAAATAGTTCTTTATAACCTCTCTCATTCTTTACGAGTCTATTCTATGCCGAATAAGACTGGTGAACATGTATAGAGGATTTATATCTTTAAGTTAGCACAAGTTGTGTTATGTTGTTGTTATCATCCTCTAATTACCTCTACGCAAAGATAGAAAGTAATATCTAAACAAGCAAATATTCTGTACATATTCCTTGCTCTTTAACATAAAATTAACAGAAGAGGCCCATAAATCCCCTTTTGGGGCTTAGTTTTCTACCATTTTAGTGATTGTTTGTACCTAAAACGACATTTTCTCTATTTTTATTTCACCGTGTTATCTTTGTTTGATGTTGTTTTTTATGTTTTCCCTTTGAGTCTCAATACTTTCCAAAACTTAATTTTTTAGATGTTAGGACGGGGTCTAAATGCTATTTCCTGTCTGTTTTTGATAAAGGAATAAGTGTTTGGAAGGGGCTATCTAAGGTTTTACTGGTAGGCTGAAGTCACTGATGAAGCATTATGAAAAAGTATTACAAAAAGTGTGTGTGACGGTCTTTTTATCATGAGATAACATGTTAGAGAATTCGAGTTTGTAACCTTCATGGTGTCAGATGGTTATGAACTATGTTGAAGAAGACGCCCTTCTTGGCCCAAGAAGGGCCTCTTCAACCCCCAAGAAGGGCATGTTCTTGAGGCAAGAAAGGCGTTTTCTTGGAGCGAGAAGGGCATGTGCTGGTTTCAAGACGTACGAAAAAGATTTACATCAAAGTCATGCTGTCTTTTATTATACTAACTTTAATTCTTCTTTCTTTCCAATCCTCTGCCTACATTCTGATGCTTTTTATATCATGTGTTGATAGGGCCGACGACTTTAGGGTGAGTACTATCTAAGATTAGTGGATAGATGTTTAATATCATAAAAGTTAGTAATCAAATACACTTAAAAGCCTTGATAGCGTGCCGTTCAGATAGAAAAACGTTACATGGAAAGCGGCTTATCTCCTTAAAATTATGTATCTTTGCAGAGATGAAATTCGCGATTATTGCAGCTGGCGACGGTTCAAGGCTGGCTCAAGAAGGTATCACCGAACCCAAACCGTTGGTGAGGGTGAGGGGAGAACAGCTCATAGACAGACTGATAAGGATTTTCATGGAGAACAACGCCACGGAGATTAGTGTCATTTGTAATGAGCAGATGGATGGTGTGAAAAGCCATTTGAAGACAATCCAAGACAAAGGATTGAATGGTAAGTATGTCCCACTGCAGTTCGTTGTAATGTCTACTGCCAGTTCGATGCATAGCTTTTATGAGTTACGCCATCTCCTTTATGATGAGCCATTTATACTAACAACAGTCGACACAATCTTTGACGAGCGTGAGTTCCATGATTATGTCTTGTCCTTTCAAGATAAGATAGCGCATGGCACAGACGCTTTGATGGGTGTTACCGATTATATAGACGATGAAAAACCACTTTATGTCGGTGTTGACAATACCATGCGTATTACTGGTTATTACGACACAAGGCAGACGGATTCTCGCTATATTTCTGCAGGTATCTATGGGTTGATGCCTGCAGCCCTTGCCATTCTCGAAGCCTGTATAGAGAGAGGTGAGAGCAGAATGCGCAATTTTCAGCGTGCTTTAGTCGCTTCTGGCCTACGGATGGAAGCCTATCCACTAAGCAAGGTGTTTGACATCGACCATGCAGATGACATCCGAAAGGCCAATGAAGAAGTAGAGATTTCGTCCTCTCACAGTAGGGAGAAAACCTTACTGATACAACGGGCAGCCTGTTATTCGCCTAATTCCGAGGAGAAAGACTTAGCTGTTCTGAAGGCGGTAGGAGACTTTTGTCGAGACGTAGAGATGATGAGTGAGGAAGCGATAATCGAAAGTCTTGACACGTCAAAGCAGTCAGCACGAACAGCGTCGTTAGTTCTGTCGGATGCGTATAGCCAAGTTGTCTCTATGGCGCGTAGTCCACGTGTGTTGGATTGGATAGAGCAGATGGAAGCGAGAGGAGTGCGTGTTCTCAATCCTTCAGTGGGCGTTCGAGCTTGTAGGCGGAGCCATGTTGTCAAGGTGATGAAGGCAAACAATCTCCCTTACCCACCTGATGAAGGGAGCGAAGGATACTGGATAAAACGAGCCGATGAGGCTGCTCAGCATAAAGATGATGTTTGTTTCTGTCGAGATAAAGCCGAATTGGAAAGAAAGAAGGCCGAGTTTGCCCTCCGAGGTATCACAGATGTGGTGATAGAAGCTCATGTACAGGGTGATATAGTGAAGTTCTATGGAGTGGAAGGAGTCGGTTTCTTCCGTTATTATTATTCTGGTGACGATGCAGAGACAAAGTTTGGTCATGAAGCAAAAAACGGTAAACCGCAGTATTACTCTTTCTCTTCAGTAAACTTACAAGCCGATGCCGAGCATTTATCTCGTCTCTTACAGACACCTATCTATGGGGGAGATGCGATTGTGAGAGAGGACGGTAGTTATGTTATCATAGACTTTAACGACTTTCCAAGTTTCTCAAGATGCAGAGACGAGGCGGCAAAAGCAATCGTTGAACTTATAAGAATGACGGCAAACCTCGCTCAAACTTTAGCCGACGACGGCAAGAGTGAGGATGAAGCAAATGGTGATATTTAGTTGAAAGACAATAGTTCTCCACTTAAATTCACCTATTAAATAGTATGAAACAATGACAAAAGAACAACATAATAACAGACCCTCTGTTCAGCAAAAGGTGGAAGACACCCATACAGCCGAGCGTGTCAATAGTCCTTATCTACTTGAGGGAACGGCCAATAAGACAGATTTCATGAGTCTTCTTCGAGCCTCCTTTAAGTCTATGGACACGGAGGAATGGCTTGACATCTACTTTACCCGTCCTATAGGTTTAGCCTTTGCCTTATTCTGGCATCGCTTAGGTGTGCATCCAAATAGTATTACCATTCTTTCAATCTTCCTTGGTATAGGTGCTGGAGTGATGTTTTTCTTCACAGATACCCTACATAATGTGTTGGGAATCATACTCCTTATGTTGGCAAACTTTTGCGATTCAACAGACGGACAGTTGGCTCGGCTCACTCGACAACAGTCTATGAAAGGGCGGTGTTTAGATGGTTTTGCAGGTGATGTATGGTTCTTCTCCATTTATCTCGCTATCGTTCTCCGACTGTGGTGTCAGTTTATTCCAGGCACATCCATGGTATGGGGGCCTTGGGGATTAGCCTTAGCAGCCCTGGCAGGACTGTTATGTCATTCGTCACAAAGTTCGTTGAGCGACTACTATCGGCAAATTCACCTTTACTTCCTGAAGGGGAGAGAAGGCTCAGATCTCGACTCCTACGAAAATGAACATGCCATTGTTGAGCGTCTGAAAGGTAAGAAGGGAGTCTTCTGGGACCGTGCTTTCCATAGTAACTATCAGCGTTATTGTAAGAGTCAGGAGCGTAGAACGCCTGCTTTTCAGCAGTTTCATAAAGCCTTGATAGAGAAGTATGGAAATATAGATAAGGTGCCGCAAGACCTAAAAGACCGTTTCTTAGCAGGTAGTAGACCGCTAATGCCTTTCACGAACATCATGACCTTTAACAGTCGAGCTATCCTTATCTATATCACTTGTCTGTTGAATTGTCCATGGGTCTACCTGTTGATAGAGGTAAGCCTGTACAGTCTGTTATATATCTATATGCACAAACGGCATGAAGACCTGTGTAGACATCTCATGACAGAGCTATAGTCAATCATGGTCCTCATCTATGAATTAGAACATTAAAAGACGTTGGAGGAATACTTGAAGTAGGTTAGTTCAATAACTGATAATCAATCTGTTATCATCTAATATTACTTAAACCATTCAGAATGAACAAAGAGTTAAATAAGATATCATCGAAAGCAGAGGTGTTTGCCACAGCTCAGTGTGGTGCGAGAGAACTATTAACACTACTCTTCGACTTTGGAGGAACGCTCGATACTGTAGGTTGTCACTGGGGTAAGTTCCTGTGGCATGCCTACGAAAGAAACGCAATCCCTGTTTTAGAGGGACAGTTTCGGGAGGCTTATGTACATGCAGAACGAACATTAGGAAAGCAAGCTATCATACAGTCGACTGATACTTTTCTGTCCATGTTGACGACGAAGATACGCATTGAATTTGATTACTTAGTTTGTAGTGGATGGATAGCTGTGGATGAGGATGAGGCCGAAAGGATGCAAAGAACCCTTGTGAAGGATGTCTACGAAAGGGTGAAAGCTAACTTGTCAATAAGTAGGACTGTGCTGACCGAGCTAAGGAAGGAGTACAGAATAGGTTTGGTAACAAACTTCTATGGCAATATGTCGGTTGTACTCGACGAATTTGGGTTAGCCTCTTTATTTGATACAGTGACAGAGAGTGCCGTTTTAGGAGTTAGAAAGCCTGACCCACAGATATTTAGATTAGCCGTAAAGGCACTGGGCGTAGAGGCTGAGAATGTCATTGTCATTGGTGATAGTTATTCCAAAGACATCCTACCAGCGCACGAGATAGGCTGCCACACGATTTGGCTAAAGGGCGAAGGATGGGTGTCAGAAGAGCTAACAACGTGTGAAGCAGATTATATTATAAAGGATTTATACGAAGTAGAGCCTGTATTAAAACAATATATGCCACTTTGAAACGTTATAATAAAATTGAAAGAAGAATAATGGAACAGAATATAGTTAGGCCTGCAGAAGGCAAATTAGGTATAATGGTCGTTGGTTGTGGGGCTGTTGCTACGACGTTTATGACAGGAGTCTTGATGGCACGTAAGGGACTTGCGAAGCCTATTGGCTCCATGACTCAATACGACAAAATACGTGTTGGACGTGGAGACGATAAGAAATATCTTCATTACAAAGACATCGTTCCATTGGCAAAGTTAGATGACATCGTCTTTGGAACATGGGATGTCTATCCGCAAAATGCCTATCAGGCAGCGGTATATGCCGAGGTGTTGAAAGCAAAGGATATTGAACCAGTGCGTGAAGAACTGATGGCTGTCAAGCCTTTGAAGGCAGCGTTCGACCGAAACTACGCTAAACGATTAGATGGCGACAATGTGAAAGACTGCAAGACACGCTGGGAAATGGTGGTGGAGTTGCAGAAAGACATCCAAGACTTTAAACGTCAGCATGGCTGTGAGCGTGTTGTTGTTATCTGGGCAGCCTCAACAGAGATATATGTTCCATACGATGAAGCCTATCACAAGACGCTTGCACAATTGGAGGCGGCTATGAAGTCAAACGATAGAGAGCATGTCGCTCCGTCTATGTGTTATGCTTATGCCGCCTTGACAGAGGGCTGTCCGTTTATCATGGGTGCTCCTAATACGACGGTTGACATACCTGCTATGTGGGAGTTAGCCGAGAAGACGCACATGCCTATAGCTGGTAAGGACTTCAAGACAGGTCAGACTTTGGTAAAGTCGGGCTTCGCACCTATCATCAAGACACGTAACCTCGGTCTTGCAGGTTGGTTCTCTACGAATATCTTGGGCAATCGTGACGGCTTAGTACTTGATGAACCAGCTAACTTCCATACCAAGGAAGTAAGTAAGTTGTCGACACTTGAGACCATCTGTAAGGCTGATGAGCAGCCTGACCTTTATGGTAATATCTATCATAAGGTGCGCATCAACTACTATCCACCTCGTAATGACGATAAGGAAGGATGGGATAATATAGACATCTTTGGCTGGATGGGCTATCCAATGCAGATTAAGATAAACTTTCTCTGCCGTGATTCCATCCTTGCAGCACCGTTGCTTCTCGACTTGACCTTGCTCTCCGACCTTGCAGCACGTGCTGGTAGGTATGGTATTCAGCGCTTTTTGAGCTTCTTCCTCAAGAGTCCTATGCACGATTATACACGTGGAGAAGAGGCTGTTAATAACCTCTTTGAACAGTACACAATGCTTAAGAATGCCATTCGTGAGATGGGTGGATACGAAGCTGATGAGGAGATTGATTAATAGTAAACCCTATTTGTCGTATGTTCCTATCCATCCCTTTGATGGAATGGACGTTATGCTTGCTGGAAGGCTGCCCTTAGCAGTTCCCGTATAGTCCTAAAACTAAAGAAGAAATGAATAGTTATTTGAAACTTAATAAGGATAAACATAGCCCTATTGGCATGCGTGTGTCAAAGGTTGATAGTCATGTGGTGAAGAAGAGTGTGATACTTGTTCTTCTCCTCTTGTGCGTGTCATTCTCTGCACAAGCAAGTGGGTTTAGGTCTTGGTCTTATACTTCACGGTTTAATAATGTACCTATTGATTCTTTGATATTAGGTAAGGATTCTTTATTGACGGCAACGGATTCGATGGTGATAGCCACTGACTCTTTGTTTCAAATGATGGATTCACTGGCAAAAGAGGCTACTAAACCAGTTGTGGTGGATAGCACCTTACTGCAATGTTACGTTGTTGACTGGCAGACAGGGGATAGTATTCCGTATGCGAATGCCATTTATCGTAGTCTAAAGATTGGTGCATCAAGTGATGCTGATGGTCATTTCTCGATTGAGCGAAAGGTTGGCGAGCAACTAACAGTAACTGCTGTCGGTTATAAACCACGTAATATTAAGATTACGGCAAATACCTCCAAGGTCTTACATGTGACGCTTATCGCAGATTCAAAGCAGTTACAAGGAATCGTGGTGAAGGCTAAACGGCGCCATAAGTATTCTCGTAAGGATAATCCAGCAGTAGAGTTAATGAAACGGGTCATTGCTGCCAAGAAGCAAAGCGACTTAGAGAATCATGACTTCTATCAGTATGATAAATACCAGAAGGTGACAATGGCGCTAAATAACCTTACTCCTGATGACCTTGAAAGTTCTTTTTTCAAGAAGGCCCCTTGGCTCCTTAGCCAGGTGGAAACATGCTCTTATAATAAGAAGCTAATTCTTCCTATCTCTGTTGATGAGACCCTTACGCAGCATATCTATCGCAAGGATCCAAGGGACATGAAGGACATTGTGTTAGGACAGTCTACTAAGGGAATATCAAAACTGATACAGACTGGTGAGGCAATGAACACGATTGTGAAGGATCTCTTTAAAGATATCAACCTTTATGACGACCAGATTGATCTCCTTCAGAAGCGTTTTCCATCGCCAATAGGCTCTACTGCCATCTCATTCTACCATTTCTATATAGATGATACGGTCTATGTTAATCAAGACAAGTGTATCCGTTTGCAGTTTATGCCAGCCAATCAACAAGACTTCGGGTTCCGAGGTGAACTCTACGTCTTAAATGACAGCTCCCTTCATGTTAAGAGATGCGATATGCAACTACCTGCTAATACGGGCGTGAACTTCGTTGATGCGATGAAATTTGAGCAGGAGTACACTAAGTTAAGCAATGGGGAATGGGCCTTAACAACGGATAATATGGTTGCTGAACTTAAGATTACCGACTTCTTACAACATGCTATTGTTATCCGAACAACGGGTCTGACAAACTATGCCTTTACTCCTATTGATGATAAACTATTTAAGGGAAAGGCAAAGGTAACGTATGATGCGAACGCTAAATTGCGTGATAATGACTTCTGGGCAGCACATCGAACAACACAACTGACAAAGAGTGAGGCTGGTATGGATGCCTTTGTCAAACGCATGGCAAGCACTAAACACTTCAAGTGGATTATGTTTGCGTCGAAAGCCTTAATTGAGAACTTCATTGAAACAGGCTCGGAAACAAAGCCAAGTAAGGTGGACATCGGTCCTGTAAACACCTTTCTATCAAAGAACTTTGTGGATGGTATACGTCTGAGAGCCTCCGCTCGTACTACAGCTAAGTTCAATCCGCATTGGTTCTTTGAGGGTTATTATGCTTATGGGACAAAGTCTCATGAGCAATACTACGATGCCAAGGTTACATACTCATTCAATAAACCAGAGTACCAACCGATAGAATTCCCTATACGGACTATTTCCTTTGAGTCAAATAAGGATGTTGAGTCTCCTTCTGACAAGTATCTTAAGCACAATAAGGATAATATCTTCATGACTTTCCGTCCTGTTGAGGTGGAACAAATGTATTTCTTTAATCGTCAGAAGCTCACCTTTACGTGGGAGACTGATTATGGTTTGGCAACAAGTTTAGAACTTCGTACAGAGAGTAACAAGCCTACAGGAAAGCTTGTCTACGAGAAGATGGATGGTTCGCTGGTTGATAAAGTACGCATGAGTGAGGTCACACTGAGTCTTACCTACCGCCCAGGGCAATCATACGTCAACTCTAAGCAACAGCGTATGGCCGTTAATCTTGATGCACCTGAGTTTAATCTCACTCATACAATGGGTATTAAGCATTTCTTGGGAGGCAACTTTGACAGTAATCTAACAGAAGTTTCGATATACAAACGATTCTGGTTAGGAAGCTGGGGGCATATTGACACACGTGTACAAGGTGGTGCGCAATGGAATAAAATACCTTTCCAATTCCTCATCACTCCTCCTGTAAACACGTCATACTTCGAACATCAAGGAACCTTCAACCTCATGAAAGGACTCGAGTTCCTTAACGATCGCTATGCACAATTTAATCTTGCATGGGACTTAGAAGGTAAGATATTCAATCGTCTGCCGCTTATCAAGAAATTAAAATGGCGTGAATATATAGCTTTCAAAGGTATGTGGGGACATCTAACAGATAAGAACAACCCTTATTTACCACAGAATGCTAACGATCAAGACTTATACAAGTTCCCTGCTGAAACACGTGTTATGACACGCGATCCATACATGGAATTTGTATTCGGAATACATAATATCCTTAAATGTTTGGAGGTTGATTATGTCCGTCGACTGACTTATACGAACGTTCCAGGCATTTCAAAGAATGGTATTAGATTTGGTTTCAATATAGTCTTCTAATTATCACCGATAGAATTAATCATATACAGGCATGATAAAGGATGTTCTTTTAGTTGGAGTTGGTAGTTTCGTAGGTGGCAGTCTACGTATGCTAATCTCGAAGTATGTACAGTTGGCGATTGCAGGGTCATTCCCTTTGGGTACAATGGTAGTCAATGTTCTTGGTTGTTTCCTAATAGGTATATTCTCTTCATTATCCAGTGATAATGGCGGAGTCAGTCCTGCTGTTCGCCTTATGCTCACTACTGGTTTCTGTGGAGGTTTTACAACCTTCTCTACTTTCATGAATGAGCATGCAACGTTATTAAAGGGAGGGGATGGTTTTATTATTTCTTCCCTTTATATCATAGCCTCCCTTGCATTAGGCTTTATCGCTTTATTAGCTGGTCGCCACCTTGTTATGTCTTTTCACTAATTCTACCATTATCCTTATTTCTTTTATTTGATAATTAAGTTAGAAGAAACTTATATTTAAAGAATTATACTTATGATGCAGTTTAATAAAATGAGTCTTGCAGACAAATATGATCATATTGTCAAGACGTTAAAACGTTTTCCTTTAACCTTTTGTTATATTATTATAGCAACAGTATATTTATGGATATTCAGTCATAATCGACAGAACTTGGAGTCAGGAATAGAGTTTTTCATGATCTTTTGGCCTTTGTCGGGAACTGTTTTCTCTTATGTTGTTCATTTATATTCAGAGAATAAGTCCAGAGGGAAAAGCTTGATAATAAATCTTTTATCAAATATTCTTTGGACGACTATCTGTGTTTTCTTCTCGCATAATTTTCCCTTGAATAATTCTTTTAAGGCATCTTGTGTTGCTTGTTGTGTTGCTATTGTATTGGCTCTTTGGGTTATTCCTTTTGTTGGGCAGAAAGATGATAGATCTGCAATCAATTTTGTCTTAGGTTTTGTTAAGCATATCTTTTTGTCTCTTATTGTATCATTAATTTTGTTTTTAGGTCTGGAGTTATTGATACAGTCATTTATTTTTCTGTTCGATTTTCATGTTGAGGAAACGCAAGTACTCTATCTCCTTATCTTTTGTTTCTTCTTCTTAGCACCTTCGTTAGTTGTGCTTCAAACCCCTTCAGGAGAAGATAAATATGCTGTTCGTAATTGGACGGAGAATAAGTTTATGAATGGTGTCATACATTTCTTGGTGATACCACTTCATTTGGTCTACCTTTTAACTTTGTATCTTTATGTTATTAAGATAGTGCTAACGTGGACGTTGCCTAATGGTTGGGTCAGTTGGTTGGTAACTGCACTGATGTTCCTGACAATCGTCATTGTCTTTCTACTTTATCCTGTTAATTTTCAGGCAGAGAAGAAGCGCTTCGATCAACTTGTTTTACGCTATCTTCCTATAGTCGTATTACCCTTATTGTTTTTGATGTCTATTGGTATTATCCGTCGTTTTAACGATTATGGAATATCTGTATTACGTATATATTTACTTGCCTTCAACCTTTGGTGTTATGCTGTTTGCATTGGGCTTTACGTGGTAAAGTCTAAGCGTTTGTCATGGATAGTAGGTTCGTTTACAGTTTTGATGCTGACACTCACGGTATTGCCTTATAATGTCTTTACTTTTACACGTAATAAGTTGCAAAGTGATATAAAGCAGATCGCTGTGCAAAATGGCGTAACAAACTTCCCTATGGATAGTGCTACGTATAAGAAACTATTAAATAAAATAGGAGAAGTTCAAGGTGAACAGCTTTCCGATAAAGTTTACTATTTATCAAGCACATTTGATACGTTGGCTATAGATGAACTTGTTGATAGAAAGGGAGTCTTTATATATGAATTTTTATATAGGTCAGAGGTTAAATCAGAAAGTCACTTTGTAGATATTGATTGTAAACATTCAGATTCACTCTGTAGAATTCCTAAGGGATATACTTCTTATAGAATTGTAGGACATGATTATTCTTCAGAATGTTTTTCATTTGAAACAAAGAATGATACTATGTTTATAACGATGGACTATATGCTGAATGATAAGAAGGTAGAGGATGCTATCTCTATTCCTATTAATACATTGGATGAGATGGATAAAGCAGACAATCCTCTTCCGATAACATTCTATGGTAAGAATATCTGCTTTTACATGACCAATCTTGAAGGTGATTTGAATGAGCATAGTGTAGATTTAAGAGGAATCTTGTTTAAGAAGTAATGTTCTATTTTAGAGAATATTTCTTCATTATCTCCTTTCTTTTCTGTATCTTTGCACACTGTAAAATATTAATAATTAAACAATTCAATAGAATATGAAAGCATTCGATTTCTCTGGGTGGGGCTTTCTGTTCGTTGGTATGGGTAAATTATAATGTTATTTATTTAAATTTTAATCCAAATCAATCATTAGAACCTAAATAGATTTTGTTTTTAGTTGCTGTCACTTTTAACATTTCTTGTAATATACACATTATAAGATGTTTATGTTATATGTTAGGCTGACAGTAGTGACAGCAACTTTCAAACTCATGTCGTTCATTAGTGAATAAGACAGTCTAATCTGATTGACAAAAAAGATGTTAGGAAATAATATGGAAAGTAAGATAGATGAATGTTGTGTTCTAATGACCGATTTGTGTTTAAGTGTAAAGTTGCTATTATAAAAAGAATTATATCGTGATGCCAAATAATTTGTTTAGACCATTAGGTCACAAAGAGTTGTTAATACTAACGAAGTTGTTAGGTGAAAAATTAAATAAACTTCCATATAAATTTAATTTATTGGAAGAAGTTTGGGCAGATGAGAATGCTCATAGTCGGATATTGGTAAACCTGCTTCGGGATAAAACTACTTTACATTCTTTTATTAGTTTCTTAAAAAGGAGATATGATAGGAGATTCGATTTTGATGAAGAAAGTATGGTTTCACCTCAGATTACATCTGAGAGGTATCGAATTGATGGTCTTATTTGTGAACATAATAAGTATGCTATTATTATAGAGAATAAGATACATGGAGCAAAAGAGCAATCAAAACAGTTAAGTAGGTATATCGAAAAGTGTAAATGCCTTGGTTATTCGTTATCTAAGATTTTTATTATTTACATTACGCGTACACAATATGAACATGCATCTGAACAGACTTGGGGAGATTCTAAGGACCTTTTTTCTAATCGATATGTTGATATTTCTTATAAAGAGGATATAATAGACTGGTTAGATGAATATTATCAAGAGATACCACGTAAGGAGGAAGACTTGGCTTCTGGTATTTACCAGTATAAAGCTTATTTAATACAATTGACAAACAATTATAAATACAAAAAGATGGATCCAAATATTAAGAATCTTATAACCTCAAGTTTGCAACTTGAAGATAAAAACGGAGAAGAACAGCTTCGCGCTTTGATAGATAACAAGAAAGCGATAGATAACCTATCAGGTTATATAGATTCTTTGATGATAGAGTCATATAAAAAAATATTTGAAAAATGGAGTATTAAGTTGGGTGTGGAGTTTAATACTCTTGAATTGTTACACCATAGTAATGATGATAACTATCTCAAGACAGGAATAATATTGCCTTATAGTGAAAAGTACAAAATAGCAGTGCTTATAGAACAAAATCTTCAGAATAAGAATATTTATTTTGGTTTTGGTAGACATTATGTAAGTGAACAGCTTATACCAGAAGTAAAGAAGTATTGTGAATCTTTATTGGAGGAAAGAGAGTTAGAAGGCTGGAAAACTGATGATAATATATGGTGGTATTGTTGGAAATATACTACAATAGAACTTGGTTATGCAGACTTAGTAGCTTTAATAAAGTTAGTACAAGATAAGATGAATACAAATTAATTATATTTATGAGAGGTGAGTGTGATGCAACCCAGATAGTGTTTTTCCCTTAGTTTCTTTCCTATCTCCTTTATTTTCTGTATCTTTGCACCCTGTAGAACATTAATAATTAAACAATTCAATAGTATATGAAAGCATTTGTATTCCCTGGACAGGGGTCTCAGTTTGTTGGTATGGGTAAGGATCTTTATGAGAACAACCCATTAGCAAAGGAACTTTTCGATAAGGCTGACGAGATTCTTGGCTTCAAGATAACCGAGATAATGTTTGCTGGTACTGACGAGCAGTTGAAGGAGACGAAGGTTACTCAGCCTGCTGTATTCCTCCACAGTGTTATTTCTGCACTCTGCTTAGGCGATGAGTTCAAGCCAGATATGGTTGCTGGTCACTCTTTGGGAGAGTTCTCAGCACTCGTTGCAGCCGGTGCGTTAAGCTTTGAAGACGGTCTGAAGCTCGTAGCCGCACGTGCTAATGCTATGCAGAAGGCTTGTGAGTTAAATCCAGGAACTATGGCTGCTATCATTGGTCTACCTGATGAAAAGGTAGAGGAGATATGCGAGCAGGTATCAAAGGACGGCAAGGTTTGTGTTGCAGCAAACTTCAATTGTCCTGGTCAGTTGGTTATCTCTGGTTCAACAGAGGGTATCCAGGAGGCTTGCGAACTGATGAAGGCTGCTGGTGCTAAGCGTGCATTGCCATTGAAGGTAGGTGGTGCTTTCCACTCTCCATTGATGCAGCCTGCTAAAGACGAGTTGCAGGCAGCTATCGAGGCTACTACATTCAACGCTCCAAAGTGCCCTGTTTATCAGAATGTAGACGCATTGCCACACACCGACCCAGCTGAGATTCAGAAGAACCTTATTGCTCAGCTTACCTCAAGCGTACGCTGGACAAAGAGTGCACAGAACATGATTGCCGATGGTGCTACAGAGTTTGTTGAGTGCGGACCAGGCTCTGCTTTGCAGGGTATGCTCGGTCGTATCGACAAGACCGTTAATGCACACGGTATTTAATCCCACCTTATATAATAAGTAATAGCCCCCCTTCCGTCCCTTTCCTTATAGCGAGAGGGACGTTGGAGGGCTTTTCTTTATCTTTTAGGTTTATGAGAACTAAATTAGTCATCTACCAAGTCTTCACACGAACCTTTGGTAATAAGAATCTTACAAAGAGGGAGTATGGTAGCTTAACAGAGAACGGTGCGGGTAAAATGAGCGACTTTGATAAGGATGTGTTACGCCACATTCACGACCTCGGAGTCACTCATCTGTGGTATACAGGGGTCATTCGTCATGCTACATGTACTGACTATTCAGCCTTCGGCATACCTACGCAGAACCCTCGTGTCGTCAAGGGGCGTGCCGGATCGCCGTATGCTATTACCGACTATTACGATATCGACCCAGATATTGCGGTCGATGTAGATGCACGTATGGCTGAGTTTGAGGCACTTATAGCTCGTACACATGCAGAAGGGATGAAGGTTATCATTGACTTTGTGCCCAATCATGTTGCCCGACAATATAAGAGTATCGCTAAACCAGAGGGTGTTGAGGACCTTGGAGAAGGTGATGATACGGGAAAGCACTTCGATCCTCAGAATAATTTCTATTACTGTCCAGGCGAGCAGCTCGACCTCTCCGGTGTCGTTGAGAATGTCTATGCTCATGACGCTGAGGCTTATCATGAGTACCCAGCAAAGTGTACTGGTAATGACCGCTTCGACTCTCATCCTCAACAGAACGACTGGTATGAGACCATAAAGCTGAACTATGGCGTAGACTATTGTGATGCTGGCGGTAGGAGTTATCACTATCATCCAGTCCCATCAACATGGAAGAAGATGACAGATATCCTCCTTTTCTGGGCTGCAAAGGGTGTTGATGGTTTCCGATGTGACATGGCGGAGATGGTTCCACACGAGTTCTGGGCACATGCAACACAACAGGTTAAGGAGCACTACCCGGCGATGATATTCATTGGTGAGGTCTATGACCCTAATCAATATCGTTTGTATGTGGCGTCAGGCTTCGACTACTTGTATGATAAAGTGGGTATGTACGATTGTGTTCGTGGTGTGATATGCGACGAGTGCCCTGCTTCTTCCATTACACAAGAGTGGCAAAAGGTTGATGACATACGTGATCACATGCTCTATTTCCTTGAGAACCATGATGAACAACGTATTGCTTCTGATTTCTTTGCGGCTAATCCTTGGAAGGCAATCCCTAGTATGATTGTGTCAGCTCTCCTCCAACAGAACCCTGTTATGGTCTATGCTGGACAGGAGTTCGGCGAGAAAGGCATGGATAAGGAAGGTTTTTCTGGGTGCGACGGTCGCTCAACTATTTTTGATTATTGGTCAACAGAGGCTATCTATAAGGGATTTTTCAATCGCAAGGCATTGACTACTGACGAGAAGAAACTATCCCTTGTCTATCAAGGACTCCTTCGTTTCTGTAATCGTGAGAAAGCTGTTCGAGAGGGATTGACCTTTGATTTGATGTATGTCAACAATCAGAGCCATCGTTTCAACCCTAATAAACAGTATGTTTTCATGCGTAAGGCTGATAATGACGTGCTATTAGTCGTTGCTAACTTCGACTCAGAACGAGTGAACATCAATGTTACTATTCCTTCTCATGCCTTCGATTTCCTCGGACTATCAGAACAAACTGTTGAGATGACCGACTTACTGTCGGGTTATACAAAGCAGGTTGCGTTACGGCGCGATGGGCAGGTAGCTGTGGATGTTGAGGGGAATTACGGTCGAATATATAAATTTGTGCTAAAGAAGTAGGCTATGGACTATACTTTCAATACGCATAACAAAGAAGAGTTTCCACCTGCTCATACGGCCGAACATCTGTTAAATCAAGTGATGATTAGGATGTTTGGGACAGAACGGAGTAGTAATGCGCACATCGAACGGAAGAAGAGTAAGATGACGTTTATCCTTGATCATAAGCCTGACCGTAAGGAAGAAAAGGCGATAGAGGCTGAGATGAACCGACTGATAACTGAAGACTTACCAGTGACATACGAGATGGTAGACCGCAATAACATCCCAGATGGTGTTAGTGTTGACAAACTTCCAGAGGATGCTTCAGAGATGTTACGGTTGGTAAGGATAGGTGATTTCGATGTTTGTCTATGTATCGGTAAACACGTTCGCTCTACTGCACAGATTGGACGCTTTGAGATGTTAGGTACAAACTGGGATGAGGAAAAGCACGCTTTCCGCGTCCGCTTTAAGGTTATTCCTGCTTAAAACATTTATCATCCCACATAAACTATGCCCTTACTTGTCTGCTTTCAGATAGGTGAGGGCTTTTTCTTTCATCTTCTGATAGGTGGGATAAAAGTGTTTACAACTGTTCGAAAGACTTTTATGAGGGCCTTTCTCATTCACAGGATACAATGAAGAATGGCTTGCGGGGAGTCTTCTGTTGGCATAGAGAAATCTAAAGTTTGATGGAGAAAAGGGGCTGATGCAAACAAGGGCAAGTGCTGTTTTATTCGGCAGGGGGATGGATTTACCCAGACAAAATACTGAAATAAAAAGTGATTTGCGTGTAAAGTGGATTATGGCAGGACTAATCTTCTTTGGTATGTACCATCCGCATGGCAGGTAACGAGTCTAAACACATAGAGGTGGTAGGCAATGGGACGATAAAAGAATGATTGGAGGAAAAGTAGATGAAAGGTTGGGTAATATGAAACGATGAGGCTTTGATGTAAATCTTTTTCGTACTCCTTGAAACCAATACTTGCCCTTTGAGGGTTAAGAAGACGCCTAATTACATTCAAGAACACGCCCTTCTTGAGTGTTGTTAATGCCCTTCTTGGACCTTGAAAGGCGTCTTCTACATCGCTCTTTATAAACGTTTGGTTCAGTGTGGGTTACAAGCTTGAATGTTATATGTACTTTTCGCTTTTGTACTCAGACTTTTATGTGAATTTTGTCGTAGTTTTTCATGGTTCTACAAAGTTCTTTATAACTCAAATACTACAAATTACTTGAACCGTGTGAAGACTGCGGGAGCGAAAATAACAGAATGTATTGAATGGGCAGTAACGTACTGCACAAAGATAGATGGGCGTATTTAACGATGAAAGGGTGGGGTAATGAGCAAAGACAGAGTGGCAGGATTAGATTATGAACAGCTGATGGGCGTATAGTCATCGAGGGCTATTGAGCGAAAAGTGCAGCGTGAGGATAAAAGAAATCCGCCACCTTATATATAATAGGTGACGGATGTCTAATGTTGAAAACCTTTCTTTATCTAACGACTTAGTAGTTAGTTCAGGATTTATCGTTCTGTTCCTTCATATCAATAAATTGCTGATTTGCATCATAGAACTCATACTGCAAAAAGGCAAGTTTCTGTGAAGGAACGATGTTAACACCCAGTCCATACTTCAGTTGCCACTTACGTTTCAATGAAATAAAACCTTTGTTAATGTAAGCTGCAACGTATGGGTGAACGTGTAAATAGAATTTCTTAACTCCAACCTTATTAACCAATCGGTCAATCTTACGTTCCAACTGGTCGGTAAAGAGAATACTTGAACGTATCTTCCCACTGCCGAAACATGTTGGACAAGTCTCGTCTACATCGACATCCATTACTGGACGAACGCGTTGTCGAGTGATTTGCATTAGTCCGAACTTGCTCAGAGGAAGGATATTGTGACGTGCACGGTCCTTCTGCATGTTCTTACACATACGCTCGTACAGCATCTGGCGGTCCTCAGCAAGGTTCATGTCGATGAAGTCAACGACAATAATTCCACCCATATCACGCAGTCGGAGCTGGCGAGCTAACTCATCAGCAGCACCAAGGTTAGTGTCGAGAGCATTCTGTTCTTGTGCTTTCTCCTTTGTTCTGTTCCCACTATTCACATCCACAACGTGCATTGCCTCAGTGTGTTCGATGATGAGGTAACAGCCATGACCATAATTGATGGTCTTACCAAAGCTGGACTTTATCTGCTTCGTAACGTCAAAGTTGTCGAAAATAGGTACCTTACCAGTGTACTTCTTCACGATGCCCGCCTTCTCAGGGGCTATTAGAGAGACATAGTGTCGAACGGCTGTACATATCTCGTCATCGTTGACATAGATGTTTTCGTAGGTTGGGTTGAAGAGATCACGTAGCATTGCAACGGCACGACCAGTCTCCTCAAAAACAAGCTGAGGACGCTCCTGCGTCTTTTGGAGTTTCGTGATAGCTTCATTCCAACGGCTCAGAAGGACCTTCATCTCGGCATCAAGTTCTGCAACACGTTTCCCTTCAGCCACAGTACGGACTATTACACCGAAATTCTTTGGCGTAATACTCTGAATAAGCTGCTTGAGACGTGCGCGTTCTTCTCCGCTTTTGATTTTAGAGGATACGCTAACTTTATGCCCGAATGGTATGAGCACCAAGAACCTACCAGCGAATGATATTTCACCTGTTAAGCGTGGTCCTTTGGTGGAAATGGGTTCTTTAACAATCTGCACCATCACCTCTTGGCCTACTTGCAATGTGTTTTGAACGGTGCCGTCCTTCTGCAAGTCGGGTAGACGAGTGGCTTTCTGAATGGGATAAAGTCGTTTGCGGTCGCTCTGAACCTGTTTCAGATACTTCGCATAGGAGTTGAATTGGCTCCCTAAGTCAAGATAATGAAGAAAGGCGTCACGCTCATAACCTACATCTACAAAGCAGGCGTTCAGCCCAGGCATCAGTTTTTTAACCTTTGCCACGTAGATGTTTCCAACCGAGAAGCTCGCCTCCCTTGGCTCACGCTGGTATTCTACCAGACGCTTGTCTTCGAGAAGTGCTATCGAGATCTCTTTCGATTGGGCATCAATAATTACTTCGCTTGTCATCTTCTTCGTTTGATATAACTATCATTTAGCCGTCTTATCTTATCTACAATGACGCTAAAAGATACTTATAAGGATAAATAAAAATGCGGAACCTGTCGTCGCACCTCCAGGGAAGAGAAGTTTCTTGCGATGACATGCCCCGCCATATAAATGAAAGTCAGTTATAGAGTCTTTCAGCCTTGGGGCTTACTTGCTCTTATGTCTGTTCTTTCTTAGTCTCTTTTTACGCTTGTGCGTAGCCATCTTGTGTCCCTTTTTCTTCTTTCCGTTTGGCATAGCTTTAATTGTTTTTAATTGTTATTTATATGTATGTTTGATTTATTTCTTCATATCCTCGATGAAGGTCTTTGCTGGCTTGAAGCTTGGGAAATCGTGAGCTGGGATAGTGATAGTCGTGTTCTTTGAGATGTTACGAGCAGTCTTTTCAGCACGGTGCTTAACGATAAAGCTACCGAAACCACGTAAATATACATTTTCTTTCTTCTCCAACAAACTGTCTTTAATGGTCTCCATAAAAGACTCAACCACAGCTGATACGTCTTTCTTGGCAATGCCAGTAGACGTTGCTATCTCATTGATGATATCTGCTTTCGTCATTTCGTTTTGTTCTTTAATGATGTTTTATTTCTTACTTTCTCATTATAACGGAGTGCAAAGATACTCATTTTCAGCTTAATAGAGAAATATTTTTGTGTCTTTTTTGTAAAATATCTCGGTATTTAGCTGAAACTCTAATGTTTTTCGTACCTTTGCGACAGTATAAGTTGTATTTCAGACTGACCTGAAGCATTGGATTTAATGGTGTTGTAAGGGGTTTAATAGTTTGGAGGCTTATTTGGTGACAAGTCTTTATAAGGGGATAGTTCATAGAATAATGACAATGAAAGAAGAAAGGGCAAACACGAACGGAAACACTTGAACAATAATAACTTATGCACTTTTCTGCATTTTGTGATATGGCAAGATTGAGCGAAAAACGGCAATAGTTCCGTTACCAACTCGTAACCCATAGGGTACAAAGC
>NZ_FZNZ01000030.1 GCF_900187995.1 Prevotella jejuni
AACGAAAGACCAAGAGAAAAATTAAACTTTTCTACTCCAAAGTGTGAGTTCTTTAAACACGTTTTGTAATTTTGCACTTGCTGGTTGACTCTGCGCGGCCGTCTCCGAACACCCATGACAGGAAATATTCGGTCCAAAGCAAGGCTGTTGTCGATTTTTATTCGTACATTTGTCAAGTCGGTGCTTAGTCTATCTCGCTTGTTTCCAACGCTTAACAAAGCAGGTTTCACTATTCGACAAGCCACCGAACAGTCCTCTTTAGTACCGCTTCTTCTATGTGTTCTCCATTCAGGTCATTGAGGAATTAGGAGGTAAAAAAGTCTTATCAATCTCAGAAACGATGCTGTTTTTATATAGAGTACCACGAAAGTTTCTTATCATTTCGTCGATAATTTGCACGCTCCTTATCACTTTTCTTGTTTGGAAAACGACAAGACCAAAGTACGTATGCACGAACAGCATGGGTCCCGTAGTCGTCGATAGTTGGTTGGATAGGGGCTATAAGATAATCGGGAAATATAAGCTCTTAAATCCACAACCCCTCCCGCTCACGAAGAGCGACTGGCTGTTTATCCACAAGCAGCTCCCTATATGGGTGCGTAAACACTATCCTAATTATCGGCACATGCCCACAATAAGCCAACTGTCCATCGATTCCTTAAAGTCGAACACATCCTATCAATTCACCTTACTCCATGATGGCAAACTATTAGAAGAGGATGTCTACCTCCTTTCATTGCCTTCCTCTAACGTAAACCACCCACTGAAGATCTACATCCCCAAGGCCTCTGTCGCTGACGAAAAGCAACTTACGAAGGACGGCAGATTGGTCAGCAAACCCGTCTTAGTCTATCCCTTCTTAACAGAAGCATGGGAGAGAAACATCAACGAAACAAAGCCCTATGGTATAGGCGACATGTGGTAGAGCACGATATATGGCCTTGATAGCCAACGAGTCCAATCTCTTTTGCCCCTACTCCCACCCCATCTTGTCACTATTCCCACCTCAGCTTGTCACTACGCCAGCACCTACTTGCCACTACACCCAACCCAAACTATCACCACTTCAGTACCTATCTGCCACTACTCTCAACTCAACCTGCTACTACGCAAGCACCTATCTGTCACTACGCAAGCCCAAACTTGTAAACATCTTTCGCATTCCTTATTTCCAACACATGCTTTTCAAGCTTCAAGACCATGCCTTTCTACGTTCGAGAACATGCTCTTCTTGCCGATAGAACACGCCCTTCTTGCCCCTTGAAGAGGCCCTTCTCCAGCGCACCTCATAACCTTCTGATTTCATGTAGTTTATAAGCTCCATAGCAGAAGATATTATACCCCTATTTTACGGATAATCAGCTCACTTCCTTGTAGTGATTTTTCGCATACCTCTTCATCACTCTCTTCAGCAGTAACGCTCTGTGTCATCGGTCGGCCAAAAGGCATTTGAAGCCTCACCCCCAGCCCCTCTCCTATTATCAGCAGGCCAGTAGGGGTAACCTCACATACTACTCCCCTCTCCATTCGGAGAGCGGCTGGGGGTGAGGCCTCTGTGGTCTCTGTATGCCGAAGGCCTTCTGTGGTCTCGAAACAGTGCGCAAAAAGGTTCTGTTAGATCTGTGAGTTCTGTGAGAGAAAAACCTCACCAAGAACTGTGTTAGCAGCCCGATAGGGGTAACCTCACATATCACTCCCCTCTCCATTCGGAGAGGGGCTGGGGGTGAGGCTGCCCTTTCCTATCATCATGAATAAAACCTCCTTTCTCTTTGTACACTATAAAAAAAGTGTTATATTTGCACCAGTAAACCTAAATCAAAGCATTTATGTCTAAATCTACTACTGTCTTCTTGGGTATAAGGAAGCGTGCGCTATACCGCAACAAGTAGAGATAAACAACTTTATATATATGCAAACAAAAGTATTATACGGCTTGACAGGGGCACTGGCAATGGGTGCGGTCGTTCCTGCACAGGCACAGAAGAAACCGATGAACATCGTTTTCATTATGAGCGATGACCATTCGTATCAGACGATCAGTGCGTATGACAAACGGTTTATCAGTACTCCTAACATCGATTGGCTGGCTGATAACGGTGTGAAGTTCCAAGAGAGTTTCGTCGCAAACTCGCTTAGTGGGCCTTCACGTGCATGTATGCTCACTGGTAAACACAGCCATGCTAATGGCTTCACCGACAACACCAAGACCTTTGATGGTAGTCAGCAGACCTTCCCAAAGCTACTTCAAAAGCAGGGCTACCAGACTGCCATGATTGGAAAATGGCATCTCACCTCACTCCCAACAGGCTTTAATTACTGGGACATCCTCATCGGACAGGGCGATTACTACAACCCTGACTTCCTTAGTAATGGGAAGAGAATACGCCGTTCGGGCTATGTCACGAATATTATTGCGGACATGGCGATAGACTGGATGGAGCATAAACGCGATAAGACAAAGCCTTTCTGTCTGCTAATGCACAATAAAGCGCCTCATAGAGTATGGAATCCTGACACTTGCGACTTGCGTCTTTATGACGATGTAACCTATCCGTTGCCTAAAACCTTCTATGATGACTATGCTGGAAGACTTGCTGCTCAGAAGCAGAAGATGAGCATCATAAAGGATATGGACCTTGTTTACGATAATAAGATGGCCGACAAAGAGAACGAGATCCATACTACTACGGGACTTGAACCATGGGGACGTGCGAACTACAACCGCATGTCGCCTTCACAACGTGCACAGTGGGATAGCTATTACGACCCTATCATCAAGAAGTTTAAGGAGGATAAACTCTCTGGTAAGGCACTGGCTGAATGGAAGTATCAACGCTATATGCACGATTACATGCGAGTAATTCATTCTGTCGACCGTAACGTTGGGCGTGTCATTGAATACCTCCGTGAACATAACTTACTGGACAATACAATGATTGTCTACACCTCTGATCAGGGGTTCTACATGGGCGAACATGGATGGTTCGACAAGCGTTTTATGTATGAGGAGTCGTTCCGCACGCCACTATTGATTTACTTCCCTGGGGGTAAGCATGGCGTTATCAACGAGATGGTTCAGAACATCGACTATGCTCCAACATTCCTCGATGTGGCTGGCGCAAAGATACCTTCCGATATACAGGGGCGTTCGTTCCTACCTCTGTTAGAGGGTAAGAAGCCATCAGACTGGCGCAAGTCGCTCTATTATCACTACTACGAATACCCTGCCGAGCACTCTGTTTGCCGCCACTATGGTATCCGTACGAAGCGATACACGCTCATTCATTTCTACAACGATATCGACTCTTGGGAGCTATACGACCTGAAGAAAGACCCAGAACAGATGCATAATATCTACGGGAAACCCGGTACGGAGAAGCTAACAAAGAACTTGAAGAAGCAACTCCTGCAGCTTCAGGTGCAATATAATGACCCTATTCGCAATAAGGGACTATAAGTCTTGAGCGTTAACGCTACTGAGATACCCCTACAAAGAGGCTGACTTACAGTGCACAGCGTGTGTGTGTAAGTGCTCTTGTAGGGGTTTCTTTGTGTCTTATCATGCCTGCCTATCGAGGAAAGGACAGATGGGACGGACTGTGTGAGGACTCTTCTTCCATGAAAAACGCAAGGTTCTGTTACTATGAAATATCTTTACAGACACGTTAACCGAACCACTTAGAAAAGCTCTTCATATCCGTTTATTTGACTATCGTAACCTCCTTACTATCAAAGACTTGAAGGCGTGCTATCAAGAAGGGCATGTTCTACATGCAAGAAGGGCGTCTTCAAGGGGCAAGAAAGGCATGTTCTGCATGCTTGAAAGGCCTTGTCTTGGACAGAGTAAAGGCCCCTGTGGATAGGACAGGTAAACATTCTTTACACGACAGGGAGGGGGGACAGGGTAAAAGGAAGACAGGGTAACATGAGAACAAAGGGTAGTAACAGGGGAATAAGAGACAGAGTAACAAAGGAACGAGGGGTAGTAACAGAGGATGAGGAGACAGGGTAACATGAGAACAAAGGGTAGTAACAGAGGAGGAGGAGACAGAGTAACAAAGGAACAGAGGGTAGTAACAGAGGGAGAGGGGGATTGGAGTGTGTAATGTAGATGAAGGAGAATAACAGAGAGAAGGGAGAAAACAAAAGGAGGGGGTGGGGTTTTGGTGGGATTAGTCAACTCATATCGTGGATTGAGTCAATGTGTTTTGTTTGCTAATCGGGTCGTAATCGGATGGAGAAAATATAAGGATAATAGGTTGCTCATACCCTACTCTACGCAGAGAAAGCATGAGAACAATAAGACAGACTATTTTTGTAGAATATTCTGAAAGCTAAAACGTTTCGCAGATCATGAGGTTTTCTCAATAACAAAAGGCTGAAACGTTACGCAGACTATGAGAGTATCTCAATAACAAAAGGCTGAAACGTTGCGCAGACCATGAGACTCTCTCAATAACAAAAGGCTGAAACGTTGCGCAGACTATGAGAGTATCTCAATAACAAAAGGCTAAAATATTGCGCAGACCATGAGATTTTCTCAATAACAAAAGGCTGAAACGTTGCGCAGACCGTGAGACTCTCTCAATAACAATAGGCCGAAACGTTTCGCAGACCATGAGACTCTCTCAATAACAAAAGTCCGAAGCGTTTTGCAGACTATGAGACTCTCTCAATAACAAAAGTCCGAAACGTTTTGCAGACTATGGGGGTATCTCGGTGATCACGCCCCTCCCTTTGGGGGAGGGGACGGGGGAGGGGCCAGTATCTGGGAGTGTTGGGCCAGTCATCTGGGAGTGTTGGGGCCAGTATCTGGGGCTGTTTTGCTCCCTTCTCCCCTAAAACTCCACAGTGACCCTACCGTTTATTTGTCGGCCAGTGAGGTAGTTTGGCACAGCATACTGCTGTCCGGCGATGTCGGTAACCCAGTAGTATGAGTTGACGTTGTTTATCCCGAAGAGGTTTAAACAGTCTATTCCAAGCCAGATGTTCTTAAAGACTGTATTGCTGCGACCGTCATGGTTGTCTAATAGTCGGTAACTCATACCGATGTCGGCACGCTTATAAGCAGGTGCACGGAAGGTGTTATTCTCCAGTTCCTTGTGTGGTGCAGAGAACGGCAGACCGTCGGCATAGGCCAATTTGAGCGACATACGCCATCGTGTAGTCCCTGGGAAGAAGTCTGTAAAGTATAGGTTTAGCGCATAGCGTTGGTCGGTTGGGAGTGGAATACGCTTACCGTTCAACTTCATACTCGTGTTCATCACGCTAAGTGTCAACCATGAGTCAGCACCCGGAACGAACTCACCAAAGAGCTTGAGGTCGAGGCCTGTGGCATGACCCGAGGCCGTGTTCTCACCGTAATAAGTCACCTTCACATTATCGACCGAGTAAGGAACGAGGTGTGAGAGTGCCTTGTAATAAGCCTCAGCAGTGAACTTAAACGGCCTTCCCATCATCTCGAAGCGATAAGTCATGCCTGCCAACGCATGGATAGACTGCTGTGCTCGTATCTTCTGGTTCAATGTTGCGTAGGTGACACCATTGACGATTGACGTGTCGCGAAGCTCCTTATAGAACGGAGCTTGGTAATAGATGCCCCCTGCAAGACGGAAACTTAGGTTGCGGTTCCTGCCCGGTGTGATTGTCAACGAGGCTCGAGGAGAGAACAAACTCTCCCCATTAAAGTCCCAATGGGCAAAACGTACGCCATAGTTCAGCGTGAACAACGTCGGAACAGAGTCACGTGTTTGGAAGTTCCATGTGTCCTGTAAGTAGCTTTCGAAGCGTTTCGCATTCAGTTCGTTACGAGCCCGAAGCGAATAGATCATCTTTAAGTCGCGCCCAGTATGCGGTACGTTATACCCTGCCGAGTCACGGTATTCATATTCAGCCGAGTTCTCCTTGATGCGTTCGAGCTTATAAGTCACAGCCCCTTCGAGCCTGTGTTTACCCATGCGGTGCTGCATCATCAGTTTCAAACTGCGCACATTCGCATTAAGATAGTCGCGGGAATGCTGCATATACGTACCCACCCCGAGGTTCTCAGACGTCTCCGTCTGTGTGAGCCAATACTGTCCTTGTATGTCATAGCGTTCCTGCTCCTTCGTTGTGAAGGCCGAAGCGAGGAGGGAAAGGTCGGTGTGAGCACTCAAATGGCGTGTGATCGCCAGCGAACCAAAGAATGTTCTAAAGAGGTCACGTTCCTTTCCATCGAAATAGACACGGAACTTCTTGACGTTCTGAAGCGTTCCAAAGTTCGTTTCTCGGTCTTCTGGCTCAAAGTCATAACGGTTTTCTGATATATTACCGATAAAGTCCACCTGCCAACGCTTGTTGGGTTTCCATGAGAGATAAGTCTGATAATCGAGGAACGACGGCCGATACTCGCCCTTAGTCTGTAGTGATCCAAGGAGATAACGATTAGTTTTATAACGCACACCATTGGTCCACGTCAACTTCTTCGTAGCCAGTCCGAGGTAGGCCGAAGCCCCTAAGAGAGAGGCCGAAACCGTTGCCTCGGTCCTCTTCGGCCGTTTATAAGTGATGTCTAAGGCCGAACTCATCTTGTCACCATACTTTGCCTCGAAGCCACCCGATGAGAATCCGATGCTCTCAACCATGTCGGGACTGATAATGGAGAGTCCCTCCTGCTGTCCACTTCGCACTAAGAAAGGGCGGAACACCTCTATGTTATTGATATAGACAGAGTTCTCGTCGAATGTTCCTCCACGCACATTATATTGTGAGGATAGCTCCGAGTGGGTTGAAACACCCGCCTGCGTCTGTACTAACTCTTCGACAGCGTTGCCCGAAGTAGAGGGTCCTTGCTTCGTCTTCTGAACGTCTAACTCCTCCGTCGTACCGTGCTGCTTGGTCTTTCCTTGCACTACCACCTCTTGCAGTTCGTTGTCGTCAGCAAGCTGAACGAGTAGTGTCTGCTTCCCTTTTGGGCGCACGAGAACCCTCGTCTTAGTCCTGTAGCCAATCATAGAGAAGCGCACCTTCACGGAGTCTTCACTCTGTAGTTGCATATTGAACTCACCTTTCAGGTTGGTCATCGACAGTTTTCCTTGCGTAACAACCATCACTGAAGCTAACTCGATAGGGTTCCCATCCTTGTCAGAAACCTTCCCTTGTAGCGTAAATGATTGTGCACCTACTATCTGAGCAGCCACGATGAACAATAGTAGTAATATGTATTTCTGAATGTCCTTACGTCTCATACCTTATATAACGATGGTGTTGTGGTTTTATTGTCCTACTCAGTCGCTTAGAAGAGAAAGACTTATCGCAAAGCTCCCCTCGTCCCTCACGATTCTTCGTCAGCCTAAACAAAAAAAGTGGATGCGCCCTATTCGACACATCCACATCTATCATTAATGTTTTGTTGTAGCCTTTCTTAGCCCAAGTACTTCATGAGTACGCGAGCATTACCGCTCTCACGAATCTTCTCGATAGCCTTCTCACGAATCTGGCGAACACGCTCACGGGTAAGTCCCATCTCTGTTCCAATCTCTTCCAGACCCTTCTCTTGGCATCCGATACCGAAGCATTCGGTGACAATCTTTATCTCTCTATCCTTAAGAGTGTTCTGTAGAACGGCCCGAAGGTCGTCTGACATAGACTCGAAATCGACGCTGCGGTCGGTGCGAGAGTCGTCACCTGACGAGAGCATATCACTCATTGAGTTATCGTCATCATCGCTGAAAGGAGCGTCGATACTCATGTGGTGGTTGTCAGCACTTTGACTTTGACGGATGCGAGCTTCGTCGATACCAGTCAACTCAGCCAACTCGTGGATAGAAGGACGACGGTTGTGTTGCTGCACAAACTCGTTCGTTACCTGGTTAATCTTAGATATAGCACCCACCTGATTGAGCGGTAGTCGCACAATACGGCTCTGCTCAGCAATAGCTTGCAGAATACTTTGACGGATCCACCAGACAGCATACGAGATAAACTTAAAGCCACGAGTCTCATCGAATTTCTCGGCCGCTTTAACCAAGCCAATGTTTCCCTCGTCGATAAGGTCGGTCAGAGAGAGACCTTGGTGTTGGTATTGTTTAGCCACAGAGACGACGAAACGGAGGTTAGCCTTAATCAGTTTCTCCTTCGCGCGTTCGCCTTTTCGGCCGCCCTTATGGATTTCCTGTGCCAGTTCAATCTCCTCGTCAACGGTAATCATCGGCTCACGTCCGATCTCAACAAGGTACTTATCGAGTGCCTCACTGGAACGGTTAGTGATACTTTTTGAAATCTTAAGTTGTCTCATGAATGGTTTACTATTTCCTCCTAAAACTATAGCTGTATTCCGTTATCCTAAGTTGATACGGCTTGCAAAGGTACATATAAATATGTGAATAGCCAAATCTCCGTGCGTTTAGTTGTGCTTTTTTATGCTTTTTTATATGTTTCAAGGAGGGAGGGGGGCTACGAGGCAGTGCCTCGTAGAACCGAAGAGCAGGCGACGAGAGTAGGGACAGCAGGGGTCGGAGGCTACGAGGCAGTGCCTCGTAGAACTGAACAGCTGGGGAGGGAGGAGGGGCCATCACCAGCAGGTGTGCTAATTATGCGAGCAGGAAATGTAAGTTTTTTTCGCTAACCAATCCCTTCTACAATCGAAGGGAAGCCGAGTTTGATACAAGAAGAGGCCCTTCTCCATTCGAGAACATGCCTTTCAACGTTCAAGAAGGGCGTCTTCTTCATGCAAGAAGGGCATATTCTCAAACGCTATACGTAATATGTTGATTTCAAAAACGTTACGTTGCCAATAACAGAGAATAACACACCCCTATTTAGAGGACGTTTAACTCAATAAGGTGTAATATTTTTTTATCACCATATTAACTCTCCTCTTTCACATACATCACACCCATCTTTAGCAGTAACGCTCTGTGAACTCTGTATGCCGAAGGCCTTCTGTGGACTCGAAACTGTGCGCAAGATTGCTCCGTGAACTCTGTGCGCTCTGTGAGAGAAAAAACTCACCAGCGTGAGAGAAAAACCTCACCACGCCCCATGCAAGCAGCCCAATAGGGGTATCTCGGTAATCACTCCCCTTCCCTTCGGGGGAGGGGTTGGGGGAGGGGCCACCATCTTGTGGGCTCGAAACAGTACGCAAAAGGGTTCTGTAAGATCTGTGCGCTCTGTGAGAGAAAAACCTCCCCAGCGAGTTGTTTGTGTGTTGTATCATACAGTGGGAGCGTTCTATTTCTCACAGATTTACACAGATGAACAGAACACACAAAGGCCCACAGAGACATTAAGTCAACCGATTTCACAGAACCTTACAGCCACCTTTAGCAGTAACGCTCTGTGGTATCTGTATGCCGGAGGCGTTCTGTGAGTTCGAAACTGTGCGCAAAAAGGTTCTGTTAAATCTGTGAGATCTGTGAGAGAAAAGACTCCCCAGAATAAGAGAAAGAACTAACCTGCGTGAGAGAAAAAAACTCTCCAGAATAAGAGAAAGAACTAACCAAGAACCGTGTTAGCAGCCCAATAGGGGTAACCTCACATACTAACTACCAGTTGGCCCCTCCCCCGTCCCCTCCCCCGAAGGGAAGGGGCGTGATCACCGAGATACCCCTATGGCTAATCATCAACACCTAACAGCCAACATCCAACACCCTTCGTTAGCTGTAACGTTCTGTGATATCTGTATGCCGGAGGCGTTCTGTGAGATCGAAACAGTGCGCAAAAAAGTTCTGTTAAATCTGTGAGATCTGTGAGAGAAAAAACTCCCCAGAAAGAGAGAAAGAACTAACCAAGAACCGTACAAGCTGCCCAGTAAGGGTAACCTCACATACAAAAAATAAAAGGATTTTCCCTTTTACAACACCACCTTATCCGCTGCTTTCTTCAACGTAGCCAAGAAGTGCACTGCCTCCTCGTGTTGATTTTCATGGAAGACATTGTTTTCGCCCACTTTGAGAACGATGTCGTTACCCTCTTCCCGCTGTATATGTAGTCGTCCACGGCGGTCGAGAACTATCGCTTTCACGTCGTCCATCAACAGATGTACCATGTCCTTCGCATGGTGATCATTATGTCGGATATTATAGAAAGGCGGGATAGCCAAGGCATGGATAGGTACGAGATGCAGTTCATGGCTGTTATAGACCACGAGCACAGGCACATGACGACTAATGATGTTATAGTCGACACGTGTTGACAGGTATCGTTTATCCCGTATGTCAATCTCTGGATAATCCTTTTCGATAAAGCGCATTGCCGCAGCAGCATACCGTCCCCTACTCTTTCTACCCACATAACGTGCGTAGAGCACCATTAGACAAATGATAATAATTGCCACAACAGGGATTAGAAACATATATGTATCCATAATCATAAATGTGTTTATTTTGTTAACAGGCGTACTACTCATTGCAATCCCCACAAGGACACCATAGTACGCCCTATCTGTTTATTATCCTGACTCATCGTTACTCCTCTCCAAGGCGCAACTCATAACAGTGGACGCCACAGCCGATACAACCCACAACAGGCCCTTGCAACACGTATCCACCTTATTTTATATATAGCCATCCACCCACATCAGTTCGCCACCCGACCGTAAGCTACAGGCCTATACCTTATCATATATATAGCCGCAAAGCCTATGCTTGAGCCATCACGACATCAATCTACGCCCATCTCATCACCGACCACCGTTCACACCCACCCCTTCCAATCCTTAAGAGGACCTAAGGGGTATCTCGGTGATCACTCCCCTCCCTACAGGGGAGGGGACGGGGGAGGGGCCAGTTCTTGGGTGTTGGGGCACCCCCTTGGCTGTTGCTTGTTGTTATTTCCCCCTCTTCTTCCACTCTACATACCCAGCGCCAGCGATGGCGAGGAGCAAGATCACGATAGCGATATAGGCGATTGTCTCAGTGGTAGAGATACTTGTTGGGTGGAAATCGAGCACCACAGTGTGTTTACCCGGCTTCACACTCACAGCACGGAGGATATAGTTTACACGTCCAATCTCGGCAGGTTGTCCATCGATAGTTGCCTTCCAACCCGGGTAGTAGACCTCAGAGAAGACTACCACACCGCCGTTGCGTGATGAAACAGTGTACTGCAGGTTGTTTGGTTCATACTTATCAAGCTTAACGAAGGCCGTTGAGTCGTTTGCCTTCGCCTGTCCTAACGCTGCTTCAAACTTCTTATCAGCAACCGCCTCATGGCGTACATCGATCTTACCAACCGCTGCATACTCCGCATTAGCATCGTCGACAAAGGTTAGTTTATCGACAAACCAACCGTTACCCTGTGCGTATGGGTTCAGTAGAGGAGCTGTTTGACCACCCTGCAAAGGTAAGATAAAGTACTTCGTGTTCAACATGTTCAGCACAGGGAAGGTCTTCACACCATCCACCGCACGCATGTTACCACCCGTAGCAGCAATGGCCTGCATCGTCTTCTGCATCTCCGGAGCAATGTAAGCATCGATCATCTCTTGATAACGACGGAGCTTAGCAGGGTGATAACCACCGATACTCTTGTGGAAGTAAGAGGTCTCGTTCTCGTTAAAAGTATTCGAAGCAAAATTCAGTACACGATAGTCAAGGCTCTTGTCCTTATCTATCTCCGTGTCAGCAGCCGTTGGCTGTTGTGGCATATCACGTTCGCTCTTCGGTACAAACATCTCGTCATTGAGGTAGCGCTTGTCCACCTGCCACATATCCACAAGACAAAGCACTAACAGAGCGGCCACCATATAGTCGGCACGGAGCTTCTTCATCTTATAAACGAAGAGCAGGGCAAAGCCGATGAGGATGATGACAACCGAACGCCAAGCGTCAGCGCTGACCATAGCCGCACGCATCGTAGAGATGTTAGAAAGGATAGTACCAGCCGTGTTAGCGTCCATTCCCTGCACACTACCAAGCATTTGGCGTTCCTGATCGCTCACAAACGGACCCATCATATCGGGGAACAAAGCCACTAAGAAGGCCACACCAGCTGTCAGAGCAAGGCTGATATAAGCATACTTCATCTTCTTTCCCAAGAGGTCGGGCTCGTCCACGAGGCGTTTCAACGTCAGGGCAGCCAAGAGAGGGATAGTAAATTCGGCAATGACAAGGATACTCGCCACCGTTCGGAACTTTGCATACATCGGTATATAGTCGAGGAAGAAGTTCGTGAAGCCCATGAAGTTATGTCCCCATGAGAGTAGGATAGACAGTACGGTGGCTGCCACAAGGGCCCATTTCGTAGCCCCCTTCACCAAGAAGAGGCCTAAGATGAAGAGGAAGAGGACGAACGCACCGACATAGACAGGGCCGCTCGTACCCGGTTGTGTACCAAAGTATTGTGGGAAAGCATCGTAGAGTTGCGGTATCATCGACTGCACCTGTGGGTCAGCCTTAGCCATTGCCGTCTCGCTCTTACTAAGAGGAACACTCGCCCCGCCCTTTGCGTCGGGCACAAGTAAGGTCATTGTCTCATCAATACCGTAGCTCCATTGCGTGATATAGTCACGGTCTAAGCCCGAACTCGTCTGGTTGGCTCCATCGGCTTTCAGCAACTCGCTCTTGCCACGCATACTCTCTTTCTGATACTGCCAGGTGTGATAAAGGCTTGAGAGATTGATTAATACACCAATCAAAGCAGCTACCGCCAACACGCCCGTAGCCTTAAGGAAGCCCATAAGCTGCTTCTGTCGAACAGCTTGAACAAGGTAGGCAATGACCATAAAGAGTATGATGAACAGATAATAATAGGTCATCTGCACATGGTTAGCCTTCACCTCAAAGGCGGTGAAGATGGCTGTCACGATGAAACCAGACAGGTAACGCCCTCGATAAGCCAGTACTATACCCGCTATCATAGGCGGCAGATAGGCCAAAGCCATTACCTTCCAGAGGTGACCAGCAGCTATGATAATAAGGAAATAGGACGAGAAAGCCCACATGACACTGCCCAATGCGGCCAGAGACTGGCGGAAGTCGAAGGCTCTCAAGAGGATATAAAAACCCAAGAGATAGGCAAAGAGGAACCATACATTCTCTGGTAACCATAGGTGATAAGCGTTCATCACCTGCGACAAGCCGTCGGTCGACTGATAAGAAGGCGACATCTGATAGGTAGGCATACCGCCGAAGATAGAGTTTGTCCAGCGTGTTGTCTCCCCTGTACGGTTCTGATACTCTGTCAATTCCTGCGCCGAGCCGACACCAGCTGAGGCGTCATGGCGATAGAGAATCTTACCCTGAGTGACGGGAACAAAGAAGTATGCGAACGAGATGAGCGCAAACACCACCACTACCACTACATCGGGTAGATATCTTTTCCAAGTTTTCATTCTTATTTATTTTACTTTTGTCGGATGTACAAGATAATGTTTGCAAAGATACAAAAAACTAATAACTTACAATATTCAGCTTCTAACTTTTTCGTACCTTTGCACTATGAAAATAGGAATCATCGTTGCGATGGACAAAGAGTTCGAGCAACTTAAAGCTATTTTGGCTCATTCTCAGACGGAGCATTTCAATCATAAAGACTTCGTCTCAGGCCAGTTGGGAGAGAAGACTGTCATCCTTCAGCAGTGTGGTATTGGTAAGGTGAACGCAGCCATCGGTGCTGTCGAGATGATTAATCGCTTTCATCCCGACTTGATCATCTCCAGTGGCTGTGCTGGTGGGGCTGACACATCGTTAGAGGTGACTGATGTTGTGGTGGCGAAGGAGTGTGCCTACCACGATGCCTACTGTGGCGACGAGGTTGCCTACGGTCAGATTATCGGTATGCCATCACGCTTCAAGGCTCCTGTGAAGCTCATCGAACGGGCATTGTCACTGAACAGTCAGACCGACGGTGAGGGTCTTCACATCAAAGCCGGACTAACCGTAAGTGGCGAGTGGTTTGTCAACTCACGTGAGAAGATGCGTGAGATAATGGCGCATTTCCCTGAGGCAACGGCCGTCGACATGGAGAGTTGTGCCATTGCGCAGGTATGCCATATCTATCAGACACCGTTTGTCTCCTTCCGTGTCATCAGTGATGTACCGCTCAAAGACCATAAAGCCAGCCAGTACTACGACTTCTGGGAGCGTATCGCAAACGGTAGCTTCGAGGTTACAAGGCGCTTTGTAGAGGGGATTGAAGCAGGTGATGGGTGCTGAGTGATGGGGTGTTATTAGCCTTATTGGGCTTATTGGGCCTATTGGCCTTATTGGCCTTATTAGCTTTATTGGGTTATTGGCCCTATTTGCCCCATTGGCCTTATTAGCCCAATAGCCTTATTAGCCCTATTGGCCTTATTGGCCCTATTAGCCCCATCGGCCTTATTAGCCCAATAGCCTTATTGGCCCTATTAGCCTCATTGGCCTTATTAGCCCAATAGCAACAATCAAATTAAGAATCAAAAAACAAAAGACAATGAATAAAATTCCTTCCTTCACCATCGACCACGAGCGACTGCTGCGTGGCATTTACGTAAGTCGTAAGGACGAGGTGGGCAACGAGACCGTTACTACCTTCGATATCCGAATGAAAGAACCAAACCGAGAACCAGTATTGCATGTCGGTGCTATCCATGCTATCGAACACTTGGCTGCCACCTTCCTACGCAACGATCCCGAGTGGAAAGACCGTGTTATCTACTGGGGACCAATGGGTTGCTTGACGGGTAACTACCTCATCCTTCGTGGTGACTTGGCCTCAAAAGATGTCGTAGACCTCATGCGTCGCACCTTCCAGTTCGTTGCCGACTTCGAAGGCGACATCCCTGGTGCTGCGCCACGCGACTGTGGTAACTACCTCCTCCACGACCTCCCCATGGCTAAATGGGAGTCACGAAAATTCCTTACTGAGGTGCTCAATAATATAACTGACGCTAATCTCAATTATCCAGAGAAGGAGGAATAAGGATTGGACTGGGTCAGTTGACGAGTTGACGGTATCAGTTGACAAGTTGACAAGCAGACAAGTTGACGAGTTAATGGTGTCAGTTGGCGAGTTGACAGAGTCAGTTGACAAGTTTACAGGGTCAGTTGACAAGTTAACAAGCGGACAAGTTGACGAGTTGATGGTATCAGTTGACGACTTGACAGAGTCAGTTGACAAGTTAACAAGCGGACAAGTTGACGAGTTGACTGGGTAGTAGACGAGTTAACAAGTTAATTGTTCAAACAGGAAAGGAGTTTACAAGTAAACGAGTGAACAAGCTGTTTCTATGAAATAGCAGGCTATCAACACACCCGCTTCCGCCCCCCTTCCCTATCAAAGAGCAGGATATAAAAGGAAATAGCAGGCTATCAATACACCCACATCCGCCCCCCTTCCCTATCAAAGAGCAGGATATAAAAGGAAGTAGCAGGCAATCAATACACCCACGTCCGCACATCTTCCAAGCCAAAGGATAGGGCGTAAAAAGTAGTAGCGGACGAGGGGGAATGTAAATTCTTTTCACCCCCTCCTAACGAACACATGCCTTTCATGCGTCAAGAACACGCCCTTCTCCCACCAAGAACATGCCCTTCTTGCTGCTTGAAGACGCCCCTCTTGCTGCTTATTAGGCCTCCTCTTCTTCCTCCACCACAACCCCCTGAATTCCTGTTAGTTGTAGATTCTATTCTCATTTATATCCCCCTCATCAATTAAGTGTTCTTCCATAGTAATTTGTCAGGGTTTTTCATAAAAACAAGAAAAGCACATGGGACTCTCTACCGACACAGTTAACACACACAACAAGTCGTTAGGGGCCATCTCTCACAGATGACACAGAACAGTGGGAACACGCAGATAAGATACTAGCTCCCTCCCTCGTCCTCTCCCGCAAAGCGAAGGGGAGTGATTACCGAGATACCGCTATAAGAAAGAGCCTCACCCCCAACCCCTCTCCGAATGGCGAGGGGAGTAATCGCCGAGATGCCCCTATAAAAAGGATGTAGGCTTCATTATGTTCTTTGTTGGCAGTCTTGTAGGGGTAACCTCACATACTACGCCCCTCCCTGCGGGGGAGGGGTTGGGGGAGGGGCCACCTCCTCATGGTCTCGAAACGTGCGCAAAAAGGCTCCGTGAACTCTGTGTGCTCTGTGAGAGAAAAAACTCTCCACTGCGAGTATCCAACAATCTTTCTCTCACAGAAAAACACAGATGAACAGAACACACAGCATTCCACAGAGACATTAAGTCAACCGATATCACAGAGCGTTACAGCTAATGTTAGTTGAAAGGCCTCTGTGAACTCTGTATGCCGGAGGCCTTCTGTGGGCTCGAAACTGCACGCAAAAATGCTCAGTGAACTCTGTGCGCTCTGTGAGAGAAAAAACTCCCCAGCGAGTCTCAAAATGTTCTTTCTCTCACAGAAGAACACAGAAGAACAGAACACACAGCATTCAAAGCAAGTAGTGGCCCCTCCCCCTTCCCCTCCCCCAAAGGGAGGGGCGTGATCACCGAGATACCCCTATAAGAAGGACGAAGGCTTCATGTAGTCCCTTAAACATATCAACAATGGCTATAACGTTCTGTGACCTCTGTATGCCGGAGGCCTTCTGTGAGTTCGAAACTGTGCGCAAAAAGGTTCTGTTAATTCTGTGAGTTCTGTGAGAAAAAACCTCATCAGCGTGAGAGAAAGACCTCACCACGCCCCATACAAGCAGCCCAATAGGGGTAACCTCACATACTACTCCCCTCGCCATTCGGAGAGGGGTTGGGGGTGAGGCCACATTATCCCCCTACCCTCACCACGACCGCCTTACCTTCTAAGGAGAAAGGGCCATCGAGGAGGACTGTATCGTGTCGGTGGATGGGAATGGCATTGACGCAGCAATCCTCAAGGGCAAAGAGGATCGTGCGACGGCTGTCAACGAAGGATTCGTCTGACAAGATACGAGCATCGACAGTCACACCATGGCGCACAATGACATTGAAGTCCACTGCACCCGGCGTATTCTCCGAACAGACACGTTCGTGTCCTTCAAACTCATACAGGGCATTGTGGGACAGCGCAATACGTTGATTATCTTTTATCAGTGTAATCTCACCTTCCAAAGGTAGGATATAACGTGTGAAACCAGAGAAGTCAGAGAACTCGCTCTCCACGCTGTCAATAATGGCCGAAGAGATACGCACGTCAAAACACCGTGCCGACAAATCACCATCAGAAGGTGATATAAACACCTGGCGTGTGACTCCACCCTCCCACGTCGACGTCTTGTAATTTGATTGAGTGATTATTTCCATAATATAATAAAAGGAGAACAACAAGTCACAACAAGCCACAAACAATCACAACCGGCCCCTCCCCCGATCCCTCCTCCAAAGGAAGGAGAGTAGAATGCATGATACTCCTATTAGTTAGGAAATGTCCTTCTGCCATTCATAAGCAAGTTGTTCCCAGTACTTCCCATCTGTCAGTAAAGATTAGTTCACTGGAGAATCGCATCCCCTATTATTGGGGTATCTCACATTTCACTCCCCTCCCTATGGGGGAGGGGCAAGGGGGAGGGGCCAGTCGTGGTTGCCTTTCTACTTCTTCACAACCTTCACAGTCTTGTAAACCTTACCATTTTTAAGCACCTGAACGAGGTACATACCCTTTGTGCCAGTGATAGCTACGTTAACGACCTGACCCTGTGCAGCCTCAAAGCTATTGCTCTGGAGGAGTGCGCCAGTAGTACCGAGCACGTTGATTGTGTAGCGACCATTTTCAGCAAAGCGCATGTTTACGCTCTCAACGAATGGGTTAGGATAAACAGAGAAGCCAAGCTGAGCATCAACTGCATCGATAGCGTTAGCCTCAGAGGTAATCTCAACGATTTCCTCTACTGTCTTCTCAGCTTCGCCCCAGCCGTTCTTCAACTTCAAGGTTACATTCTTCTTACCAGGAGCAGCATAGGTAACGACAGCTGTCTTATCAGTAGATGAAGAGATAACACCATCGCCCAAAGTCCAAGTAGGAACTGTCTTAATCTCGTATGTACCGACAACACCAGGGAAGCCTAATACATCGTTGTTTGGCTTCTGGTCAACATAAGAAGCACCAGAGGTATTCTCGCCACCGCTACCAGCAACAACGACAACAGAACCGTCATAGTTTCTACCAGCAGTACCGAGGTTCTTAAACTTCAAACCGTCAACCTCCTCAAAGGTGAAGTAAGCCTTCAAGTCAGCAGGAACTTCGCCTTCCTTGTAGCCCTTCATCGCCTGTAATACCTCATCGTCGGTAAGTGGTCTGTTCCAAACCTGCACCTCATCAATGACACCATTGAAGCCACTCTTATAGACACCACCACCACCGATGAAGATGTCGGCTACCTGACTGATATCAATACGTCCGTCGGTACGTACTACATCCTCACGACGCTTAGACTCAGTGAAGCTATGGTCAGCCACCTTACGACCGTTGAAGTAGATCTTCTGCATATTGCCTTCATCCTGTGTTACGACGATATGGTTCCATACACCAGGAGTAACATTGTAACCAGTAGACATCACATCCTCGTAAGGATTATCGTGAGCTGTCCAACCCATAGTGTTGAACGAAATCTCATTCGCTTCATGCTTCGTTCTATGACCCTGCCACTCTGGACGGATAGTTACCCAAAGGTCACCCCAGTTGTTATGTGGCCACTTGTCATGGATAGAGTTCTTATTGATAAGGTTTGTACCCTGACTATCATGGCTGAACTTGTCTGCCTTGAACCAGAGAGCGTATGAATAAGACTTACCCTGCTGAACATCACCAGGGATGCGGAACATCTTAGGGTCAGTAATCTCAAGACCACGTGACGCCTTACCCTCACCGAGACGACCCTCGTAAGTGTAAGTTACGTTCTTACCTACCTTCTCTGTTGTCTTGTCAGCAGTGATATCAGTAATCTGAGGAACAGCACCTGTAGCCTCTGGCGTAACCTTTACCTTACCACGGATGATACTTTCCTTGCCATTGCTATCCATAACAACGAGGTCGTATGTACCCTCTGTTGGAACAGCAAACTTTGCACTTGTACCGCTTTCGCCCTGAGCAACAACAGCACCAGTTACCGCATTCTTCAACTTCCATGACTGAGCAGCAGGAACCATGTCATCAAGATACTTGAGTGTGAACTCCTCGTTTGGCTTGATAACAGGACGGTCAGCAACGACATCGCTCAATGGCTGGTCGTAAGCAACCTCCTTATACTCTGACCAAACAATGTCAGAACCCTTCTTACCATCAGGAGATACGGCACGTACACCGAAACGGCAGTCGCGCTTGTCAGCACCTGATACCATTGGAGCATCAACAACGTATGCAGCCCAAGAGGTAGTAGCGGTAAGCAACTGCACTGGCTGGTCTTTCTGTTGGAAGTAGATTTCATAATACCATGTACCTACCTCATCGTTATAAGTCTTCTCCCAGCCTGATTCTTCCTTAGAAGCATACTGCATCTTGAAGTCACAAGCGTTGTAACGACCACGGAGAATCTCAACCTTCTTGATAGTTGGAGTGGCTGTAGCAAAGTCTTTTGCATTGTCGCGGAGCGCCATCTCACCAACACGCAACTCATAATTGGCAGGAGTATTCTCAACAACAAGACCCATCATCGCTACCTTATCACCTGCAGCCAAACCTAAGTCTGAAGCCTTTACGCTGAAAGTCTTCCACTCGCCTACTGTCTCAACAGCAGGCAATGCCACCTCCTTATACTCGGTGACGTGGTCCTTCAGGGCTACAAAGAACTTAGCATGTGTGTCCTTGTCGGCGATAGTCTTATAGGTAACAGAGAACTCATAGTCTGGCTTTACCTCAAGCATTGTCTTAAAGAGTTTCACACGTGAGAATGCAGTCTGCCCAGAGATAGACAAACATGAGCCACCCCAGTAAGCATCATCGAAGGTAAGTTCTGCTTTTGCAAGGCTATTGATATTCCCTGTGTTTACCTGATCAGCACCGTCAGTAATCCACCAACGCCATGTTGGCATGTAATCCTGCGTATTGAGGTTGTACCACTTGTGGTTGAAGGTAACCTTACCATCCTTGCGGAAGCTCAAACCATTACCAAGGTTAAAGCGTGAAACGAATGGAACCTGCTGGATAGTAGACTTCGCTGTGAGGAAGGTTGCAAGTCCGTGGAAGCTCTTTAAGCTTGCATTTGCCAAATTACAATCTGTATTGATGTCTGGTAACAGACCTGGATTGTTATATCCACCACTAAACATAAGCTCCTGCTTCTTCAGATAAGTCTTCTGAATAGCAATGTCAGATGTACCATTGTCGGTAGCACTCTGGTGGATAAGGCTCTGCTTGTGAGCGCCCCAGAAACCAATTGAGATATCATTGTCTAACAATGCACTCCAACTTGGCTGGCGCAAACCACGACCTTGAATATCAAAGCCTGCATAATAATCGAAGCTGCTACGACCCAAACGCTTAGCTGTACTTACAGAGCCACTCAAATGATTTGGACCCCAGTTGTAGTTAGCAAAGAGCATATCGGTAGCAATGTTGTCCTTATCACCAAAGATTTTTTGGTTATGATAACCTAAACCACCATCAAAGTGGATATGTCCATCATCACCTGTACCATCGTACCAATGTACTTCAAACTTCCAGTTAATCTTCTCTGCTTCTTTATGACATGCCACAAAGAAGTCGCTTAATAAAGTCATAGAAGACGCACTGGTATGGAACTCAGAGTTAAAACCAATACCATTGATACCATAAAACTTCATCATACGAACCAATGGCTCTGCATAGACGAACTTACCGTTCTTCTTCTGAGTAAGCTGGTATAAAATTCGACCATAGTTGTCATAGCTCCAACGACTTGGGTAAACCGTATTGCCGTAAGGTATAGACATCACACAGCCCACGGTAACACCGTTCTTATGAGCAACATCAGTCAGACCTGCGGTAGAACGAATCCATGGTGAAGTCCAGTTTCCGTGGATGTCAATATATGACCACAGACTGAAGTTATCGCCCTCAAAGCAATAACGAGGAAGCGCCTTCCACTGAGCGGTAGGGTCGTCAAGCGGTGTCCACAGACACATCTTACGATCGCGCTTCACGCCTTGGCGCACCTGATAGTCACCGTCCTTAATACGCTCGAGTGGGCGAACACGTGAGATAAAGAACTGGTCGTCAATCTCGCTGACGCCCTGTGGTTGCTTCATCTCGCCTTTCAACCACGCTTCAAGGTAGTTTGGCAGGTTTTCAAACTTAGCATCCTGGATGTCCAATGGATGTGTTGGCGTACGCTGTGCACTCACAGTGAGGCAGCTTGCCAATGCCAAGGATGCAAATAAAGTAATCCTTTTCATGAATAATAAATGTTTAGTTTATAAATAATTTTAGGTTTATACAGCTATAAGCATATAACTATATAAGGTTTGTCTCTGTTTAGCAATTATGCTATTTAACTATGCTTTCGGGTTTAAAGATTAGATGTTCTTAATAGATAAAAGGATAAAACAAAAAGTGCCAGAAGGAGATTAGCTCCTTCCAGCACTTAGAGAATTATTTACTTACAGATAAACTTAACTGTACGGAGGGTCTTACCGTCCTTCTTGACATTCACAACGTAAACGCCCTGAGCACCAAGATGGAGACGTACAGACTCTGCACCATTGACAGAAACAGCCTTACTTGCTACCATCTGACCATTGGTAGAGAATACCTGAACGAGGTAGTTACCTGGTGTCTCAACGTCGAAGAGGACATCACGATCGATAGCGTAAACCTTCATGTCAGCAGTCTCAGTGCCGTTGATACCTGTTGGATCAGCCTTCACCTTGATTACCTGGAAGGTACGAGTGTCAGAACCATGTGCGTTCTTCAATGTCAATGTAACCTCATAGTCACCTGCCTTAGCATACTTCAACTTAGCTGTACCAGCCATATCAGTACCATCCTGTGAAACGATAGTAGCCTTCTTAGCTGTCCACTCTGCTGTAGTCTTCACCTGGAAAGTACCAGAAACGAATGCGCTACCTGCGTCGTAAGTTGGAACGTCTGGAACAAGCGTTGTAACGCCTTCACCTTCACCAGCCTTCAATTCACCGTGAGCCAACTTAGCAGTACCCACCTTGCTTGCGAAGTAGTGACTTGCATCAGCGTCAGCCTCGAAGTCCCAGTAAGCCTTCAAACCAGCCTCATTAGCATCGGTAGACATCATTGTGTGAGCAGCCTCTGCTGCTGTGAGCGCCTTGTTGAAGAACTTAACATCATCAACAGTACCATTAATAGCAGCTGCTCCGGCACGACCAAGACTGATACCGAGGACATTATTATCCCACCAAGCATTGTTAGCAAAACCATCTGGATTAATACCATTGCCCTTATGACCATCGTATTCCCAATCGTGAGCTTTAGCAGCCTTACCATTGATATAAACCATCGGTTTGGTTGTAGTACCATTACCCTCCATAGCTAATACAAAGTGTGTCCAAGCACCTGGAACGAAGTCCACCTCCCAACGCTGCTTGTACTCCTTAGCACCACCAGCATTCTTCTCACGGAGTGTCACTTCATAAACACCTGTGTTAGGATCGTATGTAGTCCACATTGTACCCCAGTTGTTCTGTGGCCAACCTGTACCTGGGTCACGCATATCTACAATCTGAGTACCACCAGTGAAGCCATTGAACTTAACCCAGAATGCGAGTGACCATGCCATATTGTTCTTGCTTGTACTGTTGAAACCGAGCTCAGAAACTTTAACGCCTACTGGCTTCTCAAGAGTCTTGATACCTCTTGAACCAGAACCGTCAGCCTTCTTACCCTCGTACTGCATTGTTACCTCGCTGTTAGCAAGAACCTCGATAGAAGTCTCGCTGTTGTTAGCTGTGAGCTTGTTGATATGAGGAACAGCACCTACTGCATCAGAAGTAATCTGGATATAGTTAGCATATCTTACTTCCTTATTAACGCGCGCACCATTCTCATTAACTGCACCTGTAAGAACGAGATCGTAGAAGCCTGTCTGGCTCAAACCATTCTCAACCTTGATTTCATTAGCATTGTTGCTGGTTGCAACAGTTGCACCATTGTGCTCAATCTTCCAGTTACCTGCCTCGTGACGTGGGTCAACATAAGCGATAGTGAAAGCCTCGTTTGGCTTGATAACAGACTTGTCTGCCTTGATTTCGTCGCTATATTCATAGCTATTGAAGATTTCGTGATCCTCGCCCCAAGCGATAGCACTCTCCTTCTTCATATCGAGAGATACTGCAGATACACCGAACTTCACCTTGCCCTGACCCTTAAGGTCTACAGGAACAGAATAGAACATACCTGCCCATGAAGTAGTTACACCCATGAGGATTGGATCCTTACCCTCCTGCTTAGCCCAGAGTTTGAAGAGAGAAGTCTTCACATCTGTGTTGTAGCAAGGCTCGCCCTGACCCTTAGTGTTAGGCATGTTGAAGATAATCTTAGCGTCAACGCCATTCTTTGCAGCGTGCAACAAGGTTGTCTTTACATCGATTGGCTGTGCTGGAGCATCGAAGCTACCACGAACGATTGAGAACTCACCGAGATAGAGATTCAAGTCGGCAGCATTCTCCATCTTGAGCGCAACGAGTGCAAGTGTCTTACCGTTCAAAGTACCATCAACAGTGATAGTCTTCTCAACCCACTTGTCCTCATCAGCCTCATCAGTAGAAGCCAATACTGGATAAGCCTTCTCAGCGTTTACATTATCTTCTGTAGCGAATACCAAAGAAGCATCAGCCTTACCACCCTTAACCTTATAACGGAAGGTGATAACGTCGCCTGTCTTCAAAGCATACTTTGTCTTGAAGAGGTGGAGATACTCCTTAGAAGTAGAACCATGTACACGAACAGTAGAACCACCCATGTAAGCATCGTCCCATACAAACTCTGCATCAAGACCAGTTGCAGGAACATCAGCTGCGGTACGACCGAGCAACTTGCTTGCAAACCACCAACGCCATGTTGGCAAGTAATCCTGTACACCTACGTTAGCCCAAGGACGATCGTTCTTACGTACACCACCGTAGTTGAAGAACTTACCGTTACCGAGGTTGAAGTAAGTAATCAATGGCTCCTGTGTCAAGTCCCAAGACATAGAACTACGTGCGGTCATCATCGCTGACATACCAGCGAAGTCTGTGTTATCAGCATTGTAGTTCAAGCTGTTATTGATTTGGAGAGAGTTAACCGGGTTACGTGAACCACTTGAGAACCAACGCTCAGTACGCAACATATAAGTGCGCTGCTGTGTCTCTGGGTCACTACCCTTCTCACCACGACTCTCGAAGAACATGTTCTGTGAGTGAGCACCCCAAAGACCGATAGAGATTGGATAATTCTTCAACAAAGTCCAACGTGAACCGTATCTTGGCTCGCCACCCTGCATATTAATACCAGCGTAGAGGTCCAATGGGCTACGATCTATTTCCGCTGCCTTATCTACTGAACCCTGCAACAACCAATCTGAGTTCCAGTTGTAGTTGAAGAAGAGGTTAGCAGCCTCGCTGCCTTTTGCTCCAAAGAGGTTCTTGTTGTTATCGTTCAGACCTTTGTCAAAATCAATATTACCTCTCTCATTGGTACCATCATACCAAAGATTCTCATAGATTGGGTTGTAAGGCTTGATTGCCTTATTGAGGTTAACATGGAAATCTTTAAGAGCACGAACCAAACGACCACTACCGAAATAGTCAGAGAACTCAGAGTTATAGCCGAGACCATCGTAACCGAAGTAGTTCATGAAGTCAGCTGCATTCTGAACATTTGCTGTAGAGAGGTTGTTCAAAGTTGTTCTCCAGTCGCCCTTGAGACCACCCCAAGGAATACCAGCAACAGAAGATACAGGCACACCATTCTTATGTGCTGCGTCCAACAAAGCTGCAGGAATACGACCTAAACCACAGTTCCAGTCGCCCCAGTGTGTAACGTATGGCCACATTGAGAACACCTCAGAGTCGAAGACACCATCAGGGAGGGCGTTCTTACTTGGCACGTTCCATGGCAACCAAGCAAGGAGCTTCTTGTCGTTTGTCTCTGTAAGGTCTGTACGAACCTGTGTGTCCGTATAACGGAAACGCTGCTTTGGTTTTACACGAGAGATGAAGAAGTTATCATCGTCATTGATTTTAGGGTTCGACTTTGACCAGCTCTGCAGTTTGCCTGGGAACTGATGAGAGTCAAAGCCCCACTGAATGTAGTTGCTCTTAAGTTCCTGTGCCATCAAGGTTGATGGAATTAGGCAGCAACCAAAAAGAAGTAAATTAATTCTTCTCATAATTGATTTGGGTTTTAATGTTATTGAATAATTATAAATCTTATTACCGTTTAGATCTGCCTCCACTCGTTAGGAGAACAGACGTTGCCCGAGAACTGTATCCTTCGTTGGTACCGCTTAGTAGACTTTACCTGTCATTCGATAGCTTTATAGGTGTCAACTGTGCCTCACGTCTCTCATTTCCAATCGTCGTATTCATGCTCAGCACATCGTGTGCGAAGGCTTAACACCACTTGTGCGGATGCTCTGCACCATTAAAAAAGATGCTAAAGGAACATTCCACTGTTCATAAGACGAGGGTTGCACTACCCTAACAAAAGCCACGTTTTGTCGGACATTTTTATTATCAGAAAGCTTACCTACCAAACAATACAAGGCTACCCGACTCGATAGAATCAAGTCAGATAACCTCATTTTATATCACCTATTACTTAATCGTAATCTTTTGTGTACGGATAACATTGTTGTTCTGCATCTTAACGAGGTAAACACCTGCTGGCAACTCATTTGTATTGAAAGACTTTGGATTAACCAAACTCTTTACAGTCTGACCGTCAGTAGAGAATACCCATGCACGTTCAACATTCTCGAATACTACCTTACCGCCAACAACAGTGAGCTGTGAAGCACCACCTACGTTAGCAGAGATGATGTTAGTAGAACCACCCTCGAGCAACTCTGGCTCGTCAGCAACACCCTTATCATGGGTGTCAGCCTTAGCACCACGAGCAGCATTAGAACCAGTGATAGTCACCTTGAAGTCGATAGCGAAGCCCTTATTGAACTTACCAGTTGGTGTCAAACCACCCTGGAACCATGCGTCACAGAAGACAAGGCGGAGACGGCTCTGACCTGGCTTAGCATCTTCAGGAACCTTGAAGGTGTACTCATTCAACTGCTGTACCTGTGCAGGAACGCCCTTGCGAACCTGACCAAAGAATACTACGCACTCACCCTCGTTAGGATTCTCAGAGAGATTCTCTGGGTTGAACTGCTTGTCGCCATTGAAGTCCATCCAAGCCTTACCCATACAATAGCGGAGGTCGTCATTGCTCTGGTCCTTAATCTGAGTTGCTTCGTAGCCCTGAATCTTCACTTTCACAGTCGCACCCTGTGCCACTTCGAGCTCTTGACTCGTAGCATCCACATAGTTGGTCTCGTTACCTGCAGGACCCTCAGCAGTGTAGTCGATATTCTTAGAACCGCCCTCTGTCTGGAATTTCTTTACATAACGAATTCTCTTTGCTACGTCAGCACCAGCAGCAGCATTGTCGAGTTCAACTGTTCCGTAGCCCTCTTCCTGTGCCTCTGGGAGTTGAGACTGCTGAGCACGTGGCACAGCAATCCACTGTGTCTTTGAGTAAGTCTTAAGGTCAGTACTTACTGAGCGAACACCGATGAAAGGTTTGTCGTCAACACTTGTGAACTGGATGTTAGGAACGAGTGTAGCCCACTGTGATGTACGTCCTACCTCAGACACCTTACCATTCTCACCGTTCTTATAGAGAATCTCGAAGTGGTCGATATTTGCCTCATCGTTATAAACGGTTGGATTCTGTCCTGGGTCCTTATCAATTCCCCATACCGCCTTAACAGAAAGAGAATTCTTTGTTTCTTCCTTCACCTGAACGGTCAAATCCTTCACGTTAGCTGGTGTTGCTGTCACGTCGTCGTTGAGTTCGAGTTTACCAACAAGTACATTATAGTCAGCATCTGAATCCTTCACACGCAGACCGATACGCTCAATCTTCTGACCAGCAGTAATATCATTCAACTCAACCTTCTTCTCTGTCCAGTTTGCGTTCTCGGTGTTACCCAAAGCATAAGCCTTCCAAGCACCATTCACACGTACGATGAGAGAAAGTTTTGAGTCGTTATTGCCTTCTTTGCCAGTCTTGATAGCTACCTTAGCAACTACCTTACCCTTAGAAGGAGTGAGGTTAGTCTTGAAGAGAACAACGTCTGTAGCAGTCGCATTGTTGACACCCTTCAAGCGAAGTGCTGCACCACCTGTGTAAGCATCCTCATTAGTGAATGAAGGCTGTACGTCTGTGCTGGCTACTTCAGTCTCTGGCTTAACAACCATCCAACGATAAGTAGGAACGACATCTTGGCTACTCATGTTATACCATGAGCCTGCAGTCTTCTTACCCTTATAGTTATAGCGTTCGCCATTACCAGTGTTGAAGTGGGTAGCGAAAGGAAGGTTGCCAGAGATAGCTGTGCGCTCTGGAATCCAAGAAGCAAGACCAGCGAAGCTTGCCAATGGAGGATTACCTCCCTGTGCCTCAACCTCATTACCATAGTTCTTAATCTCTGGACGTGACAATGGGTTACGGTTACCACCAGAGAAAGCACGCTCAAGATACTCCTGATAGTTAGACATACGAGACATAGCGTCGCCACCAGTATTATAACTCCAGAAACGACTCTCTGCATGCTCACCCCATAAGCAGATACCACAACGGTTCGCATCAGTATTGTTAAGACTGTTCCAACGTCTGTTCATGCTTACAATCCATACACCAGCGTATAGACCATCAGCTGAGCCCATAGTACGTTCTGCCTCTCTTACAGACTCACCTATATTCCAACTGAAGTCGCTGCTGGCATAATTCAACATCACTTCGGAGATACGCTCATCGGGTTTCTGTCCCCACATGTAACTCGAATTATAAGGTGTCAGACTTTGGTTGGTAGTATAGTACATGATTTTGAAATCATTGAAACCTTCTTCCTTTGCTATCCTATAGAGTTCCTTGTGGAAAGCAATATTATTGGTTTCTCTATACTTGTTAGTGCTTTCCCAGTTATAGTTGATACCATCGAAACCAAGGAAGCGCATACAGTTGATGATAGGATGCGTATAGCGGAAGCTACCATCGCTATTACGAGTCATGATAAAGCTTGCCCAACTGTTAGCAGCTCCACCCGTTGTATGATCGAAGAACTTAATACCAGCGAAGATGCTTGTACCATTGCGGTGAGCAGCATCAGCCCATGAACCTGGTGCTTGGAAAAGTCCGTAGTTCCAGGCACCAAACAGGTTGGTATAGTTCCACATTGAGAAGTTATCGTTAGCAAATGTCTTTGAAGGATAGCCACCGAGGTTCTTTCCAGCACCACCAGGGATATTCATAAAGAGGTTACGATTCTCGTAAGTATCTTGGAGAAGACGGTCAGCACGTGACTCAATAGCACGCTTTCTGACGTGTGAGCGGATAAACTCTACCTCGTCTTTGATGCCCCATGCAGTAAGGTCGGCATCAGTAGGATATTTCTTGCCGTTATCAAGAAGTTCTGCAAAATGCTCAAGAAGGGTCTGATCGCCCAACTTTGACAGGTCGAACACCTGTGTTGAAGCTGTTGAAGAATATGTTTGTGCAGTCACACCGACAGGAGCCATAGCCATCATAGCTGCGATGATCCATGCACTAAGAGTAGATTTTTTATTCATATAATTTAGGTTTTGTAATTAGTACTTGATAGATTTATATCCCAGTAGAGTGACGTTTATACCACCCTACTGGGCTATTGTTTCAATTCAGAGTTTCATTTAGAAGTTTGAAGTGGTCTTATCCCAGAAGAGACGAGTTGCCATCTTGTCTGGACCGCCCAATGCTGGGATACCTGTGTTGTCAACATCCTGCTTTGTTGCGATGTCGCTTGTGCCAGGGAATGGCAGACGACGCATGATATCACCAGGAACTAAACTACCATCAGCCTCATCGATGTTCAATACTGGCAACATACGTGGGAAGCCTGTACGACGGAGGTCAACCCATGCCTCGAAGCCATTAGGATAAGTAGCGAGGTACTTCTGAGTGATAATCTTCTCGAGTTTTGTCTCTTGTGAGTCGCTGTCGTTCCACTTTACACCAACATGGATTGGTGAAGCAGCGTCAGGTGTATCACCTGTTGGATCCTTATAAACATAAGCTACTGGGTTCTCCTGTGCCATGTAGGTGTCAATCCAAGAGTCATACCAGTTTACATTCTGCTGTCCGTTAGGACTCTCACCGTCCATTGACTTCATCTCAGGATCCTCACAGTTACCATGACGGATACCCTCCTCATAGAAGTGCTGAGCCGAACCACCCATGTTCCAACCACGGAGTGCACCCTCTGCACGGAGGAAACAAACCTCAGCATACTTCATCAAATAAAGTGGTGCAGAGTTGAAGTACTGCTCGTTCAGCTTACTGAATGCGATGTACTGGTTCTCATCATATCCCTGACCTTCACCTGGATGTGTACCGGTACGGATACCACAGATACGGCTGTCAGCAGGTGTTGTCTCGCCAGTCTTATTGTTCTTAATAACGTTGTCGTTCTTCTTGAAGAGATATTTCAACCAAGGGTGATTAAAGGTCTTCAATGTGATTTCCATTGTTGCACTCATACGAGCATCACCCCAATTCTCAACGCCTGGCAATGGATGACTAAAGCCCATCACACCTGGACGGATTGAAACGCTCTGTGCCTCGTTCTCAATAACACCATCAGCAACAGCCTCTTCTGCCAATTTCTGTGCACGAACAGGGTCGCTCTTTACCATGTGCATAGCGATACGCAACTTCAATGAGTTGGCATAACGTGCCCATGCCTTCAACGTTCCGTCAGCAGCACCACCATCGGTCATGACAACGAAACGGTCAATAAACGCACTCTTAATCTTCTGCTTGTAGGCAGCTGGCTTCTGATCGAAGTAGTGGAAACAAGCAATGGCTGTGTCGAGGTTGGCAACAGCATCGTTGTAGACATCCTCAACCTTGTTATAGGTGTAAGGACCTACCTGCAAGTTAGTCTTCAACTCACGGTAAGGCATTGGACCATAAACGTCAGCTACCTCAACAGCCTGCTGGTTGAAGAGGGTCAAATAAGCTGCCTTCAACTCAGGAACAGCATTTACCTTCTCATTATTCAAGATAGGTACAAGTGAGGTTTTCATCTCTGTGAATGAACCCCATGCACCACCATAGCACTTCTGGTCGATAGCATATGACGATGCCAAACGAATCTTTGAATACTGGAAGAAAGTATGAGGAATAACCGTGTACTCAGCATAGTTGTCAACACCGAGAGAATACTGATACTGATAAGCATGTGCACCAGGGTTCTCACCGTTCTTACCACCACGCATAGAGAACTGTCCACCAACACCAGCATCGAGCAAGTCTTGCATTGCATTGAGTGCCTCATCTGCTGCTGCAGCGTCTGTAGCCTGACGGAAAGGAATCTGATCCACGTCACCACGGCTTGTCACCTTCTCAACATTCTTGGTTGTTGAGTTGAACTCATCACCAGGGTTGTCATAGTCAAGACATGACTGTAGACCCAGTGTTGGCAATGCCATCGCCATGAGTACGATTATATGTTTACTTTTCATTGTTGTTTATCTTTTGAATATTATTGTATTGTTTAAGCTTATTCGGAGCTAAAGATGTGTAGTAACGGTTTTGTTACGTGGGGAGCAAGACGTCAAACATTATATTTGTTTCTCACTCCCTTTCACGCTCTTCACTCCTTTCTCACTCCTTTTCTCTTAGAAGTTAGCCTTCAATGAGAAACCGAATGAACGTGAAGATGGCATATTGAAGCTCTCAAATGCGCCGAGACCATTCTGTGTAGACAGAGATACGTCTGGGTCTGTTGGTGCATCCTTATAGATGAAGAACAGGTTACGAGCGATGAATGAGAGGGTCAAGTTACGATTCATACCAAAGAGGTCACGGAAGGTGTAACCCAATGAAAGCTCACGAAGACGGAAGTTTGTTCCGTTGTAGAGATAGGTTGATGGGTTGCTTGATGCGCCCAATGCCTGATAATATGACTGGATAGGAACGATGCGACCGCTACCATCATTGAGTTCCATACCTGGTACGTTACCATAGTTGGTTGCAACGATGTTGTTACGCTCTGCGCTGAGACGAGCTGCCTCTGTACGCTCTGAAGCACCGATATAGTCAAGATATGACTCTGTCAATGAGAGTACCTTACCACCGATACGACCGTTGATGAGGAATGAAAGCTGGAACTCCTTATAGTTAAAGGTATTGGTCCAACCCATCTGCCACTTAGAGTTCATGTTACCGAGGAAGCGATCGTTTGAACCTGTCTTGTCGAATGTAGGCTCACCCTTAGCTGTCAAGACAATCTGACCATTTGCATCGCGCATGAAGTCGCCTGCATAGATGTCACCAATAGCACCACCCTTCTGGTAGATTACCTTTGCCTCACCTACAGTCTGCTGATACTTACGTGATGTTCCGTCCTTATCATAACCTGTCTCAAGAATCTTGTTGTCGTTGAATGAGAGGTTATAAGATGTACGCCAACGGAGGTCCTTACCGAACTTGAAGTCGTAGCCAACAGTTGTCTCGAAACCAGTGTTACGTACCTTTGCAGAGTTCAGCAACTCGGTGTTACCACCCAATGAGCCAAGCTCCATGTAGAGGTGACGAACGATGGTGTTATAGAAGGTGAAGTCGAAGCTCAAACGATTGTTCAAGAACAATGACTCGATACCTGTCTCGAATGAACCTGTCTCCTCTGGTACTGGTGAGAAGTCGAGCAACTTGTTACCTGACAATGCACCTGTCTGGAGGTTACGGCTCATCGCACCGTATGCCTTATTAGGGATAGAGTTACCTACTGATGAGTAAGAAACACGATATTTCAAGAAGTTAAACCAGTCTGGCAACTTCACCAACTGACTTACGATAGCATTGGCACCAACACCGAAGTAACCGTAGTTATCGGTATCTATCTTACCCAGCTGCTTGAAGTAACGGAATGGACGATACCAATCGCGACGATAAGAAGCATCGAAGTAAACGGTCTCTTTCCAACCTAACTGTGCTGTGAAGAGGTATGAGCGGTCCCAGTTTGAACTCTTTGAAGTACTTGTTACGCCATAGCCACCTGCGCTGGTCTCGAAGTAGTTAACCATTGTTGGGAGCTTACGCATAAGACGATCGTAGTAAGTTGCAACGGCATCTGTACCCTTCGTCTCGCCCTTGATGGTATGACCTACATAACCTGCTGTTGCTGATACTGAGTAGTCACCGAAGGTCTTGTTATATGACAAGAGGTAGTCGGTATAGAACTCTGTTGTCTTCTCGTCTGAATCCCAAAGACGACCGTAGTCTTCCATTGATGCAGGGAGGAAGGTAGTTGCATAGCGAGTTGCATGGTTCTTGAAACGAATCTGGCTGTAGTTGACACGTGCCTGGAAAGTCAAACCATCATAGATGTCAACATTTGCTTGCAAGGTACCGAAGAGGCGGCTCTCCTTCTGCTGACTGTTACCCATGTTGATCAGCCAGTATGGGTTGTTGTTAGGATGAGAGAGGTATGCCCACTCCTGCTGTGGACCAGTCAGAGTTGTGCGCTGACCAGCTGCCCAAGCAAAGTTTGAACCATTGAGTTTGTAATATGAACCTGGATTTGACAACCACTTACCCTCATCGTTCATGTAATGGTCACGATAGTAATCCATGTCGATGTTCTGAGGTGAGGTATAGAGATGGTAGAGAGGGTTACCTACCGTACCACCACCAGGACGATTCTTTGTCTTTGACTCAGTATAGTTCATCGATGCATCAATGTGCAAACGCTTGAAGAAGTTATAAGTCTGACGGAAGCTAATAGAGTTACGGTTGTATGAGTTGTTACGCATCATACCTATTGCATGGCTATTTGCCACTGACACATAGGTACGTGCTATCTCTGTACCACCAGAAAGTGAGATTGAGTTATTTGTTGTAACACCCGTACGGAAGAAGTTGTCTACATCGTTACCTGCATGGTTGCGGAGATAGACATTATGACGACGTGCCATGATTGGATTGCCACTTGCGTCTGTACCAATCTGCTCCTCTGGATAACCTACCCAACGCTCGTCTAATGGAGTGCGTACTACGAGGTCGTTGTCTGCACGGTCTGCGAGCTTACCGCCCCAGTTGTTCAATGACAATGCACCTGTTGTCTGGTCATAAGCTGCACCATAAGTCTTCTGAATCTTTGGTGTCAACAATGGAGAATCGAAAGTGATGTTTGAGGTTACGTTAATATCAACCTTACCCTCACGACCACGTTTGGTGGTAATCATCACAACACCATTGGCAGCACGTGAACCGTAAAGCGCAGCAGCGTTAGCACCCTTGAGGACATTGATTGACTCGATATCGTCTGGGTTGATCAATGACAATGGGTCAGAACCCTCAGAAGTTCCTGTTGAACCGAAACCCTCTGCGCCCATACCCTGCTGACCACGAATACCATTACTCATTGGTACACCGTCAACAACGATGAGTGGAGAACTGTTACCGAGGATAGAACGGTTACCACGAAGAACAATTTTTGAAGCACCACCAGCACCACCAGCACTTGGCGTAATAGTGATACCAGCTACCTTACCTTCGAGTGAGTTAGCAGCGTTAGGATCCTGCACCTTCATGAGGTCCTCTGCCTTCACCTGCTGTGTTGCATAGGTGAGAGACTTTTCCTTACGCATAATACCCATGGCGGTAACAACAACCTCGTTCATGGTGTTTGCCTCTTCCTTCAATGTCACGTCGATCGTACCCTTACCACCAACAGGGATGGTCTGTGCAGCATAACCGATGTAAGAGAAGACGAGCTTCGCGTTTGCAGTGGTATTGAGGGTATAGTTACCATCAATATCCGTTACTGTGCCATTAGTGGTACCCTCAACAAGGATAGTAGCACCAATGAGCGGTTCGCCGGTTGAGTCAACGACACGACCGGTCACTTTGTGATTACCATTCTGCTGTACTGCCTGTACTGCAGTGCTGGTGTTTGTACCTGCGTAGACACCTGTTGGTGCCAATGCTAATGATAGAGCAAAGGCAGCCGAGAAGTACAGATGCTTCTGCTTTGATTCTTTAAAGATTCTCATCAGGTTTAGGTTTTAAACTTTTATTTATTACTTTCCTAACTTTTTCTTGTTAATTGGGTCGATGTCAGTAGTCTGCTGCTGTCTCGTCCTTCTTTCTCTTAGAAGTCCTCAACGGCTTACTCCGCTACATCAGAAATCCTTGTTCGCTTGCTCCTATCTTATGTAAGAGGTCCTTGTGTGCTTACTCCTGTTAAACCTTTCCTTCGCTTTCGAATGAGTAGTACTCTTTACTTACTCCTTCTCTCTATTTGAAGTTTTCATCTGCTCACCCCCTATATATAATAAGGTGTAACCAATTTAGGTTTTCTTGTTCACTTCTTTTAGCTTTCTCCGAGCGATAACTGCCTAACTCACAGGGCCTACCTCCTTCGTCCTCACCTTCGCAAAGCCCTTATAAGCAGTCTATTATACCTCCCCTCAGTACTCGAACTATTAGATTGGTCTAATGACACCTATCTTTCAAACAACTTAAATACTTATAATACTTACATAAAATTTAATATTTAACATATATAAACATAGAGTGAACGGGTAGACAAGTAGACAAGTTGCTTGTATCAAAGACAAAGTAACATAGTAAGTGGACGAGTGAACAAGTAGACGAGTGAACAAGTTGCTTGCGAAAAAGACAGAGTAACAAGGTAAGTGGAGGAGTGAACGAGTTGCTTGTAATAAAGAAGAAATTTGTTCTCATGTTACCATGTCTACTTCACAAGCAACTCGTTCACTTGTCTACCTGAAAAGAAATTCGAAAACAGAATTTACATTTTGACTCTCACTAAGGGGGGGCAGATTAAGCTAAGTGGCTTTCTAAGATCTCAGCTGACTTAGTCATTTTTTCCATCAGTGACTAAGTTAAGTGACTAAGATAATACACTTATATACTTCTGATTCCTACTATTGGGTTTATCAGGTATTGTCATCTCAAGAAATCCACCTTTTATCAATGGGTCAATATAGCGACTTTTAGCATTGTTACGATGTTTTAGTCCCAAATGGGTTATAATTTCAGTAAGACTTTTAGGCTGTTGACACAAGGCAATAATCTCATTCATTACTTCTGCCGACTTAGTCACAGACTTAGTCACTTTTTCTCCATCAGTGACTAAGTTAAGTGACAAAGATGGCTGTATTGTCACCTCGAAAGCAGTTACTTTACCGACATTGAAGATAGGGTCTGGATTTCCATTCTCCCTTAGCATATTTTTTACACGCTGAATACCACGGTTAAACATATTAACATACTTCATACCACGCATAGCCTCTGCAATAATAGGATTACGATAATCATTTACCGTAGGGAAATTTTCTGGACGAGCCTCCCCATATAAGCCTCCAGCATTGAGAATCTCTATACGATTGCTAAATTGATAAATTCTTATAGGCATATTTGATTGATAATCACGATGCATACAAGCATTCATCAGTAGCTCTCTAAGTGCGAGTTCTGGGTAGTTAAACACAATCTGTTCTCGTAGCATACTCACAGGCATTGGACGTGAAGTTACAATAGCATCTTTTACAAAACTCTCCAACTTAGGTAGTATCGAACATAGACTTCCCCGCATCTGCCTTTCGTTAAGAATTTCGCTTCCTGTATCTTCTCCTGCGAAATGCACATACTGAACATAACAGCCATGAAGAAAGAAAGAGGCATTTATCCCAAAAAGCACAATGGCTGCATTCGTAGGACAGTCATGAACTATGTCATAAAGATGGATTGCTGCCAATTGCTCTTGCAAAGAGCGTTTATCCGTCTTAAGAATATCAGCATCTATTACCTGTGGAAGATATTCATATTTTATAAACTGAGTGTCAATATCCTTTAATGATGATCCAAAACAAGGAGTGGCATCAAAAGTAGCCATATAAGATGTTCTCTTCTCCAAAAGGACTCTTTCTTCTGACTCTGTTGCAATGTCCCGACGAGGTCCTATACGAATAAAGGTACGACCACGATATCGAACTGGTGGAACCAAAGCTGGTGAGACCTCTACGACAAGTAAATCGCCACCTTCAAGCTCAACCCTTTCTACTGACATAATCGGTAATGGTAAGATATTGCCATCAGAGCGAATCCCCGCTATTCGTTTCATCAAGGCATCATCAACTCTTAGTCCAGATAAAGTCCCATTGTCATAAGCACCCAAAATAAGATAACCTTTCTTTCGGGAATTTGGCAAATCGTTTGAAAAAGCACAAATAGCCTCCTGAAACTTATCCATATCACCTGTTGAACTCGTACGTTCTATTCTATAAGTCTCTGTGCTTTGCAAGAGTTCAAGAACTTCTTCTTTTATTACCATAACCTTTATTTATATTCTCATTGAACTTACCCATAGCATTCTTACTTAATGTAGGCTTTATAAATCATGATTTTCCACTTACTATACTCCAGTAAACTTGATAAAACTATCAAAAGTGGTTGTACTTATTTGAGCACCAATATAACATTATGCACTCTATGCAATCCATTTAAGTAGTTATATCCGAAGAATCATTTTTACTCTAAAAAGAATTAAATTAGAATTATCATTTCCATTTATAGAACATTCTGCCAAAAGTATTAACTACAAAATTAAGCATTTCATAATACAACTCCAAGAAAAATAGACATTATTGTGCCACAATAATACTTTTCTTATTCGTTAAGTAGTAGCAACTTTAAGATATACTTTATTTGATGACGTATAACATTAGATTAACAATTGAAAGACAGAATATTCATTTGATCAATCGAAGAAGACAGAATAATCAAGTTTTAAACAGAATAAACACATTTAGATTGAAAGAACTACAAATGACACGAATTGCAAATTAGAGAACATACACACTAAGACGAAATGTACACAATAAACAAATGTTTTTACAGGGGGATCGTGATTACTTCTCACCTCATGGGAATACTCACCTTTTAGTCTATTTTTTTCACAATCAGCTTTTGTAAAGGGCACAAATTACGTTCGAATTGTAAGTATTGCTGATAGCTATTGCTAATAGCTTGGGTAATAAACATTTTAATAAACCTTGCAAACAATTGCTTTGAAGCGAAATAGACCAAACATTAATAACACTCGCAAATATCCTCTGTTCCTCCACGCACCAACGGTGCCTCTGTGCCTAACGATTGCAACGATATAAAACCTCTGTGTTCTCCTTTGCTCTGTGTGACCTATCTTCAAAGTTCTAATCTCAAAAGGTATCACTCCATATTTCGGAAGAACCAGGAGAGGCTCTTCTACATTCAAGAACAGGCCCTTCTTGAGGCAAGAAGGGCGTAGTCTACAAGCAAGAAGGGCGTAGTCTTAAACGCTATACGTAATATCCTGGTTTTATGAAGGTTATAAAGTCGGTTATAGGGGATGTAATATCCTTGGTTAGCAGGCCATTAGCTCGAAGAGTTGTAATGAATTTTTATTATTCTATCATCCCTCATCTCTCCAAAGATTCAGCCCCAAGATTGTAGAAACGGTCCGCGCAATCTTTCTTTGTTTCTTCTGTTAATCAGTCTTCTCTTACCCTTCGTCTTACACTGTTATTCTGTGTCCTCATACCCTGTCGTCCCTGTCTTACACTGTTATTCTGTCTTCACTTATTCTGTCTACCTTTACCTTGTCTCCCCATGTGCACAGGTCTTTAAAACAAGAAACCCCACCACATGCGGATGTAAGTCCTACTGTGGTGGGGTTTATAGTGCCTTGCTTTTATGTGTATAAAAGCATAAACTGAACGTTCTTATTAGGCTTTAGATAAAGCCTTGATGCGTGATGCTATTGCCTTATTTGATGTTGGCAAATGGGGCAAAAGTATTATCTGAGCCAGTAGAAGATTCTTCTATGAATACAGGACGGATAGCCTTTGCTTGTCCCTTAGAGTTCTTTGAGAAGTTCCACTCAGTTGGACCAAAGAAGAAGTCCCAGTTCAGGGCAGCAGCTGTACTACTCATATACTGACCGTAAGCTCCTAAAGAATAAACCATATCTCTATATCCTATCTTAGCTGCTCCGTCTGAACGTCTACCTGTAATAGGTAAGAATAATCCCTTGTTAGCACGAACCAATGCTGTTACGTTTGTGTATTTGTCATATCTCTTTGCCTTTGTTGGGAAAGCTTTCTTTCTCTTATCAGCATCATTCGTACTATTGTTTGTAAAGAATGCACCATAGACTATCGTACCCTTATCGGTGTAGCAATATGCTGGGATGACATTAGCTACAGTGTAAAGCGACTTTAATTCTGTTTCGGTTGGCATACGATATTTTCTTTTATTGTTCCTTGTGTAATACCATGCGATATCACCATGCTTACCATCAGAACTTATTTTCTGAGAAATCTCGTTTTCTCCCCAAACATCTAATCCTGCGATACCCCTAAACGTAAGTGCATTCGCAATGGAACCAAAGCGGAAAAGATCAACATCATCTGTTGTTTGTTCTGGACCACTCTCAAACTGTGAAGACTGGAGTATACCACCAGAAGAAACCTCCTTGCGGTTAGAACCTAACATCACAGCACGGCGTGATATCCACCACTGTGCAGGCGCAATACCCCAATACTGTTGTCCATTCTCCTCATAGTGGATGAAATTACCAGTAGCCCATTGAATACCCTGTACCTCAACAAACGCCTTCTGCTGAGTATCTTCCATCTTCAATATATCTGAGCGATAGACTTTACCAGTCTCGAAATTGAGTGAGTCATATGACCTTTGTAAAACTTTTCCACCTACGTAGGCTGTTACAACAACATCAGTGTATGCACCAGGGATAAAGGCAACATAGGTATATTTACCATCTTTAGAGCTAAATTTCGTACCTGTTTTTGGTCGGAGGACGATGTTCATAACCTCGTCTTCTTCGTTGTTGTTAATATATTTTCCACTATCAAGGTCAAGGATGTCTGAACCTTTTACGTTTGAGATATAGATTGAATCGATGTTTTCAAGAGGACGATTGTTCTCGTCTGTGAAGCGTAATCCCCAGATGGTAACGATACGCTTTAGCTCACCAAGGCTTATGTCGACTTTCTTTCCTTCAACCTTCTTTGGCTTCTGCTTAGTCCATTGGAAGTCGAAACGCTCACCGATTGTCTCTGCAGTACCATCTTGCTCAGTAAGCTTTAACTCAACACGATCTTGTGTTTTGTTGCTTGCCTCATGGTAAAGACTACTTCTCTCTTCGGTTTCTGTAACAGGTGTAATGGTTCTGTTATTGCCTTGTGCAGCCTTACCAGGATAGAGGAAAGCAATCTCGCTATTAGTAGTGAGCGCAGCACTTGAAGCTATTTCACCATCAAAATTACTCTTACCACCTAAATTACTATTTGTTATATAGCTATAGTTAGCAGTATGAAGGTTATCACCACCAACTACGTAAGCTAAGATATCATCTTGTCTACCCCATTCAGACTTAATCTTATGGTCAGCATCTTCACTCAAAACACGTGTAGCAGGTTCCTGCTGCAGTGCGTTTGCACCATCAGCAACGAGGCTATAAGTATGGATAGTTGTATTCTCGGCTGTAGAGCTGTCTACATCGTCATGGCAGCTTGTTAGCAGTGGAGCTGCCATCAAGAAGCATGCTACAGGAAATAAGACATTCTTTTTCATTATCTTCATTTCTAATCGTTATAAATTAATTCTTTAGTAATCTTCTGGTGCATCAAGGAAATTTTGCTGCGTCTTAGAATGAGCAGTACCACTTGTGAATGGGTTTGGAGCAGATCCATTACCATTGCCGCCTGTTGGGTCACCACCCTCTACAGGGTCTGTTGTTGACCCACTAATCGTTAAGATGTGTGACTCAGCTTGTACATTAACAAACGTACAAACTGGCTGAAGATATGCCATCTTCGGTGTCGTTACATTACTTTTCATAACTTAATATCGTTTTTTTGTTTCGCCTAAAAATAGCTGTTACTTGTCTTAAATCTACTAATTTCGTAATAACAATCTACCTCTGATTAATTTCGAGGTGCAAAGTTAGTACTTTGTTCTGATATTAACAAATATTTATGCAATAAAGTTGTACAAGACTATTAATACCTGTTCATTATTGATAAATATCAATTGTAGGGGCTAACTTGACTATTACTCGCCGTTTGTCCTTGCTAAATCAGAGGGGAGCAATGGCGCATTAGTAGCAAAAACTATCGTAAGATATTTCGATGGAGATTAAGATTACTGTCGTTACTATCGCCTTTCATGGCTTATAATCGATTTATTCATACTGAGTTACAGCAGCTATTAAAAATGCAATCTCCCTAAAAATAGAATATAAAGAGCTACTAAGAGCGAAAGAAAAAACCCTCACAACCACTTTTCTTCGTTGGCTTCATTGCCCATGACAGCTAAACAGGACTGGCTCGGCAAACCCTTGAAAATCATACAGAAAACACCCACGGACAAGAAAGAATATCGTTTACACATATTAAAAAGTTGTAATTATTCTATTGTTTTGTTTATCTTTTTTCGTACCTTTGCAGACGGTTTTGCTATTTTTAGCATGCTTAGAAATCAAGGAGTGACCCTAAAGCGGATGGGGCAGAAAGGATAAAAGGTAGTTAAGCAACAAGTGGTTGCGCTTACTATAAATGTACGATTAAATTTTAATACGATATTATTATGTTTCAAAAAAACGAAGACGCTCAGATGTGTGGAGTATCAGCCGCAGAGTCAACCAGCAAGTGCAAAATTACAAAACGTGTTTAAAGAACTCACACTTTGGAGTAGAAAAGTTTAATTTTTCTCTTGGTCTTTCGTT
>NZ_FZNZ01000031.1 GCF_900187995.1 Prevotella jejuni
GCCTATATATGAGAGAGAGTGAGAGAGAGTACACAATTATTTGGAACTACCAAATAATTCTCGCTCTTTTTTCTATCTTTTTTTGTTAAAGAATCTATTACGCCACAGAATGTCTGTGCCCCTCTCGTGCAGAGGTCACATCCCATAGCCGTAATAATATTCTTTATCATTTCCATTTGAAATACTGGTTAATTTTAACTTAACTGGGTGCAAAGATAAAAATAAATATTAAATCCCCCAAAGAAAAGGCAAAGAAAAATTAAAATAAAAAACTTCCTCTTCTCTCAAAGCATGGAGAGCAAAGGCTTTCAACGCAAGACTGGATTTATTACACATTACTACAAGAAAAAGCTTTATTCTTATTTGCTGTCACTTTTAACATTTCGTGTAACCTCACTGTATACTAAAGAGTTGCGTGGAGACCACGGCTGACAGGAATGACAGGAAACATCGTTTTGACTGAATATCATCGTTAAGACGGTATAAACCGAGGACAGGGTACGGGAAGAGACAGGGTAACAAGGTGAACAGCTTGTAGACAGGGTACGATAAGACAAAGTAACAGGGTTAACGCCTTTTGGCGGAGTAACAGATTTCTATTGCCTATTTAATACTGTAAAGGGTGAGTAGACTAATCTATTACCATCTATCTTTTATATATCACCACCTCATACTACCTAACAAAAAACTTGCCCCCAAAACGCTACAGGAACGTTAGGAGGCAAGAAAACGAAAATTAAATTACCGAAGTGTCTTGTATGTATACCACAAAGTTTGTGTATCTTTAAATCAAGAAATTACTCTGCTTTCCAAATAGGAACACCATTATCACAGTAATCTCCTATATCCACCCTGGCTGATCCTGAATTAATTTGAAGAATATAACTTCTTTGTTGCGGGTCAGGACATAAACTTGATGTTCTAAGACCAACATCTTGACCTATTATACCAACAAGATGCCATAAAGTACCTAAATAATAATGTCCTAAAGCAGGCTTAAAGAAATATTTTGTAATATCCGCTGAGTTCGGTGTTCCGGCAATAGGAGTTTTATTAATAGTACATGGTGTCGTATATGTACGATAATCTATTCCATCAGAAGCTATTGTTGAACTATATCCTGCAATATTATCTTTTTTCAGAATCCAAGCACCACCTTTATAGAAATGACCAAGTTGATAGAATAGCTCTGAACTATCCCAATGAATATCACCATCGTTTATATACCATGTAATTTCATTTATATTTGGACAATCCTTTGCTGACTGCTCAGCTACTGAAGGAAAGCTCGTTTCTCTATACCATCTTGAATCAGCATTTGTTTTAGGATAGTTTTCATCATGCCCACCTAATACTAATGGCATTGAAGATTCAAAGCCTTTCCAATAATCTTCTCCTACTGCAGCATCCCACATATAATATTTCTCGTGATAAACACGTGTGTCAAGATTCGAAGAAACATCATAAATATTTCCTGCACTATAAGACCTGCTATCAATAACCTTTGTTACTGTTCCATCTATATTATCAACATTACTATGAATCCAATACTTAATTACAAGTTTATGAGTTCCTGGTGCTATCACCATGTAAGAAGCATTCGTTTCAGCACTCGCGCTCGTATTTGTCAAAGGGAAATTTGTTGTATTCAAGGTGATGGTATTTGACCCATTAGCTGTTGGAGTTGTTCCCAAACTACCTGTTGTAAAATCAAAATCTCCAGCGATAGCATTATCAGATATTACTTCAACTTTTGAAAGTGTACAATTTGCAAATGTACTACTTGGACTTTGGGGTAAAAAGCAAAGATATGCAGCTTTATGATTCAGTTTAAAAGTGAAGTTCGTGCCATCACCTGTTGCTTTTGCAGAACCACAATCTCCTGATTCACCTGCATGACTAAAATCATTTGGCGTTGTCTGATTTTGAGTCGAAGCAATTGTAACACTATTACCATTCGAACTATTTAAACCTGTATAATGTACATCACATTGATTTACATAAGTACCAGTACTTAAACTAAAATCACCACGAGTTTTATTTGCATTTAATACACCTGCAGCACTTTGTTTAAAATTACCATCAGTTGCTTTTACCCAAATCTTATCACCTGTGCTCCAATATGCAGTAGCACCATTTCCAATAATATGGCTTATTGAGGTACGAGTATTAGGAGTATCACGAGTAACATTATCTCCAATACTTGTAAACACAATACCCTTCGCTTCTTTATTATTTTCTTCTACGCTATTGCCTGTAATATTTTCATTACTACACGATGCTATCATTAATGCCCCTGCACAGAGCAAAAAGAATGAAAGAATTCTATTTGTTTTCATTTTATGATTAATTTAATTAATATTTCCACAGACCTGACTCTAAATCCTCCTCGTCTTCATCATCAACATCGTCAAATTCAATCTTTTTTGCATTACTAATCATACCTCCCTGATTAATTGGGTTGTGTTGTCCACTTCCCGTTTGCAAAATGGTGTCAAACTTAGCAGAAACTATTCCAATTAGTGGTTTGGAATATTCTAATTTGTCGTTAATTACTTTGTTCATAATACTTATTATTGATTAATTATATTCGTTATATGGAACACACGAAAAAAGACAAAGGGAAATCACTACAATTCCTTTGTCTACATGGGTTCACACGGCGCTCCTCGCGCGCACGCGTATGAAGAAAGAAGTGGGGAGGTTAGGCCTGGCCTATATGAGAGAGAGAGAGAGAGAGTACACAATTATTTGGAACTACCAAATAATTCTCACTCTTTTTTCTATCTTTTTTTGTTAAAGAATCTATCACGCCACAGAGTGTCTGTGCCCCTCTCGTGCGGAGGTCACATCCAATAGCCGTAATAATATTCTTTATCATTTCCATTTGAAATACTGGTTAATTTTAACTTAACTGGGTGCAAAGATAAAAATAAATATTAAATCCCACAAAGAAAAGGCAAAGAAAAATTAAAATAAAAAATTTCCGCTTCTCTCAAAGCATGGAGAGCAAAGGCTTTCAACGCAAGACTGGATTTATTACACATTACTACAAGAAAAAATTTTATTCTTATTTGCTGTCACATTTAACATTTCGTGTAATCACACTGTGTACTAAAGAGTTACGTGGAGACCAAGGCTGACAGAAATGACAAGAAACTCCGTTTTGACAGAATAGCATCATTAAGACGGTATTAACCGAGGACAGGGTAGACAAGAGACAGGGTAACAAAGCGAACAGCTTGTAGACAGGGTACGGGAAGAGACAGGGTAACAAAGTGAACGGCTTGTAGACAGGGTAAGAGAAGAGACAGGGTAACAAAGTGAACGGATTGTAGACAGGGTAAGAGAAGAGACAGGGTAACAAAGTGAACGGATTGTAGACAGGGTACGAGAAGAGACAGGGTAACAAAGTGAACAGCTTGTAGACAGGGTACGAGAAGACAAAGTAACATAGTGAACGCCTTTTAGCGGAGTAACAGATTTCTTTAGCCTATTTAATACTGTAAAGGGTGAGTAACTTTATCTATTACCGTCCATCTTTTCTATATCACCGTTTCATACCACATAACAAAAACTTGGGTATTCAGAGTTTGGGAGTGATAATGATTCGCTTAAGCATAGGTCTCTGACGAAATGTCACACAGAGAAATGGAGACAACGAAGGGTTATCAAAACAAAGCATTGGTAGCCACGAAGGCACCGTCAGTGCGTGGAGCGATGGAGGTAGTTTGCCAGCTTTATTTGAGCCTCTATGCTCAAAGCATTTATCTCAAGAGTTATTAGGAAGCTGTATGCTACACCTCCCTCTCTCTTTGTGTCATCCCCACCTCCGTGACATAGCCTTTACCTCCGTCCTCTCCGTCGCTCTGTGTGACTTATTATATAAGCGTTTTAGTTTATCACTTCATACTCGGAAGAGCCTTATTTATCCCATCCAGGGTTCTGCTTCCACAGATTGTTAGTCAGTGTGAGCATACGCGTTTCGAACGGAAGGAGGTAATCACGCTTTGGATTAAACTTCCAACCGGTCTCATAGCCTGATGGATTCACTGGCAATACGTAACGCTGTGCGTCGCCCGGCTTGCCAGAGAGGTAGAGATTGTTGCCTTTTGGCTTGTCATAAACAAGGCTTGTGCCATACTTTGCATGATGTTCAAGGTTGCTACCCACGAATAAAACACCGTGTGCACGCTTGCCAACGATAAGCTCATCGGCTGCTGCCCAACGGAAGATATCGTCCAATCGACGACCCTCACAAGCCTGCTCAATACGACGTTCACGGCGAACTGCCTGTAGATACTTGTTGAGATGGTGGAAAGGATAGTCTGCCTCGGTGTTATACTCTCTGTCGAAGTCGACTGCTGGCATACCAACTCGGTCGCGCAAAGGCTTCAGAATGGCAATAATCTGACTTGCGTTAGCGGCACCATCGAGTTCTGCCAAAGCCTCAGCATAGTTTAAGAGGATATCAGCATAGCGATACTGAATAGCTGGTGTGCTGCCTTTTCCTTCTTGGTCAAGGCTTCCCTTATAGTCAATCTGTACGTGCTTGAGCATTGAATAGCCTGTTTCATTCTTGTTATAGCCCGATCCATTGAGTGGTGGAACAACGTAACCGCCTTGGTCTGGACGCAGAATCTGACCCGGCATACACACCGTTTGGCACAGACGTGGGTCGCGAACAGTTGGCTTCAGCTCGTCGCCAAAGGTTGCCTTTGCGGTCAACACGGCTGGTCCGACAAAGGGTTTACCATCGATGGTGAGGTAGTCGTCGACCAACGATGCCGTAACACCGCTACTACCACCACCCTGATTGAGGTAGCGGTCAACGCTGTTACCAACGTTCACGCCGTCATAACGCTTAAACCATAACACCTCAGGGTTGGCGCTAAGGTCCTCTGTCTGGAAGATAACGCGGTAGTCGTTCAATGGATTACCCGTCGTATAGATTCTCCAGACACCTCTGTCAACAACGTCCTTACAAGCCTCAACACACTGATCTAAGTAAGACTTAATCTTCGCATCGGTAACAGTTGGGTCGAAGAAAGCATCGTTCTTTGCCTTATGATACTTCTCCCATGTAGCCTCATAGAGTGCCACCTCGCTCTTGAAAGCACGTGCCACATCCTTGTGGATACGCATTGTAGCACTGCTGTTCTGTAAGTTAAGGTTAGCAATAGCCTTATCGAGGTCGGCAAGAATACTATCGGCTATCACCGTACGTTCCTGCTGCGGCTGGTTCATCTCCTCCTCTTGTGGTTCGAGAGGGCGATTCACCCAAGCGATCTTACCATAGTTCTTGAACAACTGGAAGTAGAACCATGCACGGAAATAGTAAGCCTCGCCCACGCATTGTTTGTAGGCAGCAGAGTTCTTATCCTTGAAGTTGAGGTTATTCAAGAAGAAGTTGACGTTACGAATATTATTATAATGACCGAGTTTGCCCGCATTAGCGAGGGTCAAACCACCATTCAATCGTGTGTTAACAGAGCCACTTGCCATGTTATCGCTGTTCATATCGATACCAGCAATACCACCACTACCCCATGAGTTAAAGTCCTGAGCCTTCACACCAGTCTGATAGAACTGGGCGAGATAACTGTTCATCTCACCCAAGGAGGTGAAAGGGTTGACCGTTGAAAGCACTCCTTCAGGAGACTTGTCTAAGTCAAAGCAACTTGTAAGTGTTGTTGCACTCAAGAGTGCTAAACATATATATTTAAGTTTCATAGTTATATTCTTTTAAAAGATTAGAGATTAACCATAAGTCCAAATGAAATGACCTTATTCATTGGATAGTTCTTACCGCCTTCGCCTGTGTAGCCATTAGCAGTGAAGATAACCTCTGGGTCGAGCATCTTCTTTAGCTTAGTGAAGGTGAGGAGGTTCTCACCTGAGAAGAACACCTTAACCTGCTGGAGTTTCATCTTCTGTGTCCATGCCTGTGGGAGGACGTAACTCAAGGTCAAGTTCTTCAAACGACAGTAAGCCGCACTCTGCAAGTATTGGTCAGTAGGCTGGCTCTTTGTCTTCGCTGCATATGGACGAACGCCACCTGCTGAATTGATATAAGGCTTTGGATAGTAGCCATTAGGATTGCTCTCTGACCAATAGTCAAGATGGTCTTTGAAGAGCGTTACCTGTGCGTAAGGACCTGTTCCCCAGAAGTAAACACTGTTGGTTGGGTCCCAATCACGCTTTCCTACGCCTTGGAACATGAAACTCAAGCTCAGTCCCTTCCAACTAACCATACCATTGATTGTGTACTGATAGCGTGGTGAGGTGTTACCGATAATGGTCATATCGCCCATATCATCGAGTTTATTCTTACCATTGTTCACATATTTGTCGTTGTTAAGATCGCGATAAGCAACGTCACCCGGTGTCCACTTCAAGGTTGAGAAGAAGGTGTTGTTATGGCTTGCATTGTAAGCATCAGCCTGCTCCTGTGTCTGCAATAAGCCGTCTGTACGATAGCCCCATATCTCTCCTACGCGTCTGCCCTTATACCAGTTGCTTGCTGGTGCCGTACCTGTTGGGTTTGCATAGTCTGTCACAATAGAGGTATAGTCAGCCAAAGAACCACCGATGCTATAGTCGATGTCCTTACCAATCTTACCACGATAATTCAGCGTTAGCTCCCAACCACGGTCGCGCAAAGACGCATTATTGGTTTGTGGGGCATTAGCACCGAAGAAGTCAGGGAAGTCAACACCAGGTCCTAACATATCCTTCGTCTTACGCTCGTAGACATCAAGACTACCCGTAAGGGCATTGTTCATAAATCCGAAGTCTATACCGATATTCTTGCTACTCACCTTCTCCCATGTCGTTGCTGGATTGACAACGCCTGGCGCAAGGAGGTAAGCATGACGACCATCTGCAAAGATATAACTTCCCAATCCACCACTGAGGTTCATGGTTGATGCGAAGGTGTAGAGCGCTGCACCTGCCTGATTACCGAGCTTACCGTATGACATACGCAACTTCAACTGCGATACCTTCTGGCTGAGCGACTCCATAAACTTCTCACGACTGATGTTCCAACCGAGGGATACAGATGGGAAGAAACCCCAACGATGGTCGCGTGCAAAGCGTGAAGAACCGTCATAACGGCCGTTTATTTCGAGTAGGTAACGACCCTGATAGTCGTAGTTGATACGCCCGAAGAAGCCACGTGTTGCCCATCCGTTGCGGATATCGTCTGGCTGTTTGTCGCCTGTTCCCATTGCCGTATTTGGATTGTGCATTGAGTAAAGACCAGAGATAGCGTTCTTCAGATAGTCTACCTTGTTATTTTCTTCCTGATAACCAGCCATCAAAACGATGTTATGATCCTCGGCAAGGGTCAATGAGTAGTTACCATAGAGGCTGATATTCTGATAGTGGATGTTATAGTTTGAACGCTGATACTTGCCATCAGGACTTGCATCCAACTCTCCTCGTACTCCCTTTGAAGTCGTTACACCATCGGCTGCATAGATGTCTGGCGCAACATTCAAAGCCTCGTATGAGGTTGAGATAAACTTATTGGTGTAATCGGCATTGATAATCAATCCCTTTACTGGATTAAGTTCGAAGCCTAATGTGATGTCATAGTGATTGCGCTTTGTACGGGTGAAGGTGCCACTCTGTAGGTAAGGTATCATTGACAACTCCGTGAAATGACCGTTAGGATCGACAACAGAAATCGTCGGACGGAAACGTGCTAAGGAGTGATAGAAGCCTTCACTCAGTCCGCCTGCACCAAAAGGAGTGTTGTCGACAGAGTGAACATACTTCAAATTAAGCTTCATCTTCATCCATGAGGTGAGCCGAGAGGTGAGGTTGGAAGCGAGGTTCATACGCTCAAAGTTCATCTTGGCATAACGCAGAATACCGTCTTCCTTGAAGTAACCTCCTGATACATAATACTGTGCCTGCTTACCGCCACCGCTCAAACTTACGTTGTGCTGCTGCTTAAAGGCATAGTCTTTATAATGTAACTTGAAGTAGTCAACGTTTCCAATACCCTTCTCTGTGTTCTCAAAGGCAGGGTTCATCGAAGCGTTAGCAGGGAGTTCTTGCCATGGATTCACACTTGATGGGTCGTTCATATACTGCTCTAACAGCTTAATCTTTTCGTCGCTGTAGAGACGAGAAGAGTTGGCATTCGTAACACCAGCATTCCACATCTTGGCAAACTCTACGGCATTTGCCATCTCAGGCAGTACGGTAGGACGGTTCCAACCCATACTTCCCTGATAGTTTACGTGCATCTTGCCTTCCTCTCCTCGCTTGGTCGTAACCAAGATAACACCGTAGGCAGCACGTGCTCCATAGATAGAACAAGCGGATGCATCTTTCAATACAGAGATTGACTCGATATCATTCGGATTGACATCGGCAAGACTCATCTCGATTCCATCTACCAAAACATAAGGATGACCCGTACCGGAGAGGTTGCCCTGACCACGCAATGACAAGGCTGCCGTGGCACCCGGACGACCAGAGCTGCCATTAGATACCATCAAACCCGGTACTAATCCCTGAAGACTCTGCGACGCATCGGTCACTGGGCGCATCTCGAGTGCATCGCCCTTAACAGATGAAACAGAACCAGTGAGGTTTACCTTCTTTTGTACTCCATAGCCCACGACAACCACTTCATTCAATGCTTGGTTGTCATCCTGCAGACTAACGGCATAATTGGTCATACCTGCCTTGACGGTTACAGACTGAGGCTTAAAGCCCACATAACTTACTTGTAGCACAGCACCGGGTGCAGCGGCAAGCGAGAAGTTGCCATCAACATCCGTAACAGCCATGGCGACTCCATTAACCATCACAGAGGCACCGATAACGGGTTCACCATGGGTATCCTTCACAACACCCTTGATAGCCTGCTTTTGTTGCTGTGTACTCTCAAATGTTTTTACACTCGTACGTGTAGAACTAACTGCTGGGGTAGCGGCAAATAAACTCAGACACAAAGAGAGTGCCACCCCTCCCATTGCAAATGGGGGATGCTTCCTTATACCCAGGAAGACAGTAGTAGATTTAGACATAATTACATTGATTTAGGTTTACAGTTGCAAATATAACACTTTTTTTATAAATCCATAATCCTTTATTAATTCAGAATTCATAATTCACAATTCATAATTATGATTACCGATATTAACTGTGGTTTATTAAGGGGTAGTTGACAAGTTGACAGGTTTACGAGTTGATGAGTTAATTTCTCTAATTACGCTAATGCTTATTGTAGTGTAATTCGTGTCATTTGCGTGATTCGTAGCGCAATATTGGTAGTTGACGAGTTAACCAGTTAATTGTTGCGATAAATCATAGTTAACAGCGGTAATCTTAATTAAAAGGAAAGCGAAAAATAAGCCTTTACTGCGGTAAGAATAGGAGTGAAATAGTAAGGTGTTAGCATGCGAGAGTGGTATGTCTGTGGCGCAAAAGGCTGCTAAGCACCGTCCCTTTAGTGTGTATTAATAGTGTAATCGTCCTTGATAAGTTTAAGTAAATGGATGGAAGGGGAGTCCAGAACATGCCCTTCCGTCTTGATAACGTTATAATGACGCGATGAGGTTATCTATATTTACAGAGCAAGAGGTGTCCCCTATAGGTACTTCCACATGCTTGATAATCATATCGTTAGGTTGGTATTGTTCTGCAATATGAGCATCAGACATAGAGAAATCGGAGCCATTTACCTTGGTACTCTTTTCTTTTTTAAGTTCCGCTTTACATCTATATATTGCTTTATGATAAGTGCTTATCATTTTCCTCTTGTTGGTTTTAAAGGAATCATTATCGTCTATCTTTATCTCAACCGGAATAGGATAACTGATAATTATCCCCAATTCCTGATAATTTTCTAAGCCAAAATCCTTTATAGAGCTAAGTAATAACTTGGTTCTTACGACTGAACTACTAATCTGCCAGATGGCTTTTTCATCAAAATTAGACTTCATTTCAGAATAGACGATATAGTCCTTATCTCCCACTTGTAGTAAGAAGATACCATCACAGTCACACTGATAGCTGCAGTTTGGGACCTTACTGTTAAAAGAGTCCTTACATTTCTTTAGCAAATGGTTCTCTATTTCTATTATTTTTCCAGCATGTTCATAGGTAACTTGCTCAAGCTTATTGGCTTTTTTTTGTTGTTCATATTTGGTTACTTTACCGTCATGTTGTTTAAAAAAGCAGGCTTGTAAAAGGCATTTGCTTAGGACAGAGAAGTCTATCATTGGTCAGAAGCATTAAGGGAGTACAACATTTCATCAATCTGTTCATCTTGTTTACGCATCTTTTCTACCGTCTCATAGAAGGTCTTCATTGGTATTCCACCTTCTTCCACAGGCAGTTCTTCTATCACAACCTTACCTGTCTCGTCATCTCTATGGAAGAAATACGCCTTCACATTATCGCCATCAAGGAACGTTTTTTCTGATAAACCATTTGCGGTACAATACTCTTTAAAGGTTGTTTCATTCTTCTTACGGATATTACCTAACTTGATAAGCTGGTTCAATCTATCCATAAAATAATCGCTGTGTGTCGTGATATGGAACAAGAAACCATTGTTGATGCATTCCGCAATAAGGTCTGCCACCTGAATCTGCATGGATGGATGCAGGTGTGCTTCAGGCTCTTCCAGACATATTGCTACCTTTGTGCCAGGACGATTCTTTAATAGAAATAAAAGCGGACTAATCTCTTTTATAGAGGAGGCTGCAGCAGACATGTTCACGTATTTGCCTCCATCAAGGACCAGAAATTCCTTACCTTCTTCCTTAACAACATCCCCATCGGTTATTTTCTTAATCTGATTGAGATAAGGAGACTGTGCATCAGTAGATCCTATTGAAATACAATATTCGTTATCAGCTAAGAATCTACCATACATTCCGTCGCGATTTATGGAGCTGGTAAGGGAATAATTGGCATTAATCAAAGCTCCATTTGCAGGTGGGAAGATTAGGGCTGTAGGATAAAAGTTTTCAAGTAATCTGTGGGAAAGTACCACCTGACAGTATTCTCCTACTGTAAATGCAGTATTTATAATGATCTTTCCCCTAGTCTCTTTACCATTAATAGAGATATTTAGCATATTACCTAATCTCTTTTCTATCTCTTCTTCTGTTGCTGCTATCTCTTGATATGTGACATGAAGGGACTCACCAAACTCAGGAAAGAGAAAGTCTACGTCACATTCTATGGTCGGATCTCCTAATAATGCGCGCATAAATGCTGTTACATTATCATGAAGATATGTTGAAAGGAAATCACCTGAAAGCGTAAAAGAACCAGAAGAGTTCTTACCTACCAAATGTTCTCCTAATTTTTCTGCATCTTTGTAGTTTAATAAACTCGTGAAAAGATAATAAACAAGATAATTCGCATAACTCTTTCCCAGCTTTGACATACCCGTAAACACCATGAATGGTGCTACCTGGAATGATACTTCCTGTAAAGGTCCGAACTTATGAATATCTATAATTATCTTTTTCATATGATTCAATATTGGTAAAATGGGTTCTACATCACAGACTTGGCGGAGTGATTAGAAACCATATATTATGGCACAAAGATACGAAAAATAATGTATTAAGTGAAAAATATATGAGAAATTATTGGTTAGAAGACAGTTGAAAGGGAAGGATAGCCCTTCCGTTGTATAGTCTTGTAGAATAGAGGAATAGATAAAAAGGAGAGCGTATTATCCCTCCTTGTTGTAAAGTAATTTCCCAATTGCTTTTTAAAAGAGGGTCTTTTGCATTGCAAAAGATGCTCTTTTACGTGGTAAAAGGTGCCCTTTTGAGGTGTAAAAGACGCCCTTTTGCAATGTAACTAATCACTGAAGATGAAGAAAAATCTAAGTTGGTGCAAACTAATTGATAATAAGTGGAAAACAGAACAATTTGCATAAAACTGCTTAATTCGTAAAAGGCAGGAAAGTGCAGATTTAGGCAGAAGTTCAGTTACCAGAGCGTTACCCGATTTCGTCATAGGTAACGATGGAGTAATGTTCGGTAACTGAATTATTTTCGCTCGTGTGGCTGTTACTGTGGTCGGCAGTTTTCTGCGTAAGTGAGGAACGCTTTAATTCGGGTAACTTTGTAGAAGACAGGCTACGCTTGTCCATTTGAGAGCAAGCTCTCATGGAACTCGCTTGCACTGTCTTTACCCACAAATATTAAAGCGTATGAAAACAGAAAAGATGAAGGTGTTGCTCTACCTTAAAAAGAGTGGTTTGGACAAGTCGGGCAAGGTTCCGATTATGGGACGAATAACCATAGGGCGTTCCATTGCCCAATTTAGTTGTAAACTATCTTGTACTCCCGATTTGTGGAATCCACGTGAGAGCAGGATAGACGGAAAGAGTCGTGAGGCTGTGGAGATAAACGGCAGGTTGGAGAGTTTGCTGTTGTCTGTTCAGTCTGCTTATCAGTCCCTGCTCTCCAAAGGTTGCCCATTTGATGCAACCGATGTGAAAGAGCTGTTCCAAGGGAGCGTGCAGACTCGCTGTATGCTTATCGAAAGGCTGGATATGCTCATCAAGGAGAAAGAAAGCCATATCGGTGTGGATATCAAGAAAGAGTCCCTGTCAAGTTATCATTCTACGAGAAACCGCTTGCAGGAGTTCATTCAGAAGAGATACAGGGTTTCGGATCTGGCATTCTCACAATTGACAGAGAGCTTTATCTATGAGTTTCGTCAATACTACTTGGGGGTATGCGGTTTCCAAGAAAGTTCTTTCTTCGCAGTGGCATCACATTTGAAAACGGTTTGCAGGTTGGCTTACCGTGAGGGAATAGCCGATACATTTCTGTTTGACAAAGCGCATATAGAACGTGGAGACAAGAAAACGCCGAAGGCACTCGACAGGGAAGCCTTGGAGAAGTTAAAGGCTCTCCGCTTTGATGACTTGGAAGAAGAAATGGAAACTGCTCGTGATGTGTTTCTCTTCGCCTGTTATACCGGTGCAGCCTATTGTGATTTGATGGAACTAAGCAAGAAGCATCTTGTCCATGATGATGCAGGCAGTTTGTGGTTGAAGTTCAACAGACAAAAGACGGGTGTCCTTTGTCGCGTCAAATTATTGCCCGAGGCCATCCAGCTAATCGAGAAAATGCACACCGATGAAAGGGAAACATTGCTCCCTTTCATCAAATATCCTACCTATCAATCTTGCCTGAAAGCTTTACGACTGCGGGCAGGTATCGCTTTTCCCTTTACCACGCACACGGCAAGGCACACTTTTGCCACCCTTATCACCTTGGAACAGGGCGTACCCATCGAAACGGTGAGCAAGATGCTCGGACATACGAACGTAAGTATGACCGAACGCTATGCAAAGGTGACACCGCAAAAACTCTTTGAGGAGTTCGCTCGCCTCCTTTCTTTCACAGAAGATTTGCAGTTGGTGATTTGACCAATTGCTTTCATTCAACATCATTTTCAATAAAAGATATACATAACAAAACCATCAAGACAATGAGAAGTACATTCAAGATACTGTTCTATATCAACAGACAGAAGACAAAGTCAGACGGAAGGACTACCATTCTCTGCCGTATTACCATAGATGGGAAGAGTTCCGCCATAACCACAGGAGAGGAATGCCTGCCGGCAGAGTGGAACGCCAAACAAGGACAGACTACCGACAAAAGAAAAAACAAAAAGTTAACAGAGTTCAGAGAGCTTGTAGAAAAGACTTATCGGGATTTATTGACGAGGGACAGAGTGGTCAGCGTGGAGCTAATCAAGAACCGCTTGCAAGGTATTGCCACTCATCCGACAACGCTGCTTGCCATGAGCAAGGCTGAACTGCAATCCGTCAAAGAGTGCGTGGGAAAGTCAAAAGCAGAAAGTACGTACCAGAATCTTTGCTATTCCGACAAGCTGTTATGCGAGTTTGTCAAGGATAAAGGTGTAAAGGATATACCTGTAATCACCATTACGGAAGATTTGTTTGAAGAATACCGCTTTTATCTTAAAAAGCAGAGACTGGCAGCTGCAACCATCAACCGTTATCTTTGCTGGCTAAGCAGGTTGATGTTCCGTGCGGTCAGCCAAAGGCTCATTCGTTGTAATCCCTTTGAGAATACCAAGTACGAGAAAACGGAACAGAAGATATGCTTTCTGCAAAAGAACGGTGTTGCCAAACTCATGGCTTTGAAAGTAAACGACAAGGATACAGAACAGGCAAGGCGAATGTTCATCTTTGCTTGCTTTACAGGCTTGGCTATTGCCGACATGGAGCACCTGCAATATGGACATATCCAAACGGCAGCGGATGGACAAAGATATATCCGAAAGAAACAGCAGAAAACAAAGGTGGAGTTTGTCGTGCCCCTGCATCCGATAGCCGAAGTCATTATCAAACATTGCAAGTATGAACAAGAGAAAAACGGAGGAGGGCAATCGGTGAAAGAAAAAGGTGAAACTGAAACAAGGACAGACAGCCTTGTCTTTCCCTGTGATTGCAGTCGGAGTGTGATGAGTGCAAAGCTAAGCATCGTGGGCAGAGCTTGTGGCATCAGAGAAAGATTGTCCTATCACATGGCACGACATACGTTCGGTACGATGAGTCTGAGTGCTGGTATTCCCATAGAGAGCATTGCCAAGATGATGGGACACGCTTCTATTGCCAGCACACAAATCTATGCGCAGGTAACCGATAATAAGATTTCGGAGAATATGGACAGACTGATAAGAAAATATCAAAAGGAGAAAGCAAAGGAGGAAGCAATATGAACATCAATCACCATCAAACAAAAAGAGACCGCAGCTATTTTGAATGGAGCGACAATATGCAAATCATTTGCAAGGGAAATGGCGATATAGCCATGACGGAGAGTGAACTTGTAGATTTCTTCGGTGTAACGTGGAAGAAACTCAATTATCGTCTGCAACTACTCATCAAAACATCTCACCTACACCCAGAGGAAAGGGATGCAGGTGAGTTAGAAGTATTCGTAAATGAGCAGTTAAAAGGTTATGCACCGCTTTATCCGCTCTCAATCATCATTGCCCTGTCCTTTCACAGTTGGACAGCATGGAAGCTCATCTGTTCAGAAAGTACATTTGCAGGGAAATACACCGCCCGGCAAACATCATAACACCGATATTCTTAATCGGCAAGACGGATAGCTGAAATATTTCTTTTTCTTTCACCGATATTATCTTACTACATAACTACAATAAAGGATAACGCGGTGAAAGAAAAAGGATTGTAATGTAGTCTTTACTTAGTACTTCTTGCAACTACGAAATGACTACATACAACTTTTTCATCCTTTGTGGCAATCAATATGTTTTTTCAATAGGAGTCACATGTAGTTATTTTTCAGAAAATCCCTGAAATGTAAAGTCTCAAATAGATAGGTGAGGAGTATTTTTTCAATGAAATGAATAGTAATTATAATATTTTTCGTATCTTTGCCTTATATTACCTATACCGAAAGCCTCAGTGGGCAGAGGTGAGGTAGACATACATATTGGTAAAAGGCGTTTTTGTACGCTTTGGTTTTGACGAATTGGAATCTCGCAAATTCATCGACAAGTCAAGAACAAAGCAACAAAGAACGCTTTATGGGGTGTATTATATACGTTCTCAATGTCTTCAATCGATTTTCGGTTGTTGGCAAGAGGGCATACTATATATTTACACTGGCGAGGGGTTTTCGGCGTTGCTCGTTTCGACTTGTCGGGCAATGCGAGAGCCTCAATTCGTGAAGCGAGTGACAGAACTGGCTCCACGCTTGAACCAGTAAATATTTTGTAAGTATCTGTAAATCAGAAGAAACTATACATTATCAAACGAAAATGATACCATAAAGTTACCAACTTATGCAATGTATTTCCAATTCCATTTGGGGAATATGGTGGAAATAAATCTGCGGTTTCCTGTCAATACTACATTTACCTTTGTTAACATCATGAAATTACAATATTCAGCAATTCATTTGCTATCGCAGAATCGTTAATCCTCATAATGTTGTTTTCCTCTGAGTTGTAGCCGAAAAAATTGATATTGCCATACCAAACAATGGATTTGTCGATTATGGCACATTGAACGGATAGTTCGTCATGACAAAGAACGTTTATGCCGTATGCTTTCAATTTTTCTTCGTTATGACCTTCTTTTTTGATATACACAGCTATTTCAACTCCATTTGTCATTAGGTCTCTCAAGAGGGATATTAAACGAGGCGTGTATTTGTATTTGATTTTAGGGCAAGATATAACGAGGCTGTGCTTGGCGGATAGAATGTCTTGACGGAATGGTTCAGAAAAGTTAAGACCATCGTATATGAGTTCTTGCTTTGGCATTGTATTATCGTCTGATGATTTGGGTACGCCATAACCAACAGAGGCATAGCCTTTCAAACGTTTACGATAGATGGAATCGCATAAAGGAACACGAATGTCTATGTAATCATAGATTCGCACCTCTTGCTTGCCTTCGTAATCCCGATGAAGTCTGCCTGCATATTGAGCAATATTGCCTTTCCATGAGATCGGAAGTACAAGGAACAACGTGTCAAGTCTGGGATAATCAAATCCTTCTCCGATGTAATTGCCGGTAGCAACGATTATCAAAGACTCAGATGTTGGAATCTGCCCCAATCGCTCCATTGCAATTCTTTTTTCTTTTGTTGAATCTGCTCCAACAAGACTGATGACATGGTTCGCATGAGGTTGCAGCATATCTGCCAATATTCTTACATGGGAAGTGAGTTTTGTTAGGATGATTGGAAGTTCGTCCTTCATCAATTGTTTTTCTTACGTCACCAACGATAAGATTGTTCCGTACCCCGTCTGTTGACAAAGCTTCTAATGTTTGGGTATAGGTCTTTATGTCGGACGAAATGTTTATGAAAGAGGTAAAACGAGGGACAAGAGTTCGTATGAAGTTTTGTCGATTCATCTGCGTTTTCGCATCAGCGGTATATCTTATTTTTCCACATTGCATGAAAATGATTGGCTGATGTCCGTCCTTGCATATCGGGGTGGCAGTAAGTCCATAAACATAGTGCGCTCGAACTTGTTTCAGGACAAGTTTGAAACTTACGGAGGAGACATGATGGCACTCGTCAACGATTATCATTCCATAATCCTTAACAAAGGGCTTTATTTCATTTTCCTCTTGACAAGACAGAATTAAAGCAATGTCAATGATTCCATGAATACTATCTTTGCAGAGCATAATAGACCTATAGGCGACAGTCCATTTTTTCTTCTACTTGAAGTGCTGCCGACATATTCGTTTATCTCCAGAAATTCCTCCAATTGCTTTTTCCATTGGTCAAGCAAAGACTTGCGATGAACCAATATCAAGGTGTTCACCTTGCGCTTGACAATCATGGCAATGGCAAAAATCGTCTTGCCGAAAGCTGTGGTTGCAGACAAGGTACCAGTATTGTGGGGCAACATATTTCCCATGGCCTTCTGCTGCTCTCCCCGAAGTTCACCTTTGAATGAAACATTGATGCTTCTCCCATGAAAGGTCTTGTCATCAATAGTGTACTTGGCATCGTTAGCCTTCAGAATCTCTATCACATCATCTTCACAGCCACGAGGCATAGCAAGATAATTATCCAACACTTCCGAACAAGAGATAATACGAGGTATATCGTATGTTGATAACCTCATACCCTGCTTGGCATAGAACTCAGGATTATGAAAGGCTGCCATTCTCTTGAAGAGATTAATGATTTTAGATGGAATATTTGCCAAAGGGACGTAAAGTCTGTTCTCTCTTGTCAGGGTGATGCTTCTTGGAAAATCATCTTTGACAATAGACTCTGATTTTGGTGTTTCCCAAGGTTTGCTTTCACTGCTTTTAGTAAGCTCACCCATTGATGCTATGTGCGTCTGGAGGATATTGTCAACTTCCGTTTCAGATAACTTCTTAATATGAAGAAGAAAGTCCCATTGGTCTGGAAAAGTCACGAATTTTTCATCCACAAAGACACTGTTACCTTTCTTGCGAACATTCCCTTGTAGCGGTAATGCGACAAGGTTGCCAAATCCACCTTCAGGCAAAGTATCTTGGTTGGGAAAGAACCTGTCGTATGACTTAAAAGAAAGCCGGACTTCCTTGTTCATTGCTTCCGTCAAAATTGCCTTACCAAGCTTCCTTGCCTTAATGGCGGTAATGGCATGATAGAAGAAAATCCACACATGAGCGCCATTGCCAGAGCGAGAACGCTCGATGTAATAGGGAATGTTCCATTCTTTACAAACAGAGACAAAAGCCAACACGTCATTCTGATAGTCATGCTCGCAACTCTTGTCATCGAAATCCGTACAGAGAAAGAAGCAAGTGTTATCCTCCAACATTGGATATAAACCTATGACATCACGGCACAAAGCACCCTTTCCTGCGAGATGGTTGTAGATATGTTCGTATGACAAAGGCGCAAACTGACGGTTAGGGCATTCTGCACATTTGTATTTTCTTTTGTCGCAAAACTCCCTGTTCCATTCACGTTCACATACTGGTTGATAGCCTGATCTCTTCGTAGCATCGCTATACCACCTCTTGGCAAACACATCCTCCCGTCCTTTGAACAAGCTTTGGAACAAAGCTACCTTCTCCTGTAATGAAAGTTTGTTTGAATAGGTTTCTACTTGAGGTATGGATACAGCAATACAATTCTTCTGTTCCTTAACTTCATAAGGAATACCATATTTGGCAAGAAGAGCCTTTAGTCTTGCATTCTCTTCTTCCAATTCATGAAGTTTTGTAAGAATATCACTCTTGCTTACATCCATAACCTCGTCTACTTTTAGCGAATTTCCTTTTGTGCCATCTTAATGGCAATTTGCTTCAACTCATAATCACTCTCTCCTTCCATCGCATCAATCACCTTGTCTGCAAGCCAGAGCTGCAGCATTTCGTTTTCGTCAACATTGAAATATTTTGCCAATAGAATCACTTGACTCCTTTTGGCTCGCCTGTCGCCACGTTCTATCTTGCTGAACATAGGAGTATCAATCTCCAAGTATGCTGCCAATTGCCGTTGCAACACCTCGTTTTCGTCTCTCAGTGACCTAATTTTGTTTCCTAATAACATATTTAATTCTTTGGGGTTATACTTTTAGATAATACGATTATATCATTCCGTCATATTTCCGTTAAATTTCGACGGATTTGAACGATTTTTGACGGATTAAGCCCCGTCTTCTGTTATAAATAGCGAATTGTGGTCGTAATTATGACCTTTTTTACCCTTGATTGAGGTGTAAAAGGTCGTAATTCATCTATTACGTCGTTTAGCTTTCGTCGAATTTCGACGGGTTAAAGCGAATTTCGACGGGTTTATTTGCAATTTTCGTCGAATTTCGACGGATTCTCTATAGGATGAACCAATTTCGGCCATCTGTTTTAATTAGAGATTCTGTTTTCATCGTCTTTAATAAATCTCCAAGACTGCGTAACCTTTGTTCTTCCGTCTTATTGGATGGCAGCACATCTTTGATATATTCATAGATGCTGTCACGTTTCGCACCCTCATCTCCTGCATTTTCGAGATATTGAAGAATCATTTGACGAAGTTTCCCTTTATCCAATCCTTTTGTCTTGGTGTATGAAGGCAGTTGGCGTGTGTCTTTTGCTACACCCAATGAGATGCTGTAATTTGGTGCTTCACCCTCAATCAGTCCTCTATTTAGAAGGTCTTTCGCCACATCTTTATGTATGGCTCTGCCTTTCTGCACGGCATCGAGTGAGATGCAATCCCAAAGTGTAAGGGTGTCATTTGTCTTCAACAAGTCGGTGTATCGTTTGTTGATTTCATTGCCATATATGCGTACCACCACTTTCTTCTTTACCGCATCAATCTCATAATCAGGCATCGGGAAGTGTCTGCGCCATTGCTCACTGAACATCTTCTTGATGCCACGACTTACGGTATCAATCATATTGAAGTCAACCATAGCCCTACACAGGCATTCATTGCGGAAATAAGTCTGAGGTTCCTCATTTCTTAAAGCATTCTCCAAAGTACCAGGAATGAAAGAACCGGCATTGGAATAATACAAGTAGCCGGGATTCTCGACAAAGTTGATACGTTGTTGTAGCTCGTAGTCTTGATGGGCAATACAGTTATGAAGAGCCTCGCGGATAGTATAGTCGTCATATTGCTTCATCGTATCAGGGAAAAGCGTATCACCAGGCATTTCACGTAAAGTAAGGTTTTCTATCTTTGATAGGATTTCATCCACCGTCAAGATAAACGGTACTGTGAAATGTTCATAATCAACCACATCTTGATTGGCATCACGACGTGTCCAAGTCACCTGTGCAACGGCAGGACGCAGCTTGAAGGCAGATTCGTATTTGCCAAGTAGGATAATTGTAGCACGTGTAATGCCACCATTCCTTGAAAGTCCACATTTGCTGAGGAATGTCTGCACACTCCAATCATTCACCTCCGCTGCTGGTATGCGGCTATGAACCTTTTTAAACATCTGTCTGGCTTTAGCAATAGCCACCTCGTCAAGGTCGTCAATCGTAGCATCGTGTACAATCTCCGCAGACCAATCCTTTGCGTTATAGATAGGTTCTTCAAGAATGGCAGCCAGTCTTTCGCCTGTCATTTCAACTAATGAATCCTCTATCCGCTGCCATGCTTTCTTGTGGGCAAGTACAGGGCGACGAGGCAGATGCTTAGGAATATGGATTATCCATACCCTCTTCTGCGTATCGTCAGTTACAAACTCCTCAATGGACAATCCTTCTGATGAAAGATATGTACATTGTTCCGTGAGCTTGAATGTTGCCGATTGGGTATTGGCTGGTTGTCCATTGAATGTCAACCTTGAAATATCAGTTCCGACTATTTCAAGGGTCTTGTCTTTCACACCTATCACCAGATGTCCACCATCCATGTTGGCGATAGCCGACACATAGGAAATCACGTCATCCTTCTCGTTCCCACAGAACGAGTTTTTCAGATTCTTAAATTCCTTCCACTCACACCGAGCATTCTCTTGTGGATACTCACCGAGAAGATATTGTTGTAGTTCGAGTTCGGTCATATATATATTAAATCTTATTTATAATCGCTTATACAGTGATGTTTAGTTATAAAATAGGGTATTCTGCCAATATGAGAGTTTTTATTATCTCCGTATGCGATTTTTTGCTTTTGATTCATAATCTCGTTTAGAAAGTTTGGAGTACAGAAAATCGTCATTCAAAAGTCTTATGAAACTATCCTGAGATTTTTTTGAAGGTAATTTAATCTTATCATTTTCGATTTTCAATACATTTTTTAAGACATCATGATTTCTCACAAAATCAAAAATATCTTTTTTAGGAATCTCTGTAATAGGAGAAGAATCCAATGCCCTCATTACTCGTCGAGCAAAAGAAATTTCTGTTAATCTTTCTTGCATACCTTCTATACTATCAACGATATTCAGTTCTTCAATATGAGTTAATGCCTCTGACGCACGTCCTATAATGATTGATGCAAATTCTTTATTATTATCAAGGTACGACAAATTTGTGATAAAAAATTCATTATCAAACATTAGTGCGTCTATTTGTGAATCTAAGCGTAAAATATCTTCTTTAACCAAATCAAACTGTGTTTCCGATTTGCTGATATAAAATCTGCCTCTACTTTGCCGCATTAGATTGATATTATAGTTGTTTCTATAAATTACGATTTTGTTATTAGTAGTACCTACTTCTATTATAAAATAATTAATATCTGACAATTTATCATTATCAAAATTAAAGACTTTTGACGATGTGAAATAATCAGCATCATGCGATTCATATGCTTCTCTCATTAACGCAAAGAAAGAAGGCTCTTCATCTGGCAAATCATATCTATAAACCACATTCATTCTTTCATCACGCGATGACAGGTCAAGCAAATCTCTCTCATTATCTTGAGTGAACAAATTGATTTCTTCTTGAATAGAATTTTTATATCCTTTACCTATATCCAACAATACATTACGTTTAATATCTGCTTTTTTCAGACATACTCCATTTTCTGTATTCAAAGCAAAATAGATAAGAACTTGAAAATCGTCACCTTGTTCTATTACTCCTTGAAGTTTACTTATAAAATCATTTTTATTCATATTAAAATATATACATTATCTGCTACATAATAAGGAGACACATTATCTCCAACATTTAAATCTCTTCTATATAACACAACAGATCCTGATGGTAATTCCTTGCAATCTGTATATGTTTCAACTTCTGCTATTTTGTATTCTAGCAAAGCCATAATAGGATTTGCATAATATAAATTTGTTCGTGTATAACTAATAAAAATTACAGCAAGCATAATCATTAGTATAAGCAAATCTCGCCAAGTTTCATAGTTTACAATCACAACTGCGAATAAAGTTACTAATGTAGCCAACGAGTTGATATAATCTTGACTTCTATCTGTAATTTTCTTTATCATAATTGGGAGAGAAGTTGGAGAACCCTCTAATTTCTTATTATAAATCCAAAAATAGTAACTTCCAATTAATAAACATACTATGCTAATATATGCTACTATATTAGAAGGACTGAGTATAATTTTAATTGGAGCCCACTCAAATCCCTGCCAGAATGTCCAACATATAGGGACATCCCATGTTTTAATTAAAATGATAGCCCACATTGCACTTGTGGATATCAGCCACAATCTAAATTTGTTAAACATATTTTTTTCTTCAACATTAGTAATGTCATGTACTATTCCAATGAATCGAAAGTACTAAAGATTTTGTCTTTCTCTTTTTTATTCTATTATACTTTCACTTTCATCATTATGTTTGTCCTTATTCTTTAGCACAACTTCCTTGCTTGTGTTTGCATAGCAATAAACACACAAATGCCTACAAGTGTTATACATACCTATATCTTTACTTACCATACAGCCGCAAACCTTGCGCTGTCCCGTATCCTTTACTTTTTTGAGTTTTTCAGGGATTGGTGGTATCTCTCCAAACATGTCCTTTTCAGGCCATTTCAATGTATGGAGGTAATAAACCAATTCCTTGTCACCAGCAAAGATTCTTTTCATCAGCTCCCCATCTATGCATCTGTTATGTTCTATGCCATACGTTTCCAAATCAATATCCTCGGCACAAGTTGCCATTTGTATATTCCATCCATCCTTGTGCCATGCTTCACGTATCTTAGCCAATCCTTCAACTATCTCTATACGTTGGGCATAATTTGCTTCTGTATTTTCTACATCTTCTTTTGTAAAAGAAATAGTTTCTTTCACGAGATTATTTTGTACCTTACGGTACGCTTTAATGTCAACGAAACTGAATACGAGTTTATCGGTATATCCTTTTAGTTTGTTACCAACATTCCATATTCGTGTCAGCAAGTCCCTTGGTCCAATAGTTGGTGTAATGATAAGTGGGTCGAAACGCCAAATAACCTTTTCCTTACCTATCATTTTTGATAGCTCTATGAAAGTTTTTACTCGCTCTTCCACAAATGGAACATTAGGCTCAAATCCTTCCTTTACATAGTCATTCAATGTTACTTGAAAGTAATAATGTATGCCCATCTCATCCAAGATGTGAAGATAAGGAATTATTGACTTCGGATTCTTAGTCCAGAATACAACAACCTTACAATTCTTAAAAGAGATGTACATCTTCTGTTGATTGAACGGATTGTACCAAGTGCAATATCCTTTAGCCAAGCGGTTGAAAAACCACTTGGCATAAAAGGCTGGTATATCGGTTGAACGACTCGCAGAAATGATGTATGGAGCCGTTGCTTCTACAATATCGCTATTTTCTAATATTAACTTAATTTTATCCGTTGGCATATCTTTGGTATAATGCGTTCTTTAATTTATCAAGAAGAACTTTGTTTTCTGAAGTTGCAGGAATCCACGAGGGACTACTGCTATGTTCTTTTTGATAAGTACACTTATTTATAAAGTGTTTAATTGTATTGTCATTAGTTCTTGGGCTATCTTTCTTGCCAAAATAATATCCATTAGGTGCATAATCTTTTTGAAAAGAAAGAACCTTTTTGCATAATGTAGCACGAACATCAGCAGGAAGGTAAGTTTGACTCCCAATAAAGTATGTCACGTTTTCATCATCGACAAATAAATTAGAAGTTTTATTGGATGGATTAAAAGATTTCTCTTGTTTTATTGTGTTGTTGTAATGTAGAGTGTCGTCCTCAATACCATCAAACAAACTTGTCTCTTGTTGCTTTGCTAATTTCCCGATGTTCTCTGTTTTTGCAGATTTTCCAATACGTTCGTTATAGTCTGGAACAAAATGTTCTTGCATTCTTTTCCATGCAGAACATGGTCTATTCTTTCCAGGCTTCCAACCATCAAAATTATCAAGCATTTTGATAAATCTGAAATAGTCTTGATTATCACCATTTTGTGCCAAAGCTTCGTCAAGAGATTTAAATAGTTTCATTTTATCACGTTTGATAACAGTCTCTGCGTACAACTTAATATCTCTACGCCAATCTACAATGGGATTATTTCCTTTATTCACAGAAGATTCAAAAGTTGACGACAGCATTCCGGTATTATCATTTTTCTCTGGCATTGTTGATATATAGCCAAATTCAGGTATGCTTTTATCAAAAAGCTGCCCATAGAAATCACGATAAACCATTGAAAGATAACCTGAGTCTTTATTCAAAAGATTGTCGGTAAAATCTCTCGTCATATTAGCGAATCCATTTAACACACCATAGAAGGCAAATGCTAAACGGTAGTCGTACATCCCTTTACTTTGCATAAAGTGTAACAATTGCTCCCAATCATCACCCTTTATTAGAACAGCCGCAATAGAAGAAAGAACTCCATTATCCCAAGGTTGGTTGAATTCTTCACCACGTACATGACGACGAAGTTGATTGAGATAAGCCCGTATAGGACTATTATCCCAGTCTTTTCCAATTACATTTTTTGCATCTTTTGTTATTTCGTCAGAAAGAGTCTCTTTAATGGAATTTATTTTTCCATTGAACGAATGAGAACATAGGACAATGTTTATCCAATGTATAAACAAGTTTGCCATCAAATCTTCACTAATACACTTTTGTGAGATTAGCTTTTCTTTCCCAGAAACGATAAGCTCACCATCGTCCGGATTCAGCAAACTCTTACTTGTGTTAAATAACGCATTAGCTTTTGCTATTTCATGATTAACCCAATTAAGAGCTTGATTGTTTTCTGTATCTTTTTTAAGGGCCTCTAATAACATAATTCTATCAACTGTTTCAAATGTATAACCGTAACGTTTAAATACATTTAATGCTTTGCTTGCAAGTTGAACGCTTCCAAGTTCTTTTTCTAAGTCCTTGAAGATAGGTTGCTGACTATCTATGTAGTTGAAGAGTTCGTCTAATCGCTTCTTTTGAGTAACAGATGGAATCCTATCATAACCTGATATGATGGATGCAAATATGTTATTTATCTCACGCAGTGAATCCAACTTTAGAATATGCTCCTTTGAAGAAGATAAATTAGCTCCTATATAGTAGCCATATAGTAATCCCTTCATCTTGTTGATGATGTAATCTTCTTCTATGTTTGATTCCATATTGTTTGATAGAGGAATGCTATCTTCTTTGATAATTTTATAACCTCTATCCTTTATGTCGGAAAGCACAACCATCTTACGCTGATACAATCGAACAAGTTTTGTTTCTAAACTACTATCAGACATAGACATAACAGTCCTTTTCACTTTATCTGAAAAGAAAATGAATCTGGTTTGCCACGGATTTAGGTAAATTGTCTTATCTGTATAATAGACGCCGTTAGGGAGTTTTGGAAAATCATCATCTGAAATTATTTCAATCAGCATTGCATGATCTTCAATATCACTAATCGGACGGTCGAATACACATAAGGTGTCAAAAAGCAGGGTGGTATGTTCGATATTATTTTCTTCGACAGTGAACCATCGACTATATCCATAGCCACGCTTCTTGTACATAGCTTTTGGCGATATGGATTCTGTCGACAATATATTGTTGAAGTTCAATGAACTTGTAGGAATATAATATTTCATGATTAATAATCTTCTATTTCATCAATTTCCGTTGTTTTATAGAGCTGCGAATTAATATTCGATAATGGGGAAGGAAGCATAGATGAGTACATCACATATAAATTGCGATATGTACGAGTCATAGCCACATACAATGCTTTGCGATCTGATTCTTGACCTGAAAAGTTTTCTATGTAAGGTAAGAATACAGTTTCAAATTGTAAACCTTTTGCACTATGATAGGTCATCACCTTTGGGTTTGTAGATGTAAAATTAAGACTGTCCTGACTATTTCTAAAGTCTTCACGGTCATTATATCTTAGTTCGTAATTACCTCCCAATGATTTTAACTGGTTATATACCGTCTTAACATAATCATTATCTGGCAACAAAATAGCAACGTCTGTCATGTTATTTCTGCTGATAATATCATGTATAGCCTTTATTTGGTTTTCTTCATTATTATACTTGATGAATCTCGGTACTGCAATTTCCTTGCTTTTGTAAGTGCTTTCGATAAATGGGGGCAAATCTACACCGATTGGTTGCACAACTTTTGCAACGGGTAAAGGAAGACGATAGTTGCGATATAATTCCCAATTTTTCACCTTCATATTAAAAGGGACTAAGGCATTTATTCTATCCAGAGGAACAGTTTTCTTAAGTCCTTCATATATAGACTGCGCAGTATCTCCAAAAAAGAAGAAATGTTTATTTGTCGCAGCTAAGAATTCTCGAATTTCATCATCGCTAAAATCTTGAATTTCATCGACTATAATATAATCAGCTGATGGCATATATGGAATTTTGTTGCCATTTTCGTCCTTAGAGTAAACCATAAAACGGCCTCTCCTTTCACGTTTGTACTTCCATTCCATATGATAATAAAAATCATTAGTAAGTCCTAATTCTTGCTTGCCAGAATTCATATATTTGCACAGTGCCTTTGTATATACTATAATTTTATAATTGGTGCCGTACTCTTTTTGTATACGTTGAGCTTTTATTAGAGCCAGCACGGACTTACCGCTTCCTGCACAACCTGCGACTATGCAGGATTTATCAAGCGTTTCCATGAGGATCTTAATCTGGTCGTCATCAAGTTCGGATTCTTTTATCATCCAGTCTTTTTTCATAATTACAATATGTCTTAGTTTTTTATTCTATATATTCTCCAAGCAATTTTGCTTAAATCATTATTACAACGAGAATGGGTCGTATGAAATTCTTCGTTAAACCCCGAATTACGGTTTATAATCTCGACTTGACAAGCAGCAGATGCTTTATCTAACATTTTGGGCAGCCAATCATTAGATACTTCGTTGTAAGATGTGATATCTGCCAAACAAATAACTCCACAATCTGTTAGCTTTGGAGAAAATACATTTATAATATGTTCATATGGATTACGTTCTTCAAATTGTTGACATGTTACAAATTCACAAATAGCTTTAAAGGATATAATAAAATCATAAGCCTGAGTTATGACATCTGTAACAATTTTCAAATCATAAAAATCATCTATAACAACAGGCATTAATTGACAATCTAACTTAATTTCCGTGTGTGCTGATACCACATCAAGAATTTGCTCCAAATTTCGTAGGGCATGAGCGTTTCCATCTAATGCTTTAATTCTTATTTTCTTGATAGAAGAAAGTTGTTCTGAAACTGCAATTATAAAACCAACGAGCTCACCTCCTGTACCACCCCCAAAATCAAAGACTGACAATTCCTCTTTATCTTGATATTGTATGTAATTATTTTGTAAATACTTACTAAAAATTAGGTATGACTCAGAATAGCTTCTTGGGAAATAGGTTCCGAGATAACCCAAGATATCCTCTTGTCCCCAGTCAAGGACAACAAGATCTTTTTTCTTTCTACTATATATAGCAGACAATTTATTAAATAGTAAATTGTCTAACCAGATAGGTAGAGTAATGTGTCTAACTTCTGAATTGTTCATATAAATGATTTCGTCCAAGTAAGCAGACTTTTTGTTATGAGAATTGTCTAAATTTGGCTATAAAAATACGCAAATCTATCGAGATTAAAGAAGAAAGTGGCAGAAATCTTGATTTTTCTCCTCGAATTTAATAAATTAAGGGCAGTTGAAGCGATATTTTTACGCCAAACGCCCTATATGTGTTCTAACACTGATTATCTTGTCCTACATTTCTTGGTCGGTGTTCCTAATCCAATCTTTAGCGTACCATCCCAATTCGTCAGTTGGTCAGCGCATCCGTTTGAGCCTCCAAGCGAGACGTATGTGTCGGCAACTGCATGACATGTGATCAACGAATGAAAGGAAGTTGCTGATAGCATCCTTTGTATAAGTGACATCCTTTGTGGCAAAAAGTTTTGTCCAGTTGGAAACACATTCTCTGCGAAATTCAGTACAACCGTTCCATGTCATACCCGCAAGGAACTTGTTGACAGAAGCCTCTATATTCTTTGATACGTTTAAGGACAGCCTGTCGTTTACAGCGGTAGCAATGAGACCGTAATATATAGCATTAGCTTCCTTATCGTTGAAATTTATACGCTCAGTCTGTGAGAATTTGCCAAGTGAACTATGTCCCTCGTTTATGAAGCGAATAAGTACGCTTTGAAATCTTGATTGTCTGGTCTGTTCATCACGTTTACACTCAGCTTCTTGTCGTTTTCTCTCTTCCGCTTCCTGCTTTTTCCGCTTTTCAATACGTTCAATGGCTTCAACTATTTCAGGCTGTTGTTTCAACTCGTTCCATTGCATGATGAAAAGTTTGTACTTTGACAAGAGGGCATTATAATCATTGCCAATGCTGGCAAGTTCGCTATTAGCAGTAGTCAACTATTTCCTGAGACCATCTATCACTTCATCCTTTTGAATGGTAACACGCTTTATGGCGTTCTCTTCAAGTTGGGAGATGCGTTCCTTTACCTTGGCGTTCTCTGTCTTCAAAGCGTTATTCTCAGAAACAAGAACCTTGTTCTCTTTAATAAGACGGTTGAGGTTCTGCATGTAGTAGGTGTAAGTCTTGTTAACTGATATCTTACAAAGGTACGCTGCATCAACTTGGAAAAAGCATTGCCCTTTCTCAAATCTATTAGCTATGAGGTAAGAGGAAGAAGATACGAAGCCATTGGTTTTGCCAACCTCTCTGGCGGCTATGAACTTCGGGACGACAATATGTTCAAAGGAACGATTGCCCCAAAGGACATCACTCCGATATTTGAGAACAAAACACAGCCCGTCTGCCTGTTCGAGGGATTTATGGACTTTCTCTCTTTCCTTTCAATGAAAGAAGAAGTGAATAACCGCTGCCTTGTGATGAACTCTGTGAGCAACATTGGAAGAAGTATCAGCTACCTGAACAACCATCAAGTATCTTCTATCCGTACTTTCCTTGATAACGACGACGCGGGGCGGAGAGCAGTGCTGGAATTTGTAAAGGCAGGTTTTAAGGTAGAAGACATGTCTGTACATTATGGGAACTTCAAAGACCTCAACGAGTATCATGTCAGCCGTGTTCGTGAGCAACAGAAAAAGTTGGAGAAAACTCCAAAAACAAGCAATAAACCCAAACAAGTCAAACTTAAAATACGATAGAGCAATGAAAAAGATAAAAGCAAGCAGAGAGGAGATAGACCAATCCATAAAAGAAGCGTTCAGCATGAACAGACAGGAAAGTAATGAAAGAACAGACAGGAAAAGTCTTACATACTACTTGGGAGATACAGAAGACAAGGTGGAAGAACAACCACAGGCAAAAGCTCCATCAAAGGAAACGGATTGCCAAGAAGTAATAGCTTCCGAGTCTGCACAGCACGCAGAGAATGCAACCGTTCAACGGCGTATCAGTACCAAGATGAGACGGGGAACGCTCGAAGCCTATAAACAGACTTTCCTTGTTCCTACAAAGTTGAACGACCGAAAGGCGGTTTATCTGAGCAGGGCGACACAAGAGCGTGCGGACTTCATCGTCCGTAGGTTGGGCGACAAGGGAGCCAACGTGTCAAGCTTCATTGAGAACCTCGTGCGCACGCATTTGGAGGAATACGGCGAGGATATAGAAAAATGGAGGAGACTATAAAGCGCAGGAAAAGGGTCGACGGTTTTACTCAAAATCCACGACCTTTTTTAGAGAATACGATAACGGCAATTTACTGAACAGGCAGAATGGTGGGAGTACCACGAACGCAGTTAAACACAGAATGCAGTGCATTCGTTTTCAAGCAGAAAAATACTTTATGTGTAAACGGCCTATTGGGTAGCATTGCAAGACGTCAGTTTGTACCCACAAACTGCGCTTGCTCCCCTTGTGAGACTGTCGGGGAGGTTAGACCGTAATCACTCCGTTCTCATCGGTCAGTGTTCAGGAATTAAGCAAGATTGAAAACAAAGAAAAGAGGACTTTTATATGAACAGATACAACAGCAAGACTGCCCGATGGCAGCAACAGGAGAAGGAAGAACTACGGATGAACAAGACGGAATTCATCAAGGTAAGATGCACCTTAGAGGAAAAGCAGCGTATCAAATCAAAAGCGGAAAGCACAGGACGGAAGTTCTCAGATTACTGCCGTGAGATACTCCTTAACGGAGAAGTAACAGCCGTTCCCAAGATGACAGACAATGAGAGGGAAGCCATAGAGGTGTTGAGACGAACGGCCTACTTCTTTACACATGTTTCCAACCTTATCAAGGTAAAGGATGATGCGTGGGTACTGATTACTCAAAGCCTTTCCTATTTGGCAAGGGAAGCATTTAAGCGTTTCTTTAATCCCAAATACCGTATTGAGGAAAGGGCAATTAAACTCTTAAATCTGATGGAGAATGATAGGGAAATGTAAGGCTATTGCGCATGGTAGCAATGCACTGGAGTATATTTTCAGAGAGGGGGAACTCGGTAAAACGCTTCTCTTTCACAATCTCTGCGGCACTATGCCAAAGGAGATTTACGAGGAAATGAAGATGGTCAGCGATTACAATACACGTTGCAGAAACAAGTTCCTGCGTATCGAAATCGGCATTGCACCACAGGACGAGAAAAGATTGAGCCTTGTATCCGTCCGTAACCTTGCGTCAAACTTTGCAATACGCATGGGACTTGCCAACCATCAATGGGTGGCAGTAACGCACAAGGATACCGATAATATGCACATCCATATTATTGCCAATCGTATCAGTCTATATGGAGAAGTGTATGATACCACCTTTATGAGTAACCGAGCAGCAAGGGTTGCAGAGGAACTCAGCCGCAAGCATGGTATGACCATCGCAAAGGAAGTCAAGGCGAAAAGGCTGCATCAGAAGCCAAAAGCCAACCCAACGAGAGAACAAACCAAACAGCAGGTACAGAAGATATGTTATGCCTTACTTGATAGGTACAAAGGCACAGGAATCACAGGGCACTCCATGTTTCTCTATGACCTTAGCAAGAGTGGCGTAACCATTGAACGCTTAAAGAATAAACAGGGAAAGATATATGGCTTGAAGTTCGCATACGACGGCCAGACTTTCAAGGCATCGGAAATTGGCAGAGAATTTGGCTACCATTCCTTGCAGAAGAACTTCGAGATAAGCAACAAGACAGAACCAAAGAAAGCCACGACAATGGCAGATGAGCTGGCAAAGAACAAAATTCAATCCCATACAGGTTACCAACTCGTTCCTCCCAGCCGTCCCTATACGTCACCTGCCAACACAAATGAAAGTTCATCTATTGCACAAGCAGTAGGTAATATGGCAAATACAGCCATAAATGCAGCCGAAGAAATCATTTCCGGAGCAGGCGGGTTAATCAACCCACAGACACACGGTGATGATTATGCCGAAACAGCATGGCAGCACAGGCTCAGAAACCAAGCCAAGAAAAAGAAGAAAAGAGGAAGAGGATTGTAACCACTTTTCTCAATTCCTAGTCTCTATCCCAAAACTAAGACAAAGCAAAAGAGAGAAATCTTCATCAAAAACGCTTGTTATTCAAAGCAAATGATTATCTTTGCAAATAGAATAACAAGCGTTCTTTGTTAATGCAGAAACCTGCGATTGAAAGTACTTCGCTCGTTTCCAAATCGTTACCTGTTTAGTTTACACAACAAGGTAACTTCTTTATTTTCAATTAGATACATTTTAAGAATTATCTTGAGGTGTAAAAGGGCATCTTTTACAAGGGTGTTTGTAACCTTTTGTTTTTCTGATAGTTACAAAGACAAAAATAAGAGAAAATCTGTTGTTTTTCGATTTGGCGTGGATAAAAAGTGTAAAGATTTTGTTAAGTAGGCGATTAGATGGCTTTGTGCGTGGGAAAGTAGATGAGCTCATGGGTTGATGGCTGTACAGGCAGAGTGTTATAGATACGGTTTCATGGGTTGACAGGTGTATGGATGGGCTGCTATAGATACGGTCTCATGGGTAGGGAAGTGTACGGACTGGGTACTAAAGGTATTGGCTTCGGGCGTTGAAAATTGCGTTTTGAGGCTAAGTTTTTATACTTTTATTCCGTCATTTTTTTAGTCTTAAACAGTTGGTTTACCCCTCTTTAACTCCTTCAGCAGCTATGATGTCTTCGTAAGAATGCGCCTGTTCCCACCGTCTAAATAAACAGACGATGTACGGAATGTGAATTTTTATTTGTAAGTTTGTAGGTGAAAATAACACTTATAAGGTAGAATATAACTTTATGTGAAACGCAGAACGTGGCGCAAATATCATAAATGGACGGGACTAATCATCAGTTTCTTCTTGGTAATGTTTTGTCTTTCGGGAATCGTCTTGAACCATCGTCGGTGCTTTGCTGACATCAATGTGAGCAGAGCAGTGCTACCTGGTCGGTATGATTTCAAGCATTGGAACAACGGATTGTTGCGTGGAACGCTGCGTTGTAAGGATGATAAGGGGCACGACATGGTGCTCATCTATGGTGCTGCAGGCGTTATTCGGACAGATACGGCAGCGTCAATCTTCATTGATTATAACCAGGGATTGCCTTCAGGTGCTGATTATCGGCAGATGAGAGGAGTGGTACAGACGAAAAACGGATAGGTCTTTGCTGCAAGTGTCATGGGTCTTTACCAACTCAAAACCCACCAGGGCTGGCAGTCGGTGGCACTTCCTGAGATGGATTCAGCTAATCTGTTGAGCGACATTACCACACGGGGTGACACGCTGGTGGTGCTCTCGCGTTCCTATCTTTACTATGCTACAGCCCCTTACCGACAGTTCCATAAGGTGGAGATACAGCCTGCTGCGGGCGACGATGGTAAGGTTTCGCTCTTCCGACAGGTGTGGTTGCTGCATAGTGGTGGGCTTTTCGGGACCGTGGGGAAGCTGATTGTCGACCTCATAGCACTCATTCTCATTGCTCTTTGTGTGACGGGTGTGTGGTTCTGGGTGCGTCCGACGCATACAAAAGTATTGAATTGGCATAATAAGATTGGTGTGTTTACCATCGTATTGACGCTCTTCACGGCGATAACAGCGTGGGCTTTGCGTCCTCCAGTGATGATCCCACTGACCATGAATAACACCGATCCGCTGCCTGGAGCAGTCTTGGCAAGCGATAACGCATGGTACGATTGTCTGCGGATGATACGTTATGACGAGCAGAATCACGACTGGTTACTATCGACATCAAAGGGCTTTTGCTCCTTATCTTCGCTAACCTCAAAACCACAACCCATCAACATTGCACCGCCAGTGAGTGTGATGGGGCAGACGGTATGGCAACGTGACGAGAGTAGAATGTGGCTTGTTGGCTCTTTCGATGGACTCTTTCGGTGGAATAGACAGGCTGGACAGATTGAGCCTTACAATAATATGATGGTTGCAAGGGCTACTATTCCGGGGACAGCTGCCGCCGGTCAGATGGTAGTAGGCTTATAGTTCCGACTTCACAGGTGAGGAATGTGTGGCTGATTATTACGATGGTACGTTCTTCTCTGCCCAACCTGAAGAGTTGAGAACCATGCCAATGTCACTGTGGAGTCTTGCCTTAGAGGTGCATACGGGTCGTATTTATGCTGGTGCTATAGACTCTTTCCTCTTTATCATTGTTGCCGGATTGTTCGTAATCATCGCACTGTGGTCGGGTAAGAAGAGCTAAAAAGCTTCTTACCTTATATATAATAGATGTGAGAAAGAGGTATAACAGGGATAAAGAAGATATAAAATACGAGTAAAAAAGTCCGAGGAATAAAAAAGCTTAAGCCTATGGCTTAAGGTTGGAAAAGGAAGTAATGGCGTAATGAATATTAAGGTTTAAAGTGTAAAGTGCAATGTTTAAAGCAGAGACTTCGTTCCTATTATTTCTCACTAAAGTCTGGATTAAAGTCCTCAAAGAACTTTTTCTGCTTCTCAATAAGCTGGTTTGTCTCTTGGTACATGAACTTACAGGCGAGGTCATAGAGAGGAATTGCGACATGATGGACCAAAGAGTCGGTGAAGCCAAGCTCTCTATAATAGTTCACAAGGCTCTCATCTTCCGATAAGTCTGCAGCAAAAAGGAAGATATATTCGCATCCAACAATTTCTAAAAGATACTTAACTTGGGGTATTATGAACTTCCAAAAGATAATACTACCTAACCTTTGAGGCATATTTAGTGCTTCCCATTTCTCGCGATAACCATCATTGATACAGAAATGAACAATCTCTACACCTGAATAAGTCTTACCTACGTGACGTTGATTGCCCTTGAATATCTCATCAATGGTAACCTCATCTGCGCTAAAAACACTTTCAAGTGATTCTCTTGTAAGTCCTTTTTTTGAGCGAAAGGATTCTAATAACTCTTTAAATCCTTCTTTTTTATCTTCGGATATGCTCTTGTCCATTATCTTTTTTATAAGGAGATTGCATATCTTCTGTAACTGTTGGTATTGGTCAGCTTCAACTATTTTATCATAAAGCATACCACATTTTAATGAGAAATAGAAGACAACGCTTCCTTCCTCATCCTTTATTACATAATAAGCAGTTGTGTTATTCTCGTCTTCCTCATATGCTTTATCCTTGAGATTCTGCTCAAGTTGAGGATTTCTGCTATTGTAGAAGTCTTCAACTATCCACATATTCTCCAGCTTTTCTGCAAGACGTTCACAGGAAAAGCTGTCCAATACCTTCCTTTGTTCTTCTGTAATTTTCATGATATAAAGGTGTTTTCTTTCGTATTATGCGCCTAAGATGTTAAGCATAATTCGTCTTTGCTTTATGCGTTGGGCATCAACGCGGATGTCTTCAACCCTTATTTTTGTCCTACAAGCACTGTCGGGATCATATCCCTCACGTGCTTTTCGCCAGGAATATTCGCCATGTGAAAGCGTACTTAAGCTCCATGAGTCTTTTGATGCATAGGAAGAGAAGACCTTATCAAATACCTTTTTGTACTTTCCGATAGTCTCATCGCTGAGCATTTCACCATGAAGTTTATCAGTTTGGAATGCTTTATGAACAGAATAGAGCACCGGTCCATATTTCCAAGCCTCGAATTGATCCTCAAATAGAGGCTCTCCTGTCTCAATGATAGCCTCACGTTGGGTGAGATAAAGTAGCTTATGCAACTTCATCTCATCAATCTGTCTGCCATATTCTTTCTCATATCGCTGACTGATATAGGATGCTATCTGCTGTACATCTTCCATTCTTCTGCCTTTCTTTGCTGCAAATTTATGATTATTTCCCTAATGAAACAAATAAATGAGTGGGTTTCTTAACAGTAGTAATCATAATTTGTAGTTGACGAGTTGACAAGTTTACGAGTTGACGAGTTAATTGGGACCAGTACACATTCCTAAAGACTAATCCCCACTGCTAACTGTGATTTATCGCCACAATTAACTTATCTACTGGTCTACTCGTTCTTATACTATGTCTTCCTTACAAGGCAACTTGTTAACTTGTCAACTCGTCAACTACCAATATAGCACTACGAATTACGCGAATGACACGAATTACATTACAATAAACATTAGCGTAATTAGGGAAATTCGTAGTCGTTAATCGTACAGAGTATAAAGTTCAATGTGCAAAACTCAATGCTCAGAGATTGTAAGGATTCGTGCCATTCGAGAAATTTGTAGTTCAAAGGTCAAGGTTTGCAAGGGTTAGTGCTATTCGAGAAATTCGTAGTTCAAAGGATAAAAAATCGTAGTCGTTATTTGAATTTATTTTACTTTTTGGTTTTATAGAACGTGGAAACAGGGTTCAGAATTCATGGTCTCAGAACCATCGTAAGTCTTTTTCTATCAGACAGTTGAAGATGCGTGGTTTAGAAGGTGCTTACGAAGGGTTCAAAAGGGCGTTGGCAAGGGGCTTAAAGGGCGTCTTTTGCAAGCTAAAAGGGCGTTAACTTGAATGGTATTAACGCTCTTTTATTTTCAAGCAATGAATTATCTTTACAAAACAAGATGATAGAGGAAGAATGGTTAGCTGTTTATTTGTTACCGAAGTTAGCTGTAGCTTTATTACCGATGTTAGCTGTGGCTTTATTACCGAAGTTAGCTGTGGCTTTATCACCGAAGTTAGCTGTGGCTTATCGATGCTAATAACTTGTCTACTCGTCAACTTGCCTACTCGTCAACTACCACTTATAATTATCGATGTTAACTATGGTTTATCGCTACAAGTAACTCGTCTCTCGTCAACCTGTCTATTCGTAAACTGCCAACAAAGCACTACGAATTTCTCTAATTGCGCGAACCCTTTTTGCTAAATAATTCGTGCCATTCGAGGAATTCGTAGTCGCTAATCGTACAGAGCATAAAGTTCAATGTGCAAAACTCTATGCTCAAAGGTTAAAATAATTCGTGCCATTCGAGGAATTCGTAGTTCAAGTCTCAAAGGCCAAAGTTAACTGTCGTATCTTGTGTGATTTGGAAGGTTTGCCTCTCTGGAATTATCTTTATCACATATACCGCACCTGCTTTGAAATTAAAACTCATCTCTTTTTTGTAAATAATCTTACGTATAGAGCGGTGAGCCATAAATTTATATTCATAGTATTCAAACGCTACGCTGTGTCTTCCTGCAGTAATAAAACGTCCATCAAACCATGAGAAGCTTACGCCGCGACCATAATTGATATCATCAACCCTGCTTATTGAAACACCCATATTCTTAGATCCTTCATTCCACGAGGGAAGGAAAAGTCTGCTATGATTAGGATTACGACGAAGCCAAACACCTTTGTCGTATCGAAAAATACCTACTATCGCTGCTATCAACAGCAGAAACACTCCAATACATAGATATATCTGCAGAGAGACAGAATGGTTTAATCCTAATTCGCTATCAAAGGACACCAAGCAAAAGAGCGTACCGAAGTAACCTACTCCACTTATGAACATCCCCAAGAGAGCTCTTGCAGAAAGAGTGGTAACACTCGGGAATGAACGAACTGGGGAGAAACGATAGTAAAGATAATTAACCGTATAGATCAATCCTAAAAGTCCTAAGAGAAAAACAGTACTTACAATCAATGACTTCATGCTGTATATTTTTTTATCCGATGAGGGCTATTAAAAAACAATTCATAATCCTTTGTTAATTCATAATTCATAATACATATAATTTTTCGAACGAAGTTCTCATCAGTATGCCATCATTATGAAAACTAATGTAAACTGTGGTCTATTGCTGCAAATAACTTGCCAACTCGTCCACTTAATTGCATTCTCTTTGAAAATAATTGCAGAATAATTTGTTTGAATGGCTTTATTTCCTATCTTTGCACACGAAACAAACAATTATAAAGAAAAGTACTGATAAGATTTCAACGTTTGTCAGCTACAGAGAGGCAAATACTATAACACCTAAACAGTTATGCGCTGAGGAACTTGACACGATACAACTTGAAAAGCGACCAACTATTTTTACTGATATTAATTCTATAAACAACAATAACAATGAAAAAGTTTTATCTTGCAATAAGCTTAGCTATATGCTTGGCTTCTGCACCACTTACAACCTATGCACAAGCTAAAAAGGCTAAAAGTGCTGCTGTTACGATGAACGAAACACAGAAGGAAAAGCAACAGTTCGCTTATGGTTTTTACAAGACCTATATGAACAGCCTTATCTATCAGCTCTCAGACCTTTACATGGTGATTGCGAAGAAGTTTGTTAGTCCAAAGGTTTTGAAGAAGACTGCCGACACTGGTGCTGACGTACTTCTCAATGCACAGGATTGTGTGAAGGAGAATCTTCAAACACTGAAGATTAAAGCATTGAATAATGACTGGTTCCGTGTTTCCTTCTCATGGCCAACAGAAAAATACGAAGTTATAAAAGACCACATCATTTATATCAAGATAAAGGAGCAGGGCAAGTCGTTTATCATCGAGGATGCTACTACGGAAATGCCAAAACTAACGAAATAGTTGATTCACAATCCTCTGTTAATTCACAATTCACAATTCAGAATTATTCGAACGAGGTTCTCATCAGTACGTCATAATTATGATTACCAGTGTTGGCTATGATTTACCTGAACGCACAGGCGAACATGTCAACTTGTAAACTTATGAACTCGTAAACTTGTAAACTCGTAAACTTGTAAACTGATTATAAACCGATGTTGGCTATGATTTACCTGAACGCACAGGCGAACATGTCTACTTGTAAACTCGTAAACTCGTAAACTGATTATAAACCAGTGTTGGCTATGATTTACCTGAACGCACAGGCGAACATGTCAACTCGTAAACATGTGAACTCGTCAACTCGTAAACTGATTATAAACCGGTGTTGGCTATGATTTACCTGAACGCACAGGCGAACATGTCTACTTGTAAACTCGTAAACTCGTAAACTGATTATAAACCAGTGTTGGCTATGATTTACCTGAACGCACAGGCGAACATGTCAACTCGTAAACTTGTGAACTCGTCAACTCGTAAACTGATTATAAACCGGTGTTGGCTATGATTTACCTGAACGCACAGGCGAACATGTCAACTCGTAAGCTTGTGAACTCGTAAACTAACAAAAAGGGGTATCTCGCATTTCACGCCCCTCCCTACGGGGGAGGGGAAGGGGGAGGGGCCAGTTGTTGCAGTTATTGCAGTTATTGCAATTATTGCAGTTATTGCAATTATTGCAGTTATTGTTAGAAGATGGCATAATATTGGAACAAATTGGGTTTTAAATTATTAATTTCTAATCTAAATTTGAATATGAAGAGAATTAAGAACATTTTCTATGCTATCTTTTTAGCATTCCTATTCTGCAATCCTACATGTGCACAGAATGATGTGAAGATTACAAAGGTGGGTAAACTCATTCAGGAGTCCCTCCCTTCAACTTGGAGCCGTGACACCTTTATGACATATTACATCGCTGCTGATGCAGATAGTACGGAACGCTTTATCAAAGAAGGAAACTGGAAGCCCGCTTATGAGAAACGATATACACCTTACAATAATGTATCACTACCTTTAATCAGAGAATGCTTTGCTAAGTCCATAAGTGCGGTTCTTACAGAAGAACAAAAGAAACTCTTAAACCTCATTGGAAAGAAAAGTAATATTATGTGGTCTAAGTTCTATGTCTTTATAAATAGCAAGAAGAGGTTTGTAAAGATAACCATGATGAATAGTACCGCAAAACACTTAACCCAAGAGCAGATTTATGAGATTCTCCGTTTATACAGTAAGTGTGAGTTGCCAATACACCCTGTAGTAGGAGCGTTTAAAGAGAAAGAATACTATATTACAGGGGCACCTATCCATAGTATAAAATAATAGTTCGAACGGAGTTCTCATCAGTACGGCATAATTATGATTACCGCTGTGGGAATCGTGAAAAAGTAAAAATCAAACATCAAATCTTAAATATCAAAATTCAAAGGTCAAACATCAAAGGTCAAAGGTCAAATATCAAATTAAACAAATCATAACAATATGAAAAAGCTAATTTTATTCTTTTGCGTACTCTTTGGAGCAAACGCAATTTCCCAAGCTCAGACAACAAAGTGTGGAGTTTATCAACTCATTAACACTAAGGAAAGTAAGAATGTTCTCAAAGACCACAACATCGTACTTGAGAAGGGTGCAAACGGTAAAATCTCTGGTAGATTTTATGGTACCACAGACGACTTCGTGGATGCCCGCGAAGGTTATCTCCCCGGTCATTTTGTAGCACCAATGGAGAATCTCCGAGTAACAAAGGATAGTATCTTCTTCACTATCAACGTGGCGCACAAAGACCTCTTTAAGAATCCTATCCCTCGCAACGTAAAAACAGCCAAAGCCGCTCACAACCTCAAAAGAGCAGCGTGGAAGAGTGGCTGGTTGGGTGACAACCTACAGCGTAGCTACGCTGCTGCACTTAGAAAGGGCGTTATTAGGTTTTAAAGCCCCACCCCCATCCCCTCTCCGAGGGGAGCTACTCTTTCTACACATCTTTTTTAAGACTTGTATAGAAGGCTACTTGGTATTCAAATACTCGTAAACCTTCCTTAATGGTGATGTAGCCTGGCCTGGTGTCCTTACCCATATCACACCAACCTTGTAGACGGGCAATTATCCATGCTGCCCATGGTAGGCTGTCCTCTTTGAAAGGATTTCTTCCATCTTTTGACCTCGGGTTCTTGGTGTGTAT
>NZ_FZNZ01000066.1 GCF_900187995.1 Prevotella jejuni
CAAGATATGGCTTCCTAACCTCATCGAATCGTTTGTTAGAGAAGCTAACGGTGCACTTCCAAGGAAGTACGCTCCGCAGTTATGCCTTTACCTATGGCGAGGGTGCGTTCAACAAAGATGTGCTTACGGGTGTGAAGCAACTCGACGACAAAGGTGCAGAAGTATCTTATCAGAATTTTGACTATTATGATGATGTACAGGCTGCTAAGGGGTATGTGCCTTTTAAGAACAGCCGAGAGAAGTGGGATACCCATAATGACAGATTGGATGCTGGGTTCCTCAACCCGATTACAGCTGTGGGTGGTCGTTTCAGTGATAAACCCACTGCATTGGGCGGTTCATTGAGTTCTTCCATTGGTGGATCATTCTATGCCGGTGTCGGTCTTGGCGATGGTAGTGCAACGACAAGTAATACAGCAGGAGCATCTTTTAGTTATTCAAATGATAAATCAAGCGGACTGTCCACCTTTGCGGACATCAATGGTGATGGTGCCCCCGACAAGGTGTATAAGAAAGATGGAGCTATCTATTACAGACCGCAACAGCGTTCCGTTGATGGTGCGGTTATCTATGGAGAGCCCATCCGAGTTCGTGGTATCAGCAATTTCTCTAAGTCTAGTAGTAACTCCTACTCTGGAGGAGCCGATGTAAAAGCAGGATGGCAGAAGATTGTTGCCACCCTTGGTACAGACCTCTCCAAGACCTCATCCAAGACTACGGTTTATTTCTCCGATATCAATAGTGACGGATTGGTAGACCTTGTTTCTGACGGAAAGGTATATTTCAATCATATCGAGTTTGATGCTTCAGGCAATGCCATACCAACCTTTACGCTGAGCAGCGCAGACACACCAAGTCCCATTATTTACGACAATAGCAAGTTAGATACTTCCGTTGGAGCAGTCACGCCCGAAGAACAAGCCGAGGTCATTGCCAATTCTCCTATGGAGGATATGGTGCGTGTATGGCAAGCACCGGCAGCTGGTATTGTGAATATTTCGGGTGAAGTACGTTTGTTGAAGCCGACCGGTGACTTCGACAAGTCGGAATACGATAAGGCAGACGGTGTACGTGTTGCCATCCAAAAAGGTGGTACGGAACTATGGCAGAAGATGATAACCAAAGGTGACGAAACCGGTTATCCTGCCACCGCTTCAAATATCACAGTTCAAAAAGGTGATAAGATTTATTTCCGTGTACAGTCCGGCAATACCGAAACGAGTAACGGTGCATTCGATAACGTCACTTGGTCACCGGAAGTAATCTATCAAGGACTATCATCGGGAGTACAGCCCAATGGTTATACCTCCAATGTATACAAGGCTACCGAGGGGGCTGTTTATACCAGTGAGGGTGAGATAGGCGTTAATGCCAAAGATATAACATTCTCCGGTAAATTCGTCAAGCCATCTACAACCGACGAGTTGACTATCCGTATCATTGCTGCCAATAACAAGACGGATGAACAAGGGAACAGCAATCCCAACTATGGGAAACGTACCGTATTCGAACGTACTTTTGCTCCCAAAGAATCTTTTAATGGAGATATAACAGCCTCTTATCAAGTAGCAGACGGCTTTGATAACCTTTCCTGTGAGGTAGTCGCTTCCTCCAACGTGGATTGGGCATCGCTGTCGTGGAAACCCATTGCTACTTATCGTGATTCCGTAGGTTCACCTATCAATGTGAATTTGGGTGTGCGATACAGCACTTATTCCGACACAAAGAGTTTAGCAGCAGCCTATACCTCCACACAAGGTACAAGCCTAACGGTAACACCTACCGTACAGTTATCCTCTAACAACGTAAGCGGTAAGGTAACACTTACAGCCAAAACGGCAACGTCACTTATTGCCAAGAAAGAATATTCCATCGTTAATGGTTTGATATTTGGCGAACCGATGCAGATTACTTCCGCACCGTCTGAAAAACTTTGGTTCGAGTTCTTCTATTCCGAAACATTGGATGGTGTCAATGCAACGTTGTCGACAGTAAGTGTGGTGCCTTCGTCTTCTCCTGTAGCTACTAAGGTTAATGCCGGTTTCTATGCCAAGATGCAGGACAAGGGCTTTGGTGACCTTTATCGTGGTTGGGGCGGATTTGTGTACAATGCCGCTGACGGACGCTATGCCAAGCCTATAGATGAAAGTCTGCTAAAACTCCCAAAAAGTGAAAAAGACAGGCTCGACCCCATGAAGATGGTCTTTACACCTTTAGGAACGGACTTGAACACCTTGTCACGCTGGACAGGACAGAGAACAGAAATCTACCTTACGGCAACGGAAGCCGGAACAGCTCGATTGACGGAGCAGGATGTTGTACTTGGTAATCTCTTTGGAGAGATGGCTAATGACAATACAGTAAGCGGAGACTGCCTACAAGGGACAGGTGCATTTGGCATCACACAAAAGACCACCAGCACCAGCACTGTCATACAGACAGGTGTAAGTATGCTCACGGTCAACAATGCTACAGGCAGCAGCACCACTAAATCCACCATGATGGACTTCAATGGTGACGGCTACCCCGACATCCTTGCCGGCGGTATAATCCAATACACCAACACTCAAGGTGGTATCAGTGGAGAAAAGACAGATATTGGTACTATCAAGAGTAGCAATCTATCACAGACATGGAGCCTTGGAAGTATCCCTGTTGCGTCATTCTCAATAACGATACCACACGCTAAGAATTCTAAGAGTAACAATAATAACCTGAAGTCATCACTGGAAGGCAAAGCCAGCGTCAGTTTGTCATTGGGCACTCCTAACAATGAGGATTGGAGCGAAGAGAGCTTTATTGATATCAATGGTGATGGTTTGGTGGATCGGGTTTATCAGAATGGTGATGTAAGGTTAAACTTCGGATATACATTCTCCAAACCAATCAAGTGGGATTTTGATAAGATACAAGGTGGTAACGCCACAACGTTCAGTACCGGTGGTGGTTTCAGTATCGGCAGTGGTAGTTATTCCGGGGGCATCGGACTTACGACTTCTGAAAATAAAGAAAAGTACAACCTTACCGACCTGAATAGTGACGGTTTGCCGGATAGAGTATGGATAGAAGGTAATGGCTTACTGGAGGACTACACCGTGCGTGTTGCATTCAATAATGGTTCATCTTTTGACCAGCCAATAGTGTGGAAGAGTGCTAAATCATTGTCAAATGCTTCTTCTACCTCAGAATCCGTCAATACCTCCTTTACCACACCTGTTACAATTCCTGTTGTAAACGTCAAGATTGCCGTCAATCCTGGGGTGTCACTCAGCCACAGCATCAATCGCCCTACCTATGCTTTGCAAGATGTGGACGGCGACGGCTACCTCGACATCGTAGAATCCGATAAGGAAAGTGAACTGAAAGTAACCCGCTCTGCCATCGGCAGAACGAACATGCTCAAGAGCGTGACCAACTCCCTTGGCGGAACCTTTACACTGGACTACGAACACAGCACGCCTACCTACGGACTTCCCGGTGGTAAATGGGTAATGTCGTCCGTAACCATTGACGATGGTATCCGTGATGATGGACCGATGATGAAGACGATGTTTGCCTATTCAGATGGACAGAAAGATCGCCACGAACGTGAGTTCCTCGGTTTTGGAAAGGTCGTAACCAAGAATATCGACACCGAACAGGGTGAATCCGCAGTCTATCGTCAGGCTGTGCAACTCTACGATGTGTCCACCTACTACGCACAAGGTAACGAACTTAGTGCCTCTGTGGAGGATGCCAAAGGCAACAAGTACACCGAGACACGCAATGAATATGACGGCTATTATATCACAGCCAACGGTGACAGCTATACTTTCAACAAACAGAAGAAACTCTGTAGCGACCGCGCCTCTGCTTTCGTACCGCTACGCTATACCGCCAATAAGCAGTATGAGGGACAGGCAAGTGGCATCACCACCTCAGAGGCTTGGAATGAGTATTACCTCACGGGGCATCATGGTGAATTGAAGTCCTACAAGTTCAGTGATAAGGGCAAGTTGGGTGCTGACGGTTCGGGTAAGTTCAACTACCAGACAGCAATACAATATGCTCACAATGATAACAAACATATCTTCGGGCTGCCTACCAACGTAACCGTAACGGGCGGTGATGGTAAGATTTATCATCAAGTTTCTGCGACTTACGATTTGAATTATGCCGACCATATTACGCAGATTAAGCAACAACTCGGAAGCGGCGAAGCTGTCTCTGACTATACTTATGATGCTTACGGCAACATCATCAAGACCACGCTTCCTGCTAACAGCAAGGGACAGCGCATGTGGTACACCTACCGCTATGAGCCAGTGATGAATATGTATGTGGAGCGCATAGACGATGCATTTGGCTACCGTAGCGAGGCAGCCAACTTCGACTACCGCTATGGTATGGCACTCCGCCGTATGGATCTCAACCATTTCTATTATGAAACGGATATAGACAACCTCGGACGTGTGAAAGCTGTGCGTGGTCCTAATGAGTTGGCAACAGGTGTGCCTTACATCATTGCCTTTGACTATCAGCCTAAGGCTACTTTCGGCACCAACGGTATTACATCGCCTGCTTACGCAGTAACGAAGCATTACGACATACAGCACCCAAGCGATGATATGGAGACCGTAACCTTCGTGGACGGCTTCGGGCGTCCCGTTCAGGTGAAGAAAGACGGTGTGGTAACGACAGCTGCTAAGGGTAGTGCTCCGAAAGACGAGACCGTAATGATTGTCAGCGGACGCAATGTCTATGACGCTTTCGGTCGTGTAGCTAAGGCTTACTACCCTGTAACCGAAGCAGTGGGAAACAAGACAACTTTCAACAAGGCATTTGACAACGTGTCGCCAACCGTAACGGTTTATGACGTGCTTGACCGTGCCATGAAAGTAACGCTTCCGGACAATGCTGAGACCAAGACAGAGTACTCTACCGATGCAGGTAGCAATACACTCGTAACGACTGTAACTGATGCGTTGGGTAATCGTCAAGCAACTTATACCGATGGTAGTGGCAAGACGGTGAAGACCGAGCAACTCAGCGGACCCGATGGTATCATTACCACTTCTTTCGAGTATGATGGCATCGACCGATTGGTCAAGGTAACAGACACCGAAGGCAACGTAACGACATCCGTCTATGATATGGGCGACCGTCGCACAGAGGTAAATCACCCTGCCAGCGGTATCACCACCTTTACCTACGATGCTTTGGGCAACGTACTCACCAAGCAGACAGCCAATCTCAAAAAGGAGAGCAAGACCATCAATTACGAGTACGATTACGGTCGTCTGACGGCTATCAACTATCCCGACCATCCGGAAAACAACGTGAAGTACCATTACGGTGGTATCAACTCTTCTCACAACCGTATCGGCAGATTGATGCTTCGTGAGGACGGTAGTGGTGCTATCGAGTATTACTACGGTAAGATGGGTGAGGTCTTGAAGACGGTACGCACGCTGATTGTGCCAAACCAGGCGGTGGCAACCTACGTAACACAGTGGAAGTATGACAGCCACAACCGCCTCTTGGAAATGATTTACCCCGATGAGGAAAAGGTCACCTACGGCTACAACCTCGGCGGACAGGTAGACCATGTGCGTGGCTACAAGTCCTATGGCTACGACTATGTGAACAAGATAGGCTACGACAAGTTTGAGCAGCGCACCTATCTGAAGTATTGTAATGGAGCGGAGACGTTCTACAGTTACGACTCTGCACGCAGACGTTTGCAGAACCTCGTGGTGAATGCTAAGGCAGGTATTATTATGGACAATGCCTACAGCTATGATGCAGTAAGCAACGTGCTCGGTATTAAGAACAATGCTCCACTCCCACAGAGTGGCAAGGCAGGCGGACAGATGAGCCATAGTTACTCTTATGACCCATTGTATCGTTTGGCAAGCGCAACAGGTACTTATAAGGGAACAGACAATAAAGCCGCTTCTTATACGTTATCTATGGGCTACGACAACATGCACCGCATCACGAGCAAGAAGCAGCACCTCACGCAAAGTAACGTACAGTTCAACGGTTCGCTCAACGCAGGCTACGACCTCACCTATACCTATCAGAAGGGAGATGGCAAGAAGTTCCAACTCGATAATGTTCGCGACATCAACTACCGCACGGAAGAAACTCCTACGGACAGCACGAATATCAACAACGGACACAAGTACGCTTACGACCTCAACGGAAATCTTGTCTATATCAACACCTCACGTGTAAAGAAAGACGGCAAGGAAGATGAAAAGGCAAGTGAGCAGAAGTATCGTTGGGACGAGGAGAATCGCTTGTTGGCAGCTGATGAGAATGGATTTGTGAGCAACTATTGGTATGATGCCGATGGTGAGCGCACAGTTAAGACCAGTGGCGAGAACGAAGCTATCTATGTGAACTCTGAGTTCTCAGGTGGTAACACTGGTACGGCAAGGTTCAGTCTCTATGTCAGCCCATACCTCGTGGCAGGGCAAGGTGGCAAATATACGAAGCACATTTATGTGGGTAGCCAGAGAATTGTCAGCAAGCTTGGCGACCTCGCTTCTTATGGCGCAGACCCAAGACGAATTCCATACGCAGGCAATGAGGCTGACGGCTTGACGGTGGACTACAAGAAAAAATATGGCGAGCAGTTGCAGGCTATCAAGGAAAATTACAAGGCGTTTGACCAACCTTATAACGGTAAGGACAATGACGACTATGTAAACGGTCAGGGTTTCTGCTGCAACGACGGTACGCCGGAGGCGGCACAAGCCCGTGCGATGGCACGCACAAGAGCTGTAAACGGCAACTTCAAGACCAACGACAACTACGAAAAGATGCAGTTCTACTACCATCCTGACCATTTGGGTAGCAGTAGCTACATCACCAATCTCGACGGTGAGGTATCGCAGCACATTGAGTATGTACCGTTTGGAGAAGTGTTCATCGAGGAGCGCAATAATACGTGGAATACGCCGTATCTCTTCAACGCCAAGGAATTTGATGAGGAGACGGGATTATATTACTATGGGGCAAGATACTACGAACCAAGGTTGAGTCTGTGGATGAGTACAGATCCGTTGCAGGAAAAATTTGTAGATGCTAGTCCGTATGTATATTGTTTGCAAAACCCTATCATAATCTT
>NZ_FZNZ01000033.1 GCF_900187995.1 Prevotella jejuni
TCAGAGGGGTGACAGATATTCCTTTCTTTTTATATAGGCTTATGAAATTGTGTGCTTAAGAGAGTAGGCTTGCAACTGGGTTTTAGGACTGACCCCTTCTACGGCTGGAGGAGGTGCTAAGAAAAACCCATTTGATTATGATGAAGAGTAAATTAAACTATTAAAAAAACAGAAAAACAAATGAATTTCAAGAAGATTTACGGTCTTATCCTTGGTGTCATTGCCGCAGGCTTGACATCATGTTCAAGTGATTTGAATAATGAGGAGAAAGCTCCTGTTGGTCCTAATGAGACAGCGGTACGTTCGCTGAGTATTGCCACAGGCGATGCGAAAACTCGTTCTGAAGTAAATATTGATGCTGGTAATAAGTGGGTTACTGGCGATAAATTCATGGCTTATAACCGCACCTTTACGGGTTCTTCTCCTGAGTCTCGTTATGGTATATTAACTGCAAGTAGCACTGGTACAAGAACAACACTTGATGGTGTAATCGCATGTAAGAATGGTGACGAGTTAGGCATTTTCTATCCTGGTTCATACGTCACAGGATTTGATCAGGGCAAAATGCCAGTAATTATGACTAAAAGTTATATCAATAGTAATAAGGGTCAAGATGGTTCTATGGAGAACCTAAAGTACTTTGATTATAGCTATGGAAAAGGAACGGTTACTGTAAATGGTGCTTCTGCATCAGGTAGCGTTGATATGAAGAAGTTGTATTCTGTCTTAGAGTTAGACTTCACCGTTGGCGGTACTAAGCTTACGAACATCAAGAAGCTTGTCCTTTCTAATGTTTATACAGAGGCTGTTTACAATATTCCGAATAATAAGTTAGAAGATTATGAAACAGGTAAGATAGAAGTTAATTCACCAGTATCACTTGAGAAGATATATGTAGCTATATTGCCACAAAACCACTTCAGCCCTACATTTGAAGTGTACACAACAGATAATAAGGCCTATCGTTTTGCTGTAAGCACTCCAAACTTTAATCTTGTTGCTGCTAAGGTTTATCCTTTCACAGTGCAAGTTCAGGAGTTTACTCCAGAACCAGTTAACCCTCCATACATCGAAATTAATGGTATAAAGTGGGGTAAGTCTAACCTCCAGTTTACTCCTAGTTCAAACGCTGAGGGTTGGAGAGGTGGTTTCCACCTTGCAGAGAATCCATGGGATTACTTCTATGCAGAAAGTAGTCCAATGACCGAGCAGCAAAAAGTAAAACGTGTGGATAGTAATTCTAAATTTGACCACTTCCGCTGGGGAGATATTTCTCGTGCTAATGACTATACATATACTTACGCACGGCATTATGATCCGTCACCGACAAGCATCCTGAAGAAGAATGAAAATAATGAGTTTGGTGACTTACCTTATTATGCATCAAATGGTAATTGGAGATTGCCTACTCAAAAAGATTATGAGGATTTGATGAGTCATACTGCACAGTATATTGGTTATTATTCAGATGGTACAAACGATATCTTAGGTATCCTTTTTGTACCTAAACCTTCCGACCCTTCAGAGATTGGTTATACTGTAACAAAGGATGGAAAGACGAATCGAGTGGCAAATTCTACAGCAACGTTGGGAAGTCTGTACAAAAGCGGTTGGAAACCTTATTACAAGGCAGCAGATAGTAAGTTGATTAAATTCACAAAGGAAGATATTAGTAAAGGACTTTTCTTCCCCGCTGCAGGTAAGTATTACCCTGAAAGTACACAGTTGCAAAATCCTGGACGAATGGGGCTTTATTGGACAGCAGATGTTAAGAACGAAACACAGGCTATTCCGTTTACTTTCACTTTCGACAATCAAGGAAAATTCACAAGCTCTGTAGGTAAGGCAACTTACTACCCTCCAAAGTATGAAATGTACAGCATCCGTCCAATCTACATTGGCGATTAGGACAAACAGACGGCCTCACCCCAAAGGTAGAAGGGAATAAATGCCGACCTACCTATTATGGGTAATCTCGCATAAAGGGTGTAGGACGAGAAATAGAGATTAAAGAAGAAGAAGTAAAAGACAGTAGTTTTTTGCTTCTTCTTTTTTTGTGTTGTGAAGAAGAAGACCTTGGACGAACGAGTAGAGAACGTTGGGGCGGAGGCAATATGGGAAGGGGGTTGAAGAGAGCGCAGGATGAGTTCGTGGACGAAATACCATGGGTTTAGTGGATGATACAGAATGAACTTGTAGACGGTGCTGAGTGGGTTCGTGGACGAAACACCATGGGTTCAGTGGATGATACAGGATGAGCTTATAGACGGTGCAGGATGGGTTCGTGGACGAAATACCATGGGTTCAGTGGATGTACAGGATGAGCTTGTAGACGGTGCAGAGTGAGTTCGTGGACGATAGAGATTGGGGTTGGTGGTGAGTAATCATGATTTCGTGGACGAAGAGAAATGGGTTTGTGGTGATACAGGCAGGAGGTGTGGACATTACAGAGTGGGGTTGTGGACGAGGCAGGGGTGCTTTGGTGGATTAAGCAGGCTGTGTTTGTAAGCTATTTTCATAGTCCTTAAATATAAGGGAGGCCATTCAAGGTTGCGAAAGATGCCCTTCATCGTTCGAGAACATGCCCTTCTTGATACAAGGAGAGGCCTTTCATGGTGCAAGAAAGGCATATACTCGTTTCGTGTTCATAACTCTCTGAAATCATGTGCGTTATATTCTTCCTTCTTGCTAATATTTCTATCGTAAATAAAAGTCTATCTCATCACTCTTTGTAAATGTTTTTCATGCAGCTTAAGAATAACCGATGTCACCACAAGCCAGATATGCTCACCGCTACATAGCGTCTCTTTCTCTCACGAAAGACTTTTCTTTCTCTCACAGAACTCACAGATCTAACAGAGCCTTTTTGCGCACTGTTTCGATTCCACAGAACGCCTCCGGCATACAGATTTCACAGAGCGTTATAGCTGATATCGGGTGTTGGTTGATGGTTGTTAGGTGTTGATGATTAGCCATAGGGGTATCTCGGTGATTACGCCCCTCCCTTTGGGGGAGGGGAAGGGGGAGGGGCCTCTGACCCACAGAACGCCTCCGGCATACAGATATCACAGAGGCCTTTCAACTAAGATTAGCTGTAACGCTCTGTGATATCGGTTGACTTAATGTCTCTGTGGGCCTTTGTGTGTTCTGTTCATCTGTGTAAATCTGTGAGAAAAAATATGTCATTCTTTATTTGTCATTATGTCATTCTGTCTTACAAAAATCACCAGTTTCTCTCCGTCACTCTGTTATTCTGTCTTCAAAAAACATCTGTCTCACTTTGTCATTATGTCATTATGTCTTCAAAAAAAACATCTGTCTCCTTCCGTCCCTCTGTTATTCTGTCTTCAAAAAACATCTGTCTCACTTTGTCATTATGTCATTCTGTCTTCAAAAAAAACATCTGTCTCCTTCCGTCCCTCTGTTATTCTGTCTTCAAAAAAAAATCTGTCTCTCTTTGTCATTATGTCATTATGTCTTCAAAAAAAATCTGTCACTCTTTCTCATTATGTCATTATGTAGGCCGTCAGAGGATACAGAACTTAGATAAGACAGTACAGAAAAAACAGAAAAGAGGGTGTGTCTATTATGACACACCCTCCTTTGTTATGTTATTACCTCGAAGAGGAAATCAGTTCTCAGCGTCCTTTTTATTTCTTTCTTCCATTTGTGATGTATTTTATAGCAACGTTCATATCTCTTGCAATAACCTTTGCATCACGCTGGAGGTCTTCTCTGTCGTTCCCTTGCAAGTAGCGTTCAAATCGCCTTACAGACGTCAGTCCTAATGATGACAAGAAACCTGTTCGCAGGTTTGGTCTATGTTTAAGGAGTTCTGATGTCGTTACTTGCTTGCGAGTGATATCTAAAACTATGTTCATAACCATTCGTGTTTGTTATAAAACAAATACGTTGCAAATATAAGACTTTTACTGTGAAAACGAAAGCGAAAGCACAATTATTTTTGCGTCGGACATAAGAAAAGAGGGTGTATCATTATCAACACTTTCTCTTTTCAGTCTTATTGATAGTCGACTCAAACGTCGGCTTGCGATGAAGAGATAAACGCCTTATTCATATAGCACTGTTCTCACTGCTTATATTATCTGAAATGTTCTGTGATATCTGCCGGCCGCAAGGCCTTTGATGGGTGTTGGGTGTTAGATGTTAGGTGTTGATGATTAGCCAAGGATGGGTGTTGGGTGATGGGTGTTGGCTGTAACGTTCTGTGATATCGGTTGACTTAATGTCTCTGTGAGCCTTTGTGTGTTCTGTTCTTCTGTGTTTTTCTGTGAGAAATAGAACGCACCCTCGCTATGAGATGAGACACATGTAACTCGCTGGGGAGGTCTTTCTTTTATGCTGGATATGTTTTTCTCTCACAGAGCACACGGAGGTCACGGAGGTTTTAAGCGCACGGTTTCGAGCCCACAGAAGGCCTCCGGCATACAGATATCACAGAGGCCTCACCCCCAGCCCCTCTCCGAATGGAGAGGGGAGTAGTATGTGAGGTTACCCCTATTAGCCTGCTAATGATAGGAGATGAGCTGCTAAACATTTGGAGGACATGTAGGGGTAACCTCGGTGATCACTCCCCTCTCCATTCGGAGAGGGGCTGGGGGTGAGGCGTCTGATGGGTGGTGGGTGATGGATGTTAGGTGTTGAGGATTAGTCATAAAAGCATCGAGATGAGACCATACTCGCATCAAGACGCACGCAGCGAAGGAGGGGTAACCTCGGTGATCACGCCCCTCCCTTTGGGGGAGGGGAAGGGGGAGGGGCCAGCTGTGGAAGGGGGAGGGGCCTCTGTTAGGTGTTTTTAATATGTTAAACATCCTAAATTGAAATAACATTCGTAAAGGATATAAACGCAGGATGAAATGTTTTTTATATCTTTACGGCCGAGTTTAATAAACATTATACCATTTGTAAACATAAATGTTAAGTCGAGTTGTCGACCTGAGTAGCGTACTCTTTATCTAATAAGGTAACTAAAAAGAAGAATTAAGATGATAAAATTAAATGAATTAGACTTGCTGTATGCGTCAAGCACAGCAAGGAAAGACTACGTGTGTCCCGCAGCTATGCTCGTACACATAGAACCTGAGGGCTGTCTTGCAGCTGGAACTACACGCATGGGGGGCGGACATGAGAATGCCTACGACGATGATAATGAGTGGGAAGAAGAGGAGGACGATAACTAATAGTCGCTTTCATCGCTTATTAGAAAATATTAATTAACAGAGAAAAGAAAGTATTTTACAATGAAAAATATCGTTAGTAAATTATTAGTCACAGGATTGGTGTGCGCATGCTTTGCGTCATGTTCTACCGAGTCTATCGAAGAGGTGGGCGGTAAAAAGGCGGAGGATTACAAGGGGATGACCTGCTTCTCTGACGAAGGACCAGCCACTCGCACCGCAGGAAAATATGTCGCTCAGTCCTCTACCGAGCCTGCTCACGTGGCATTCCTGTGGACACAAGGCGACAAGATATGGGTTAACACGACTGGGGGGACTACCTTTGAGAAGAATGACAAGGATGATATCAGCGAACAAGTGGCTACGTCTAACTTCTACTTCAAGAAGAACCTCACCGCAGAGAGCTATAAGGTGAGATATACGGGTACGGTCTCTGACAAAGCTGACGAGGTTGTCTTTGCTGCAAAACAGAAACAGACCGCCCCCAACTCTGCCGACCTCATCGGACAATATGGCGACTGTGGTATCGCTACAGCGACGAAGAATGCTAATCAGAAGTATTCTTTCAATCTTGCTCACAAGGCTGGCTACCTCGTACTAACACCCTACTCTTCGGTCCATAAGTTCGACTCCTCTGTCGGTGTTCGGGCCGTGTACGTCACTGCCAACGAGGGTCTTACAGGTACATACACGATGGCTGCAGACGGAAAGCTCACGAAGAAGACGGAAGAAGGGAAACAGATTGTGTGGTACTATCAGGAGGATGTCGCAGGACATAACAATATCAATGAAGAAGATGGCAAACCTTTCCTCCCTATCCCAGCCACTTCTGATGCGTCAAAGAATGGCATCATCATTGTTCTCCCCCCTGGTGAATACACTAACCTGTCGATTGAATATCTTTTAGTCGACCCCTTGAGCGGTGGTAAAGGCTATTATAAGAAGAGCTATAAAGGTACGGTAAAGGTGGAGGCAGGCAAGCCTCACTACATAGCAGAGAACATCAAGCTCTATGAATACGACAAGAACCAGTACTACACATGGGATGCTGCGACCGACGAATACTTCTGGAAGGGACATGAAGACCGTCAGCCTATACTCCCAGGTGACGTTATGGAATATCGTGAAGACGGTTTCCCAGATCCTACTGGCACTACGGACGCACGAAGCTATAACCATTCACAAGGTCACACAACCACCGTCGACGGTAATAAAGCACTGAAAAGTGCCGCTAACGCAATGAATGTCAACGAGGCTCTATGGCTGGTAGAGAAAGGTTCACCGATGTGGGATAAGACGAAGCTATACGCTATCACCTACCGTGATAATGTATGCCATCTCTTCAACACTGGTGTGTGGTTCAAGACACTGAAGAAGATTGCAGCGGACGAAGGTAAGACTTTAGAAGCCTTGAAGACACTTGCGCCCAACGGAAAAGACTATCGTATCGATCCTGCTGCACCAGAGGTTAATGTAGAAATAGCGTCATTCGGGCGGCCAGCTAAGGCTAACACTAATGCGGACTACATGTTCTTACCTTGCACAGGGTTCTATGGTTTCAAGCATACGGAGGGAGCTTCAGCCCAATTAGAGACACCTTACAAGATTGCAGCCCCACTCATAGGAGCCACCGCAATGTATTGGACTTCATCAGCTGCAGCACGTTCTTCTGAGGGTGCATACGCTCTTAGCATCTTCTCTTCAGCCGTAATCGACGAGTACACTGTCTCTGTAATAAACACAACCAAGTATAGTGGTCACCCTATCCTCTTCGATAACATGGGTGTAAACGGTCCTGGTAAATTCCGTATAAAATAAGAGTTCATACATTAAACCTCCCTCGCCTTCCTGCGTCTAAACAATAAAGAGGCAACCAAAAAGGGAGGGGCAGCCTGCGCCGTGGGCGAGTTGTAGGATAGTCTATGACATGGCGAGGCAAGCAAAAAGCGAGTCTCTGTCTGCGCTGTGGGTGAGTTATAGGGTTATCTATGGTGTAACGAGGCAAGCAAAACACGAAGGGTTAGCTGCTTTGTGGGTGCATTGTAGGATTGTCTAAGGTGTGACGAGGCAAGCATAAAGCGAGTCTCTGTCTACGCTGTGGGTACATTATAGGATAGTCTAAGGCATGACGAGCCAAGCCAAACACGAAGGGTTAGCTGCTTTGTGGGCGCATTGTAGGATTGTCTATGACATGGCGAGACAAGCAAAGAGCGAGTCTCTGACTACGCTATGGGCTCATTGTAGGATAGCCTAAGGCGTGACGAGGCAAGCATAGAGCGAGTCTCTGACTACGCTATGGGCTCATAATAGGATAGTCTAAGGTGTTGACGAGACAAGCGAAACACGGAGGGTTAACTGCTTTGTGGCCGCATTGTAGGATTGTCCAAGGTGTGACGAGGCAAGCGAAAAGGAAGGTTCAACCAACTTCATGATTTCATAATAGAATTATATTAACCTTAGTGCATATCACGAAACACTGAGTTTTTAGTTGGGCACCACCTGCATTGCAGGTGGTGCTTTTCCTTTCATCGCCCCTCTCCAAGCACGAGGAAGAAGCCCTCCTATCCTCTTCACGCCAAGACATCACGCTAAATCTGTAAACTATTTTCGTCCCTCTCCCATCCTGTCCATGCCCTTCAACGCTCAAGGAAAGGCCCTTCAACATCCGAGAACATGCCTTTCTTGATACAAGAACATGCCCTTCTTGATGCAAGAAAGGCCTCTCCTCTTTTCGTATCCATAACTCACTGAAATCATGTGTGTTATATTCTTCCTTCTTGCTAATATCTCTATCGTAAATAAAGGGCGGCCTTGTTGTGTTTTGTAAATGTTTTTCATGCGTGTTGAGAATGACTTATATCATCACGAGACAGATACGCTCACCGATTCATAGCGTCTCTTTCTCTCACGAAGGGGATTTCTTTCTCTTATTCTGGGGAGTCTTTTCTCTCACAGAACTCACAGATTTAACAGAACATATTTGCGCACTGTTTCGAGCCCATGAGGAGCTGGCCCCTCCCCCAACCCCTCCCCCGCAGGGAGGGGCGTAGTATGTGAGGTTACCCCTACAAGACTGCCATTAAGGGACATAACGAAGCCTACATCCTTTTTATAGGGGTATCTCGGTGATTACTCCCCTTCCCTTCGGGGGAGGGGAAGGGGGAGGGGCCACTATCTTTCTGAACCCTGTGTGTTCTGTTCTTCTGTGTTTTTCTGTGAGAAAAAGAATACACCCTCGCTATGAGATGAGACACATGTGACTCGCTGGGGAGTTCTTTCTCTCACGAAAGACTTTTCTTTCTCTCACAGAACTCACAGATTTGACAGACCCTTTTTGCGCACAATTTCGAACTCACAGAAGGCCTCCGGCATACAGATATCACAGAACGTTATAGCTAAAGGTGGCTGTAACGTTCTGTGATATCGGTTGACTTAATGTCTCTGTGAAACCCTGTGTGTTCTGTTCATCTGTGTTTTTCTGTGAGAAAAAGAAAACACTTGAGAGTCGTGGGGAGGTTTTTCTTTTATGCTGGATATTTTTTTCTCTCACAGAGAACACGGAGGTCACGGAGGTTTTAAGCTCACGGTTTCGAGCCCACAGAAGGCCTCCGGCATACAGAGTTCACAGAGCGTTATAGCTAAAGGTGGGTGTTGGGTGTTGGGCATTAGGTGTTGAGGATTAGCCATAGATGGGTGGTGGGTGATAGTTGTTAGGTGTTAATGATTAGTCATAAAGGTGTCGGCGAGGGTTCACATTCCTATCAAGACACACGCAGCGAAGTAGGGGTAACCTCGGTGATTACGCCCCTCCCTTTGGGGGAGGGGAAGGGGGAGGGGCCAACTGGGGCTGGGGGTGAGGCGTCACTTAGCCTCCTTATTCCTCCCAACAAGCGCACGGAGGGTGAAGTAGAGCTCTTCTTGAAGACGGAAGAGGAGCCATAAAGGACGAAAGGGGAACCATGAGGGGCGATGAAGGAGCCTTGTAGGACAACGAAGAGAGGACCATGAGGAGCGGTGGGAGGGCTGGGAAGGACGGAAGGGGATATAGCCGAACTTGCGGCGGAGGGACGGACTGACCTGCTGAAGATGGATGGTTTGCCAGACGTGGCGCATGATTGACAAGGCTTCTTGGCGGTCGGTGGCCGAGAGCTCATGCCGATGAAGATAATAGAAGAGGTATAACCCCACTAAATTCTGCCATCTTATCGTCTCATAACAACGGAGGTTGACCTCGGAGGTGCCTATGGCAACGAGCTGACAACGCATACGCTCGTTGGCTAAGAGATAGTCGAAACGGCGCACACTGACCCTGTGTGTGGTAGAAGAAGTGTGCTGCCGATAGTAGTAAACACCCTCGCAGACCGCTACCTTACGGGATTTTAGATAATGAATACGTGTTATGTTCTCGTCACTATACGTCCGTAGGGCATCGTCGTAAGGGTAGGCATGGTGGATAGCTGCCCTGATGGCATAGACTCCATGTATCTTCCATGTAAGGCTATCGACAAATGCTCTCTCACCCGACAGGGCCTCGAAAGGGGGCATGGGATAGGTTTTCTCACGCCCATCAGCATAGTGGAGAACAACCTGAAAGAGTACGCTATCAACGTCATCGGTGAAGGTCTTGCAGACAGCCTCAAGTGCATTGGGGGCTAACCAGTCGTCGCTATCCACAAAGCAGATAAACTCGCCCGAAGCATTCGACAGTGCCACGTTGCGGGCAAAGGCTATCCCATGGTTCTCATCGAGGGCAAACACCTTCACACGTCTGTCTCTTTCGGCATAGTCTCGTAGGATGGCAAGGGAGTTATCGGTTGATGAGTCGTCGACACAAAGCACCTCTATGTCGTGCAAAGTCTGCCCTAAGAGGGAGTCAAGGCATTGCGGCAAGTAGGCAGCCGAGTTATAAACGGCAACGAGAATACTAATCTTTGGCATGGCGAGTAAACTTATTTTTCACCTTATTAATCATGGTGTTCCATAGTCCCGACTTCGATCTCAACACACGAAGGGAGACTATCGTACTGGTGAGGCACAACGTTAGGGCTGCTCCCCAGCGTAGGCTGTCGTGTTCAGAACGTACACAAAAGAAGACGAGGAGGCCGATAGTCATCTGAATGAGCGTATAGACCACCACAGAAGACGACAGTCGATAGTCGTAACGTGCGTAGGCATAGCCGTAGACACAGCCGAGATTGAGCACTCCTGCTGCTGCTGCGCCTAATCCAGCACCAAAGAGTTGTCCCTTCCAGAAGCCAAGTAGCACGAGAGAAACAAGTAGGAGATCATACAGACCCTCTAAGATTAGATAAGAGCGGGAGTCGCCCTTGGCCAAAGGGATATATTCTACGGGTAAGCGAATGGCCCGCACATACATCGCCAAGACCAACACTTGTGCCATGCCGAGGGCTGGAAGGAACTTATCAGAATAAAGGAAGAGAATCAACTGGGGTAGGAACAGGAGGAAAAAAGACAGTAGAGGCGAGATGAGCAAAAGCGTCACTTCTATCTGACGGTTGACGATCTGGTTGAAAGTGAACCGTAAGCTATTCACACCAGAGAGCCGAGGAAAGTAGTCAGTCTCCATCGCTGAGAACACCATACCAGCATAAACCATCGTCATCATGAACCCTGCATTATAGAAGCCAACGGTCGACAGGTCGGCTACATTGTTCAGATAACTACGTATGATCAGCTCGGCTCCAGAGCCTAAGATGCCTGCGAGGACGAAAGCTGTGCCCAGACGTATCATGCCCCAACCCTTGTCTAATAGCGACTTACGCAAGGAGACGTGTGGAGGATAGAGCCGATAGGACACGACGATGGTTAGGAGTAGTTGCACTAAGGCCATCAACACCAACGAAGGGACGATGGCTGTGTCGCCAAAAAGATAATAGAGTGGGACGGTCAGAACCAAGGCTGCGAGGACGTTATAGACCGAGATAGCCGCTAAAGCACCCAACTTACGGACGCCTTTGAGGATGGCCAGTTCGCCTCCCGCCAATGCTGTCAGTGCAACACAAGGCGAGAGCAGTACGAAATGAAGCGTGTGGCCGTCCCATGAGAAGGTGTAACGACTTAGTAGCGGACTGAGGGCTATGCAGATAAAAAGACCCAACAAGGCCGTCAGCAAACTCCATGAGCGCACGACAGCGATGTCGGTCGTCAGCTTCTCCTCGTCTCCCTTGTCGTAATCCTCAGCCAGATTGCGCACAGCACTCATAGGGATACCGAAGTTCGTAGCGTCGCCTATGAGTCTTGTTGACGAGTTAAAGAGAGAGATAAGACCGACTCCCTGCGGTCCAAGTAACATTGCAACGCACTTGTTACGGACGATACCAATCAGCACATTCAGCACCTGTACACCACCAAAGAGGCTGATGTACTTTAAGATATGTAGGTAGCTGTCAGTATTAGAGACTTTTTTCATCATAATAACTAACGCATTTCAAAGTTTTTTATTATTTTTGCATCAAACTATTATCACATGAGTCTATCTATTATCATACCTATCTTTAACGTTGAAGACACGCTTCGTCGCTGCTTGAGGAGTGTGTTGGCTCAGATAGACAACACGATGGAGGTGGTGCTCGTTGATGATGGTTCGACGGACGCTTCACGGCAGATTGCAGAGGAGATGACGGCCGACAGGGCGAACTGTAGGCTTATCTACCAGACAAATAGGGGTCTTTCGGCTGCAAGAAACGCAGGGATAGACGTGGCAACAGGCGACTATATTACCTTTGTCGACTCTGATGACTTCGTTGCCGAGGGTTCTTACGCGGCCTTGATGGCTGTGTTAGCTGCTCACCCCGACTACGACATCCTTGAATATCCTGCCTTGCTGCACTATGGATGTGCGTCGAAGCAACGCTTGCTGACCTTCGATGACACGACAGTCGACTCTGTTCGCGACTATTGGCTACGGGGTGGTCACCTACACACCTACGCTTGTAATAAGATTTTCCGACGTGATCTCTTTTCTGAGATACGCTTCCCTGTGGGCAAGGTGTTCGAAGATGTCTATACTTATCCTTACCTTCTCCAACGGGCAAAGGTAGTGGCAACAACCTCCGTGGGCCTGTACTATTACTGTCAGAACGACAGAGGCATCACCGCTCAGGCTGGGGGAAAGGAACTGACCGACCTCCTCAATGCGCATCTCAAGCACCTTCATCTATGGGGCGAACTGACTCCTGCCTATTACGAGGCGTTGGTAAACATTCAGATGGATGTCTATGAGACCACACAGGCCGCTCCCCTCCTACCCGTCCTACCCTACAAAGGGACCTTGAAACTCTTTATTCTCCACCTAATAGGATTAAAACGCTTATGTCAACTCAACCAGTTTATTCACAAAATAAGGAAGATAAGCCATTAGTAAGCTTCATTGTCACTTACTATAGCGAGTCTATTGATATACTAAGAGACTGTGTCAACAGTATTTTGGCATTGAGTCTCAATGAGACCGAACGCCAGATTATCGTCGTGGATGACGGTGCCGACTATTCGCCTATCAATGAGTTACTGGCCTTATCGGCCGACATCATCTATGTCAGACAGCCTAACCAAGGATTAGGACAGGCCCGTAACACGGGATTGGCCTTGGCTGAAGGCAGCTTTGTTCAGTTCGTTGATGCCGACGATATGTTGCTGACAAGCACCTACGAGCAGTGCCTTGACATCATTAGATACCAAGAGACCGACATGGTTCTGTTTGAGTCTACGGATAAGACGACGGTCAAACCGCTCGCTGACGCACAGGGTCCGGTTAGTGGAACGGAGTATATGACACACAACAACATAAACGGCTCGGTATGTACGCTCCTCTTTCATAAGGACATACTACACGACCTTCGCTTCCCGAAGGGTACGCTCCATGAGGATGAAGAGTTTACCCCACAACTCATGCTACGTGCTGAAAGCATCTACACAACCCATAACAAGGCTTATTACTACCGTAAACGCGAGGGCTCAATCATGCACAGACGTGACAGACGGTGGCGCATCAGACGCCTTGCTGACGCCGAACAGGTTATCTACCGACTACAAGAAGGGGTAGACCACCTCCCTGTTAAGGAGCGTATCGCTATGGAACGACGCATCGCACAACTGTCAATGGACTTGATCTACAATGTCATCACGCTCACACATGACGAGACTCATCTCAACCATGTACTCCAACGTCTCTCGCAGCACGGCCTCTTCCCGCTGCCTGACAAGGATTATACAAGTAAGTATAAATGGTTTAGAAGAATGACGAACAGTAGTTTCGGACGTAGATTACTACTAATGACTTTACGTCTGAAACGGTAATTTTTATCTACGAGAAGGGGACTGACTGTCTTACACCTGTCCTATCCCAAGACATCTGTGATGGCCTAATAAGAACACATGAACAGGACGATCTAAAAAGCAACTAACCCCTTCTCCCTCAGCGAAAGAACACCCACAACGAATGAGAATCCTCCTCTTAGGCGAATATAGTAACGTACATAACACACTGGCAAAGGGTCTGCGCCAATTAGGACACACGGTGACTGTGGTCTCAAATGGCGACTTCTGGAAGAACTACCCACGTGACATCGATGTAGCCCGACCCTCTGGTCGACTCGGTGGACTGCGCCTATTGGCTAAAATCTATGCCTTGCTGCCCCGCCTGCGAGGCTATGATGTCGTACAGTTCATCAACCCCATGTTCTTTGAACTTAAAGCCGAACGCCTCAGCTCGATATTTCGTTATCTGAAGAAGCATAATAAGAAGCTGATACTCTGTGGTTTCGGAATGGATTACTATTGGGTAGATACGTGCTCAACGACGATGCCCTTGCGTTATAGCGACTTTAATATCGGTAGCAGACTGCGCCAGAACGAGGAGGCTAAGGCCGAGCGCAAGGACTGGATCGGTACGGAGAAGGAACGGCTTAACATACTGATGGCGAACGAGTGTGACGCTATCGTGACAGGACTCTACGAATACTGGCGATGCTACGAACCGCATTTCCCGAAGAAGACGGTCTTTATCCCCTTCCCTATCGTGGTGGGTGAGCGGCCCAACATACCTGACACACCACCAGACCTCCTGAACCTCTTCATCGGAATTAGTAAGAGTCGGTCGGCTTATAAAGGTACGGATATCATGCTGCGAGCGGCCGAGACGGTGAAAGAACACTATCCTGACAAACTCAACCTTAAGCTTGTAACGGGCTTACCCTTTGATGAATACGTGCGTACGATGCTGGGCTCGGATGCTATCATGGACCAGCTCTACAGCTACACGCCCTCGATGAATCCCTTAGAGGCCATGGCCCACGGTATTATCTGTATCGGTGGCGGCGAACCAGAGAACTATGCTATCCTCAACGAGACCGTCCTCCACCCCATCATCAACGTCCTCCCCACCTACGAGAGTTGCGTAGAAGAACTCACAAAGCTGGTCAACAACCTCTCTCTCATCCCCTCTCTCCGCCGCCAAAGCTATGAGTATGTCTGCAAGCACCACGACTTTATCAAGGTGGCCCAAGCCTATATCGAATTGTATAGGGGGTTGTGAGGGAGGATAAAAGCGGTGGGCAACGCCATTAAACAAATGCATAAAGCCCCCCGCAAAGCGAGAGGCTGCTATGCACTCACAGGCGATGAGTGACTTTTGTCATAGGCCAATAAGGAACCTCACCTATATATTCTCAGCAGCTCGACGTATCCGAGCAGACAGGTCCATAAGCGCATTTCGCAGCTGTTCAGCCTCTTGTTCGTTGAAACCACCTGCTCCTCCATTACCGTCGATACCATCCATTTTGTGATAGAACCACGACGATGACTTCTGGAAATAGGTTCCTGCAAAATCCCGCCATGAGACAGCCATAAGGATATCTTGTACTTTTCTTTTCATATCTGTAACCACTACTGGTTTTGTCATTACTGTTTCCATATCTGTATGCTGTTTATGTTTTAATATGCTCTCCCACCTGATAAGGAGGGAAAGAGGGCGTTTATTCGTCGTATGATGACCGAACCATTGAGTCGAAGAGTTGTTGTAAGTCCCACAAGAGCTCGGGGTATCCGTTTGGAAAAGACCGATTGTAATTTCTTATACCCTCAAGGAGTTCCCGCTCTTCGGGCGTAACCTCCATCATTTCCTTCCGCTGTTTCATATTCTCATAGTATTCTTTTGACAATACAAAAGTACTATAAATATTTGTAGTAAGCAAATGTTTACTACGAAAAACGTAGTGATGTTGTATTAAGCAAGTCAAATCATGGATGTATAAAAACTGTCATAACGATACTATTCTGAGATATTCTCACAAACTCAAAACTAAGCCTTTGGATAGAAAAGACTATACTCATTTATGTTATTTTCTGTTTGCTGTCATATTTAACACTTCTCATAATAACCTTCCTTTCAGTAGGTTGCATACACAAAAGCCGTGACAAGAATGACAGCAAATCTTAAACTACGATTTAAGAGGGAGTTGGAAAAAAGGAAGAGAAGAGGAAAAGCTACTCCCTCTGACAGTATTCATCATGATTGTAATTGAAAGATATTAAGTTTAATCCTACTCATGCGTGATACTCCAAACATACTTTACAGCCTTTCAATTATCTCGCTATGAAAGGAAAAACATACGCTCTGTGAGGAAAAGAACGCTAAACATTCCAAAAGGAATTGTCAATATATTTCAGTTGTCATGCCCCTCTCTCTCCGAGGAAAGGCCGAGCTTGGAACAAGAGAACGCCCTTCAACATCCGAGAACATGCCCTTCTTGCACGTTGAAGACGCCCTTCTTGGAGCAAGAAGGGCATGTTCTCAATTCATATTCGTAACTCTCTGATAACGTGCTGATTATATTCTTGTACCTTGCTAATATTCCCATCGTAAATAAAGAGCGACCTTGCTGTATTTTGTAAAGGTTTTTCATACGTATTAAGAATTACTCATATCATCACAGAAAGGTTCGCTCAACGATTCTTGGCTTAGCTTCCTCACACGTTGGGAAGGTTTATCTCTCACAGAGCACACGGAGGTCACGGAGATTTTAAGCGCACGTATTAATTCGTGGAAAGTTTTTTCTCTCACAGAGCACACGGATGAACAGAACACACAGCATTCCACAGAGACATTAAGTCAACCGATTTCACAGAACCTTACAGCCAACGTTAGCTAATCATCAACACCTAACACTCAACACTCAGCACCCGTCTTTAGCTGTAACGCTCTGTGATATCTGTATGCCGAAGGCCTTCTGTGAGCTCGAAATTGTGCGCAAATGGGTTCTGTTAAATCTGTGAGTTCTGTGAGAGAAAAACCTCCCCAGCGTGAGAGATAAACCTCCCCAGCGTGAGAGAAAAAACACATAACGACCCACGCAAGCAGGCCAGTAGGGGTAACCTCACATTTCACTCCCCTCCCTATGGGGGAGGGGTCGGGGGAGGGGCCACCTTGGTGTAGAGTCTTGCTCACTCTTCTTTTTTTCCCTCCCCTCCCTTGCTTTTTAAGAAAATAAACCGTATATTTGCGGAGAAACTACCATTGGCAAGATGCAGAGACAGCAATGTGAAGGACAGAAAGGACGGGCGTGGAGCTGGGAACTAACGATTATAATGCTGATACAACTTGTCTCGGCAGGGCTCTACGGACTGATATTTATATTAATGTATGACTCCATCCACCTGCGATGGGGACTGGGTTACGCATTGTTATGGACTGCCCTACTGTCGCCCCTCGCCCTCATGATTGCCGCACGAAAGAGTAGATGGAAACTGTATATACGTATTTACGGTGCACTGATGGCCTTTGCGCTGTGGCTAATGGCCGTTTTCTGTCAACTCTTGGGGGCCGACATCTTTCTCCCAGCCACCTGTTACTGTAAGGACGGAGACTACCTCGTAAGACGAACGTACGACTTCTTCGACAATAAAAAGATAGGGGTTTATAAGGTGGAGGACCTGACGGAGAGGCTACAGTCTACTTATAGCTATGCGAGTCTCGACTCTATAAAGGTGTACGAGTCGCTGAATGCCATCGCCTTCTACTGCTCGCCTCACATTGAGAAAGGCCCCTTTGGCAACAATCACATTGGTCCTATCCGTGTACTCGAACAGCTCACTGACGACCCGTTAGACTCGGTTCAGATAAAAGGAGTAGAACAACTTGCCCGCAGACGCAACCTTAAAATTGGCATCTCGCTGGTAGATTACTTAGAAGAAAACGAATAATGATGAACTATCCCGCACTTAAACAACATGCTTACCTCGTAGTGACTCTCCTCGCTCTAACCCTCCTTGGCAGTAGCTTCAAGGGTGGGGTGACCGATAGGGACGACTTGCCCGATAGCATTCGGATGGCCGTTGACTCACTAAACAAGTTTGGACTCTTTGCACAAACTTACCGACTGGGGACGAATGGGACGCCGTCTGCACAATACGACTATGCTGATTGGCTCAGACGAAACGCCACTGCCGACCAGTTGGCGACGATTGCTAAGACTGGCTCAAGCCCTGTCACACGCCTTTGGGCACTCAGACTGCTACTGGAGGAACCCCATCCACAAGTGGTCGACGTGCTGAAAGCGGCTGTCAATGACACCACTGAGACGCAAGAAGGATATGGCTGTCTCTACTCAAACATGCCGTTCAACCTCGCTGCCTTTAAGAACTATTACTTCGATCAGGAGAATGTTCAGACGAAGGAGACGCAGGAGGCGATAGACAGTATGGCTTTCTTTGATTTTATGAGGCGTTATGACTATGACACAGAGATACTCGAACAGCTTGAACCGAAGCCGAACTACTATGCTGCCGCTGCCGAAGCTGCTGACAGTGGACGGGTGGGTATCTTGCCGCTGTTGGTTAAGTATAAGAATCCTAACGACCGACAGCGTATCAACAGACTGCTTATGGCCGACTTTGAAAAGGAAGGGGAGGTGTCTGCAATGTGCTATAATGCTGTCGAGACATGGGGCAAACCCGACTTTGAGGAGTATGCTAAGCATGTTTGCCAGGCTGTCATCGGTAAGCCAAAAGACTATAACTCAAACTTTTATCTGCCTCTTCTCTTCCGTTATCCAGCACCTTGGAGCTATCAACTCATCGAGAACGTACTCGCAGGAAAGGACCGATACAGTGACATCGAGGAGTATAAGGAATACATGAAAAGTCGAGCTGACGAGGGTGAGGTGCCTCCGCTCTTCCAATCACTATACGACAGATACATGCAAGAAAGGCGGAGTGTCAGAAGTGGAAGACCACAGACGGAGGAGTCGCGGAGGGTTCTTAAGATGGCTGTTGACGCCTTAAACAAAGAGAGCTACTTTGCTGAAAGCGAGAAGAAGGGCACTTACCCTACCTATAGACTCGAACAGATTGACTACGCAGACTCGATATACTACAACGCTACTACCGACCAACTGGTAGCATTAGCCACATCGAGTCCATCGCGTATCACACGCCTCTGGGCCTTACGCTTCCTATCAGAAGAACCTAACAAACATGTGCTTGGCATACTGAGAAGGGCTATCAACGACACAACAAGCGTCTGGCTGATGTCGAGAATGGGAGTACATCAGGTAGAACCATACAACCGCTTGGCCTTTCGATACTATAATGAAGCCAGCACAAATTGGCCAGAAGAGATGCAGACACCTATCGACAATTTGTTGTTCTTCGTCTACATGAAGCGATATGGGTATAGGGACGACCTCCTTTGTTACCTTCGTCCGCTCAAGCGCTACCACCCCACCATTATTAAAGAGGCCGATAAGGGTAACACAGACGTGTTGACATTCCTCCTTCAATACAAGAATCCAAACGACATAGGCCGTATCAACAAACTACTGAGGCTCGACTTGAAGAAGAATGGGAAGCAGACTGACACGGCTTACATGCTCCAAATCTTTTGGAAGAAGCCCGACTTTGAATGGTATGTGAAGACTATCTGTCTTGCAGCCGACAAGGATAAAGGGTTGTACTATGACCCTCGTTACATCTCTCTCATGTGGGACTATCCCGCACCTTGGAGTTATCATCTATTCGAGAAGATACTCTCTGGGAACGACCCCCTCACCATCAGGGATGTTGTGATGAACGTCCTAAGAGAGAAAGCAGAACAGAATGCGGTCCCAACTGCCTTCCGCCCCCTCATTGATAAGTATGGGGAGAAGGAGAGATGAGGGACCTCCCCCAGCCCTACGAGGGACCTCCCCCAGCCCCTCCGAAGGAGGGGAGCCCCCAACAGGACATAGTTTGATATGGTTGGATAAACTCTTCTTCCTACTTTCATCACGTTATCTATTAAAGACCCTCACCTTATTTATTAAAGTCCCCCACGTTATCTATTCAATATCCCCACGTTATCTGTTCAACATCCCCAGCTTATCTATTCAACATCCCCACCTTATTTATTAAAGTCCCCCACGTTATCTGTTCAACAATCCCAGCTTATCTGTTCAACATCCCCACCTTATTTATTAAAGTACCCCACGTTATCTGTTCAACAATCCCACGTTATCTGTTCAACATCTCCACGTTATCTGTTCAACATCTCCACCTTATTTATTATATAGTTATACTCCTTCAACATTTGTCATTATGTCATTATGTCTTCAAAAAAATATCTGTCTCCATTTGTCACTATGTTATTCTGTCTTAAAGAAAACATCTGTCTCCATTTGTCATTATGTTATGCTGTCTTAAAGAAAACATCTGTCTCCATCTGTCACTATGTTATTATGTCTTAAAGAAAACATCTGTCTCCATTTGTCATTATGTCATTATGTCTTAAAAAGAATATCTGTCTCCATTTGTCATTATGTCATTATGTCTTAAAAAGAATATCTGTCTCCATTTGTCATTATGTCATTATGTCTAAAAAAGTACATCTGTCTCCATTTGTCATTATGTCATTATGTCTAAAAAAGAATATCTGTCTCCATTTGTCATTATGTCATTATGTCTAAAAAAGTACATCTGTCTCCATTTGTCATTATGTCATTATGTCTAAAAAAGTACATCTGTCTCCATTTGTCATTATGTCATTATGTCTTAAAGAAAACATCTGTCTCCATTTGTCACTATGTCATTATGTCTTAAAGAAAACATCTGTCTCCATCTGTCACTATGTTATTCTGTCTTAAAGAAAACATCTGTCTCCATCTGTCATTATGTCATTATGTCTTCAAAATAAATCCCATCTGTTAAATATGTCTTACTCTGTTACCCTGTCTCCCATACCCTGTCACCCTCTATCCACGGGTCATTCTGTCTTCAAGAGGGCTGCGCACGCCATCCTGTCGTTGCTCCTTTTGGTTCTTTTTGTCGGTAGCCATAGCGCATGTGCACGACCATCAGCACAGCTGTCTGACACCGCCAAGATAGCTCTCGACTCCCTCCACCGCTGCCGTTACATGGCTCTTACACGAGGGATAGGCGTCGCTGGCACACCATCCAAGCAATTTGTCTATGCCAACCAACTAAGTCGTCACACCACAACCGACCAGTTAGTCGTCATTGCCAACACCGACACGTCGCACATAGCACGCTTGTGGGCCTTCCGAGTCCTACTCTATAAGGGTGATACACAGGTACTTGACGTATTGAGACAGGCATTCAGCGACACGACACACGTAGAATTCATGTCTGGTTGTAGCGGCTATGATGAGCCCTACAACCGTGCTGCTATCATCGTCTACGGCTACGACTCCAGCCTACTCCAGCTCTCCGACCCCCTACGTAACGCCCTCGATAGCCTCATCTTCTTCGACTACTCGAAGCCACATGGGTTTGCTGATGGGTTGGTAATAGACTTCAAACCCCACAAGACCTACTATACCACGGTTGTTGAGCAGGCCGACAAAGGCAACGATGCCATCCTTCCTCTCCTCGCAAAGTATAAGAACCCCAACGACCGCGAGCGTCTGAACAGGTTACTGAAAGCCAATATGAAACGAGAGGGAATGGCCAGCGACGCAGGATGTGAGGCCGTCACCACATGGAACGACCCCTCTTTTGAATGGTATGCCAAGGCCGCCTGCCATGCCGCCCTCAGTCAGCAAGACGCCTACGTAGACGGTATCCTCCCCTTGCTATGGGCTTATCCCTCCGCATGGAGCCGTCAGCTCTTCCAAAAGATACTCTCCCCAACAGCCGACTCCTTCAACCGGGAGGCAGCCATAGAGTTCCTCTCACAACAAGCCAAGGCCCACCCCATTCCCCCCACCTTCCGTCCCCTGTATGAGAGATATGTGAGGGGAAGGAGGTAACGCTCCGTTTCGTAAGTCGAAGTTTACGAGCTTTCGCTATATTCATGGTTCTTGTGAGGAATAAAGTGATAGGACTTGATTAATAAAGAAAAGGTTCTATCTAAGAACTTTATAGTCACCTCTCCTGATGAGATGACACACAAACAACTCGCTGCAGAGTTTTTTCTCTCACAGAGCGCACAGAGTTCACAGAGTTTTTGGTGCACAGTTTCGAGCCCACAGAACGCCTCCGGCATACAGAGAACACAGAGCGTTACTGCTAAAGAAGGGTGTTGAGTGATAGTTGTTAGGTGTTGATGATTAACTATAAAGGTATCGAGGTAAGACCACAACAGCATAACAACGCAAGCAGCGAAGTAGGGGTAACCTCGGTAATCACTCCCCTCTCCATTCGGAGAGGGGCTGGGGGTGAGGCTTCCAGAAGGCCTCCGGCATACAGAGTTGACAGAGCGTTACTGCTAATGTAGATACTAATAAGGGGGCAACACGAAGCCTACATCCTTCTTATAAGGGTATCTCGGTAATCACGCCCCTTCCCTTCGGGGGAGGGGACGGGGGAGGGGCCATCATCTTTCTGAACCCTGTGTGGTCTGTTCTTCTGTGTTCTTCTGTGAGAAATAGAACGCTCCCAATGTATGATACAACACACAAACAACTCGCTGCAGAGTTTTATCTCTCACAGAGCACACAGAGTTAACAGAGCCTTTTTTGCGCACATTTTGAGCCCACAGAACGCCTCCGGCATACAGAGTTCACAGAGCATTACTGCCAAAGAAGGATGTTGGGAGATAGTTGTTAGGTGTTGATGATTAGCCATAGGGGTATCTCGGTGATCACTCCCCTTCCCTTCGGGGGAGGGGAAGGGGGAGGGGCCATCATCTTTCTGAACCCTGTGTGTTCTGTTCTTCTGTGTAAATCTGTGAGAAATAGAACGCACCCTCCATGTGAGAAAGAACGCTTGAGAGTTGCTGGGGAGTTTTATCTCTCACAGAGCACACAGAGTTCACGGAGCTTTTAGGCGCACAGTTTCGAGCCCACAGAAGGCCTTCGGCATACAGAGAACACAGAGCGTTACTGCTGAAGGTTGGGTAAAAATTGGGAAAGAGGAGAATTTATAGAGTAATAAAAAATCATTACATTGTAGAGAAAGAAACATCCTCTAAATAAGCGTTTAACGTACCTTACAATTACTTTTATAACCTACACGAAATCAAGATGTTACGAATAGCGATTAAGAACACGCCCTTCTTGCTTGTAGAAGACGCCCTTCTTGGACCAAGAAGGGCATGTTCTTGAACGTTAAAGAGCCTCTTCTTGCATCAAGCTCGGCCCCGTCTCGATAAGAGAGGATAATTACCAGAAAGTTGGCCCCTCCCCCGGCCCCTCCCCCGAAGGGAAGGGGAGTGATCACCGAGATACCCCTATGGCGAGGATGTAGGCTTCCTGTTACCCCTTGTTCGGTGTCTACGATAGCTGAAACGTTCTGTGAGTTCTGTATGCCGGAGGCCTTCTGTGGGATCGAAATAGTGCGCCAAAAGGTTCTGTTAAATCTGTGAGTCCTGTGAGAGATAAAACTCCCCAAGAACTGTGTTAGCAGCCTAATAGGGGTAACCTCACATACTACGCCCCTCCCTGCGGGGGAGGGGTTGGGGGAGGGGCCACTATCTTGTGGGTTCGAAACTGTGCGCAAAAAGGGTCTGTTAAATCTGTGAGTTCTGTGAGAGAAAGAACTCCCCAGCGTAAGAGAAAAACCTCCCCAGCGTGAGAGAAAGAACACATAAAGACCCACGCAAGCAGGCCAATAGGGGTAACCTCACATATCACTCCCCTCCCTACGGGGGAGGGGCCGGGGGAGGGGCCACCGTACACACTCTCTTACTCTGTTACTCTCTCTCCCCTACTCTGTTACTCTGTCTTCTCCTACCCACGGTTCTCCTGTCTCTCACATACCCCGTCTAACCATGAAATATCCCACTCGGAAGCTGCGTTTCTTACGTCCCCAGACTTGAAGGGAGTACATGCCATTGGGCAGCGAGGCGATGTTCAGCTGGTTATTGTGTATGGTCTTTGCCTTGACAGAGCGCACAGCCGACCCCTGCAAGGTAAGGACAACATAATGGTCGGCATCCGTCAGCTTAGCAGCAGCAGGCAGACTGAGCGTGTTACCATCGTTGGCAAGCAAGGAGACATGCGACGGAGCGAGCGAAACAGCGTTATCGACCTCCTGCAAGGCAGGCGTCTCAACGCCATAACGACTCATTCCCCTCACAGCGAAGAAGAGGTCGGGACTGACATTCTTCAGCCTCAGCGACTGTCCGACAAAGCGTGCGAAGAGCAAGTTACGAGGGTCATCAGTGTCGACAGGATAGGTGTTGCTGACATAAATATTATAGTATGGAGCCACCGATTTCCACCTTATTACCACCGACTTATCGTCGTTTCTCACCACCAGCGACGCCCCTGCAGCAACAGGCGCATCCCCCATTGTCGCAGTCGTCAGCATCGCATGAGGGAGAGCCAACGCCGCATTAAACTGCTTCTCAAAGTCGTAGACCCCCTGCTTGTTGCTTGTGAGGAAGAGAGAACGGAAATGAGCGTGTCCCGCACCGAGGTTACGACTGACGTACATCTGGCGTGTCAGGTCGCTTAAAGTCCAATTTCCCTCTCGTGGATCGAGGAAGTAAGTACCCAAGCCAGAGACGATCTCACGCTGATAACGGTTCTCCATCCAGTCGGCAAGGAACGGGTAATAATTGTCACCACGGAAGTATTGCATCGGATAAAGCTGGTCCATCAACCCCTGTCGAAGCCATTCTTGTGCCTCCTGAGACACCCTGTCGTGTGCATTGAAATTCTTTGAACTATATCGACCGAGGTCGGCATGCTTCCCAATAGGCGAGCACGACATCTTCACCCATGGTTTGATAGCCTTCACCTCATCGTGGATAGCCCTAACGATGGCCGTTATGTTGCTACGACGCTGGTCGGGTGTGTCACCCAGACGATAGGAAGGACGGGGCCAGCCATCGGGGTATCGGATGTAATCAAGGTTGATTCCATCGACATCATAATTCCTTACAATCTCCCCACAGATACTTGCCAAATAGGGAGCCACAGACGGGTCGGAGGGGTCGAGATACGCCCCTGTGGAGAAGCTACGTATGCGGAAGCCCTTTTTCATCAGTGTCCTGCACCCAAGCGAACCCTTTGCACCTACCGGAATAGTGGCTATCCAGGCGTGAATCTCCATCCCTCGCTTGTGACACTCGGCCACTGCGAAGGCCAGCGGGTCGTAGTCACCACCCGGCACGCCGCCCTCTACGCCCGTAATACACTTGTCCCATGGTTCGAGAGCAGACGGGTAAATCGTTGCCGCACGCACTCGTGCCTGCAAGAGGACGGTGTTGATATTTGCCTTCTGGTATTTGTCGAGGATATCGACGAGCTCTTGTTTCTGTTGCTCAATGCGCTCCGGCGACGTAGCGTAGGTCTTTGGCCAATCGAGGTTGGCAAGTGTTGTCAACCAGACGGCACGTGTCTCGCGCTTAGGCATAGCCGTTGTGAGATAGTCAACAAGACTTGTTTGTGCCTGTGAAGTAATCGTTATAACACAAAGGAACGTAAGTAAAATGAGCTTCTTCATATATAAGTTTGATGATATGACGTGATTGTCTTAATAATAATCTACCCCTTTCTTTTCGGTTGCAAAGGTAGGCATAAATGGTTAGATGGCAAACTAATAGGGGAAAAGAAATCTTAAAGAGAAAGAAGGACACACTGCACTCCACAGCTGGCCCCTCCCCCGTCCCCTCCCCAAAAGGGAGGGGCGTAATCACCGAGATACCCCTATAGAGTGGATGTTGGCTGTAACGCTCTGTGTTATCGGTTGACTTAATGTCTCTGTGGGCCTTTGTGAAATCTGTTCTTCTGTGTTATCTGTGAGAAAAAGAACATTTTTGAGACTTGCTGCGGAGTTTTTTCTCTCACAGAACTCACAGATTTAACAGAACTTTTCAACCAACGTTTCGAGCCCACAGAAGGCCTTCGGCATACAGAGTTCACAGAGCGTTACTGCTAAAGGTGGCTGTAAGGTTCTGTGAAATCGGTTGACTTAATGTCTCTGTGGCCCTTTGTATGTTCTGTTCATCTGTGTTCTTCTGTGAGAAATAGAACGCACCCTCGCTATGAGATGTCACACAAACAAATCGCTGGGGAGTTCTTTCTTTCACGCTGGGGAGTTTTATCTCTCACAGAGCGCACAGAGTTAACAGAGCCTTTTTGCGCACGTTTCGAGCCCACAGAAGGCCTCCGGCATACAGAGGTCACAGAGCGTTACTGCTAAAGGTGGGTGTTGGGTGTTGGGTATTAGGTGTTGATGATTAGCTAACGTTGGCTGTAAGGTTCTGTGAAATCGGTTGACTTAATGTCTCTGTGGGCCTTTGTGTATTCTGTTCTTCTGTGTTTCTCTGTGAGAGAAAGAAAGGTCCTTCGTGAGAGAAAGAAAGGTCCTCTTTGAGAGATAGAGTACTAACCATGTAAATAGGAAATGTCAAGATATTTCGCAGGCTGTTCCCTTCTCTTTTCGAGAAAAGGTTGAGTATGCTACAAGAAGAGGCTTTTCTACGTTCGAGAACATGCCCTTCTTGCATCAAGAAGGGCGTCTTCTACGAGCAAGAAGGGCATATACTCGAATGCAAAACGTAACACGCTGATTTCTTGTGGGTTATATCCTTGGTTGTAGATGATGATATATGTGTGTTGTGAGGGTTGTCAGCTTGGTGGATTGTAAGGATTATTTATCATCACATGAACTCTCCTCTCTCACATACATCACACCCAACGAAAGCTGAAACGCTCTGTGTTCTCTGTATGCCGGAGGCCTTCTGTGGACTCGAAACCGTGAGCTTAAAACCTCCGTGAACTCCGTGTGCTCTGTGAGAGAAAGAACTACCCAGCGAGTCACATGCGTCTCATCTCTTAGAGAGGGTGTTTTCTATTTCTCACAGAAAAACACAGAAGAACAGAACACATAGCATCTCACAGAGACATTAAGTCAACCGATTTCACAGAGCGTTACAGCTAATCTTAGTTGAAAGGCCTCTGTGACCTCTGTATGCTGGAGGCGTTCTGTGGACTCGAAACCGTGAGCTTAAAACCTCCGTGAACTCCGTGTGCTCTGTGAGAGAAAGAACTACCCAGCGAGTCACATGCGTCTCATCTCTTAGAGAGGGTGTTTTCTATTTCTCACAGAAAAACACAGAAGAACAGAACACATAGCATCTCACAGAGACATTAAGTCAACCGATTTCACAGAGCGTTACAGCTAATCTTAGTTGAAAGGCCTCTGTGACCTCTGTATGCCGGAGGCGTTCTGTGGGCTCGAAACCGTGCGCAAAAAGCTCCGTGAACTCTGTGCGCTCTGTGAGAGAAAAAACTCACAAGCGTGAGAGAAAAACCTCCCCATGCCCCACACAAGCAGGCCAATAGGGGTAACCTCACATACTACTCCCCTCGCCATTCGGAGAGGGGCTGGGGGTGAGGCCGCCCATGTGTTCTATGCCTCGAAGCCTCTCCCCGCCAGAAAACCATACTGATTTCTTTCCTTTCTCTATATTTTTCTTTATCTTTGTAGCCATCTATTGTGAGATAGTTACATTTTATCAATAATCTAATAGAAATCGTTTCAAGGACAAGAAGATGAAGAAGATATTTACACTCCTTGCTGGATTGCTCATCGCATCATCATCGTTTGCCATCCCAGCGATGAAGATTTGGCGAACAGTTAAGCAGGCTGATGGCACGTTGCTGAAGGTGATGACCGTTGGTGATGAGCACTTTAACTATGCCATGACAGAGGACGGTATTCCCCTTGTACCCTATCATGGCAACTACTACTATGCGCATATCGTAGACCAGCAGTTGGTGGCCTCGGCGGTTCTGGCACATAATAAAGAACTCAGACACGGCCGCGAGGAACTCGCTGCGGCCGCTCTGGAGGAGGTAAGACAACTGCAGAGAAACAAGGAACAGCAGGTTAGCTCGAAGCCTTTCGGACTCAGTGATGGGACGACATGGGAGGGAAGTAAGAAGGGACTCGTCATCTTAGTGGAGTTCGCAGACAAGTCCTTCACCAATCCACAGAATGTTCTCACACTCCGACCACGTGAGTCTGACATCAAGACCCTCTATGAGAAGATGCTTAACGAGGAGGGTTATAAGAACGACAATGGGGCTATCGGGAGTGTACACGACTATTTCAAGGACCAGAGCAACGGTAGGTTCGATCTTACCTTTGATGTCATTGGACCCGTGAAGTTGGCTCATCCGTATAAATACTACGGTGAACACACACAGAACATGAACGATGCTAATGCGCCACAGATGATTATCGACGCTTGTAAAGCCGTCAAAGGACAGGTAGACTGGCGTCGTTACGACTGGGACGGAGACGGAGAAGTGGAACAGGTCTACGTTATCTATGCGGGTGAAGGCGAGGCTACGGGTGGCAATGCAGACACGGTTTGGCCGCATAAGTATTCGCTCACGGACGCAGGACTGAGTGCGCTCCATTTCAATGGACAGACGATTGACACCTACGCATGTAGTAATGAGATTATTAGAGCAAAAGTCAACGGTATGCAACGAGTGTATTATTCGGGCATAGGAACCATCTGTCATGAGTTTTCTCACTGCTTAGGGCTCCCTGACTTCTATGATACAAGGGGCGGAAAGAACGTTGGCTCGGGACGATACGACCTTATGTGTGGCGGTAGTTACAATGGTGGACCAGAGAGTTTAGTAAATGTTTATGGCGGAACGGGTATCGGCACGGTGCCTGCAGGATATGATGCCTACGAGAAGGCGTTCATGGGTTGGCTGAAGCCTACCACCCTCGGCAATGCTGCCGTGGACGTGAAGGATATGAAAGGACTGTCGGAAGGTGGTGAGGCGTACGTCCTCTATAACCCTGACAACAAGGATGAGTATTACATCTTAGAGAACCGTACGCCCTACAGATGGGACAGTGAGCTGCCTGCCCACGGCCTGATGGTGTTCCATGTGGACTATAATGCTATGGCGTGGAGGATGAACAACCTCAATGCGGCTGCCGCTCAACATCATCCAAGGTTCACGATAGTACCTGCGGATGGCATCCTCAATAGTGACTCACAGGACAATGACCCTTTCCCAACGGCCTTGAACAATAGTCTGACGAGCTCTACCGACCCTCGCCTTAACTTCTATACGAACTATAGAGTGACGGACTTAGCGGGGATAACAGGGATTGCGAAGAACCATGATAACACTATCTCTTTCCGCTATACACCGCTGAATACAACAGCAGCCATCACCTCGCTCCCTGCTGACAATGCCGCTCAGCCGTCTGCTGCCTACACCCTCTCTGGCATAAAAACCAACCCTCAACAGACAGGACGACGCCAGATAGTTATCGTGAAAGATAAGGAAGGGAGGGGGTGTAAGGTGTATTAGCGGCCCTCTCAACAAACAACAACTGGCCCCTCCCCCGTCCCCTCCCCCAAAGGGAGGGGCGTGATCACCGAGATACCCCTATGGAGCTGCTTATGTCTTGATGAAGGTGTGGACCCGCTTCGACGCTTCTATCGCTATTCATCAACACCCATCACTCATCACCCAACACCCGTCTATGAGGCCCCTCCCCCGTCCCCTCCCCCGAAGGGAGGGGCGTGATCACCGAGACACCCCTATGGAGCTGCTTGCGTCTTGATGAAGATGTGGACCCGCTTCGACGCTTCTATCGCTAATCATCAACACCCATCACTCATCATCCAACACCCGTCACTCATCACCCAACACCCGTCTATGGCTATTCATCAACACCTAACACTCATCACCCAACACCCATCTATGAGGCTGAGAAGATATTAACTAAAACAAACAGAATATGAAGATTAAAACAGCAACATTAATTGGCTTGATTGGTGCAATCACCAGTCTTGTGATTTCTCTTTACTTTTTGGTCTACAACACAGGTATTATTTCATTCTTTGTAGATACCTTTGATTTCTTCCCACTGAATTTAGTAGATACGTATTCACCGTTTCTTAGCAGCTTTGGGAGCCTCATCTCTAAAATCACATTATGTATCTTCTTCTACGTTGTATATAAACATCAGAAGTAGAGAGGGGTGTTCTATTTCTCACAGAAGAATACAGAAGAACAGAATACACAGCATTCCACAGAGACATTAAGTCAACCGATATCACAGAACCTTACAGCCACCTTTAGCAGTAACGCTCTGTGAACTCTGTATGCCGAAGGCCTTCTGTGGGCTCGAAACTGTGCGCAATAATGCTCAGTGAACTCAGTGCGCTCTGTGAGAGAAAAAACTCCCCAGCGAGTCTCGCAATTGTTCTATTTCTCACAGAAAAACACAGAAGAACAGAACACACAGCATTCCACAGAGACATTAAGTCAACCGATTTCACAGAACCTTATAGCCAACTTTAGCTAATCATCAGCACCTAACACTCAACATCCACACCCTTCTTTAGCTGAAACGCTCTGTGAACTCTGTATGCCGGAGGCCTTCTGTGGGCTCGAAACTGTGCGCTTAAAACCTCCGTGACCTCCGTGCGCTCTGTGAGAGAAAAAAGTCACCAGCATGAAAGAAAAACCTCCCCAGCGAGTCTCGCAATTGTTCTTTTTCTCACAGAAAATCACAGATGAACAGAACACACAGCATTCCACAGAGACATTAAGTCAACCGATTTCACAGAACCTTACAGCCACCTTTGGCAGTAACGCTCTGTGAACTCTGTATGCCGGAGGCCTTCTGTGGGCTCGAAACTGTGCGCAAAAATGCTCAGTGAACTCTGTGCGCTCTGTGAGAGAAAAAAGTCACCAGCGTGAAAGAAAAAACTCCCCACGCCCCACACAAGCAGCCCAATAGGGGTAACCTCACATATTACGCCCCTCCCTGCGGGGGAGGGGTTGGGGGAGGGGCCACTATCTTGTGAGCTCGAAACCGTGCGCTTAAAACCTCCGTGACCTCCGTGCGCTCTGTGAGAGAAAAAAGTCACCAGCATGAAAGAAAAACCTCCCCACGCCCCACACAAGCAGCCCAATAGGGGTAACCTCACATACTACGCCCTTATCTGAAACAAGTCAGCAGGATGATGAAAAGTCCTTACAACCCACCAAGCCGACCACCCTCAAACCACACAGCTATCATCGCCTATAAACGAGGATATAACCCACAAGAAATCAGCGTGTTTTGTTTTGCATTCGAGTATATGCCCTTCTTGCTCGTAGAAAACGCCCTTCTTGTGGCAAGAAGGGCATGTTCTTGAACGTAGAAAGGCCTCTTCTTCCATCTTGAAAAGCATATACTCCATGCAAGACACATGAAAACAGTTTACAAATAAACGTGATTAATAGAAACACAACCACCCCAATACCATCTCAACCCACCTATTTCATTGATTTTCAAAAATTTATTCTAAAACGCTTGCAAGACTAAAATAAAAGGTATATCTTTGCAGCGACAGTTTCCACCACGCCTCTTAAGAATGCGTACCAGGGTGGAACTTTTGCTTTTTATACGCTTATGAATTACACAAAACAACCTTTGAATTATCTTCAGATAGAATAAGCAAGTTAACAAGCTGACGAGTTGACAAGTAAACCAGTTGCTTGATAGTCTCCGTGATGGGCGAAAAAACATTACATGTTATCATGAAGTTAAGACATGAAAAGCCGTGCGCTCTGTGAGTGTTAACCTCCCCATACGGCTCTCAAACATTCTTTTTCTCACAAAGGACAATTCTTTTTCTCACGGAGGTTGCGTTCTTTCTCTTATAGAGGACAATTCATTTCTCACAGAGGGTGCGTACTTTCTCTTATAGAGGACAATTCTTCCTCTCACAGAAGTACACAGAAGAACAGAACACACAGCATTCCACAGAGACATTAAGTCAACCGATAACACAGAACGTTACAGCCAACACCTATCAACCACCACCCATCTTTAACTAATCATCAACACCTAACACCCATCACCCAACACCCACCTTTAGCTATAACGTTCTGTGATATCTGTATGCCGGAGGCCTTCTGTGAGTTCGAAACTGTGCGCAAAGAGGTTCTGTTAAATCTGTGAGTTCTGTGAGAGAAAAAACTACCCAGCGTGTTGTTTGTGTATCATCTCATAGAGTGGGTGCGTTCTATTTCTCACAGAAAATCACAGATGAACAGAACACACAAAGGCCCACAGAGACATTAAGTCAACCGATTTCACAGAACCTTACAGCCATCTTTAGCTGAAACGTTCTGTGATATCTGTATGCCGGAGGCCTTCTGTGAACCCGAAACTGTGCGCAAAAGGATTCTGTTAAATCTGTGAGTTCTGTGAGAGAAAGAAATACCCTTTGTGAGAGAAGGAACTCTCCAGTGTGAAAGAAATGCTTACTCACACCTCGTGTCAGCAGGCCAGTAGGGGTAACCTCACATACTACTCCCCTCCCTGCGGGGGAGGGGTTGGGGGAGGGGCCAGCTGGTGAAAGGTCTAGGGCCAGCTGGTGAAAGGTCTGGGGCCAGCTCTTGGTGAGGCTTCCTTTTACCCACACAAAAAAAAGGACACCCTTACGAGTGTCCTTAAGTGATTCCGACAGGATTCAAACCTGTAACCTCTTGATCCGTAGTCAAGTGCTCTATTCAGTTGAGCTACGGAACCATTGTTATGGTTGCAAGTGGAGTAATGAATTGCTTCATTGCTGAATTGCGAGTGCAAAGGTAGGACTTTTTCCCCAAACCACCAAATGTTTTACTATCTTTTTTACTCTTTTTTTTCATCTTCATCTTGCAGGGTTGGCAGCGAGATATGGTAACCCACTGCAATAAAACGAATTATACAGATGGCGACGAAGGTGATGATGACGGTCAGAGGGAGCGACATACCGAGGGCGAAGAGGCCCCAATAGATGAGTCCACCACCCACACTTGCTACGGCATAGATTTCCTTGTGGAAGATAACGGGGATGTTGTTTAGGAGTACATCACGGATGACACCACCCGCCACACCGGTTATGCAGCCCATGATGATAGCCACCCAGAAGGGATAACCGAGTGCGACAGTCTTCTGAATACCCGCTATAGTGAAGAGGGCAAGGCCGAGCGTGTCGAAAACGAACCATGCGTTGCTAAGTCGTTTAATCCATCGTCGTGACAAGATAACCAAGAAGAGGGCCAGACCCGTACATAGCACATACATGATATTGGTCATCCAGAAGGGTCGTACTCCTAACATGGTGTCACGAATAGTACCGCCCCCGATGGCGACGGCAAAGCCACACACATATCCTCCGAACCAATCGAAGTGTTTCTGTGCGGCGTGGCGAATACCCGATATGGCAAACGCGAATGTCCCAAGAAACTCCAGTATTACCTGCAGCGTACGGACAAGATGTGGGTCAGTGTATAACATTTTTGTCTATGAAAACTAACTAAAAGATGCCTTAAAGGCCTTATTTCAGCGAAAGGGGACGGGAAAATGCTGCAACGCAAGCCATCAACACCTTAACAGTAAGGTATTTAGATGTACATGCTAATCTACGGAAAGCTGCATCGCAAGTCATCAACACCTAACATTTAACACCCATCACCCTAACAGCAGGGTATTTGGGTGTACAAGGCAGACTACGGAAAGGTGCATCGCAAGCCATCAACACCTAACATTTAACACCCATCACCCTATCAGCAAGGTATTTGGGGCGTATATGTCAGACAGCGGAAAGTTGCAACGCAAGCCATCAACACCTAACATTTAACACCCATCACCCATCAAACCCTATTCTGTGGTTCTCCTTCAATGAATTTCTTTATATTCTCAACACAGATATTCATGAGGCGTTCGCGTGCTTCACGTGTAGCCCAAGCGATATGAGGAGTGATATAAGCATTCGGCTGATTGAAGAGCGGATTGTCGTTGTGTGGTGGCTCATCGGTCATCACGTCGGCACAGTAAGCACTGAGTTGTCCACTCGCAAGGGCATCGGCAACAGCTTGTTCGTCGATGAGTCCACCACGGCCAGTATTGATCAAGATTGCACCTCGGCGTACCTTCTTCAGCGTTTCGGCATTAATCATACGTGTGTTGGCAGCTGTCAGCGGACAATGAAGGGTGATGACATCCGACGTGCTAAGCAGTCCCTCGAGGGTTGTCTTGCGGATACACTCAGGAAGGTCACTACTGTTCTTACTCGTATAAGCCGAGATGTCCATCCCTAACGCATGTGCTATCCTGGCCACCTTCTGCCCAATATGGCCCAAGCCAACGATACCTAAGGTCTTACCAGATAGTTCGATGAGGGGCGTATCCCAGTAACAAAAATCCTTCTGCTTGCTCCACTCGCCTCGACGCACAGCCTCGGCGTAGTGGTCGACATGCGTAGTTGCGTTGAAGAGGAGGGCGAAGACGTGTTGTGCCACGCTGTCCGTGCTATACGCAGGGATATTACAAACGACGATACCACGCTCGTGAGCGGCCTCAACGTCGATGTTATTATAACCCGTTGCAAGCTCACCGATATACTTCAATCGGGGCAGTTGGTCGAGCAGCTCACGTGTGATATTCACCTTATTAATAAGGATTCCGTCGGCATCCTTAGCTCGTTCAACGACTTCATCCTGCTTTGTTCGTTCATAAACAACGCAGTCTGCTATCTCTTTGATTGGTTCCCATGACAAGTCGCCAGGGTTGACTGCATGGCAGTCGAGGATTACTATTTTCATGTTTATTGGGTGTTAGGACCTCTCCCCCAACCCCTCCCCAATGGGGACCTCCCCCAACCCCTCCGAAGGAGGGGAGTGCCTAACGGGGTACAGCTTGGTTGGGTTTGAGGTAGAATTTGGTTGGGTTTGGGGTACAACTTAATATGCTTCGATTTACCGCATGGCAGGCTTTGCATTACAACATGATAGTCTTCGTACTACAACGTGATAGACATCGATTTACCACTTAATAGGCTTCAGACTACAACGTGATTGACTTTACGCTACAACGTGATTGACTTTACGCTACAACGTGGTAGGCTTCGATTTACCACTTGGTTGCCTTCGTTACACATTATTATTATCATAAGGGGAAACATAGGGAGATAACACTCCGTTAGGCGCCCCCCTCCTTCGGAGGGGTTGGGGGAGGTCCCAACTCATCCGGCATATACTGCTGTTTGACATAATGTCCTTCGTAGTCGTGAGGATACTTATATCCATCGCCATAACCCAAGTCCTTCATCAGCTGAGTAGGCGCATTACGCAGATGGAGAGGCACAGGCAGATTACCAGTCTGACGCACCAACTCTATCGCTCGATTGATGGCTTTATAAGCAGAGTTGTCCTTCTTCGAACGAGCGAGGTAGACCACCGCCTCTGCCAGGGGTATTCTCCCTTCGGGCCAACCAATCTTCGTCACAGCATCAAAGGCCGCATTGGCCAAAAGAAGTGCATTCGGATTAGCCAGTCCGATGTCTTCAGCCGCACTGATAACGACACGACGCGCAATAAACTTAGGGTCTTCGCCTCCTTCTATCATACGAGCCATCCAATAAAGGGCCGCATCGGGGTCGGAGCCACGTATCGACTTGATGAAAGCCGACACGATATCATAGTGCATCTCACCGCCCTTATCGTAGGCCAAGGGGTTCTCTTGCAGTCGCTCCTCCACCATCTTATCCGTCACAACGATGTCATCGCCAGTCTCGGCAGCCACGATTAAGTCGAGAATATTCAGTAACTTACGTGCGTCACCACCGCTATAACGCAGGATGGCATCCGTCTCCCGTAACTCGATATGCCGTTTCTTCAGTTCGACATCCTCCGTCACTGCCCTGTGCAAGAGCTTCAGCAGGTCGGCCTTCTCCAATGACTTCAACACATAGAGTTGGCAGCGAGAGAGCAACGGACGTATCACCTCGAAGGAAGGGTTCTCTGTTGTGGCACCAATCAGGGTGACTGTCCCCTTCTCCACCGCCCCTAAGAGCGAGTCTTGCTGCGACTTTGAGAAACGATGAATCTCATCGATAAAGAGGATCGGCGAGGCCGAATTGAAGAAACGATTGCTCTGTGCACGCTCGATAACCTCACGTACATCCTTCACACCACTCGTCACTGCCGAGAGCGTAAAGAATGGTGTCTCCAGCCGTTGGGCTATGATTTGGGCCAAGGTGGTCTTCCCCACGCCCGGAGGTCCCCATAGGATAAACGACGCAATACGCCCCGAATCAATCATCCGACGCAGCACAGCACCCTCACCGACAAGGTGTTCCTGTCCGATATAGTCTTCAAGCCTACGTGGTCGCAGCCGTTCTGCCAATGGTTCCATAATTCTCTCCTATTTTAATGTAGTTACAAAAGTACAGAATTTATCTCTAATAACAAAGAATGAAAGAATGAAATACCGAAAGCCGACCTTATCCGAAAACCTAAACCCCCTTATTCTTATAAACCTACAATTACACGCTATTTAGCATGAAGTCAACTATAATTCAAAAAAGTTCACTGCTCCCCCTTTCACTTTCCCTATAATCATAAGAGTTAAAAGGCTTCATATAATAATACCAAAGTCTTATCATTATAAATAGAAACAAAAGATAACTAAACAGCAAAGGTATTAACAATCTGTGTGGCATTTCTCTATCTCTCCTTGTGCCATTGGCCCTATGTGGCTTTACTACCCACCTCCGTCTCTCCGTCTCTCCGTGTAAACCAACAAACTACGAATTACGCAAATTACACGAACAATTGTCGCAACAAATAACTCGTGAACTTATCAAACTACACAAATCATTATCGTAACAAACAACTCGTAAACTCGTGAACTTGTTAACTTGTTAACTCGTAAACTTGTAAACTAAACAAACTGCAAGAAAAAGTTTAATTTTCATTTGCTGTCATTTTTAACATTTCGTGTAACCTCACTGTGTACTAAAGAGTTACGTGGAGACCAAGGTTGACAGGAATGACAGGAAACATCGTTTTGACTAAATACCATCGTTAAGACGGTATTAACCGAGGACAGGGTAGACAAGAGACAAAGTAACAAAATGAACAGCTTGTAGACAGGGTACGGGAAGAGACAGGGTAACAGGGTGAACGGATTGTAGACAGAGTATGCGAAGACAAAGTAACAGGATGAACGCCTTTTGGCGGAGTAACAGAATTCATTATATCAAATTAAGACTATAAGGGGTAATTAGACTAATCTATTGTCACTTTAATCTTAGTATATCATCAGCACAAACTTCATAATAAAAAACTTGCCCCCAGAACGCTACAAGAGACGTTAGGAGGCAAGAAAACGAAAATTAAATTACCGAAGTGTTGATATAATGCTTTATTAATGTAAGTATCACATTAGCTAATAAGATTTACTTTCTAAAAGAATATTTCAAGTTCTCAAAAGCTAAGTATACTCACTTACCTTTCTTTAACAAAAATCTAATTTACTCCAAAGAACTTAGGCATAAATCATTATTGAGCAGTCCACGTGTTAAAGCCATAAAGTCTTTGATATCTAATAACATTTAGATTAGTACTTCTAAAATGCAATAGATATGATTCTACAAATGGAGTATCCATATATGTTGACCGAGACCAATACCAACCACCATAAGTGATTCCGTCAAAACGTCCTTCAGGATTACCATAATAACCAGCACTTGGTAAAAAGAAATAATCACTAAGATTGGTTGGCTTTCCTTGTGTAGGAGTTTTCATTAATGACATATCTGTATTAGAGTGTACATAATCTATTCCATCTGGTGCTTTCACAGAACTAAAACCTGGTATATTATTTCTATGCAACAACCAAAGTCCTCCAATATAAAGATGTCCTCGCATAGACCAGAGAGTAACTCTCTCAAAATGAGGATTCCCCCTATCGACATACCATGCTATTTCATTAACATTTGGACAGTTCGCACAAGAATTAGTTGCTTGTGCAGGATAATGAGCAGAGTTATAATATCTATTTACATCAGTAGCAGCAGGGTAGCCACTTGCAGATGCATGATTAAGATATGGCTGTACACCTTCATGTCCCAACCAATAATGAGATTGTGCATCCCACATATAATATTTCAAAGAAGAATAATCCTCTGGCGTAAGGTTAGCCGTAATATCATTAATCTTACCCTCTTGACAGTTATAGCTTGAAACAGTCTTTACAACATCACCTTCTACATTAGTTGTAGGGTCCTTAATCGTGTAAGTGATTGTAAAGTTATAGGTACCAGGCGCAACAACCATATAAGCTCCATTGGTAGCGAGTGATGAGGTGGTTGTGTTTAGTGAGAAATCGCTTGTATTAAGCGTAATTGTGTTTGAATAAGTCTCACCTGCCTTTTGCGCAAGGCTTCCTGTTGAGAAATCATACTTACCTGCGATAGGCTGGTCGGCTGTTACCTTAATCTTTGTCAACTTAATATTTGGACCAAGGTCGGTATTCATACAACGTGGTACGAAACAGAGGTAACTGGCTTTATGATTGAGTGTAAAGGTATAATTACCATTGCTGCCTGTTGCCGTTGCAGTACCGCAATCGCCTGATGTGCCAAGGTGGCTGAAGTCGTTGGCTGTGGTCTGTGTCTGTGTGCTTGCAATGGTTACAGTGTTAGCGTCTGTACCATTCTCACCTGTATAACGCACCTCACGGTTGTTCAATGTAAATGAACCAGAAGCAAGACTGAATATTGCTTTTGCCTTATTAGATGGATTATAAAGATTAGCAGCATTACTCTGATGAAAGGTATTCGCATCGTCCTGTACGAAAATCTTATCAGCTGATGACCAGAACACCTTAGCATCGCCACCAAGTGTATAGGTAGCTGTTGTACGTGTCAACGCACGTGTATCATTTCCTGGCTGTGAACCATCAAAAGTAGCAACACCCTTAGCGGTATTCTGTTTAGCATTATCCTGCTGTGCACTGTCTTCACTTGAACAAGCCACAACAGACAAGGCTGCTACTGCACACGCAGCAAATTGCGTTAGTTGTTTCATTGATTTATTCATAATTATTCCCTTTTTGTTTCTTTAGTTACTTAATTTATTAATCCCATAAATCGCTTCTTCTCGTTGAG
>NZ_FZNZ01000034.1 GCF_900187995.1 Prevotella jejuni
TAAAAGTTTATCGAAACTCTTTGGACGACATAGGCTCAACAGACTTTGTAAACAAAGAATTAGGCAAAGCCGATAGTTGTATATCATTCATTAGAGAATTTACGCAGCTACTATCGTCTTGTTTTAGTCAAATAAGCAACTTTTTAGATGAAACAAAGAAAAATATCACTTATCATGCTTTGCTAATTGCAGCAGATCGAAGTATTATGTTCCCTTTTGTTATCAAAGCATTGTTAAAAGGAATGCCTCAAAAAGAACTAGAAGAATTAGCAAGAGCATTAGAACAAATATTCCTCCGTCATCGGATTATAGGTACACGAGCTAATCTTTTGTGGCGTTTAACTGAATGTTATAAGAATATGGATAATAGTGCTAAAACAGTAGTCAATCACATCCAATGGATGAAGAGTAGAAAAGACTGGTGGGGCTATTGGAATAATGATGAATTATTACGTACTCTAAATATGGGAATGAACCACAATACAGCCAAAATACTCTTATGGAAATATGAAAATCACCTTATTCAATGTGGGAAAGCAGGATATAAGATGTTGAGATATGACGACATTGAGCAACCTCATCTTGAACATATCGCGCCACAAACAGAAAACAAAGAACCGAATAATGGATATTGCTCTTATGATGAGGACTTCTATAATCGTTATTTGGAATGTTTGGGAAACTACTTGCTACTGTCTGGTAGCCATAACATATCATTAAGCAATGAAAGATTCCAGAAAAAGCGAGAAAGTTATACATACTTGCGGCAGCAAAGGGAAGTTTTAGGAATGACGGAAAAAGACCTAATTTGGGATAAAGATAAAATTCATCTACGTCATTCAAAGATCGTTGATTACTTAATACAAACACTTTAAAGACAATATTTATGAGTAACAAAATTGAAAAGACTATAGAGTGGTGCATATATCAAAGCCGATGGCTTCAAGTTCCTGTTTATATCGGTATGTGCGTAGTGATGGGAATGTATTCATACGTCTTTTGTAAAGATGTCATACATAGCCTTATGAATATTGAGACATTCACAGAAGAAACTATGCTTATGCTCGCTATAGGGATTGTGGATGTTTCAATGGTTCTGAATTTAATCATCGTATGTGTAATTGGAGGATATTGGTCGTTTGTTAGCAGACTGGAAATCATAGAGAAAGACAAGGATAGTAATCAGTTTAGTTATCTTGGTAAGATAAATCCAAATGCATTAAAACACAAATTGATGATTTCGCTTATCAGTATTTCTGAAAGTTGGCATTACCTTATCTTTGATTTAAAAGGAGAATATGTAATCAATCCTGATTCCTTAAAATTGGGTTTTTGTGATAAGAATATAAGTTGTCCTTACGTATCATACGGTATATGAGCTCATGGCTAATATACTTGCCGTCCTTGACCAATACACCAGATATTTGTTCTGGAGACCATTGCTCGGTAATAAGAAGGCGTTTCGCCTCTTCCATGCCATTCTTGTCGACTGAACGATTGCGTGGCTTTCTGCGCCTTATTTGTACTGCATTTGCTTGAGCAGTTTCCCAATTATAGTGTCTTCTGACTCCACTATTATGTCTTTTCTCGCGAGACACTGTACTTGCACTTACATTTATCGCCTTGGTTATCTCTTTTTGTTTCGTTCTATTTTGGAGTAGCACAGAAATTGTGCACCTTTGTTCCGAGGTTAATTATTTGTACATTGCAATGTAAAATTAATTAATCTTTGGGAGACGGAGGTCTCTTTTTTTATGCATTGCTCATTGATTTTCCACTCATGGGAGCTGCTCACCCCCAAGCCCCTCAGTGTTTTCAGGTATGGATCATTAAGCTACACCAGCACTTGGGGTTGCGGTTCCATGTTGAACTTGCGTGTTTACTCGTGGTAAATAGGGAAGAATGTATCAGTTCTATCACTTTCTTGTTAGGTAAATTCTAATTCCCAGTTAATAGTATCGCTAAACCATCCATTTTCTTCTCCTAACATTACAACGTAATCTTTAAAGGACTCATTATCAAAGTCAGGATTATTCTCTTTGAAGGTTTTATTTGTAAGTCCCTTGTCTAACCATAGAAGAAACACTTTCCCCAGTTCGAACTTTTGTTCTACTTTATATTTTGTCTCATAGTCTTCAACAGAAACACAGAAATCTATTGTTAAATAATTGTCGGATTTCGTATAGCGAACAAAGGATTTCCTCCCGTAAGACTCTGGTAAACAGCGAATGGCAATGCCAATACTGATATCATACTTGTCGTATTTCTGGTTTACCTTATCCGTCAGTAAATCCCTTAAAGCTGTTCCCAGTTCGGAAACATTGGCACCAGCAGTATCTGTTACAATCGAAAAATCCATACACATTGAATGTTTAATTTATTACCAGCATATAAGCGACCTTCCCATACCAAACAACCTTTTAATGTCTAAATCTTAAGGACGAAATAGTCTTTCTACTAATGTGGGTATGAAGCACTTTTATGTGGAACCAATAGTTATCTAATATTTGGGTATATACTTAATTGTAAGCATCCTATATTAGCCGCCTTCCACTCTATCCAATAGGCTCTACAAGTTTGCCAACCTATAAGGGATATTTGAAATTAGAAGGTAGGAATCAAATTCTCGCTTAATCACTGAGATAGAACATTGCTGCCTATCGCGATCTTTCCAATAGTTTTATCATTTCAACATTCTTATGACGACGAGCAATGAATAGAGGTGATATTCCGCTCTTATCTCTCACCTTTGTTCTTGCCCCATACTTCAATAAGACTTTCACCATGTTTATATTATTCTTGTCTACTGCAATTATTAGAGGATAAGTTATATAGTCTCCACCAAGGTTACCCAAGCCATTTGCCTTTGCTCCATATTGTAAAAGAAGACAAGCAACTGGAAAGTTGTTCGTATTGCAACTCATTGCTAAAGGACAAAGTCCATCCTCATTATAAGCCTCGTTGGGGTTGGCGCCTAATGACAAAAACAACTTTACCAGTTCACAGTTTCCCTTATCTACTGCTATATACAGAGCATCATAGCAATACATATCATCAGAATATACACATTCTGTGTTGGCCTTCATTCCTATGAGTCTTTGAATAAAACGCTTGTTTTGATAAAGACAAGCATAACCTAACAAGGTATAGGAATGGTCAGTATCTGTGTGACACAAGGAGTCAATATTCTTTATATGTTTAACGTTGTTTTCAAAGTCAGATAGATTGCCTTCTTTTATTGCCTTCATGGTTAGATAATAATGGTCATAAAGACGTTTTTCTTGACAGTAACCACTACCTAATACCCCAAATAGGCACACAAATAAAATAGTTATTCTTTTCATATTCATTCTTATTGATTAATTCCAACATGGATTGCTGGTTCATTTTTTATGCTATAATACTACTTCTAAACCTACTTTATCTTTGATATATAACAAATTAGGACTCACAGGAACCGTTCGTTCATATTTATATGACATATCTGTATAATCTCAGAATAGTGCTCTTCATTTTGTTGAGGTTTGTTTTTAATGCTTCTCTGAAACACTTTATTTAATAGTATTGTCTGATAATAGTTGTTCTCAGTACTCATTTCAGAAAAGGTAAAACGAGGAGTAGATATTCCTGAATGATATAACTCATCCGCCAAATGATTTAATTTATCTATATCATTATTAAACCATTTATACTTGTCTTCCGAAATAGAATAATACCTTTCATACCAAGCAATCCAAGTAATTGTTTTGGCTAAAATATAATGTTTGAGTTCTGGATAGTAACCAACTTTGTAGTACCTATCCCTATTTACTTTAATTTCTTGTAACATGTATATCTAAAATTGTTGTAGTAGAGGCGAGACCCATAGTCTTCGTACTGTCCTAACTGACAGAAAGGAATGAAATCACAGATACCCTTATGGTTACTGAGGTCAGTATGGATATCGTGATCAGCTTATTGAATAATGTTGCCATACCAGTCATAAACATATTCACCGTTTGTCATGCAATCATACTGACTAACCTGTTCTAAATTAGTTATCTGTTTTCATTTATCATCGTTTGTCATTCTCTCTGTTGATAATGTTCCTTAATATCAACATCATTAGACTGCTCACAATATTTCTGTAACTCTTGAGACAAATTCTTATTTAAACAAATCGCAACTTTACATCCTTTATCTCCTTTGTCATATATAAGCTGCATAAGTTCTTCATTTAAGTTCTCACACTCTGCGATTTCTGACATTATACTATAGGCTAAGTCATTTGGTAAAGATGTTATTAATCTTCTTACAACAAAATCAAAATCTTGTTGCCTTATATTAAGTGACAGAGTGATATTATTTGAACTGTCCCAAATATCACTTAATCTCTTGAAATCACATATAATCTTCGTTTTATCTATATGAAGTACTTTCATCATTTATATTTTTTCAGAGAATTTTTGCCTAACTTATCAACTTGAGTTTCATTATGAACTTTAGAAACATTACAGTTTATCTATAGATAGTTTATTATCAAGAGTATGAGTATGGGAAGAAATAAGGTAAAGAGTCTACATCATTCGCATGAACTTGAATTTTATAGCCTTCTATCTTAAAAGTTCATACTCCTTGCATATTAACTTTCTTATAACAATCCACATGCACATCCATACGGCGAATTCTCTCTCAGCAAGCTAATTACTAAAGTTTCCCACCCTAATAGATAGATAGAAAAATAACAGTTTGTCGAATTTTCTTTGTAAATTAGTAATCGCAAAACAACTGATTTCAAAGACAAAACAACAAAACTGTTATGGAAGCAAAAATAGAGAAAATAAGTGAGTTATCCAAACTTTTGAGTGTTAAAACACAAATGAGTGATGATTTATTTCTTCTTTTTGGCAAGTTTGGCATCGGACACCTGTTATCTCGCTTGTCATTGGAGAAACATGACGGGGTTTCCGCTTCGGAGTTGTTCCTTTCTCTTTGCCTCTTCCGCATTGTGGGTGAGAGCATCCACAGCATATGCAAACGTAAGATATATGAGCTTTCAAATCATGGTAAGAACAGTTTCTATCGGATGATGATTCGTCCGCAGATGGATTGGACGCGCTTGATGAACCACTTTGCCCTGTGTTATATGTGTCTCTTGCGTAAGTATGGCGAAGCTCCTCAAACCAATACTACGACATGTTTCATTATAGATGATACTGTGCTTGAGAAGAGTGGTGTGAGAGTGGAGGGTCTCAGTCTTGTTTTTGACCATGTAAAAGGTAGGTGCGTATTGGGTTACAAACTGCTGCTTTGTGCCTTCTTTGACGGCAAGACAACCATGCCTTTTGATTGGCTCTATAACGAATCGTGTGGGTAATTATAGAAATCTTAGATAATAAAAACATAATCGCTTAGAGTTCGCTAGTTTCACATTATATATATGGTAGACCTTTTAAATTATTTGAAAGCCCCTCATGTAAAAGAAAGTCCCTTTATGTCTCGTTCTAAGAAGAATAAGATAAAACCTGTTTCTCCATCTCGCATCGTTCATTCTGTTACTTTGTCTATTAACTTCTGGCTAAGAGTTCTTGTTTAGTCTTTGCAATATCCGGTCTCAGTAAACTTTGATTAATATTGTCATAGTAAGGTAGTTCAGATAAAATCAAGTTTGCTGTCATTTCTGTCATGCAATCCATTTACTTAACTCGTTAGTCTTCAGTGAAGTAACACAAAGTGTTAAATATGACAGCAACTAGAAATGAAATTTATTCTTGTATCATGTGTAATATTTCACCTCGTTTAGGAAGAAACATTATGACTCCATAATTTGTAAGAACGCTATATCCGTAAGAACGAATCATGCTATATTCTGTTACAAGATTAAGGGACGTCTTCAGGTTGAGAGTTAAAAAGGATTCTCTGTGTTGGTGGATGTAGAGTGGGGAAGACACAGAACAGAATAGGAAATTTTACAATATGTTATAAATAACTTGTTCACTAAAGATAAAAAAGGGATAATCGTATTTCTCTCAGAAAGTTAAGTTTATATTAATTAGTAGCGATTAGCAGAATAGAGTTATTAATAATATATGATTTTTTGATGGGCGCTCTTTATTTTCAGACTAATTACTTACTTTTGCAAACAAAAAAAATATCTCAATGAGTATTATTGTATTTACTATTCTATTATTATTAGGTGCCTATTGTGCTGGTTTGTTAGGTTCCTTGACAGGTTTAGGAGGAGGAGTAATAGTTATTCCTCTGCTCACTTTAGTTTTCGGTATCGATTTCCATTATGCTATTGGAGCAGCTTTAGTAGCATCCATTGCAACCTCTTCAGGTTCGGCCAGTGCTTATGTAAAAGAAGGGATGACCAATATCCGGTTAGGAATGTTTCTTGAGATAGCAACAAGTATTGGTGCCGTTATAGGAGCTGCAGTTGCTTTGTGGATGCCCACCAATGGTATAGCTATCGTTTTCGGCGCAGTTCTCCTTCTCACAATAGTCTTACAATTTCGTCAGAAAGCCGATTACGTCAATGTAAAAGGTAGTCGGTTAGCGATGAAACTGAAGCTTTTTGGCTCCTATCCTACGAAAGAAGGTAGGTCGCAAAAATATGAGCTAACCAACGTGTCGGGCGGCTTTTCTGTGATGGTACTTGCTGGAGCCTTGTCAGGACTATTAGGAATTGGTAGTGGAGCGTTGAAGGTGTTGGCAATGGACGGATATATGAAAGTCCCATTTAAGGTCAGTACCACTACGAGTAATTTCATGATAGGTGTGACAGCTGTAACCTCCGCCGTCGTTTATCTACAGCGTGGTTATATAGAGCCAGGTCTTGCCTTCCCAATAATGGTAGGTGTGTTAGCAGGTGCAATGAGTGGAGCAAAGTTACTGAAACACTTAGATGTAAAAGTGTTGAGAAAGATATTTGCTGTAGCCATACTGCTGGCTGCATTAAACATGATATATAATGGTATAATAGGAAAGTTCTAATATGGAAGAAAATACAAACACTAAGAATGATATGAATACTCTGATAGGTAACACCTTGCGTATTGGAGTCTTTACGGCATGTATTATAGCCTTGATAGGCGGTATCTGGTATGTTGTAAGTACTTTGGGATCAGCATTACCAGATTATAAGGTTTTCTATAAAGGAGATGAAAGTTATACAACCTTTGAAGGCATCTTCAAGTCGGTATTTGCGATGTCAGCTACTGGTTGGGTACAATTAGGCGTAGTCGTTCTCATGCTCACACCAGTAATGCGTGTTGTATTATCTTTGGTAGATTTCAGCATTCAACGTGACTGGCTTTATGTCGTCATAACGGGGATAGTTCTCCTCATAATTGTCATGAACTCGCTTGTTGGAGTGGGATGAGTAATGTTAAATAATAAGTAAAAAGTTATTTATTGTTAACAAAAGTGTTTTGCGAGCTTATTATCTTTCTTATTATTAGGTCGTTTGAGGGAATATTTGTACCTTTGCAACCCGAAACAACAGTGTGAATTATAGGCTTTTGGGTTATATCGCACTTGTTTGTAATGGATTGAAAATAAACAAAATAAATATATAACAATAAAAAGTAAAATTATGCCTACTATTTCACAATTAGTAAGAAAAGGCAGAAAGGACATCGTAGACAAGAGCAAGTCTCCGGCTTTGGACAACTGTCCACAGCGTCGTGGCGTTTGTGTTCGTGTTTACACAACAACTCCTAAGAAGCCTAATTCGGCAATGCGTAAGGTTGCCCGTGTTCGTTTGACCAATCAGAAGGAAGTTAACTCTTACATCCCGGGAGAGGGTCACAACTTGCAGGAGCACAGTATTGTTCTCGTTCGTGGTGGTCGTGTAAAGGACCTTCCTGGTGTACGTTATCATATTGTTCGTGGTACTCTTGATACCGCTGGTGTTGCTAATCGTACACAGCGTCGTTCTAAGTACGGTGCTAAGCGTCCAAAGACAGCTAAGAAGTAATATCTGCGTTGTGCAAAGGCAACAAAGAAACTTCAATCCATAAAGCCGAGGTGCAACGGCCGGTGATGGTCGATGCTCCAAGGCTCTTTCAAAAAGAACAAACTAAAAACAAACAGTTTTGCTGGAGATTTGTAATCACAAAGGTTGAGTAAATACCCAAGAGAGGGTGTTGAAGAACGAAAGACGACAGCCTCCGCAGAATTAAAGTTTAAAATAAAAAATGAGAAAAGCAAAACCAAAGAAGCGTGTAATCCTTCCAGATCCAAAGTTCAACGATCAGAAGGTATCAAAGTTCGTAAATCATTTGATGTATGATGGTAAGAAGAATACCTCATACGAAATCTTCTATGCAGCCCTCGATATCGTAGGTGGTAAGATGAAGGATGAAGAGAAGTCTCCACTTGAGGTGTGGAAGCAGGCTCTTGACAACATCACTCCACAGGTAGAGGTGAAGAGCCGTCGTATCGGTGGTGCTACTTTCCAGGTACCAACAGAGATTCGTCCTGATCGTAAGGAAAGTGTGTCTATGAAGAATATGATTGCTTTCGCACGTAAGCGTGGTGGTAAGAGCATGGCTGACAAGCTCGCATCAGAGATTATGGATGCTTTCAATAACCAGGGTGGTGCTTACAAGCGTAAGGAAGATATGCACCGCATGGCTGAGGCTAACCGTGCATTTGCTCACTTCAGATTCTAATCAAGTTATTATAATAAGGTAAAAGGAAATGGCAAATCACGATTTACATTTGACTCGTAATATCGGTATTATGGCACACATCGATGCCGGTAAGACGACAACATCTGAACGTATTCTTTTTTATACAGGTAAGACTCACAAGATTGGTGAGGTGCATGATGGTGCTGCTACCATGGACTGGATGGCACAGGAGCAGGAGCGTGGTATCACTATCACATCAGCTGCAACAACATGTAACTGGAACTACCTTGGCAAGTCTTATAAGATTAACTTGATTGATACTCCGGGACACGTTGACTTTACTGCTGAGGTAGAACGTTCACTTCGTGTTCTTGATGGTGCAGTTGCTACTTATTCTGCAGCTGATGGTGTACAGCCACAGTCAGAGACTGTATGGCGCCAGGCTGATAAGTACAATGTTCCACGTATTGGTTATGTAAACAAGATGGACCGCTCTGGTGCTGATTTCTACGAGACAGTACAGCAGATGAAGGATATTCTTGGTGCTAACCCAATCGCAATTCAGATTCCTATCGGTGCTGAGGAGAATTTTAAGGGTGTTATAGATCTCATCAAGATGAAGGCTATCTTGTGGCACGATGAGACTATGGGTGCTGAATACGACATCGAAGAAATTCCAGCTGATCTCGCTGATGAGGCTGCAGAGTGGCGTGAGAAGTTGCTCGAGGGTGCAGCTAACTACGATGATGAGTTGATGGAGATGTATCTTGAAGGTCAGGATATTCCAGAGGATAAACTTATTGCAGCTATTCGTAAGGGTTGTATCTCAATGGAATGCTGCCCAATGCTCCTCGGTTCTTCTTACAAGAACAAGGGTGTACAGCCACTTCTCGACTACGTTTGTGCTTTCTTGCCTTCACCATTGGATACACCAGCTATTGTAGGTGTTAATCCAGACACAGAAGAAGAAGAGTCTCGTAAGCCAAGTGAGAATGAGCCTACTGCAGCTTTGGCATTTAAGATTGCTACCGATCCTTTCATGGGCCGTTTGGTGTTCTTCCGTGTCTACTCAGGTAAGGTTTCTGCTGGATCTTATGTTTTCAATACACGTTCTGGTAAGAAGGAGCGTATCAGCCGTCTGTTCCAGATGAACTCTAATAAGGAAATCCCTATGGAGTCAATCGACGCAGGTGATATCGGTGCTGGTGTAGGTTTCAAGGATATTCGTACTGGTGATACCCTCTGTGATGAGAATGCACCAATCATCCTTGAGTCTATCACATTCCCTGATACTGTAATCTCTATTGCAGTTGAGCCAAAGAGCCAGGCAGACGTTGCTAAGCTCGATAATGGTCTTGCTAAGCTTGCAGAGGAGGATCCAACATTCACCGTTCGTACTGACGAGCAGAGTGGTCAGACTATTATCTCTGGTATGGGTGAGCTTCACCTTGATATTATCATCGACCGTTTGAAGCGTGAGTTCAAGGTAGAGTGTAATCAGGGTAAGCCACAGGTTAACTATAAAGAGGCTATCACAAAGGCTGCACAGAGCCGTGAGACTTATAAGAAGCAGTCTGGTGGTCGTGGTAAGTTTGCTTGCATCGACGTAACAATCGAGCCAAAAGATGAGGATTACGAAGAGGGCGACTTGCAGTTTATCAATGTCGTTAAGGGTGGTAACGTACCTAAGGAGTTTATTCCATCTGTAGAGAAGGGTTTCAAAGACTGTCTCAATAGTGGTGTACTCGGTGGTTTCCCATTGACAGGTCTTAAGGTTACTTTGACTGATGGTTCTTTCCACCCAGTTGACTCTGATCAGTTGTCATTCGAACTCGTTGCTCATCAAGCATTCAAGGTTCTTTGTCCTAAGGCTGGTCCTGTTCTTATGGAGCCTATCATGAAGGTAGAGGTTGTTACTCCAGAGGAGAACATGGGTGATGTTATCGGTGACTTGAACAAGCGTCGTGGTCTCGTACAGGGTATGGAAGAAGCTCGTAGCGGTGCTCGTATCGTTAAGGCTATGGTTCCATTGGCAGAGATGTTCGGTTACGTAACTGCTCTCCGTACAATTACCTCTGGTCGTGCTACTTCTTCTATGGAGTATGATCACCACTCACCAGTATCAAGTTCTCTTGCAAAGGAGATTCTTGATGAGTTGAAGGGTAATTCAGACCTCGTTAAGTAAAGAATATAAGGAAATGCTCTCTCATAGCGAATGACTCTTATGAGGGAGCAACCTTTATGTATATTAATAATAAATAATAAATTACACATGAGTCAGAAGATTCGTATTAAGCTGAAGTCTTACGACCACCAGTTGGTTGACAAGTCAGCAGAGAAGATTGTGAAGGCTGTAAAGGCAACAGGTGCTATTGTTAGCGGTCCTATTCCATTGCCAACACACAAGCGTATTTACACTGTAAATCGCTCTACATTCGTTAACAAGAAGTCACGTGAGCAGTTCCAGCTCTCAGATTTCAAGCGTCTCATTGATATTTATAGCTCTACAGCAAAGACTGTTGACGCTTTGATGAAGCTTGAGTTGCCTTCAGGTGTTGAGGTTGAAATCAAGGTGTAGTCATCTGTTGACAATAAGAAACAAATTAATACAAAAAAGCATTTACATTCATTTTAAAATCATTAATTGAAATGCCAGGATTATTAGGAAAGAAAATCGGAATGACATCCGTTTTCAGTGCCGACGGTAAGAATGTTCCGTGCACTGTTATCGAAGCTGGTCCTTGTGTTGTAACCCAGGTTAAAACTGTAGAAAAGGATGGTTACAAGGCTGTTCAGTTAGGTTTCGGCGAGGCTAAGGAGAAGAGAACTTCTAAGCCACAGCAGGGACACTTTAAGAAAGCCGGCACAACACCAAAGAAGCACTTGGCCGAGTTCAAGTTTGACGAGGAATATAACCTCGGTGACACTATTACTGTTGAATTGTTCAACAATGCTAAGTTCGTGGACGTTGTAGGTACATCTAAGGGTAAAGGTTTCCAGGGTGTTGTTAAGCGTCACGGATTCGGTGGTGTAGGTCAGTCTACTCACGGTCAGGATGACCGCGCACGTAAGCCGGGTTCTATTGGTGCTTGTTCTTACCCAGCTAAGGTCTTCAAGGGCATGCGCATGGGCGGCCAGATGGGAGGCGACAGAGTAACAACTCAGAACCTTCAGGTGTTAAAGGTTATTCCAGAGCACAATCTAATCCTTGTTAAGGGTAGTGTTGCTGGATGTAATGGTTCAACCGTAATAATTAAGAAGTAATGGATATTAACGTATTAGATATCAAAGGTCAGGAGACCGGCCGTAAGGTAACTCTTAACGAGAATATCTTCGGAATTGAGCCTAACGATCACGTCCTCTATCTCGCAGTTAAGCAGTATCTCGCTGATCAGCGTCAGGGTACAGCTAAGTCAAAGGAAAGAAGTGAGCACGCTGGTTCTACTCGTAAGTTGGGTCGTCAGAAGGGCGGCGGCGGTGCTCGTCGTGGTGATATCAATTCTCCAGTCCTCGTAGGTGGTGGTCGTGTATTCGGTCCTAAGCCACGCGATTACAGCTTCAAGCTGAATAAGAAGGTAAAGGTTCTTGCTCGTAAGTCTGCATTGGCTTATAAGGCACAGGACAATGCTATTGTTGTAGTAGAAGATTTCAATCTTGACGCTCCAAAGACTAAAGATTTCGTAAACATTGCAAAAAATCTTAAAGTTGATAGCAAGAAAGTCCTTCTTGTTTTGCCAGAAGTAGAGAAAAACGTATATTTGTCAGCTCGTAATCTGCAGAAGGCTGAGGTTATGACTGCTTCACAGGTAAATTCATACAAAGTTTTGAATGCTGATGTAGTAGTTATCACAGAAAACTCTCTGAAGGTTATTGACGAAATCTTAACCAAGTAATAATTAGGAGACAAGAATAATTATGGGATTTATCATTAAACCAGTGGTCACTGAAAAGATGACCAAGTTGACAGACAAGTCTTCTGAGGATAAGGTTGTAAAGCACAAGGGTGAGAAGAGAACTATTTTGGCGCAGCCAAAGTATGGTTTTATTGTTAAGCCTGAGGCCAACAAGCTTGAGATTAAGAAAGAAGTTGAGGCTTTATACAACGTTACAGTAGTAGATGTGAATACCGTTCGTTACGCAGGTAAGCGTCAAGCACGTTATACCAAGGCAGGTCTTGTGAAAGGACAGAAGAACGCATTCAAGAAGGCTATCGTCACTTTGAAGAATGGCGATTCAATCGATTTTTATAGCAATATTTAAATAAAAAATGGCAGTACGTAAATTAAACCCGGTTACACCGGGACAAAGACACAAGGTTATTGGCACGTTCGAGGATATTACTGCATCCGTGCCAGAGAAGTCTCTCGTTTACGGTAAACGTTCTACCGGTGGTCGAAACAACACCGGTAAGATGACTGTCCGCTATATGGGCGGTGGTCACAAGAAGAAGTATCGTCTTATCGACTTCAAGCGAGAGAAAGATGGTGTTCCAGCTGTAGTGAAAACAATCGAGTATGATCCAAACAGATCAGCTCGTATTGCGCTGTTATACTATGCTGATGGTGAAAAACGTTACATTATTGCTCCTAACGGACTGCAGGTTGGTGCAACACTGATGTCAGGTGCTGAGGCAGCACCTGAGGTTGGTAACGCTCTTCCTTTGGCTAACATTCCTGTTGGTACTGTAATTCATAACATTGAGTTACGTCCAGGTCAGGGTGCATTGCTCGTTCGTTCGGCTGGTAATTTTGCTCAGCTTACTTCTCGTGAAGGCAGTTATTGTGTTATCAAGCTTCCTTCTGGTGAAACTCGCCAGATTTTGTCAGCTTGTAAGGCAACTGTAGGTAGTGTGGGTAACTCTGATCATGCACTTGAGCAGTCTGGTAAGGCTGGTCGCTCTCGTTGGTTGGGTCGTCGTCCTCACAACCGTGGTGTTGTTATGAACCCTGTTGATCACCCAATGGGTGGTGGTGAAGGTCGCCAGTCTGGTGGTCACCCACGTTCACGTAAGGGCTTGTACGCTAAGGGTCTTAAGACTCGTGCACCTAAGAAGCTTTCAAACAAGTACATTATTGAGAGAGCTAACAAGAAGTAATCAAAGTAATTAAGAGTAAATTATGAGTCGTTCATTAAAAAAAGGTCCATACATCAACGTATCACTCGAGAAGAAGATTCTTGCTATGAATGAGAGTGGTAAGCAGAATGTAGTAAAGACATGGGCCAGAGCATCAATGATTTCCCCTGATTTTGTGGGTCACACTGTTGCAGTTCATAACGGAAATAAATTTATCCCTGTTTACATTACTGAGAACATGGTAGGTCATAAGCTCGGTGAGTTCAGTCCTACACGCCGTTTTGGTGGTCACTCTGGTAATAATAAGAGGTAAGCAGGTCATAATCCATTTAGAAAATAGAAAAATATAATGGGAGCAAGAAAACATATAAAGGCTGAAGCTCGTAAAGAAGCTTTGAGAAGCCAGTATTTTGCAAAGCTCAAGGACTGTCCTTCTTCTCCACGTAAGATGCGCTATGTTGTAGACATGGTTCGTGGTATGGAAGTCAATCGTGCCCTTGGCGTACTGAGATTCTCCAAGAAGGCAGCTGCCCAGAATGTTGAGAAACTTCTGCGTTCTGCTATTAACAACTGGGAGACAAAGAATGACCGCAAGGCTGAAGACGGTGAACTTTTTATCTCTAAGATCTTCGTAGATGAAGGTGTTACAATGAAGCGCATGCGTCCTGCACCACAGGGCCGTGGCTACAGAATCCGCAAACGTTCTAACCACGTCACTCTTTTCGTTGATTCAAAGAATGACGCTAATAATGATGATAAATAAATAGTAGAATGGGACAGAAAGTTAATCCAATTAGCAACCGTCTTGGTATCATCCGCGGTTGGGAGTCAAATTGGTTTGGTGGCAAGAATTTCGGGGATAATCTCGTAGAAGATCGTAAGATTCGTACTTACCTGAACAAGCGTTTGGAAAAAGCAAGCGTTTCCCGTATTGTCATTGAGCGCACATTGAAGCTCGTCACCATTACTATTTGCACCGCTCGTCCGGGTATCGTTATCGGTAAAGGTGGTCAGGATGTTGATAAGCTTAAGGAAGAGTTGAAGAATCTTTTCAAGAAGGAGATTCAGATTAATATCTTCGAGGTTAAGAAACCTGAACTTGATGCAAACATCGTTGGTAACAATATCGCTCGCCAGGTAGAGGGTAAGATAGCTTACCGTCGTGCTATCAAGATGGCAGTTGCTAACACTATGCGTGCTGGTGCTGAAGGTATCAAAGTTCAAATTACAGGTCGTCTGAACGGTGCCGAAATGGCTCGTAAGGAAATGTTCAAAGAGGGACGTACTCCTCTACATACATTCCGTGCAGACATCGATTATTGTCAGACAGAAGCCCTTACTAAGGTAGGTCTGTTGGGTATCAAGGTATGGATTTGCCGTGGTGAAGTTTACAACAAGGTAGATCTTACACCTAACTTTACTCAAGAGAAGAGCAATGGCCGTTCTAACAATGGTGGCCGTTCTGGAAGAGGTAATCGTAGAAGAAACAATAACCGTTAAAAGAAGAAGCTATCATGTTACAGCCAAAAAGAGTAAAATATAGAAGACCTCAAGACGGACGTGGCAACAAAGGCAACGCCCACAGAGGTACACAGCTGGCTTTCGGCTCATTCGGCATCAAGACACTTGAGGCTAAGTGGATCGACAGCCGTCAGATTGAGGCCGCTCGTATAGCAGTAAACCGCTATATGAACCGTCAGGGCCAGGTCTGGATCCGCATCTTCCCTGATAAACCAATCACTCGTAAGCCTGCCGATGTTCGTATGGGTAAAGGTAAGGGTGATCCAGCAGGATGGGTTGCACCAGTTACTCCAGGTCGTGTTCTCTTTGAAGTAGAGGGCGTAAGCTTTGATATTGCAAAGGAGGCACTTCGTCTCGCTGCACAGAAGCTGCCTGTTAAGACAAAGTTTATTGTTAGACGTGATTTCGATAAAAACGCTTAAGAAAGATGAAGATTAAAGAAGTAAAAGAACTCGAGACCAAGGATTTGGTTGAGAAGATTGAGAATGCTGAGACAGCTCTTGCAAAAATGAAGCTGAATCATCAGATTACTCCACTTGAGAATCCATCTCAGATTAAGGCCGCTCGTCGTGATATTGCACGTATGAAAACAGAACTTTCTCAGAGAGAACTTAATAAATAACAATGGTCCAGATGGAAACAAGAAATTTAAGAAAAGTAAGACAGGGTGTCGTTATCAGCAACAAAATGGATAAAACCATCGTTATTGCAGCTAAGTTCAAAGAGAAGCACCCTATTTATGGTAAGTTTGTCCAGAAGACAAAGAAGTACCATGCTCATGACGAGAATAATGAGGCAAATGTAGGTGATACAGTACTCATTATGGAGACTCGTCCTCTTTCTAAGACAAAGAGATGGAGATTAGTTCAAATCGTAGAAAAAGCTAAGTAATTATGATACAGACAGAATCAAAACTTACAGTATGTGATAACAGCGGTGCTCGTGAAGCTAAGTGCATTCGTGTACTCGGTGGTACTGGCCGTCGTTACGCAAGTGTTGGTGACGTTATCGTAGTTGCTGTACAAAACGTCATCCCATCAAGTGAATTGAAAAAGGGTGCAGTATCAAAGGCTTTGATCGTTCGCACAAAGAAGGAGATTCGTCGTGCTGATGGTTCATACATCCGCTTCGATGATAATGCATGTGTATTACTGAACAACGCAGGTGAAATTCGTGGTAGCCGTATCTTCGGTCCTGTTGCTCGTGAGCTGCGTGCAGTGAACATGAAGGTCGTTTCTTTGGCACCTGAGGTTCTTTAATTATTAAATAGAATAATAAAATGGCAAAATTCCATATAAAGAAAGACGATCAGGTCATTGTTCTTGCTGGTGCAGATAAGGGCAAGACTGGAAAGGTGCTTAAGGTCATCGCAGATAAGGAACGTGCTATTGTAGAGGGCTTGAATATGGTCTCTAAAAGCACAAAACCTTCTGCTGCTAACCCACAGGGTGGTATCATTAAGCAGGAGGCTGCAATTCATATCTCAAATTTAAGTCTCATCGATCCGAAGAGCGGTAAGGCTACACGTATCAAGATTGAACGTGAAGGCAAGACTGTTAAGCGTATCGCTAAAAAGTCAGGGGAGGAAATTAAGTAATGAATACAGCTCAGTTAAAGAAACAGTATAAGGAGCAGATTGTTCCTGCTTTGCAGAAGCAGTTCAACTATTCTTCAGCTATGCAGGTGCCTGTTTTGAAGAAGATTGTTATCAATCAGGGTCTTGGTGATGCAACTCAGGATAAGAAACTTATTGAAGTTGCTGTTAACGAGATTTCTTCTATTACAGGTCAGAAGGCTGTTGCAACTTATTCAAAGAAGGATATTGCAAACTTCAAACTGCGTAAGAAGATGCCTATCGGCGTAATGGTAACTCTGCGTCGTGAGCGTATGTATGAGTTCCTCGAGAAGCTCGTTCGCGTATCTTTGCCACGTATTCGTGACTTCAAGGGTATCGAGAGCAAGTTCGATGGTCGTGGAAATTATACTCTCGGTATTACCGAGCAGATTATTTTCCCAGAGATTAATATCGATCAGGTTGACCGTATCCAGGGTATGAACATCACCTTCGTAACATCTGCTAAGACTGATGAAGAAGGATATGCTTTGCTGAAGGGCTTCGGACTTCCATTCAAGAATGCTAAAAACGATTAATTGATATGGCAAAAGAATCAATGAAAGCTCGCGAGGTAAAGCGTGCAAAGCTTGTAGCTCGTTATGCTGAGAAACGCGCAGCTCTGAAAAAGATTATCGCTACTTCAAATGATCCTGAAGAGGCTTATGAGGCTGCTCGTAAGTTGCAGTCTATTCCAAAGAATGCTAATCCTATTCGTCTACATAATCGTTGTAAGATTACTGGACGTCCAAAGGGATACATTCGTCAGTTTGGTCTCTCTCGTATTCAGTTCCGTGAGATGGCATCTCAGGGACTCATTCCAGGTGTAAAGAAGGCAAGCTGGTAAACAAATATATCGACGCGGATAGTGAATTGTGAAAAAGATTTTGTATCTTTGCAGCTCATTATCCGCTTTTAAGCGATTTTTTAATATTGTCGGGGTAGTCCCGATTAATTAAACATTTATATTTTATGACAGATCCAATAGCAGATTATCTGACAAGACTCAGAAACGCAATCATGGCTCATCACCGTGTTGTTGAGGTTCCTGCGTCTAACTTGAAGAAGTCTATTACAAAGATTCTCTTCGAGAAGGGTTACATCTTGAACTACAAGTTCATCGAGGATGGTCCCCAAGGCTCAATCAAGGTCGCATTGAAATACGACCCTGTAACAAAGCAGAGCGCTATCAAGAAATTGAAGCGTGTTTCTACCCCAGGTCTTCGCCAGTATACTGGTTACAAAGACATGCCGAGAGTAATTAACGGACTTGGAATTGCAATTCTTTCCACGTCTAAAGGTGTAATGACAGACAAGGAAGCTGCTGCTGAGAAGATTGGTGGTGAGGTTCTTTGCTACGTTTATTAATTGGAGGATTGAATATGTCAAGAATAGGAAAATTGCCAATTAGTGTTCCTGCTGGTGTTACAGTATCTCTCAATGGTGGTGTTGTTACGGTAAAGGGTCCTAAAGGTGAACTTTCTCAGAAGGTTGATTCCTCTATCAAGACTATCATCGAGGATGGTCAGGTAACATTCGAAATTGATGAGAATAGTCCAGTAAACTACAAGCAGAAGCAAGCTTTTCATGGTCTTTATCGTTCACTTGTTAACAATATGGTTGTTGGTGTAAGCGAAGGTTATAAGAAGACATTGGAGCTCGTTGGTGTAGGTTATCGTGTTTCTAACCAGGGTAACTTGGTGGAGTTCTCACTTGGTTATACTCACCCAATCTTTATTCAGCTTCCTTCAGAAGTTAAGGTTGAGACAAAGAGTGAGCGTAATCAGAATCCAATCATCACTCTTGAATCAGCTGACAAGCAGCTGCTTGGTCTCATCTGTGCAAAGATTCGTTCTTTCCGTAAGCCTGAACCTTACAAGGGTAAGGGTGTCCTGTTCCAGGGTGAGGTTATTCGCAGAAAGTCTGGTAAGACAGCTGCAGCTAAGTAACTTTAATACATCATTACGATTATGACAACAAAGAAAGAACAAAGAAGAATTAAGATAAAGTTCCGCATTCGTAAGAGTGTGAACGGTACTGCAGAGCGCCCACGCTTGAGCGTTTTCCGCAGTAATAAGCAGATTTATGCACAGGTTATTAACGATTTGACCGGAACAACCCTCGCTTCAGCTTCTTCACTTGGTCTTGAGAAGATGGCTAAGATAGAGCAGGCTAAGAAGGTGGGTGCACTTGTAGCAGAACATGCGAAGGCTGCTGGTGTAGAGCAGGTTGTTTTTGACCGTAACGGTTATCTCTATCACGGACGTGTACAGGCTTTGGCTGATGCAGCACGTGAGGGAGGACTTAAATTCTAAACGATTATGGCAATGAATAGAGTAAAAGTAAATAGTGATGTAGAACTGAAAGATCGCTTGGTTGCTATCAACCGTGTAACTAAGGTTACAAAGGGTGGTCGTACTTTCACATTCGCAGCTATCGTCGTTGTAGGTGACGGTAAGGGCGTTATTGGTTGGGGTCTTGGTAAGGCTGGTGAGGTTACTGCTGCTATCCAGAAGGGTACAGATTCAGCAAAGAAGAACCTTGTTAAGGTTCCAGTTTTGAAGGGTACTGTTCCTCATGAAGCAGAGGCTCGTTTCAGTGGTGCTCATGTTCTCCTTAAGCCTGCTGCAGCAGGTACTGGTCTTAAGGCTGGTGGTGCTATGCGTGCTGTTCTTGAGAGTGCAGGTGTTACTGATGTGATTGCAAAGTCAAAGGGTTCTTCTAACCCTCATAACCTTGTGAAGGCTACTATTGCTGCCCTCGCTGATATGCGTGATGCATATACAATCGCAGGTGAGCGTGGTATCAGTATGGATAAAGTATTTAACGGTTAATTTTAGGAGGTATTTAATTATGGCAAAAATTAAGATTAAGCAGATTAAGAGCCAGATTGGTGCTCCTAAAGACCAGAAAGAGACTTTACGTGCATTGGGTCTTCGCAAGATTTCTCAGGTTATAGAGGTTGAGGATACTCCAAGCTGCCGTGGTATGATTCGTAAGGTTCATCACCTGGTATCAGTAATTGATTAAGTAATCTTTTAAAGAAAACAGTAATTATGAAATTAAATAATTTGAAACCAGCTGTTGGCTCTACACATTCACGTCGTCGTATTGGTCGTGGTCCAGGTTCTGGGCTCGGTGGTACTTCTACTCGTGGTCACAAGGGTGCAAAGTCACGTTCTGGTTATAAGAAGAAGATTGGCTTTGAGGGTGGTCAGATGCCTCTCCAGCGTCGTGTACCGAAGGCTGGTTTCAAGAACATCAACCACAAGGAATATTTCGCTGTAAATCTTTCAACTCTTCAGGCTCTTGCTGAGAAGAACAATCTTACTAAGATTGGTGTAGAGGAGCTTAAGGCTGCTGGTCTCACCAATTGTAAGGAACTTGTTAAGATTCTTGGTAATGGTGAGTTGAAGGCTAAGTTGGAAGTTTCAGCAAATGCTTTCTCTAAGACTGCCGAAGAAGCTATTAAGGCAGTAGGTGGTAACACAACTATAATCTAAGTTAATGAAAAAGTTTATTGAGACACTGAAGAACTGTTGGAAAATTGAGGATTTGCGTCAGCGACTTCTCATAACTATTCTGTTCACAGCTATTTACCGTTTCGGGTCGTTTGTGGTGCTACCTGGCATTAATCCTACCCTATTGGAAAAGTTGCAGGCACAGACCAAGGGCGGTCTTATGTCACTTTTGGACATGTTCTCCGGTGGTGCATTTTCTCATGCGTCAATCTTCGCATTGGGAATCATGCCTTACATCTCAGCTTCTATCGTTTTACAGATTCTCGCTGTCGCTGTACCTTATTTCCAAAAGATGCAGCGTGAAGGCGAAAGTGGCCATAAGAAGATAAACTGGTATACGCGTGTCCTGACAGTAGTAATCCTACTGTTTCAGGCACCGTCTTACTTGTTGAACTTAAAAGTGCAGGCTGGTGGTGCTCTGGCTTCAGGCATCGATTGGACTACATTTATGATTCCTGCGACAATTATTCTTGCTGCAGGTTCTATGTTCATTCTTTGGCTCGGTGAGCGTATCACGGATAAAGGAGTTGGTAATGGTATCTCTTTGATTATTATGATTGGTATCATCGCACGTTTGCCTCAGGCTCTTATTCAGGAGTTTAGTAATCGCGTTTCTGCGGCTATCGGTGGTGGTATTGTGATGCTTATCATAGAGATTATTGTCCTTTATGCTGTTGTATGTGCGGCTTTACTCCTTGTACAAGGTACTCGAAAGATTCCTGTGCAGTATGCTAAGCGCGTCGTTGGAAATAAACAATATGGTGGAGCTCGTCAGTATATCCCTTTGAAACTGTTTGCTGCTAATGTTATGCCTATTATCTTTGCGCAGGCTTTGATGTTTATACCATTGGCAATTGTACAGTATTCATCTGATAATACCAGTTCTGTTCTCCAGTCTTTGATGAATACAAAGAGTCTGGCGTATAACTGTATTTATGTGTTCCTTATCATAGTGTTTACTTATTTCTATACTGCGATTACACTTAATCCAACTCAGATGGCTGAGGATATGAAGCGCAATAACGGTTTTATTCCTGGCGTTAAACCTGGAAAGGATACAGCAGATTATATTGATACAGTAATGTCTCGTCTTACGGGACCAGGTGCTTTGTTTATCGCTTTCATTGCTATTATGCCTGCATTGGCAGGATATTTAAATGTTGCTGATGCCTTTGGTCAGTTCTTTGGTGGAACTTCATTGTTGATTCTTGTTGGTGTTGTTATCGACACACTTCAACAGATTGAATCTCATTTAATGATGCGCCACTATGATGGACTTCTCAATTCAGGACATACACGTAGCAATGCTGGTGTTGCAGCTTATTAGATCTTTATCTTAGGGAATGAATATATTTCTAAAGACTGAAGATGAAATAGAACTCATGCGTGAGGCCAACCTGCTGGTAGGTAGAACTCTGGCAGAGGTTGGTCGTCATGTTAAGCCAGGTGTCACAACTCTCCAGTTAGATAAAATAGCTGAAGAGTTTATTCGTGACAATGGTGCCATACCTACATTTAAAGGCTTTCCCAGTTCCTATGGCCCTCCTTTTCCTGGTAGTATATGTGCGTCTATTAATGATGTAGTCGTACATGGAATACCAAGTGAAGATGTTGTGCTGAAGGATGGTGATATAATTTCTATTGATTGTGGAACTTTACTTAATGGGTTCAATGGAGATAGTTGTTATACTTTCTGTGTTGGAGAAGTAGGTGAAGATGTGATGAAGCTACTTCGTACGACTAAGGAGTCTCTCTATAAGGGTATTGAGGTGGCACAGGCTGGGCATCACGTCGGTGATATTGGTCAAGTTATTCAAGACTATTGTCAGGCACAAGGCTATGGTATTGTTCGTGAACTAACAGGTCATGGTATTGGACGTGAGATGCATGAGGACCCAGCAATTCCTAATTATGGAAAGCGAGGGAGTGGAGTATTACTGAAGGCAGGAATGTGTATAGCAATAGAGCCGATGGTTACTTTGGGTAGTCGAGAAATTGGTATATTACCAGACCGATGGAGTATTGTTACACGTGACCGTCGTCCAGCAGCACACTTTGAGCATACCATTGCTATTAGAGCTGGTAAGGCTGATATTTTATCTTCTTTTGAAGAAGTAGAACATTTAGAAGGACAAAATTTTTAATTAGTATATGGCAAAGCAAACTGCAATAGAGCAGGACGGAACAATTCTCGAAGCACTATCAAATGCGATGTTTCGAGTGGAATTAGAGAATGGTGTTGATATCACCGCTCATATTTCCGGTAAGATGAGAATGCACTACATCAAGATTCTTCCTGGTGATAAAGTGAAGGTTGAGATGAGTCCATACGACCTGACTAAGGGTCGAATCGTTTTCAGATACAAATAAACAACATAGAGATATGAAGACAAGAGCATCATTAAAGAAGCGTACAGCTGACTGCAAGATCGTTCGTCGTAAGGGTCGCCTGTTCGTTATTAACAAGAAGAACCCTAAGTTCAAAATGCGTCAGGGTTAAGTTAAAAAAGCGTAAAAAGTAAGTTTTCTCGTAATTAATGCTTACCTTTGCGTGCTTTTTAGCGTTAAATGACATTTATTTATTTAATTATCAAACAATGGCAATAAGAATTGTTGGAGTAGATTTGCCCCAGAATAAGCGTGGCGAAATCGCATTGACCTATATCTATGGTATCGGTCGAAGTAGTTCAGCAAAGATATTGGATAAGGCTGGTATTAGCCGTGACCTGAAGGTCAGCGAGTGGTCTGATGACCAGGCAGCCAAGATCCGTGAAATTATCGGTGCTGAATTCAAAGTTGAAGGTGATCTCCGTTCTGAGATCCAGATGAACATCAAGCGCCTCATGGATATAGGTTGCTATCGTGGTGTTAGACATCGTAATGGTCTTCCTGTTCGCGGTCAGAGTACTAAGAACAATGCTCGTACCCGTAAGGGAAAGAAGAAGACTGTTGCTAATAAGAAGAAGGCTACTAAGTAATTCTAAGGAGGAAATTAATTATGGCAAAGAAATCAGCAACATCTAAGAAAAGAAATGTAAGAGTTGACGCACTTGGACAGCTCCACGTGCACAGCTCATTCAATAACATTATTGTATCTTTGGCTAACAACGAGGGTCAGGTTATCTCTTGGTCTTCGGCTGGTAAGATGGGATTCCGTGGATCAAAGAAGAATACTCCTTACGCTGCTCAGATGGCAGCAGAGGATTGCTCTAAGGTAGCTTTCGATCTCGGTCTTCGTAAGGTTAAGGCATTCGTTAAGGGTCCAGGTAACGGTCGTGAGAGCGCAATCCGTGCGGTGAACGCAGCAGGTATTCAGGTAACTGAAATCGTTGACGTTACTCCATTGCCACACAACGGCTGCCGTCCTCCAAAGCGTCGTCGTGTATAATCACATCTTATAACAATTAAAAGAATTCATATTAATTATGGCAAGATACATAGGTCCAAAATCACGAATCGCACGCCGTTTCGGTGAACCAATTTTCGGCGCAGATAAGGTATTAGCTAAGAGAAATTTCCCTCCAGGACAGCACGGTAATAACCGTCGTCGCAAAGTTTCTGAGTATGGTGCTCAGCTTGCAGAGAAGCAGAAGGCTAAATACACTTATGGCGTTTTGGAGCGTCAGTTCCGTAATCTGTTCGACAAGGCTGCTAAGGCAGATGGTATTACTGGTGAGGTTCTTCTTCAGAGTCTTGAGAGCCGTCTGGATAATGTAGTGTTCCGTCTCGGTATCGCTCCTACTCGTGCAGCTGCTCGTCAGCTCGTTAGCCACAAACATATTGTTGTTAACGGTAATGTCGTAAATATTGCTTCATATCAGGTAAAGGCTGGTGACGTTGTTGGTGTTCGTGAGAAGGCTAAGTCACTTGAGGTTATCGAGGCTGCTTTGGCAGGCTTCAACCACAGCAAGTATCCTTGGCTTGAGTGGGATGATAACGCTAAGTGCGGTAAGTTCCTCCATCGTCCAGACCGTGCTGACATCCCTGAGAATATTAAGGAGCAGTTAATCGTTGAGTTGTACTCTAAACAATAAAATTCATTAAATTAATGGCGATATTAGCATTTCAAAAACCTGATAAAGTAGTGATGCTGGAGGCCAATGACCATTTCGGCAAGTTCGAATTCCGTCCACTTGAGCCTGGCTTCGGTGTTACCATTGGTAACGCTCTTCGTCGCATCCTCCTTTCATCGCTGGAAGGCTTCGCAATCAACACTATCCGTATAGCTGGTGTTGAGCACGAGTTCTCTTCAGTTCCTGGTGTAAAGGAAGATGTTACCAACATCATCTTGAATCTCAAGCAAGTTCGATTCAAGCAAGTAGTAGAAGAATTCGAGAATGAGAAAGTTAGTATCACCGTAGAGAATTCCACCGAATTCAAAGCAGGTGATATCGGTAAGTATCTGACTGGATTTGAAGTGTTAAACCCTGATTTGGTGATTTGTCATTTAGACTCCAAGGCTTCTATGCAGATTGATTTGACCATCAACAAGGGACGTGGTTATGTTCCTGCTGAGGAAAATCGTGAATACTGCACTGATGTAAACGTACTCCCAATCGATTCCATCTACACCCCTATTCGTAACGTTAAATATGCCGTTGAGCCATATCGTGTTGAACAGAAGACCGACTATGACAAATTGGTTGTTGAAGTTACGACCGATGGTTCCATCCACCCAAAGGATGCATTGAAAGAGGCTGCAAAGATTCTTATTTATCATTTCATGTTGTTCTCTGATGAGAAGATTACTCTTGAGAATCCAGATCAGGAGGGCAACCAGGAGTTTGATGAGGAGGTTCTGCACATGCGCCAGCTCTTGAAGACCAAGTTGACCGACGCAAGTCTCAACTTGAGTGTTCGTGCACTTAACTGCTTAAAGGCAGCTGATGTAGAGACATTAGGCGACCTCGTACAGTACAACAAGACGGATCTCTTGAAGTTCCGTAACTTTGGTAAGAAATCGCTTTCTGAGCTTGATGATTTGCTCGAGAGTCTGAATCTGTCGTTTGGAACCGACATTACAAAGTATAAATTGGATAAAGAATAGTTGACGAGTTATATAAATGACAAGTTGACGGATTTATCCACAACAAGTTAAAAACAAAATGAGACATAATAAGAAATTCAACCATTTGGGTCGTACTGCTGACCACCGCGCTGCGTTGCTTTCAAACTTGGCAGTTGCTTTGATTCAGCACAAAAGAATCACTACGACTCTTGCTAAGGCAAAGGCTCTTAAGAAGTATGTTGAGCCGCTGATTACACGTTCTAAGAACGATACAACCAACTCACGTCGTGTTGTATTCCGTTATCTTCAGAACAAAGAGGCTGTTACTGAACTCTTCAAGGAGATTTCTGTAAAGGTAGCTGATCGTCCAGGCGGTTACACACGTGTTATCAAGCTCGGAACTCGTCAGGGTGACGCTGCTCAGATTGCATTTATAGAGCTTGTTGACTATGATGAGAATATGGCTAAGACTCCAAAGGCTGAAGCTAAGAAGACTCGTCGTAGCCGTCGTTCTACAAAGAAGGCTGATGCACCTGCAGAGGCTTCTGAGAACGTTGCTGAAGAGGCAAAGGCTGAATAATCTGAATAGATTTTATCTCTATAATAAAGAACTCCCGGTACTTAATGTATCGGGAGTTTTTTTGTAGAATAAGCTTTCTACTTTAGCATTCTTGACACATAGCCATTGTGGCGGAACCATTTATGTGCCCAGTTGGGTACCATAAAGATATAGCCAGAGATGTCTTCGTGAGGAGCGCAGTCAAGTTGGTTGCCAATGATGTCTGCGGCTTCTTGTACAGAAGTTCCGTATAATCGTGCTAATTCTTCACGTATAAGCGTATATGTGATGTTACGGATAGAGGCTGCGTTGATAGGTTGATTTCCTAATAGAGCCAATAATTCTTCTTTAGAAGGGATTTTCACTTTCGGCCCTACTCGTAGTCCTTCAAAGCAGTATTCACCATCTACCTTATACATTGTAAATCCATCTTTACGGTTGCGTTCATTACAGTCCTCTGCCATTTGACGTGCAATAGGGTGGGTGATACGTTGTAATATCTCTGCGATAATGGGTTGATGACGTAATTGTCCGTATGTATATCCTTCACCGTTGATTCCACCAGAACCCGATGGGATATCGGAGTCGGAGATTATGCATAACTCTTTTCTTTCCATTTATTCTTGTTTAAGTATTCTGATTAAATTTTAGTTCAAACTCTGTGTAGAAGTCCCTAACATAAATGAAATCGAAGATGCTGAAGCTTGTATGGTCGTATAGATTGTGGAAATGCTGATGAAGGTGTAAGTCGTAACTCCATTCTCTGTCTAATCCTTCATTCCAACAATCATCCGCATCTTGCAATCCTATGAGTTCCATTTCACTCTTGTCGTCTTCCTCTCCATGATATCCATCAAAACTTATACAGCAACCATATTTGCAATAGATGTCGTTATAACCTTCATCATTGAGAATCTCCCATATCATTTCTGATTCTTCTCCTTGAAAAGGATTATTTTTCGAGTATTGTCTGTCTTTTCCTAAGAAGATTTTACACTCTACACCCTCAAACAGCAAGCTATTTCCACTATCTGCCAACATTTTCTTTGTATTGTAATATAACTCTCTGCTTTGTTGATAGTTTTTAATTACTACTTCTTTAAGTATTTCGTTGAATTCCTTTAACAGCTGATAGTTTTCATCTGTTGGCTTGAATAGTTGGTTAAGGAGCATTCGACGATTAAAGATGAGTGCTTCCATCTTCTCATCACATGTTATTAATTGTGGGTTCTCGTAATAGGTCAGAAGTAAAGACTCAGTCTTATTGATTTCGCTTTTTACTGTTTTATTCATTCTCAATATTAAATCTGTTTATGTGTGTAATAGATATTATTTAATATCGTTTTCTGAAAACATCTACACAAAAAATTTTAAAGACTTAATTATGCCCTTTTGTAACAAAAGAGTACGACAGAAGATTACTGACGTACTCTTTTGATGAATTATTCTTGGTTTCAAAGTCTTTATAATTTACGAAAGTTCTGTTTGCAATGCTTGAATATCTTCTATTTGCTTTGCTATATCCCTTTTTGTCTCTTCTAAGACTTTGCATTCTTCTTTTGCATTATGTAGTTCTTGTTCTTTGTTATTTATTTTTGAGCGTACATTTGTTATTTGTTCTTGAAGTGGCTCAATCAGTTCATTAATAAACCTATTACGAACATCCTCGATAATCTTATCTTTGCTCTTGAAAGCCTGATTTAGGTATGGTTTAGGGTCGAATTCCCTACTAATAGAATTAATTTCGTCTGAAACATCTTTTTTTATTCCACTATGGCTTATTGAATCTATAGTTTTTTCCCATAATCCTAATGTGACTCCATTAAGAGCACCATTGCATATTGAGCCAATAACATCACCCCAAGTAATCTCTTCCTCATCATCATTTGCATAAGAAAATAAATCACTTTTACCCATATCCATTGTTATGTTGTTTTGAGTGGACTTTATAAAATCTTTGTTGTTGAAATCAGGTAGATATTTCAAAAGTATATCTTCTGTGTCAGAGAAAAATTCTTTAATACTGCGTTTTATTTTATTCTCGCAGTCTTTTGAAATATTTTCTGTTGCACGTTTAAGTTTTCTTGTTTTTAAAGCTTGTAGTTCCGTATCAAGTTTTGGACTTATACTATCAAAGCTCTTAAAAGTTCCCCATTCGTTTTGTACAATATTGAGCATTCTGCGGCAGCTTGCATCAACAATGTCTTCTAATTCATTTTTACCTTTTCCAACAAGATTACGGATTTCTGCATTAAGGTCTTCTTCAAGATAAACGATTTTCTTTAATATTCTCTTTTTTGCTTTTGATAGTTTCTCTTCTCTTTCTTCAAGGTCAGAGTCAGGGGCTAAAAGGAGAGTAATTTTATTTGAGAGTAGGCTAAGAGCATCTTCATTATCTGTTTTTATTTTTTCTCCTGCTGCAAGTATTGCATTTATTGGCTTTTTGAATAGGATTTTTCCTTTCTCATTGTCAATCATATTCTGTACAGCTTTGATAAACTGATCTATGTGGCTCCACCTGTACATCTCAGTCTGTGTACTAATCCCAAAGTTAGAGCAATGACGTTTCCATGCGAATTCAAAGCTATCAGAAGAGGTAATCTTGCTCATTGGTAATTCAGAGAGTAACGCCATCTCTGCGGAAAGTGGTATAGGCTCAACATCATTCAGAATCTCAACAAGTGTATTGTCATTACATTCGCGACAGGCTTTTTTGATTTCCTGTTTTACATAATCCTTAATTTGGTTTTCGTCCTCAGGATTAGTTTCGCTGCAATAAGGTATGTCGTATTTATTAATACCTACAAGGACTTTACCGATTCCGCATTGGCGTACATTTTTGAAGATAATGTCCCTATCGGTCGCATCAAATGGTCGGCCTGCATAAAGCATCATGATGACAACATCTGCTTTTGCAAGAAATGCTTTGGTTCGTTCTTCGCGAGAAACGATTGGGTCGTTGAATCCTGGAGTATCAACGACCTCAACTCCCTTTAAGCATTCATTAGGATAATAGATAGTGACAGACTTTGTTATAGAGACATATTTTCCCTCAGCTCCAACGTATTCTATGAGTTGATCAAAACTATCTTCTTTTGTCTTACCAAGGTAACTATCCAGTGATGTCCCTAATTTGTTAGCTTTAGAAATCAACTCTTTTGCTGCTTTTATTTTTGAGGCATCAAGTGTGTCAGTCGCTTCACTCTCTTCTCTTAGGGCTTGCATCTTTTGTTCAGCCCATTCGTCAGCAGTATAAAATTCAGCTACGATATGTTCTTTTTCTCCATACGTAATGACGGAAAGTGCAGCAGTCATAGGTGTAGTTGCTGCAGGAAGAACATCATCTTTAAAAACAAATGAATTTAGGAAGGTAGATTTTCCACATTTCATCTGTCCAATGACACCAATAGTTAGAGTGTCATTTTCTATTTTTTCTTTTATCTCTTCTAAGGAAATTATCCCTTTGTTCGTTGTTTCTTCTTTTGTTGCAGGAATCCATCCATATTTTACAGCTTTTGTTGCGAATGCAATGAGTTGCTGTTTTTTTGCTTGTAACTCTTCAAACAAATTGTGTTCCATATCTTATAGTTCTTTTGTTATTTTTTTGTATTGTTCTAAACAATCGTTGATATTCTGCCATGCAGATTCTATATCACATAGCATAGAATAGACCTCTTGTGCTTTTTCTGCATTTTCTCTAAGATTATCTATTTTGTTGGCAATTATTTTAGGCCTCTCTTCAGCAATGATATCAAGAAGTTCGATTAATTGGTCATATTCTTCTTTGGACATTTCATAACGATCGCTACTGAAGATATGAGTCTCCCATCGAGGAATTTGCCTGGCAGCCTCACAATCCTTGTATAGCAAATTGAAATCTTCTATTAAATCATCAATAATGTTATCACCAATTTGAGACTCTCCTATAAATGACTTGCTTTGTTCATCTACATTCTCCTTGAATACTTTGAGTAGATGTTCTAAGTCTTCTTTTATTTCAGAAATAAAATTCTCACGGGATTCTATCTTTTTGACATTATGAATAGGTGTCATAATATCTTCGATTGATGCTTTAGATGAGAATCTAATGAACTGCTCAATTTTAAGTCCTTCTTCTTCCAAGGTTTTTTGAATAAGTTCTTCAACTTTTTGAATTTCGGATTCAGACTTAGTGTCAACTTTGTTAATGACAATATATAATGGTTTATTAAGTTTCTCCTTGATAATAGAGATTGAACTTCGATTTACGGTTCCAGCATTTACATCAAATACCCAAAAAAGTGCATCGCACTCATTAATGACATCAATGGTACGATCACGATCTTCGCTGTCATTAGAATTGAATCCTGGTGTATCAAGAATACTTAATCCAATGAGATTAGGATTTTTATACGTCATTACAAAGTATTTTATAAGCGAAGATACACCTTTTATCTGGTCAAGAACTTCTTTTGAAACTTTTTTAAATGTTTCTTCAAGAATTTCTTTACGCCTTCCGTCACCTGAGATAAAACTATAGGATACAACAGAACCTCCTGCAATATATGTAGGAATAGCGGTTGTAGCCTTTGTACTAACAGGAAGTTTTGGTATATCAGGATTATCTTGAGTCAGAATTCTATTGACGATAGAAGTTTTACCAGCTGAGAACTCTCCTACAAATGCTATTGTCCTTTTCCCATCTAACCAGCTTTTACGCTTAGTAGCAGTCCATTGGTCACAATTGTCTATGACGTATTGTTTCTTAGGAGCAATAGCTTGCTTTCCTATAAATTCTTTCCAAGGTATATTATCATAACTATTGTATAAGTAAGAGTTCAAATCAAGATATGATCCTTTTACAAAAGATTCAAAAGTGTTAATTCTTTTGTATAACTTCTGTGTATCTTCTGTACTGATTTCTTTTGCGGAAAGAATCTCCTGAATGAAATCCAAAGATCCCATCTTGATTTTTAGTTCTTCAAGTTTATCGTCAAGTGTTTGACTAAGAGAAGAAAGTTCCTCTTTAAGACAATTCGTGTTTTTTTGTTCTGTTTTTAGATTGTCTTGTAGTTCAGCAATATCGTCATCTTTTAAATGAAGCTTCTTTTTTAAATCAGAGATGTCATCTTCATTTTCCTCGATTTCTTCTTCAAGATCTTCAATCTTTTTTTTCAGTTTTTCAGTTTGAGCTAACTGTTCTTTGAAAGAGTTGTCTATTTTCCCATCTATAGCATTCTTTAGCTGTTCATCAAGCTGTGCACATTGTTCATTTGCTTCTTTCAGCAAAGCCTTGTATTTTGACTCAATTTTGTCCAACTCGTTCTCAAGGTCAACGCTGTTAGTAAGTTTCTTTTCTGTTTCAGCTAATTTGGTCTTCAACCTCTCATTCTCTACTGAAAGTTGAGAAGCCAAGGTTTTACTGTTTGATGTCTGACCTGAACAATAAAGCCAAATGAAAACTGCTATAATAATATCTACAATTATGTATATGATTATTGTTGAATCCATACTATCCTATTTTTTCTTTCAAAAGAGAAATTTGAGCCGCTTGTGCTTCACATGCATCTTTATATTCTTTTACTTTACGTGCAAGTTCATCATTCTGTTGGCGAAGTGACTTTAGCTCTAATTTTGCTTTATCAAGTTCGTCTTCTAAGTCATCTTGTTCTTCGTCATTCTCTTTTGCCTTTTTTCTAATTCTGTCTAATTCTACCATCAGATCCTCTACTTGACGTTCAGCCTCTTTGTTACGCTGACGGAATTTTTCATTTTCAGCATAAAGTGTTTCTAACTCTCTTTGCTTAGTATCATTCTGTGAAGAATTTCCTACGATTTTGTCCTTAAGAGCTACTCCAGCAACGCCACCAATAACAATTCCACCAATTAGTTCTATCATTTTCATTTGTTTTATATAGTTAATAATAATGTTTTATATTCTCGTAATTGACTTATTCTTTGCTCAAATTGTTCTTTTTGTTCTTTACGTTCTGCTTTCAATTGATTAAGAGAATTTGTTTTCTGGTTAATAATTTCAGTAGCTTCTTCATTCAAAGAAACCCTAACTATATTAACTAATTCCAGCGAAATCTCCTTTAATCTATTATTGAAATCGGGTGATAAAGATGAATCTATATAATTACGAACTGCGCGAGCACGTTGTGGCTTGGAAAGGAGTTTATCTGTAACAAAACCAACCATGCTGTCTATTAGCCCCTTGTCGCTTCCAACTTTTCCTGATAGAGCTTGTGCTCCATTTTCAATAGTTTCATATTTTTGAGTAACTTTTGTTGCTAATGTAACTGCCTTCTCTATTCTGCTAACAGCTTTCTGGTTAGAAATAATACTACCAACGTCAGAAACTGTATCAATAGCATCAATAGCTTTTCCACTTGCTAATGCTCCACCTGCTGCGGCTGCTCCTCCTGCAGTTGCTGCAACAGCAGCAACTGTTCCAACAGCAGCTGCAGCAATTACACCCACCTTTATCCATTGGTCATATTCATGTCCCATTCCATTCAAATCCATATTATAAGTTAAGCCTGTCATTTGGATGTTTGAGAGGTTCATACTTTTTAGAGATTCTAATGAAATGCCATCTTCTTTTTCACTTTCATTCTGATTTCTTGCTTTCTCACAGATAGCAGCTTGTATACCATTTTTGTAGCTATTCATTAATAATGAAGCTGTATTATTAATAGTTGTCATTGCTTCATTGTCGAAATCTGAACTTTTTCCTGTTACAAGCGTGTTAAGTTTATCGAATATTATATCTTCAAATTTACGTGTGGTTGTGCGTTCCTGTTCATCAATATCATCGGCAACAGAATCAACTAAACGTTCTATTTGTCGTTTGACTCTGTCAAGTTCTTGCTGACACATTCTGATAGCTTCGTCAGTGTTTTCGTCGGATAAAGAGGCAGACATTAGTTCTTCAACCTGCTTGAGCATCATTTTTGATATATTTTTCAGGCGTTGATCATCAACACGTTTCAGAATATCTTTCTTTTCCTCCTGAATAGAATCAAGTAAGGTGTATAACTCTTCGAGTGAGTCTTTTGTTGCAGATACAACAGCTACTTGCTTTAAAGGAATCTTACAATTTTTGCTGATGTATTGTTTTGCAGACTCGATATCTTCCTCTGACTTAGTGTCGCTTTTGGTAAGTATTAAATAAATTGGTCGTTGAGATAATTTTATCATCTCGATAAAGTCTGTCAGTGAACGAGTCATCTGCTGGTTTATGTCGGTAACAAGTAATATCCCATCAGCCTTAGGTAGAAAATTGACAAGTGTTTGTTTGTGTTGAGGATCAGGAGATGAAAGTCCAGGGGTATCAACAATTATAGTAGAAGCAGGAATGCGTGTAGATGTGTCAAATACTGTCACAACTTTTGCATCTGCTAATTCTTCGTTTTTTAAGTCATTTATATTTTCTACTTCTATACAGTTACCATTGGCATCGATTACTTCTGCGTGACAAGAATCACTGCCAAAATGCACTTCATAAATTGTTGCTGTTGTAGGTTTAGTAGCACTTTCCAAACCCTTACTATCAGTCAGTGCATTGATAAGCGTTGTTTTACCCGAGCTAAATTCGCCGACTAAAGGAAGGATAATGTTTGCATTTTCCTGCTTAGACCGCAATTCTATTAATGTTAACTCTTCAACTATGCTGGTTAGTCCTATGGACTCTGCAATAGAACGTAAGTCTTCAATCTTATTCATAATAGTTTAAGTTGTATTGTATTCTTATTATATCTTTTCTACAATTAAATACGCAGGGGTCAAAGCATTCATCTTCTTTAAGTCTACACCAAAGTGGTTAAAGAAGAGACTGTTTATTTTCTCTCTTTCTTGATTGTTTGAAAGAATGTTTGAAAACATCGAAGCATACTGGATGCTCATGCCTGGTTCTATAACCATGCCATCACAGTGCTTTGACATCTTCACGGTAATTCTGAAAAGTGCCATGATTTTTTGTTTTTAGTTATAATTGTATTAGACGAGGATAAAAGAAGAAAGGGGACACGGCCCGCTTTATCTTTATTTATCCGGTTCGGTTCTGGAAAACACCTTGGAGTCAAAATAAAGTAAAGACAGTCCATGCCCCCATATAGGATAGGGGCACAGAACCTGCCTAAACTCGATTAGTGACGACTCCTTAGTTGAATTTTCCAGATTTAACCGGGTCGAATAACCTCGTTTGCAAGTTTTGTGCAATGAATGGTGAGTAGTTTGTAAAGTGCCCACCAAACATGGCACAAATGTAGGGAATTTATTGGAAATGGCAAAATAATAATGAAATAAAGTAAAGAAATCACAATGAAAAGTATATATTAATACTACTCTAAAGAATATAATTACGATATATTTGCTTGGTAAAATATGTTCAGTAGAAAGCTTGTTTACTGTTTTAGCTAATGGAAGCTATCACATTTCCTTTCTCATATAGGTTGGTTGCTGATCTATTACTCCGTAGAATGTAATGATTGTGAAGAATCTTTCTTCTTCTCTCCAATTTGCGTGTTTATGTCCCGCATGGGTAGTGCTAAGGCTCAGCACCAATGGTGCGGAGGCCTAACACCACTGGTGCGGAATGTTAATACGAATGCAATTGAAGTGCTAACACATTATTATACGATGTTAGTATGCCAGCAACTTATTGCTAAGAGAGGGTATAACTGCCAAAGCCAAATATAACATATTTGCTAAGGACGTTTATTCTTCAACTTTTTAATAGCGAAAGACAGAGTTGAACAAGCTTATCTGGCGGCTTTAAAGATATGATTCAGTTGGCTGATAGCCTTGTCGTCAAACTCAATCCTTCCACCCATACGCAGTAAGCCCATTATTTTGTTGTTGATAACGAGTTGATGGCCAACGTAGGCTGTGCCGAAGCAGGCATCGTGATTTCCGATAGCAATGGTCTGCACTTGATCTAAAGGAAGTATACCTTTTGAACTGAATGCAATTAAACCACTGAGGAAGGAATCCTTTGTACACTTATAATAGAGTGTCTTGTCGGTAATCATCAGCCCCGTCCAGCCATATCCACCAAATGAACCCACGATAGAGTCATTGACAATGAGTAGCGGTTGCTCTTCTTGGCAAGTAATGCCATAGCGGTTGCAATGTTTCTCGATAAGTTCAGCTGTGATGTTATTGCCTGTAAAGATATTTTTACTTATGGGAAGTGCATGGCACTCGTAATCTTTTATGGCTTTGATGAGTTTTTCTGTTGTCATGTCTCTGTATATTTTGAAGTTTTTATTCTGAGTATGAATCGGTATTATCGTATGTATCGTTGAAGTCTTGGTTCATATCCTCTTCTAACTGTCGAGCAGCAGATGCACCACCGTCAGGGTCTTCTCCGTCAGTAGGGTAGACGTCATAGCTGTCAGATAATTTGTCTTGAAATATCATATTCTTAAAACCAGTCATATCATTAGGCTCTATCGAGAAAATCCGCCACCCATCTTCTTGTAGGATTAACATTGCGGTGAAGATTCCCTTTTTGTTCTTAAGTACAACCATTGCTACATCTTGATAGTTGGTTAGTGTAGCAGCTTTTACGGACTCGAAACCCATGTCTGACCTATCATAACCACTACCGCCATTCGCCATATTGAGAAGTGCTGCCATGGACTCTAATTGTTTTGCCAGTTTCCCAGTACAGAACTTTGATGCAGCTTCAGAAAGTCCTTCTGTTTTTAATGCTTCAAAATATTTCTCAACAGTAGCAGCTGCCTCACCCTCAGGTGTAGCATGGAATGCTTCGATACTATCTTTCCGTATCTCTTCAGGAGTCTTAGGAGAACAACTGGTAGTTGTGAGTAAGGTAGTGCTGCAGAGCAATGTAATACCAGTAATCAAGATAAATGTTGTTTTGTTCATAATTTATTAGGTCTTTGTTTTTGTCTGCAAAATAAATGTATCTTTGTGAGAGGTACAAAGGATTTTATTTGTATTTTATTAGGAGAATGACATTAGTGCTGTGATTAGTAATATATGAAGAAAAGAAGAGGCGTTTTACCTCTTGATGTGACGTAACACCGATGTTTTTCTTCTCTTAGAGTGGTAATTAGTTTCTCATATCACTAAATATCTTCTGGAAAAGGACATTGGCTTTACTTTTGTTGCCTAACAGAAGTATTTTGAGCTTGGTGCCTCTGATTTCTATGCCGATGTCATCCTTTATGATATCCTACGACATCCATACAATGTTATCGAACTTAAAGTCACATCATTCAAAGCCGAATATATAGGGCAGAACAATTTAGGTTCTTCCGTTAAATGCGTAGATCGTTAATAGAATGAGATTAATATACATACATGGTAAGCTTACCGCCAATAAGATTGTTTTATAAGGGGGGGGGTAAACTATATGATAAATGTAATTAGGTGTGATGCCAATCTGTCATCTATAACCTGCTTATTCCTTTATTAAATCATGTTTGTAAACTATTTTTGTACATCTCAAACCCAACACATGCTCTTTTGGCTTCTAAAAGACGCCCTTTTGGCTTGCAAAAGATACTCTTTAAGACCCTTACTAACGCCCTTTTGAACACCAATTA
>NZ_FZNZ01000052.1 GCF_900187995.1 Prevotella jejuni
ATACGATGTACACGCATGTCCAGATAGGTCTTGCTCAGACCAATTGGAACACTTACAAAGCGACGAATATGGCTGCCGTTACGATTGATATTATGACTTCCACATACAGGACAACAAAGTTTTTCCTTTGGAGTTTGGATTTCTAAAACTAAGTTATTATCTTCGTAGCGCAGTTTCTGACAATCTTGTTGGAAGACGCCTAAGGCGTTTTGCATTATGTTGGTATTCATGTTCTTGAAGTTTGGTCACTACAAAGATACATAATACTAGCTTTTTATATATAACTAATCAGAGATATCTATCCATTTAACGGAAGAACCTATTTTATTCGTTCTTCCAGCATGGGAATGAATGCTGCAGCATCAAAATCATGAAAACGTCCAATGTATTTTTTAAACACGATTCTACATATAACCATACCTCATCACAAAGATTATCGATCATTTCATCCTCAGATAATTTCAAAAAATTATCTAAAATCAACATTTGATCTATTACAAGTCTTTCTTTCTGTTTTATATACCGAGCATACGATTTTAAATTCCCCTCTACAATCTCACTTTCATAAAACAATCTCAAAACAATTAGCAACGCATTATGGTTACTTCCTTCTTTGCATAATTTGTTTGATATAGAATTTTGCCAAATTGTATCCTGTAGATTATCCATAAAATAGTCTACAACTCTGTTCAGTAACTCTAACTTTAATTGAGTCCCTGGATAATGCTGTTCGCACAATATCTTAAAAAAAACTGCCATAGTTTCATTCTTTAATGGAAAGTCTTATTTCCAGCAGGTAATTTACCATGCTCTTTATGATACTCTTTTAATTTCATTGTTTCTAAAAGCCTGTCTGCACTTTTAGCCTCTCCTGTATCAATATACTTCATATTTAATCCGGCCGTTTGTCCCTGTATAGCTTTTCCATCAGTTCCAATCATAACAGAAGTAGCCTTAGACTTATTTATTCTTGCCTCATCCATCCTTGTAGAAGAATATCTATTTGAGGATTTTTGAGATTCACCTATCTTATATACATTACCTTTATCAAGTCGAGTATAAGCAATGGGGTCTTTTTTCCCTTTTTCATAGACAGGATACCAACCGTCAGAAGAGGCTACAAGTTTGTAAACATCTAATCCTAGGATGTCCAACATATCATTAGCATCTTTCACATACCCGTACAACGTAGGATTGTTACCAGCCAACCCTATCGGGTCTTGGCTGATGTATGCTCCAGTCCTTGGGGCGTAGTAGCGGAACCTATTATAATAAAGTCCCGTCTCCTTATCCGCATATTGTCCCTGGTACTTGAACGGTATGAACGAAGAGGGGCGTTTCCGCTGTCGTCCGTAGATGTCAAGCTCCTGCTCCCATACCTTGTTGCCGTTATTGTCAAATGCCTGCAGGGGAGTGCCGAGGTAATCAGATACGATGGAGAAGCTCTCGCCGTTGGCAGCGAGCTTGGCAGCTGGAATAAACGTGTTCTGCTCAAATAGCCAGGTGGTGACATCTGCCTTTCCGGCATCAGCTGCAACTTCCTGCCACTCGTGCAGCGGAACGTTGCCGTCCCAAACGAACTGCGTGGTCGTTCCTGCAAAAGATTTTCGGATGCGGCGGCCGAGGGCGTCGTAGGCGAACGACACTTCCTTGCCGTCGGGGCGGACAACGCGGGCGAGCATGCCGTCGCTTTGCCAGTCGTAACGCCAGCCCGTGCCGAAGGCGCGGAAACGGATGCCCAGTTCGGTTTCGAGCCGCTCCTTATTAATAGGGGCGACAATGCCGCCGTGCAACACCATTTCCTTGAACTCCTTGAATACGAGGTTGCCCTCGCAGTCGTAGTGGTAGAAATGTTCGCGGTCTTCGGCCAACCGGCCACCGGCATCGTAGCGGCGGTCGTCCCTCTCGCGCGTTTCGAAGAGGTTGCCCATGCGGTCGGACACGCGGTATAGGCGTTCCACCTCGCCGCCGCGTTCGTACTCGGCCGAGATGAGGTTGTCGACCTCGTCGTAGTCGTACCGAGCCACGCGGCCCGAAATCTCGTCGCGCGCCACCAGCAGGCGGTTGCCCATGCTCCACGTATCACATACTCTTTCATTCAAAACACATTTGCGGTTCCGCTACACAATGCATATTTTGATGCCTGCTTTGGTACACATTTGTTTTACTCGTTTAAGAATATAGTCTTTTTCCTTTCTTGAAATATGTGAATCAAACCTCTTCTTATACCTAATATATCCTTTTCCTATTCCTGTCTTATCATCAAATTTTTCAAAATATTCGATGTTGTCTAAAGACTTCTCTTTTTTATAATCTTGATACAATTTGATATAAGATGAATATATGACAAAGTCGCACTCATCTGAAGATACCATTTCTGAATCAATATAGTAAGAAATTCCCGTAGAGGTTACATACTCAATACCTCCACGTCTTAATAGTGCCAAGAACTCTCCATTTTCTCCCCTTACCGTGTACTTTTCTTTATCCATAGCCTATTAATGATGAATTTGTTTAACTTTTATATTGCCATCTGCATCAATCCTATGTTCAAAGACGGGAATTCCTTTTTTCTTTAAAATAGGTAACTCATCTTGTTCCCAAACGCTATTTGCTCCTCTATATTTAGGCTCATAAATAAAGACATGAGCTTCACCTACAGTACTTCCTGCAAAGTCTTTAGAGGTTTTCTGCCATAAAGGTTTAGCTTCTGTCTCCCAATCTAAATTTTTAGTCCATTCTTCCAAGGCTTGACCGTGAGGGGTCATTTCTAAAATGGTGTCACCCTTTTGTTTTGCAAAAATCCTAGCAGCATTTTGAGCATCCACACCACCCGACCAAAATACATTTAATCCACAAACATCAATCTCATTGTTAGAGTCTTTAACACACGCATATAATGTCGGATTGCCACCTTTCAGACCTATCGGGTCTTGGCTGATATAACTCCCTGCATTCGGGTCGTAGTAGCGGAAACGATTATAATACAGTCCCGTCTCCGCATCCTCATATTGCCCCTGATACTTGAATGGTAGGAACGCGGATGGCTGTTTTCTTTGCCGCCCGTAGATGTCCAGCTCCTGTTCCCACACCTTGTCGCCCTGCTTGTCGTAGGCCTGCATGGGCGTGCCGAGGTAGTCGGACACGATGAAGAAACACTCACCGTTGGCAACCAGCTTGGCGGCAGGCACGAACGTGTCTTGCTCGAAGAGCCATGTGACCATCTCGCTTTCTTCCGTCCATTCGTGCAAGGGAACGTTTCCGTCCCACACGAACTGCGTGGTCGTTCCTGCGAAAGATTTGCGTATGCGCCTGCCGAGGGCGTCGTATGCGAACGACACTTCCTTTCCGTCGGGGCGCACGACGCGGGCGAGCATGCCGTCGCTCTGCCAGTCGTAACGCCAGCCCGTGCCGTAGGCGCGGAAACGGATGCCAAGCTCTGTTTCGAGCCGCTCCTTATTAATGGGGGCGATGATGCCGCCGCGCAACGCCATTTCCTTGAACTCCTTGAACACGAGGTTGCCCTCGCAGTCGTAGTGGTAGAAATGTTCGCGGTCTTCGGCAAGCCGCCCGCTGGCGTCATACTTGCGGTCGTCCTTCTCACACGACTCGAAGAGGTTGCCCATGCGGTCGGGCACGCGGTAGAGGCGTTCCACCTCGCCGCCGCGTTCGTACTCGGCCGAGATGAGGTTGTCGAACTCGTCGTAGTCGTACCGAGCCACGCGGCCCGAAATCTCGTCGCGCGCCACCAGCAGGCGGTTGCCCATGTCCCACGTGTAGCGACGGCGGAACTGCTCCACGTTGCGCGCACCGTCCAGATCGTGGTCCGTCTACCATCTGCTGGAAGTCAGTGTGAAAGTTTCCTCGATAGACAACCAAAAGACAGAGGCTTGCGCTTAGTCATGTAGACAATCATGATTCTATCCAATCGATGTAAATCGTTTATTCTTTAGGAATAAGGATTGGATTGTCATTCACTTCGTTGACAGAAATTCCTTGAGGAACAAACATAGCTCGGTTGTGAATCATAAAATTACCCTGTTTACCATCATAGTTGAGAATGGCATCAGGAAGAGCGATTAAATTATTTTGTGGCTTAGCTGAAATTTCTCTTGTCCCGTCAGGCAAAATATAATACCAGCAAACCTTTTGGCCTAATTTCTTTAGAATATTGTATACCTTATTTTTCCATTCTTTTTCTTCTTTGTCGTCTGTTTCATATGAATCTGCTATTCTTCCATGTTGTAAACAACCTTCTACATTTGTATCAGGTGTAGAACGTAAAAATTGCATTTGAGCCCGTCCCAATTGGAAAAAGTGATAATATCCGTTACGTATCTTATAACACTTACTCAATTCTTCTTTACTAATCAAGTCAAGGTTAACTATTGAGAAGAACTCACTGTTCAACTCTGTAACATCGCTAACCAAGCGCCCATTTACACATGCTTCAAAAGAGGGCTTTACATCTAAGAAGTATATGTTGGGATTACAAGCTCTCAATGTCTTACAAAACATTTTTTCGTCTTTTGTTGTCATAAACAACTGGCAATCTCTCATTCTTTCCATTGCTAATATTCTTTTAATGGCTAGACGTCTTCGCTTTGTTCATACTTAAATCACCGGGATCGTCTCCCTTGCCTATGGCAATTACAACAGTATCTGGGGCATCTGCTTTTATTCTATTAAGATTAGTGAATTCCCTTTTTGACATTCCATTGAAATTTCCCTTATCCACAGTATTAATGTGGACTATCTTGCCATCTGCTGTTTTGAACGTTAAGTCTGTATAAGAACCACCTTTGGTGCTACCTGGAATAGGTTTACTTGGCCTAATATAAACTTCTTTCATTTGGTTCCCAGCATCATCTAAGCCGCCACCTATATGGGTTGCACCGGGATTATCTGACATGAATTTGTCTTTAACCACTTCAATGTGATCTCTCGTTGCCTGATTTCCTCTTCTGCTTAATCCAAAAGGATCTATCAAATTATTTGAGTTTGACACATACATGTATAGGATTAGGCTTCCACCAGCCAATCCTATCGGGTCTTGGCTGATATAACTCCCCGCATTCGGGTCGTAATACCTAAACCTATTGTAATACAATCCAGTCTCTGCATCCTCGTACTGCCCTTGGTACTTGAATGGAATGAACGCGGATGGCCGTTTCCTTTGCCGCCCGTAGATGTCCAGCTCCTGCTCCCACACCTTGTTGCCCTGCTTGTCATAGGCTTGCAGGGGCGTACCGAGGTAGTCGGAGATGATGGAGAAACACTCGCCGTTGGCAACCAGCTTGGCGGCAGGCACGAACGTGTCTTGCTCGAAGAGCCAGGTGACCATGCTTTCTTCTGCTTCTTCCGTCCATTCGTGTAGGGGAACGTTGCCGTCCCAAACGAAGCGGGTGGTCGTTCCTGCGTATGTCTTGCGGATGCGACGGCCAAGGGCGTCGTAGGCGAACGACACTTCCTTTCCGTCGGGGCGCACGACGTGGGCAAGCATGCCGTCGCTTTGCCAGTCGTAACGCCAGCCCGTACCAAAGGCGCGGAAAGTGATGCCAAGCTCTGTTTCGAGCCGCTCCCTATTAATGGGGGCGATGATGCCGCCGCGCAACGCCATTTCCTTGAACTCCTTGAACACGAGGTTGCCCTCACAGTCGTAGTGGTAGAAATAGTCACGGTCTTCCGCCAGCCGGCTGCCCGCACCGTACTTACGGTCATCCTTCTCACGTGTCTCAAAGAGGTTGCCGATACGGTCAGGAATACGGTAGATGAACTCAACGTCATTCCCCTGCTTGTACTCGGCGGAAAGAAGATTGTCGAACTCATCATAGTCATAGCGGACCCTGCGACCCGTAAGACCGTCCTCGGTTGCATGAAGACGGTTGCCGATGCCCCAGGTGTAGCTGCGGCGGAACTGCTCGACATTGCGTGCACCCACCGACTTGTAGGTCTCACGTCCAAGGCTGTCATGATGTGTCTTTATATGCACTCCGCCTGTAAGTTCACGCTCCGTCTCCAGTCCTACCCTGTCACGCTGCCATCTGGCTGACCATCCTCCGCTGTTCATCTCACTGAGGTTACCATCCTTGTCGTGGGAATAGTCAATACTTGCACCAAGACTGCTCTCGGTGTGCACGTGACGTCCTGTACGGTCATACTTGCGCATGATGCAGTGCCCGCCCTGTGTCTCCTTCACGATCCGCCCTCCAAGGTCATGATTGAAGGCTACTTTTATTTCCTTGTTCTCAGCACGCAGCAGCTGTCCGTCCCCGTCATAGGCAAAGCGGCTTGTCCGACCGTCATGCTGTGTTTCCTGCAGGATATTGCCAACACCGTCATACTCATAGTCTGTCTGTCTTCCCTCGGGACGTATCACCCGTACCACCCTGCCGGCACCATCACGAAGGTACTTACGCTGCAGACCGTCAAAGCCAGTCTCCTCCACGACACGACCGAGTCCGTCAAGACGGAAGGAATAGCATTCTCCGCCCTCGTTGATAATCTCACGCAGCTGCAGCTCACCGTCATAACGGAAACGCACATGATGGTCGAGCTGACGCCTACCGATGAGCGTTCCCAACGGTCCGTACTCGAACTCCACCTTGCGCAGTCGGTCAGAAGCCATGACAAGGTTGCCCGATGTATCATAGGAGAACTCGTGCACATTGCCATCCGGTTCATGCAGACGTATCAGATTGTCAGCATCATCATAGCCATAGGAAGTCACGTTGCCTTTGACATCCGTAGCCTTGACAAGTCTTCCACGCTCATCATACTCCCATGTTCGGTGAATGCCATTTGGGAAGACAAGCTGCAGGAGTTCCTGCCGACTATTGAATTTCAACGTGTAGATGCGTCCCTCCATGTCAGTGATGGTCTTCAGTGCACCTCCTTCATAGGTATATCTGAAGCTGTTACCGTCTGACAGTGTGCGTTTTATCACACGGTCATACTCATCATACTCCCATGATGTTTTACGCCCAGTACTGGTAATAACGGACGTAAGGTTCCGACGTCCGTCGTAGGCAAGTCTTGTCTTCGCACCGTTTTCATCCGTCATCTCTACAGGAAGACCGAAGTTGTTGAATAGGGTACGGCGGCTGTAGCCTTCGGGGTTCACTACGACATCCAACTCCTTGAACTCATTGTAATGCTGGCGAGTAATACCGCCGTTGGCATCCACTATCTTGTAAATCAGCTTATTGTCGTGATAGTAGTATTCCGTTGTGTGCCCCAGTCCATTAGTAGTGCGAGTAAAGCCATCACCATACTCAATATAGTATTCCATTACGCCGTCATCACCCCAAGTATGAATACAGCGTGAGGCTTCCCCTTCACCGTCGTATTCCCAGTGAAAGCTCATACCTGACTGGTTGGTGAGCTTCACCAGCTGATGACCGTCATAATAAAAGAACTTCCTCGTACCAGAAGAATCCTCCGTGGAGATCATATTACCTGATGAATCATAGTGGTAGCCCACAAGAGGAATATCCTTGCCATTCGCTCGTCTGAAAATTTTCTCTACACGTCCTTGACAATCAGTATTTACATAGAGAGTCTCACCACGTGAATCAACGATTTCCTTCAGCGCCCCCTTTGTTGTATAACGGAAAAGAACGTGCCTTACCATCGATATGCCATTCTATTGACCATTCACGATTAACAAGAGCAGCATCTCTCTCAACTTCATAAGCAATATTTTTGCCTGAAGAGAAGTATTTGCCAGATTTCACTTCAACTCCTTGTTTTGCAGAGCGATCTGCAATGTCTAATCATCTTACTTTATAAAGAGGAAATCAAGAACAACAAAAGTTTTACAATGAAAAGTGAGTGTCCCAGCCGTATGGGTCATCTTTCAAAACTTTAAATACAGGGCGTGCTTCTTTTTTAAAGATAAATCTATAATAGACCTCATCTTCTTCTATTTCATCCGTTGGCTTGCCCATACAAATTTCAAACAACATACAATAACTACCTTCTTCAAAGCGATATGATTGTAATGTGTTCAAAGGGAAATAAATTCCTTTACTCTGTTCCTCTTCTATGGTTATTGCTGGATCTTTATATAATTTTACAGACTCAGATACAGTATTGATACTGAAGTCTGTTTCATTAGTTATCTCAAAAGGAATAATAGCTGACCTAATAGATGTTTCACTGGGTAATAACTCTTCTTTCTTATCAATAAGAAACCAGCAGCCAAAAGAGTCATCAACTAAAGGGTCTAGAACTACATAATTCTTATTCCAAATTATTCCTTTTTCAAGACTTTCTTCATCCCACTTTTGTATATCCTCATCAAAAGGGATAGATCGAATTATAATTTGATTATGAGAAACCAAGATGTTTTCTTTAATCATAGTTATCTATATTTATTTTTTAATTATTATTTTTACTTTTGTACCATTAGGATAATCTTTCAGAGCATTTCCAATGGCACTGCCAGCACCTCGGTTATCAGATGCACCAATATGTCTAATGTCAGCGTTTTTTCCTCCTTCCTTAAACATAGCCATAGGCCATTCATCTCTGTCAAGTTTCGGCTTAGTTTTAACTCCTCGCAATGATTTAGCTCTATTCTGTTTAGCTTTATCTCTTGCAATTGTTACGATGTCAGGTTTGCCCGATGCTATAGCATCTTCAATATGTTGACTTGTTTCTGGATAATTTGACTTGCTAATTGTAACTTCTACTTTGTGTGTATCAGCATCTACCTCTTTCACTGTGGCCTTGTTATTACACCCATTATGCACCAGCACTCCCTCTTCTGTGACATAATAGTTTTCATTGTCCTCAATCTCCAGATTATAGACCTCGACAAAGGTAGGGAAAATAATCTTATTCTCAATGACAACGATAGAATTATCTTTCAGTTGAAGAGTGTCATTAACATTAAGTTCTTCAATTGGAGTCCATTCGCCATTACTGAAGAAGCGGTGCTCGGGTGTTACTTCTATTGTCGTACCATTAGAAAGTTCCAAAGCACATATACGGCGCATTGCTTTTCTTCACCTTCTTGTATTCCCTGACAGACAGTCTACTCATTCATTATGATATTCAAAATATACTTTTAGGGAAATTAGTGCACAGATTGAAAACATAAGGAAGTTTATTTCCTTTCTATTTATCTTCTACTTGAATAGGAAAGGTGCTTAATTGAAGTACAAGTAAAATCTTACTTGAAGTTCAATTAAACACCTTCTCTTGCGCATTTTTTGTAACCTACCGACACTCTGCTTGTATCTAAGTTGATGAAAAGTTATTTCAATCCTTTCAATTTGAATCTATGTGAATAAAGAGCAAATAGGGGGCAAAAGTTGAATTAATACAGGTTTACAATATGAGATAAGAAACAACAGAATAATCAGATTTTATAAATATTCTTGTTATTCTTTCTCAAAGTTCTTCCCAGAAAAGTAATTCTTTATATGCTTACATTGTTCTCATTGCGTTGTCAGTCGTTAGCTAAAAATTTCTTTCTTTTAGGAAATCTACCTGTTATTGAGGAGCTTATCCCATTCTTCAAAACTGAGAGGTGGAAGTCCTTCTGCTTTTCGTTGGTTATTTTTTAATTCAACGGCTTTAGGCGTAATGGTTACACTGCCGTGTTTCATAACCTGGCGAATCTCTTCCTGAGTAGGCTGGGGCGAGGTTGTGAGATTATCTATAAAGCTATTCAGATCTGTACCCACCTGTGCCGGGTACTTCTGATTGCCTTCCAGTCCCCAGTCGTCTTCTTCATGGAACCAATAATAGATGCAGCCAGTATTCTTGTGCATACACAGCAAGTCTCCGCCATCAACGATTGCAATGGGGAAGAGTTCATCAGGCATTCGCCCTTCATATACTCCGATAGTGTGGATTATATCGTAGTTTTTCTTTGAAGAAAAGCCTAAGAAGTAATCAATTGAGAACTCAACGCTTTTCTTCTTGTAGTGATTCAGACGGGACATACAGACATTGTTTGTCAGTATGAATTCTTCAAAAACAAAGAGGGAGTCTACTCCGATAATTCTCTTCAACTCACTCATTTTCTCCATCATTACATTTGATGGTAATGATTCTAAAATGCGAAATGTATTCATTATATCTTGTTTTTAATTATGGTTCTACTGTAATTAGTGTGAGTTAACATATGTCTAGACCACCATAGAAGAATAGAATCGCTATCCGATAGCGTTCGGCAGTACCATATCCTCTGCCGATGGTCTTGATTTCTTCATACTGACTACAAAGATACGAATTTCGTGCCGCTTAATGCGGGATACGGCATGTTAATTCACACTAAATCCCGCAGAACCTTAATTATAATGTTTTACTATCTATACATTATGGTAATGTTCCGTTTCTTAATCCTGATGCTCCACCCGTATGTGGAAAATGCTGATGGATATCTTGTGGGATAAGCTGCATAGTTTTTCCATCCTCTACATGATGCCATACATAACCTTCTGGTGTACTCGAATATTTTACTCTCGCATTGGCTAAAGCTGCATCATGAGAATAGACACCAGTCATTCCTACGACATTGTCCGCTTGTTCTACTTTATAAGGGGAAAAATCAGGATATCCATTAGAATTATAGAGGACAGTATTTCCATCCCAATCTGTATAGCTCACTGACCCGTCTGCATTTACAACAGTTTTGGAATGGTCGATATTTTTATTAATTTCAGAAGGTTTCCGAGGTTTGTACCCATTATGCACCAGCACTCCCTCTTCGGTGACATAATAGTTTTCATTGTCTTCAATCTCCAGATTATAGACCTCGACAAAGGTAGGGAAAATAATCTTATTCTCAATGACAACGATAGAATTATCTTTCAGTTGAAGAGTGTCATTAACATTAAGTTCTTCAATTGGAGTCCATTCGCCATTACTGAAGAAGCGGTGTTCGGGTGTTACTTCAATTGTCGTACCATTAGAAAGTTCCAAGGCACACATACGACGTGTCATACGACGCATGACTTTTTTTACCTTCTTATATTCCTTCTCACCCGTTTCCTCATTGTATGTGAGCACAGGTACGCCAACTTCCAGTTTCTCTATGTCGGCAAGTCCCCACTGCGTATGAACCTTTGTACCTGCAGGGAAACAGACTGTTGTAGCACCTTTTCCAGCAATGAAATCAAGGATAAGTGCTATACCACTTGATAGTATCTTTTCCCAAATGGCCTTGTCCTCATCAGTCCAAATATCAACTTGTTCCATAATCGCACCAGAAAGGCCGAGTCCTTTCATGAGACGGCAGAATAATCCAGCTTTTTTCCATCCCTTAAAGTACTGAGCAAAATTGGATTTTGCAGCTGAAGCAAACTGAGAGCCAAATTCCTTGCCAAAATTTCCCACAGCTTCTGTTAGGGTAGAAGCTTCTGCAGCAGCAGCTCCTGACTGGAGTACCATTTCCGAGCATCCTCGACCAACAAGATATCCAAAGGCAAAATTGGATACATGCCCCAGATTTGTTAATGTTTGTTTTCCCCATGCCTCCCAGAATGTTGCTTTAGCTGTAATACAGCCGCCTTCTGCCGGACAACTCATCTGGGAAGAAAGAGTCAGTAGTGGTGCACCATTCAGTTTAGAACATTGAGATGTTGTATTGGGAATCCAAAAGCGAGTTGCTGCAGCAGCGGCGCACTTACTACCAGCTAAGACTAATGCTGCAACGATAACTACAGCAATAATTGCTGCAGCCACCCACCCTGGTCCTGGGACACCCATGCAAGCAGCGATAGCAAACGATGCAACTCCAACACCTACACCAGCAACGGCACCAGCTCCAAAGGCGACTGCCCCTGCACATACAAAATTAGCCTTCCTTTGAACATCCTTGCTCGTAGCTGCCAATGACCCGCTAAACTTCACACTTTTATGGGACTCCACACTGACATGGACGGGTTTAGCCCCCTTTGTACAGACTAAATAGTGCTGTTCTGTAAGATACTGTTCATTCGCCATCTTCGTGAAGTTTTAGATGTAGGTGGGTGTACAACGAATAATCCTTGCCGACTGTCTCACTCAGGCTGAGATTGGCTTCTTCCAATATCTCACCATCATTATGATAGTCTGCACGCATCTGATACTCCATATTCGCTCCTTTTGCATCAACGTTCTTGGTTATCTTCTCCACAGCACTACTATCATAAATCATGTCGCCCTTAAAATGTCGATCGGTCTTGCCATCAAACATGACACCCTTACTTGTTTTGTACGTACAAGCAAGTTCAATAGGAACGCATGAACCGAAGCGGTCAATATCACGATGCTTAAAGCGTTCTTCACGCATATATTTTCCAAATTGAAGGAAATAAGCATACATGAAGTGCATATAGCGAATATTGTTCATAAACAGTGGCTCATTGGCAAGTTCCTTCTCCTTTGCAAGGATTATCTCATACGAGCTCATGGGGTACTTGTAGGTAAGATACTCACGAACTTTCTCCCATTTGGAATAGACTTGCTCCCTATTATTAATCTTACGGAGAATCCCGTGGTCGCTGACCCAGAAGTCCAATTCGTCATATATGGCACTAATCTCATTCGTCGCCTCAATAATCTGAGCCACAGTGGCGTCATCATATTTCACTAACTTATTTGATAACTCACGCAGGCGGAAACGCCACCATTGCTGTTCCTTGTCTACTTCAAGGAACGTAAGTTCATGCCGACTCGTCATCTTGAAGTCACTATCAATGACCATAGCCTTGGAATGTCCTTCTGCGGTAAGGTCATA
>NZ_FZNZ01000020.1 GCF_900187995.1 Prevotella jejuni
ATAGACGATGACGTTGATAGGGTGTAGGTGTAAAGACGGTGACGTCAAAGCCGAGCACTACTAATTGCCCGAAACTTTCTTCGGGTCTCCCGCCTCCAAAGTTAGGAGTGCGGGGACTGGTGACTCAGACTTTGAGCTGTGTAATCTTCTTGATAGGAAGATATGAGTTCTATATGTTTTGCTTGTGGAAATACGTCACCTTATACGGCTGACAAGTCAGTAGACGAGTTGACAAGTTAATGAGTTAACGAGTAAACAAGTTATTATTTCAATGGACAATGTTTAACAACGGATCTACTGATAAGAAGACAGAAAGACGACAAGGATAAAGGCAAATAATTAGTCAACTTGTCAACTGTGAACTAGTCAACCGAGAGAAATATTAGGTGGTTATTGCGGCGGGGTCCCACCTCTTCCCATTCCGAACAGAGAAGTTAAGCCCGTTTGCGCCGATGGTACTGCAATGCAATGCGGGAGAGTAGGTGGCCGCCTTCTTTTACAAGAGCCTTGAAGAGAAATCTTCAAGGCTCTTTTTTTGTTGCTGGTTGATTATTGATGGGTGTTGATGTTGTGTTGTGAGTGGATGTTTATGGGCTAATGAATTTAATAAAACAATGAGCCTTATATGGCTAATGAGCCTAATAGTGTAAGGCTGATAGGGCTAATTGGTCTAATAGTTTATGGCTGATATGGCTAATGGGCCTGATAGTGTAGGGCTGATAAGGCTTATGGGCCTAATAGTGTAAGGCTGATAGGACTAATGAACCTAATATTGTAGGGCTGATAGGGCTTATGAGCCTAATAGCGTAAGGCTGATAGGACTAATGAACCTAATATCGTAGGGCTGATAGGGCTTATGAGCCTAATAGCGTAAAGCTGATAAGGCTAATTGGTCTAATAGTTTATGGCTGATATGGTTAATGGGCCTAATAGTGTAGGGCTGATAGGGCTTATGGGTCTAATAGCGTTGGGCTGATAGGGCTAATGAAACTAATAACTAATAGGGCTGATAGTATTGGGTAATGAGGATTATAAGTCTAATGTTATATGGATGATAAGATTAATGGGATTATTAGGATAACCACTGAATTATTGTGAGATGCATTGGTATATATTAATGCAATATAATGTATAATAGATTATATCACCAAAGTCCCTTTAGAATGGCTACAGGTTAGATTTACAGAAGTTTTTTGATGGGTAATTAGTTTTATTTAGTAAGTTATTAGGAGATGTCCTAAATATTTTCTCTAACATATTAAGAGGCACAAAAGGATGTTATTTATTGCACTTTGGGTGACAGTGGTTAAGGTACGGCTGGCATGTAGAGGAGGTGATTTAGAGGGGATATGGTGAGGGAATTAGAGTAGAGCAAGAGTGGGTAGAATGGAGGTAGAGAGGATTTAGAGAGGTATTTAGAGTGAAATTAGAGTTGGTATAATGGATTTAGAGAGGACTTTAGAGTAGAGCAGGAGTGGGTAGAATGGATATGAGAGTTATTTAGAGTGAAGCTATAGTGGGTAGAATGGATTTAGAGAGGATTCCAGAGTGTATTTAGAGGGAGCTTTAGAGTTGATTAAGAGGGGACTTTAGAGTGGATAGAGGAGATTTAGAGAGGATTTTGAGAGGTATTTGGAAGAAATTGGAAGGTTCTGATGGGAGTTAGAGAGAAGACGGCTAAATCGTTTATTGTAATAGTTGAGAATCAAGTATATAGGGTATTTGCTTGGTGGAAGGGCTGAATTATAATGGGTCAACATCAAAGTAAACTTGGAGAGCGCCATATCTTTTATCCTTTAGAAGTTCGTGTATGGTATTATGGAGAGATTGGCGGACACGGGCATAATCGATGCCAATCTCCAGTTTAAGCATGATTTTTCTTATACTTAATGTTTTGACACGTGCCACAGCGGGTTTGTCAGGACCGAGGATACGGTCACCGAAAACCTCATGTAGTCTACTACCAAGTTCCAAACCAGCAGTATTTACTATATTCTCGTCTCTATGCTTTAAATAGACATAGATGAGTCGATAGAACGGAGGATAATGAAAATCACGCCTCTCGACCAGCAAATCGTTGTAGAAGGACTGATAATCATTATGTACGACTTGCTGAATAATGGGCAAGTTAGGGCTCTTTGTTTGCAGAATAACTAATCCCTGTTTCCCTTTCCTACCCGCACGTCCACTCACCTGGCTCATCATCATAAATGATTGTTCGTATGCTCGAAAGTCAGGGAAGTTCAACATCGAGTCTGCATTAAGGATACCTACGACCGAAACCTTATCAAAGTCAAGCCCCTTCGTAATCATCTGTGTGCCTATCAGAAGGTTACTTTTACCAGCAGAAAAATCGTTAATCAGACGTTCGTAAGCATTGCGTGTGCGTGTAGTATCAAGGTCCATACGTGCAATGCGAGCCTCAGGAAAAATGAAGCTTATCTCGTCTTCAATCTTCTCCGTACCATACCCACGTCCTCGTATGTCTTCACTTTCACAACAAGGGCACACATCCGGCACCTTCATCGTGTATCCACAATAGTGACAAGACAGGTAGTTCATATTCTTATGATGCGTCAGAGACACATCACAATTCGGACATTTCGGTACCCAACCACACTGTCTACACTCCACCATTGGTGCAAACCCTCGTCGGTTTTGGAACAAGATAGCCTGTTCACCACGTCCCAAAGCTTCACGAACAGCAGAGAGTAGGCGAGGAGAGAAAGCCCCTTTCATTATCTTACGGCGGTAGAGATCTTTTATATCTACGATTTCTATTTTCGGCAACTGTATGTCCTTATATCGACGAGTCAGTTCTACAAGTCCATATTTCCCTTGTTTTGCGTTGTAATAGCTCTCCATTGAAGGTGTAGCCGTTCCTAAGAGCGTTTTCGCCTCAGGATACATCTGTCCCAAGACAATAGCGGCCGAGCGAGCATGATAACGTGGAGCAGGGTCCTGTTGCTTGTAACTTTGGTCGTGTTCTTCGTCGATAATAATCAATCCAAGTCGATGAAATGGGAGAAAAATGGCACTTCTCGCACCCAAGATAACACTATATGGATTATCAGATAACTGTTTTTGCCATATTTCAACACGTTCCGCATCGCTGTATTTGCTATGATAAATACCCAACTGATCGCCAAATACGGCCTTCAGACGTTCTGTAATCTGTATTGTAAGAGCAATTTCAGGCAGTAGATATAACACCTGCTTCTTCTCATTGATAGCCTTTTGAATAAGGTGTATATAGATTTCAGTCTTTCCTGAAGACGTCACTCCATGCAGTAAAGTCACTCTATGTCCCATCATCTGTATGAGAATCTGGTTGTACGCCTCGGTCTGTGCTTCGTTTAGAGGCTTCATGTTCTCAGGACGGGAAGGACTACCATGATTTAATCGGCCAACCTCTTTCTCGTAGGTGACAAGGATTTTCCTATCTAATAATGCACGAATGATACCGATAGAAGCGTGGGTAACGTTCATCAATTCCTCCCTTGTCACCTCACGAAACTCTGTTTTGGGCGAAATTTGGTCCATTTCATCGACACCAGCCAGCTGTAGATAAGCCATAAGAACATCCACTTGCTTCGTTGCACGCTTCATAGAATCAATCACAAGCGTAAGTGCACGTTCATTACGAAAGTTATCTGCCAGTCGGATATAAAGTTCTGTTCGTGGTCGATAACCATCTTGTTCCTTCAAACCCGATGGCAAAGCAGCCTTATAAACATCCCCGATAGGTGACATATAATAGTCTGCAATCCAATACCAAAGTCTCAGCTGCTGTGGAAGAAGCACCGGAGTAGCGTCTAATACCTCAAGAATGTCTTTATAAACAATCTTCTTTTCGCCATTCTCTATTCCTTTTTCAGTTGCAGGGGGAGTAATAGGATACTCAGCAACAATACCCACATATCGCTTACTCTTGCCTAATGGGACAATAACACGTACACCGACCTGTACCTTAGGAGCCAGTGCATCTGGTATCGTATAGGTGAACAACCCATCTAAAGGTAAGGGTAATATGATATTTGCGTATGTCATTAGCTTATTTTCTATCCAATATTCTATTTATGTTGTCCAAGAGAATGTGAAAAGCAGGCTGCGTCATCGCCCCATGGTCGTGTCCTCCGAGTTCATACAGATAGCTCTCTTTGTGTCCACAGAGTTTCAACATCCGCCATAGATAAGCATTTTCTTCATAACGACCGAATAGTTCCATGTTTCGATCCCCGGTGATTAAGACCATTGGCGGAACCAAGTTACGAACCCAATAGAGTGGGGCATACTCATCAACAAGCGGTTGAAGTGCACCCCTTCCATGCATCTCTCGATAAGAAAAGTGGGAGATAGTCTGGCCGCTGAAGGGTATCAAGCCACGAATACTATCAGCATCAATCCCATACTTGCCCAACAGTGCCTTATTCAAACCAACCATCATCGTCAGATATCCACCAGCAGAATGGCCTGTCACGAATGTCTTCCGACAGTCTTCGTTGTATTCTTTCGCATGACGAAAAGCCCAAGCTACGGCCTCGGCGGCATCATCCAAGCAGCTGTCAATCGTCACATTTGGTAGCAGTCGATAATTGACACCAATAACGACCAAGCCCTTCTTCTTCAGTTCGATGGGTAGTCCCTTATGCCCAGAAGTAAGTCCACCACCATGAAACCAGACTACAACCGGACAATTCTTCAACGTTTGTGGGTAATAGACATCAACTTTTAGACGTTCGCGAGCGTAAGAATCCGTCTTTATCGAGTAAGGAAAGTCATTCACTGTCATGTAATTTACATCAGAAGAGTTCTTTTGCGCCATCAATACCAATGATTGACTAAGCAACAACAATGCGACAATCAAGAAGTACTTTATTCTATTCAGTATCATTCTTTCAAGTATTTTAAGTCGGTCTGAATACAAATGTACAAAGAAAAAAAGAAAGAACGATAACTTTATAGAACAATAATATAAAAAAACAATATCATGTGATTTCGGTTAGCTAAGGTCACCTTGCGTCTCAACAAGTTTACGTTTAGGGAGAGATATGATGAGAACTCACACTCAATCGTCTATTGAAATGACAGACGAATAGCAAGATATTAACTCATGAACTCTATCTTCTCGTGTGAAGAAATAGTTCATCTATGCTATGTGCATTAATCCCTCTATATTTCAAAACTGTTAGTTTTGTTATGAAAAATCATTACAGCGTAGCAGTATGTATTCCCTCAATATATGCGTATGATGTTTCTTAAAGTTGAACTCGTAACATTCAGTAAACCAACTTGTTATATATAGCATTAAAGAAGACGCCCTTCTTGCTTCAAAAAGGGCGTCTTCTATATCCAAGAAAGGCATGTTCTCGACCGTAGGAAGGCATCTTCTTGTCTCTTGTTCGGCCTCATTTTGCATGGAGAGAAGAGTTGTTAACGAAATATCTTTACATTACCTGTTAGAACGTTCGTTGTCTTCTCCCCTTCTTATAAGTGCATCCTCACCAATCTGAGAATACTGTTCTTACTGGTGAGGATGCTCATTTTGTATCTGTCGGACAGTTCCCTCTGTGCGTATTTGAGACGAGTAATGCTGATATTCTTCGTTTTAGAAGAAATAAGCCACCCCCACCTGCCATGAACTATTACGACTATCCTTCTTCTTAAAGGCAGAAGTAGCAGCATCGGTAGCCGTCTTCCAGGTAGCATGACCAGTCTTTCCGCAAGCGATATTATAGTTGGCACTCACCTGCAGGTGCTTAAATGCAGTAACACCAAAGCCAAGGTTAATACTGAAATTACTATTCTTTAAGGCGTAGGTACTACTCATGTTCCATTGATACTCTTTCTCTCCAATGTTGAAAGCGACTTGCGGACCACCAAAGAGGAATACACTTGCCGTACTACCTAAGCCAATAGAGTATCGTGCATTCACTGGTATTGCAATCTGCTGTTGCTTAACAGTCTGCGTCATCGTGGCATAATCGAGTTTAGCAGAACGATAGTCGTATAGGACAGAAGCATCCATACCTAAGCCAACAACGGGTAATGTGAATTTTACCGTTGGTCCAATGAACCAGCCAGCTTGGTTAGTTTTGTCAAAGACATCACTATCAAAGTAGAAATCACTTACATTCAATCCTGCCTTCACACCAAATTTCAATGGTTCGTCAGCGTGAATAGGGGTGGAGAAGATAAATGATAGGGCCAAGAAAGCCAATGAGATAATTTTCTTCATAACCTTAAGTATTAATGATAAAGAACTAAATTCACTCCTCATCATGCAAAGCTTATATGCTTACACATCTGAGAGAGGACCCGAAATAGTACTACTATTTGAGCATCTTTATACATAAACCCTATCAGAAAGAGTATTATTGCCCTATTAGAATTAATTAAGGTTGGTTCTATAAAATTCCTTTAATGATGTTTTAAGTATAACTCATTAAAGGCAGATTTCATCGAGGAATTTATAGAACCAACCTTAAGAAAAATTATTAATGACGCTCGCGTCGAACGGTGACACGTGCTGGTGAAGCGGCAGCACTACCGTTAGAAGACGGGCGGCGAGAGCGTCTAACGCTGCTTGTAGACGGACTTGTGCGACGTGAACGGCCCAATTTTCGTGGTGCGTTCTCACCCTCCTTGACAGCAGCAATACTATCAAGGCTATCACGACGAGCAGGGTCACCATAGATGTTCTTCTCAAATTCAACCAATTCACGCTCTATCTTCTTCTGCTCAGCAGCCATCGCAGAGTCATTAGGGCAGTACTGTGCAAGTGTTCTACCCAGCATATTCGTAGTCTTGTAAATCTTTCCTTTATAGAGGTTCATCGTGAAATAATCGTCAACACTCATTGTTGCAGCGTTATTAAGATTACTTGTCATGATTGTTTGTTTAGCAAGGAAAGGCGCCAAGTCATCGTAACGAACCCAGAATAATGGGTATTTAACCTCCCCATCACCGAAATCATCTTCACGATACATAATCGGACAGAGGGCAACAACCTTACGATGGAAGGTAGCTGTACCTTGGTCATAATAAGCACTCTCTTTGAGGTAGTAGCCCTTAACCTCACCTGATGGAATGTCGCTATTATCAAGTCGAATACCATGATCGGTGCGTTCGTAGAAGATATGATAGTTATCGAGGAACTGCAAAGGTTTGATGCGTGCAGAGTCAGTGAATATCTCATTACCATCCATTCGGTAGTTGTAAGCCGCAATACCACCACGGTTAGGACCACTCATCATCAATTTGAAGATGTAAGTAAAGAGATTCATTTGCGAGCCAACAGGTTCTGTTGGATAGTACAAACCAGCATTTGCATCCTCGGTAAGTTTGAGTTCACGATAGATATCACGTCTCCAAACAACATCCTCTTGCATAGGAGCCGTTGTAGGGAAGGATATCTGCGCACGTGTTGTAATGCTGTTAGCAGGCGATTGACGCTGTTGTTGATTACGACGTGCAGCAGGCTGCGCACTTACAGAGAGTGCCAAACACGCTGTGCAGACTATGAGAAATATCTTTTTCATTGTTGTTTTGTTTGTTCTTTACTAAAAGCAAGGGGCAGACATAGCATGTGATGAGCCGTTATAGCAGCAGTGTTATCTAATAACTCGTCTACTTGTCAACTCGTCAACTCGTCAACTACTACCTCACAATAACCTCCATATTTCTGCCATTGAGCGTTCGAGTGGTACCATCTGGCCCATGAACGACAACATTAGTGATGTAGAAACGCTTGTTACGACTCAACTGTCGGAACTGTTCTTTCTGTTGTGCAGAGAACGAAGCACCGTTACTTGCTAATGGAACAGCGTTACCCATGTTGTCAAAGAAGACTACACGGAAGCTGGTTACATTGAAAGGAATGTCAAGCAGACCATCATCAATAGCGGCTTGGATGCCTGATGCTGACATAAGGGCAGCCTTAGAGAGGGCTCCACTCTTAAATCTATCTGCGCCCATAGCGATATATGGCGATGGATCCGGCAATTTTCTTACTCGGAACTTATAATCTCCAATCTTTCTACCCTTGGCAGAAACGGCTATCGTCACAGGTTGACCTACGGTTGAAGGACGTGCAATAAAATGGCCGCCACCCCTTGCAATGAGTGTTCCTCCCGACATTGTTGCCTGTACATCACTCTGAGACGTGTTCGGAATACTGATGGTGATGGGGTTATCAAAACCAGCATAGAGAACATTCATGAGGTCGGCTGCTATCGTGGCCATGCCATCGAATGGAGGAACCTTCTGCATTCCTTGTGGGCTGATATACTCTTTAGGTTGCGGACCACCCGTTACCCAGTAGTCTTGTGAGAAGTTTCTGCGTAATACATTACCGGTCAGGTCCTTAATAAGGATGTATCCGCTTAATGTATGCTTACCAGGTGCACCTGCCTTAACGGTAATCTGATTACCCTTGATAAGTTGTCCATTGACATAGACCTGTGGTTGTTGTGTAGAGTCAACAGCCCCCATAAACATCTGTGCCGTCATGGTCTCGCCAGGATAAAGGCGTGTCTGACTTGGAACAACGAAAGCCTGTAGCTTGTTGACACGTAGGTCTTTCAAGCCAACATTGGCCACTAAGGTATGTAACACCTCACCCTCTGCATAGCGAACATCGCTTTGTAGTTTCGAGAGGAGCGTTACGGCCGCCGCAACAGGCATGTTCTCGAACATATACTCCTCCCAATTCTTCCCCATGGAATGCCTTGGAACCTCCGTAGAGAGGTTACTTGCGATGATTCTCTTTTGTCGTGGGTCTGTTACGAACTGTAGGATACGTGCTCGATAGTTGTTGATAGCCTCGTAGAGCTTGTGACCCTGTCCGTTAGCAGGGTTCAGCATGATATAGCTGGCAGCCTCAATATTGTCTTTCCCTTCTATTTTCAAGGGGTCACCTTTCTCACCATCAGCTTCACGAACGATGGCTACTTTCAATGCTTGTGCATAATTATAGAGAGAGTCACTCATCTCTCTAACCGTTGATGCCATCACAAACCACTGTTTAACCTTTTGTGGGTTCTTGCGCATCATTTGGTCTATTTCGCCAAAGATAGCCTCGTTCTCCTTGGATGAATTTCCCGTTGTGCGATTAAGGCTCTCCTCAACAACGGAGAAGCCATTGAGTACCTCGGTGGAGATATTTAATGCCAACATAGCCATGAGGACGATATACATGAGGTTAATCATCTTCTGGCGAGGGGAAATCTTTCTCTTTTTAATAGCCATTAATTCTATTATTTGCAGTGGGGAGAGGGCTATAAAGCATTCTCTTCCCTACCATAATACATCGTTATAAGCTCTCAGTATTAGCCTGTTGAGTGGTCGCACCCGGTGCTGCCACCCGCATATTGACTGTCATAGCCTCAATCATTCGGGCATAGATACTATTGAGTTGCTCAATTTGTTGAGCCATCTTACGGGTCTGCTCATTGATTTGGTCGATTGTACCAATCTGTTGGCTTGCACCCTTTAGTTGCATCTCATAAACCTTTGCAATACCCGTAAGCGTACGATTAAGGTTCTCCATCTCTTCGCTATCACGTGTCAGACGCTGGCTCTGGTCGTTCACCTTGCCTAACATCTCCGTCAGACTCTGCAGTGCAGAGACGTAGTTCGTCTGTGCCTCAACCATCTCTGGCGTCTGTTGTTGTGCGTCTGCGATAGCCTTACTCTGCTGACCAACAACGGCAGCAGCGATGTCGCTGGCAGAAGGCATTGCCTGTTGAACACTCTGTGCAAGGTTCTCTGTGGCACTGTGTTGTACCTGTTTTGCAGCAGTAGGGCGTTCCACAGCATTCTCCTTATCCTCAAGATACTCCTCGGTGACGTGTGTTGGGAGGTCACGACCATCGTCCGTCTTATCGAAAGGACGGTCGAAAGCAGATAGGAAGAACACGATAACCTCAGTACCCATGCCGAAGTAGAGCATAATATTAGCTCCTGGGAGGTGAGTAAGTTTGAATAAAGCTCCGAGAATAACCACCGAAGCACCCCAGCTATAGCCATAGTTGAGGAATGTTTGTCCTGGAACGCTATCCATCCACTTCTGTAGATGGTAAACAAAGTTGTATTTGCTGTACTGTGTCATTTATCTTCTCTTTTTCTTACTGCTTTTCTTATTCTCTTTAGCGGCCTCACTTGATGAGCTTGCAAGGCTACGAACACAACGGAAACCGATGTAGCTTCGAGGTTGGTTCTGGTATTCCCAAGTACGCCAAGCACTACGGATATAGCTCTCTGGGTCTTTCCAACTACCACCACGAACACTCTTCTTTTTCAGGCGATAAGGGTCTTCTTTGGCTGCTTTATAGTCCAATTGCGGGTTGAGATCATTCATCGCATCGACACCAGCCTCTGTATAGATAGTACTTGTCCACTCGGCAACGTTGCCTGCCATATCATATAGTCCATTAGAGTTTGCACCATAGATACCCACCTTACTCGTAATCAGGTTGCCGTCTTTCGTGTAGTTTCCGCGGTCTGGCTTAAAGTTAGCATAGAAGCAACCATTACCGTTCTTCACGTTTTGATTGTCCCAAGGGAATTCGTCTTGGTTCTTTCCTCGAGCCGCATACTCCCATTCAGCCTCTGAAGGAAGGCGATAACGCTGTACGTACCGAGCCTCTTTACCGAGTCCTTTAAGCAGGTATTCTGTTCGCCAAGCACAGAAGGCATTGGCCTGTTCCCACGTTACGCCGACCACAGGATAGTTGTTATAAGTAGGGTTACTGAAATAGTTTCGGAGATAGATCTCATTGTCTGAGTTGCGGAAATCGTTCACCCAGCAAGTCGTATCAGGGTAGATATTGACAATATAGGTGTTGAGGAAATCCCAAGGACCCGTCAATGGGCGATTGATAGTCTCGTTATGAATAGCGCCATTCTCGTCGATGTATGCCGTATCCTTTGATATCATCACCACCTCATTAGGGTCGACAGTGATGTCAGTATTCAAGTTACGCTCTTGTGGATTTAGGCGGTTACGACGCAAGGCAGCAGCCGTGTAGTCGTATATCTCATAACGATAATTCAGTTGACGTGCGTCGATACTCTTCTCGCCAGTGACAGGGTTCGTCACATAAAGGCTTTCGAACGCACGTTGCTCATCTTCGTTCGGCTTACGTGGGAGACGTTTGTTCCAGTCAAGATGAGGTGTGACAGGGTCGCCATTCTTATCTTCTGTAATCATATAAGTCTCATCACCACCGTATGCAGGGTCGGCTAAGCGTGTACGAATAATTGAGTCACGGACCCACTCAACGAACTGTTTATACTCAGAGTTGGTCACCTCTGTCTCGTCCATCCAGAACCCATCAACAGAGATATCCTTAACAGGAGTCTTCTTACCCCATAGGGAGTCCTGCTTTTCCAAACCCATTCTCAACCAGCCACGCTTGACAAGTGTCATGCCGTAAGGGGCTGGTTCGCGGAAGGGACGCCCTCCACCAACGCCAGTAACCTCACCGCCACGACCAGACGAAGCGGTTGACTTACCAGCGAAACAGCCTGTCAATGTTCCCAAGACGAGTGCACCAAGGCAAATGGCAACTATACTTTTCTTCATTTTCATTATATCTTTCTATAGAAATCTTACGCTTTTATGTTTGTTCCTGCCTTTCTTCTGCAGGTTTATATCGGTTTGATAGCTGACAAACAGCCCATGACTACCATTCTTGAAGGCTGCTGTCCCTGTGTACATCTCATAGCTATAGCCCAGGTTGATACCATGGAAAGTACCGCCAATCATGGCTGTCACAGAGTTTGTTGGACTATAAGATACGCCCCCATATAGCACTTTCTTCTCATGCGTGTAGACCAGTCGAGCTGTGATGTCAGCCCGATAGTTCACACCATCATACCGTGCCAAGACCGAAGTCGGTATTGTTAGAAACGGATTTCGTAGTTTAATATTGTATCCACCCGTTAAATAATATGTTCGATTTATCTGTAGTTCATTGGTCTCACCGAGTTCTACTAAGGGCGCATTGAGGTGCTGTACGGATGCACCAACATACCAATTCTTACGCATATAATAAACTCCTGCTCCCAAGTCAAGGCCGTGCCCACTGACTTCTCCCTGTGTTAAAGCTGGGTCGCTTGCCTCTTCTGGGTCTAACTTAGAGCCATCTAACTTCTCAAAAAGCATTCCTACCTGAACACCAGCAGCTAACATTCCCCCAAAAAGGTCCTTGCGAAAGGCATATTGTCCTGCCACTCGCTGATGCACAAAGGCACCTAACTTATCGTTAAGTATCGAGAGTCCCACCCCATGATATTGTTTCATGAAATAGACGGGCATGTCAGCTCCTACGTAGAAAGTGTTTGGGTTGTGTTCATAACCAGCAAAGTCAAGTGCGTAAGCACCCACAACATTCAGCTTATTATCCTTTCCTACAGTCGCAGGGTTGAACGATGGCTCCATCGCCCAGTAGTGACTATAAGACGGATCATACTGTGCCTTGACAGAGATTACTGTCAGGCAGACAAGTGAAAATATGAATATGAAACGTTTAAACACGCTCTTATAACGCATCACAGGTTGGTTTATTGCCTTCTAAGCTATAAATATTAGGGCTGATTGATATAGACGTAAACGTATCTCTTTGCTGTGGAAGAATAAACATACGTGTGTTTTTCTATCTTCTTAATTGTATGAAGGAGTATATAGAGAAGTGTTGTTTGTAATTATATTTCATAGGTACGGTTTGTGTCAACGCCCTTTTTGCTTCAAGAAGAGGCCTAACTATGTTCAAGAACATGCCCTTCTTGCATGTTGAAGACGCCCTTCTTCATCCTTACTAAGCCTCTTCTAAAATAGAGGTTACAACTATTTGATAACAAGAAGGTTATAAAGAGGAAAATAGCGGGAATGGGTCAATAAATAACTAAGTATAATAGTGGTTGTTTTGTAATGATATTTCTTATCTCAACAGCGTAAGTCTTCTCTTTAATAGCGCATGTGTTTGAGGCGAATAAAGGCCAATTACACCTTCTATATATACGCCACAAGGTGCATATACATCTTAGTTGGAGAAGTAATTTCGGCCTTCGCAGGGCATAACCTACAACAAAAAAGAGCTTGTACCAGTGTGATACAAACTCTTTCCTATTGTTTAATATTCGTCTTCATTCCACAAGAAATCGTCCTTTGAAGGGTAGTCAGGCCATATATCTTCGATACTATCGTAGACATCTCCTTCATCTTCAATCTCTTGAAGATTCTCAAGAACCTCAAGTGGTGCACCTGATCGCATTGCATAGTCAATCAGTTCATCTTTTGTTGCAGGCCATGGAGCATCTTCCAGCTTAGAGGCCAATTCCAGTGTCCAATACATATTCTTATTCTTTTACATATTTCTTAGTGCGTGCAAAAGTAACATTTATTTTCTTATCTGCAAGTATTTTCCCATGTTTTTTCGCCTGTCCTACTATTATTGTTCAAATATCGTGACAAAATGAAGAGGTAGTCTGATAATCTGTTGACAAACTCTAAGATTTCTGCCGGATATGTTGTCATCTGGGAAAGAGTGACAATCCGACGCTCTGCACGGCGACAGACTGTGCGGCAAACATGGCTTTGTGCTGCCGAGAGGGTCCCTCCTGGTAGTATAAAGTGATGATGTGTAGGGAGTTGTGAAGCCATTAGGTCTATGTCGCCTTCTATCTTCTTAATCATTTCCTTTGTACTAACAATCGTCTTGACCTTGCATTCGGTATAGGCGAGTTCTGTCCCAATAACGAACAATTCTGCCTGTATCTCTTCTAATCGTTCCGTGAGTTTGTTATCATGGACAGGACTTTCTTTGGGCGTGTCTGACTGTAGCATGGCGATGAGTAACCCAATGTTTGCGTTGAGTTCGTCTAATGTTCCGTATGCTTCTATGCGCATATCGTCTTTCGGCAATCTACTGCCGTCGCACAAGGAAGTCTTGCCATTATCGCCAGTCTTTGTGTATATCTTCATGACAGTATTACATTTATAACGTTTCAGTGTGTAGGTTTAGAAATTGACAACGTATGATTGCTTCACCATATCTCTATTAAGAAAAATCAATCCACAGTAATATAGGTCGAAGCTGATGCCTGTGCGTGGGTCTGCAACGAGTTCTTGCCAATAGGCTGCCGCCTCCTTATCTCGTTTGATGTTCTCTATAATGAGGATAGATGACGAGGGAAGGTGTTCTAACGACTTATCGATAATTGAGCGATAGTTCTCTATGAGGGGTACTCTCAGCATACTACCTTCCCCAACGTTAGCAAACAACTGCGAATAATCAGCTTCTGACATCTCACCAGTTAGCTTCTTATACTGAGTCTTTTGGCAGCCAGCATCTACGTAAATCTTATAGCATGAGGATGTAGAGTGACAATCAATAAAGGTATGAGGTTGTTGATAATTCGCCAAGCGGAAGTATAGTTTGCATAGCTTACGAGTCTTTTTGTCAATGCCATACACCTGCTTTTCAAGTTGTTCATACTTATAGTAAGGATAAGGCTCATTCACCACATATCGTATAAAACGGTATGCCCAAGGCGACTGTACACCAAACCCTTTGGAACGGTGTGCACGTCTTAGCCAGACGATAGAACGCTTAATATAATATAGCATGATGAATAATTATAGGCAGCAAAGTTAACATTTTTTCCTCTATTACAGAAGGGTTTGAAATAAAAACGTAGTTTCTTAGTTATCAGAAACGCTTTTATTCGGTCCTTACAAATCGTCTCTGTTTTCTGTTTTGATGGCGTTTTGTAAAGCATCTGTTCATGATGAGTCTGTGAGGGGAGGAAAAGAAATGAGGCAGTCGGAATCACTCCGACCACCTCATAATGGTATTAGTAATGAAAACGGTAGTTTTGTTGTGGCTTAGAAATCAATATCGAGTCCGACACCGAGCACCTTATTCGTACGGGTGAAGATGTCAGTATTTTTTGTTGCAAGTGTCTTTGGTTGTACGCTTATTGTACCGTCAGGCTGTGTCACCTGTTCTCTACCAATCGTAATAGCATCTTCGTAATTCTTTGTAAACTTAGAATAGTTTGTAAAGAAGTAAGCTACGTTGAGGTGAGCATTCTTGGCAACTTTTATCTTAGCACCAACACCGAAGCTGTAGCTACTTGTCACGAAGCTAAGGTCGGTCAGATACTTACCGTCACCAAGTCCGTAGAGTGTGCGTTGGCCGCCTGCGCTGACTGTTACAGTTGGGTTGATGTCCCACTCAACACCAGCAAGGAACTCTTGTGTGTTGTGCTTAAGGAAACGCTGTTTGTTGTTGTCCATGCGAGCATCCTTGTCGAAGTAGTGGTTATAACCTGCCATCACGCGAAGGTTCTTCAGTACTTCATACTGTGCACCGAGTGCCAGAATACCAGGAATATCGTTTGGTGTGTTCACACCATTCTCATACTTTTGAGTGTCATCACGCTTAGTGTTGTTCTCAATATTGAACTTTGTCGTAAACTCATAGCGTGCAGCAAAGTTCCACTTGCCTGTGCGGTAGTCAATACCGAGGATTGGAGTGATACCCCATCCACGTTGAGAAACCTCTACATAGCGGTCTTTCACGAGTTCCTTACTACTGTTTAACTTATCAGCACCAGCACTGACCATCTTTGCACCCGCACTTGCTTGCTGTGCGCCAGCTGCATATTGGTTGGCAGCTGCTTGCAGTTGAGCTTTTGCTGTAGGGTCGGTAGCAGCGTTAGCCTGTGCCTGATAGGCATCAGCTTGGGTCTTTGCAGCCACAGCCTGAGCCTGTAGCGCAGCAGCCTTCTCGGTTAGCAGTTTTGCTTTTGAACCAAAATACTCGTAGAGATTCTGATTGTTCCCGTTCACGTCAGCCGAGATGTTGGTAATATTACCTTCGTATTTATTATAGATATAATTGAATCTTGCACCACCAAAGACTGAGAGGTTCTCATTAATCTTATATGCAACACCTAACTGTAAACCGAAGTTATACTGATGGCCACTCATGTAGCTCTGCATACTATAGGATGTTGCGGGAGTCTCCTGTTGGCCAAGGAGTGTCGAGAAGGTAGGGAGCTGTTGGTTGATAAGTGCTGGTAGAATAGCTATCTGGCGTTCGAAACTTGGCAAGCCCTCATTGAATGAAGCTTTACCACCACCACCAGTCAATCCAAAACCAGCCTGGAAGCTCCACTTGTCTTTGTTATATGCTACCTGAAAAGATGGGAGAATAGGTACAGAAGCCTTGCCCTCATAAAACTTACTGCCATCAGTTTTGTCACCACCGTTGAGCGTAAAAGGATACTCGTAAGGGGTGTTAGCAAAAGCAGGTATGCTGAAAGCCGATGTTATCTGACGTGTCTGATATACGTTCTGGAAATTGAGAGAGAGGTGAAAACCTTGGTCGAGGAAGGCTACACCAGCAGGATTAAAATAGACACCATCGATACCAATTGCACCGACACGTGCAAAGTTACGGTTGAAAGCGATGTTCTGATTGGTGTTTGTGAGCAATCCTCCGGCTTGTGTTGATGTTGCCATTGCAAGCAATAGAGCGGCAAGAGCTGTCTTCTGATACTTCATCTTTTGAATTGTAAGTGTATATAAAACTTATATAATTTGGTTGCAAAGTTATGAATATTGTTCTAAATATCCAAATAAAAGCCTACTTTTTCTCATTATTAGTTAAAATGTGCAGTAAGATAAGAGGATGTAGAAAGTTGTTGTAGACGGATATTCCTTATATTATAGTGTGTCTCAAATGGGGGATGGGGAGGTGGATAAGATTGTATTGGTTTAGGCGTAATAGGACTGCTGAACGTAATAAGGATGTTGGATTCAGGTGGTATGGTTGCTTTCTAATGAAGGATAGTGGTCTTGTTGGTACGGCAGGGTAGGGTGTTTAGGTATTGACAAGGCAAGAGCGTATGTAGAGCATTATTGGTGCATGTTATTTGTACGGGGCTAAAAAGTGGATTTTTAGGAAGAAGAAATCGAAAGGGAATAATAGTAAGGAGTTTTGTAAATGACAAAAGGGTAAGACAGTAGGAGGGTAAGGAAGAAATCCCTACCTTCATTACTGTTCTACCCTTTTCTCTTTTTCATTCTCAGTTCCTTATACTTTCAGCTGTGGATACTGAATACGTGTGTGATACATAGCCTTCAAGCGTTCGATGAGTACAGACTTTGCAGCTGTGATGTCGCGGAAAGTGATAGGACAATCCGTAAACTTACCATCGGCAACTTGTCCATCTATAAGCTGATTAACCAAGTTACTGATGCTCTCTTCGGTATATTCTTGTAGTGAACGAGAGGCAGCCTCGACGGTGTCACTCATCATGAGGATAGCTTGCTCACGTGTGAAAGGGTTTGGACCAGGATAACGGAATTGGTCTTCATTGACCTCCTCGTCTGGGTGTTCGTTCTTATAATGTATATAGAAATATTTTGCGAGACCTGTACCATGATGTGTCGTGATAAACTCCTTAATCTCACGTGGGAGGTTATATTTCTCGGCAAGTTTAAGTCCTTCCGTCACATGGCTGATGATGATACGTGCACTCTCAAGGTCGTTTAGTTTGTCATGTGGGTTGATACCAGCTTGATTTTCAGTGAAGAAGGCTGGATTAAGCATCTTGCCGATATCATGATAAAGAGCTCCCGTACGCACTAATTGACTCTTAGCGCCAATTCTACTTGCTATTTCAGTAGCGAGATTACCAACGGTGATAGAGTGTTGGAAGGTTCCTGGTGCCACCTCACTCAGTCTGCGCAAGAGTTCGTTATTCGTGTTTGACAACTCAAACATCGTTACTGTAGACACGAAACCGAAGGCTTTCTCGATGACCAACATCAGTGGATAGGTGAAGAGAAGGAAGAAACCATTTACAGCAAAGTGATAGTACATCGTGTGGTCGAGCTTTGACAAGTCGTCGGCCTGTATGAGTTGGAGGGCAAGATAGACAGCTGCCGACCCGATGGTCACGAGGAGTGCGGTAAGGAATATCTGAATTCTCTTTGATAGTTCGCGTAGGGAATAAATCGCAATGAGTCCTGCAACGATTTGTACGATAATAAACTCATACTGGTATTTGACGGCCACAGCACAGATAAGGACCATTGTGATATGTCCGATGAAAGCCGTTCGCGAGTCCATGAAGACACGGAAAAAAATAGGTGCCATGCTGAACGGCAGGATGTAAACACTTAGTATGTTATGTTCCATCATCAGAGATGTGAGGATAGGATAGATGACTATCATCACATAAAGGAGTGATATGGAGCGTGGCTTATTAAAGTAATCTTTTCTGAAGAGTGCCAAGTAGAGTGTGAAAAGGCAAATGAAGATTAAGACGTAGATGGTCTGTCCAAGGAAGGTAGATGTTATCTCGTCTTCAGTAGCCTTGCGTTTCTCCATTGCTTGCTCAAAGGAGTTAAGCACACGATAGGTCTTTGCATCAACAATGTCACCACGATCGATGATACGTTGACCCTCTAATACCATGCCCGAAGCCTGTGGAATAAGACTTAGCATATCATTCATCTCTGTTTCACTACGGTCTTTGTCATAGACAAGGTTTGCTTCGATGTAGTCGTTCAGATTACATTGCTGAAGTACGGAACGCTTCGGACCTAACAACGGGTCCATGAAAAGTTGTTCGTAAGCACCCAGTGTTGAGTAGGTCTTATTGATAGGTACACTGACAGCCTGCTTACCTGTAACGACACGGATAAGGTTGTTACTGTCCTTGGCAAGTGTGGAGTATTGTTGTGGGTCAATGATTCCAGCCTCGTAAATCTCATGCAGACGGTGTGCAATAGCATCGACGTAGGCTTCTGATAAGCCAGGGATACCATTCTTATAAGCCTCACGGAACTGTTCAATCTTCTTTTGCTCGACAGTCTTATTGATGTTATAATAAGGTTGAAAATGTTTAGTAATGGAGTCTTTCTCAACCTTTAACGCTGCTTCAGTCTTAAAGATAGGAAAGTCGAACTTAGCAATCAACTGCCCATACATCCATGGTTTCCCCTCGTCATAATGGAAAAGTTTACCTTGCGTACGGGGTAAGAAAAGCACTATCAAAACGACGGCAACGATGACCAATGCCATTCTTGAGACCATATTGCGCCAGTAGGGACTGCTGATGTTTTTAAATCTTATCATCTTATTCTATTGTTATTATCTTGTTACATAAATGTTTGAATAACTTGACGTTTATCCTCTTACAACTTGCGAAAATACTAAAAATATAGCGTATAGTCAAAAAAAAACATTAATTTTGCAGGAAAAATAATATTTAAGACAATGGCAGAAAGAAATGTGAGAGTACGCTTTGCCCCAAGTCCTACGGGTCCTTTGCATATTGGTGGTGTGCGTACTGCTTTGTATAATTACCTTTTCGCTCGTCAACATGGCGGCAAATTAATCTTCCGTATAGAGGACACAGACTCTAATCGTTTCGTTCCTGGAGCAGAAGAGTATATCCTTGATTCTTTCGAATGGTTGGGGATTAAGTTTGACGAGGGTGTTAGCTTTGGTGGCGAACATGGTCCTTACCGTCAGAGCGAGCGCCGTGATATATATAAGAAATATGTCAATCAGCTCTTAGACGCTGGTAAAGCATACATTGCTTTCGATACGCCAGAGGAGTTGGATGCGAAGCGTAAGGAGATTGAGAATTTCCAATATGATGCGCACACACGTCTGCAGATGCGTAACTCTTTGACAATGTCAAAGGAGGAAGTTGAGAGTCTGATAGAGGATGGGCAGCAGTATGTTGTTCGTTTCAAGATAGAACCAGGCGAGGAAGTTCATATCAATGATATGATTCGTGGTGATGTTTGCATCAAGACAGATATCCTTGATGATAAAGTCTTGTTCAAGAGCGCAGACGAGTTACCAACTTATCACCTTGCAAACATCGTTGATGACCACTTGATGGAAATCTCTCACGTTATTCGTGGTGAGGAATGGCTACCAAGTGCACCGTTACATGTATTGCTTTATCGTGCCTTTGGCTGGGAAGATAGCATGCCACGTTTTGCCCATCTGCCTTTGTTGTTGAAGCCAGAGGGTAAGGGTAAGCTCAGTAAGCGTGATGGTGACCGCCTTGGTTTCCCTGTGTTCCCATTGGAGTGGCACGACCCTAAGACTGGTGAGATTAGTTCAGGCTATCGTGAGAGTGGTTATTTCCCAGAGGCTGTAGTTAATTTCTTGGCCTTGTTGGGCTGGAATCCGGGTACAGAACAGGAACTCTTCTCGCTTGAGGAGCTTGTTAACGCATTCGATATCACGAAGTGTTCAAAGAGTGGAGCTAAGTTTGACTATCAGAAGGGTATGTGGTTTAACCACGAATACATTCTCCGTAAGTCAGATGATGAGATAGCACAACTCTTCGCACCAATCGTAGCTAACAATGGTGTTGAGGCTACTATGGAGCAGGTGACACAGGTTGTACACATGATGAAAGACCGTGTTAGCTTTGTTAAGGAACTTTGGGAACTTTGCTCTTTCTTCTTCATTGCGCCAACAAGCTATGACGAGAAGACCGTTAAGAAGCGTTGGAAGGAGTATTCTGCACAGCAGATGAGCGAACTTGCTGAGGTGTTGGATGGAATAGAAGATTTCAGTATTGAGGGTCAGGAACCTGTCGTAATGAAATGGGTAGAGGACAAAGGCTATAAGCTTGGAGATATTATGAATGCCTTCCGTCTCACCCTCGTAGGTATTGGTAAGGGCCCTGGAATGTTCGATATATCTGCCTTTCTTGGCAAAGAGGAGACCTTGAAGCGTATGCGCAAGGCCATCGAGGTGTTGGGATAAGCCTTCTGAAAGGCTAAATTAATTGAGCCGAGTATGTATAATATAATAATGTATGCCATGCAGCTTGGTATTGCTGTGGGTAGTCTTTTCAATGAAAAGCTACGCAAGATGTGGCGAGGAGAACAGGAGGCTGTGCGGATTTTACGTGAGAAGGTGGAGCCAAACGCTCAGTACGTTTGGTTTCATGCTGCTTCATTGGGCGAGTTCGAACAGGGTCGCCCTTTGATAGAGCAGATACGAAAAGACTATCCGCAATATAAGATTCTGCTTACTTTCTTTTCTCCTTCTGGTTATGAGGTGAGGAAGAATTATGAGGGAGCAGACATCATTACCTACCTGCCTATAGATACGGTGGGTAATGCACGCAGATTCCTACGTGCTGTTCGTCCCGCTATGGCATTCTTTATCAAGTATGAATTCTGGTATAATTACCTGCATATCCTGCAGTATCGTGATATACCAGTCTATAGCGTGTCAAGCATTTTCCGTCCAGATCAAATCTTCTTTAAGTGGTATGGTCGTGGTTATGGTCGTGTTTTAAAGTGTTTTAGCCGTTTCTTTGTTCAGAATGAGGAGAGCAAGGAACTCTTGAATAAGATAGGAATCTCTGACGCTGTTGTTGTGGGTGATACTCGCTTCGACCGTGTTTTGCAAATCAAGGAGGCAAGTAAGAAATTGCCATTGGTGGAGAAGTTCGTCAATAGGGATGCTGCTGATAGGAGAAAAGTCTTCGTTGCAGGATCATCATGGCAGCCTGATGAAGAAATCTTCCTTAAGTACTTTAATAAGCATAAAGACTGGAAACTCATCATAGCACCGCATGTTATAGGGGAAGACCATCTCAAGACCATCCTCTCACTGATTGAGGACAAGAAGGTAATACGCTACACGCAGGCAACTGAAGAGACTGTTGCTGATGCAGATGTTTTGATTATTGATTGTTTTGGATTGCTGTCATCTATCTATCATTATGGTGATGTAGCCTACGTAGGAGGTGGTTTTGGAGTAGGAATCCACAATGTTCTTGAGGCTGCAGTATGGGATATGCCAGTTCTTTTCGGTCCAAACAATAAGCATTTCGCAGAGGCACAAGGACTCTTGCGGGTTGGTGGAGGCTTTGAGATCTTCGATCTTGAGAGTTTCAGTCTGTTGATGAATCAGTTCGCTGAAGATGAAGAATACCGCAAGACATGTGGGTCTTTAGCGGGAGATTATGTCGAGAGTCTGGCTGGTGCAACAAATAAAGTTCTAAGCAACGTAAAGTTATGAAATATCAGATAACATGTGATAACTGTGGTACACAGTTTATCGTTGAGGCTGAAGAAGGACAGACCATCGAGTGTACTTGTCCTCATTGTCATGGTATCATGGAGGTGACTCTGCCATTGGTAAGTGCTGGTCAACAATATGATCAGTCTGTTGGTATGACGCCACAACCCCAGCAGTTACAGGCAGAAACAGCTAAGAAGGGTAATAATGCAATCCTTTGGGGTGTTGTGATTGGACTCCTCTTACTGGCGGGAGGTGTAGGGGCTTATTATGCTATGGGCTCATCTTCGCCAGAGACCACGGTGAGTGATTCTATTCCTAACGATACGATTCCATACGAAACACCGGTCCAAGTAGAGGAGACTCCATCTGTTGATACGGTTGTTGCAGCACCTGAAGTGCCGAAAGAAAAGGAAGAAGAACAGGTTGAAGAGAATCAGGAAGAGGAAGAGGATACCTTATCTTCACATGCACATGATGAATAGCTTCAACAGTATATATAACGAATAAAATAGAAAAAGATAAATGGGAAAAATTATTTTGACTGGTGACCGCCCTACAGGTAAACTTCACTTGGGTCACTATGTAGGCTCTCTCCGCCGTCGTGTGGAACTTCAGAACCTCGGAGACTACGATAAGATGTTTGTCTTTATGGCAGATGTACAGGCGCTGACAGACAATGCTGATAATCCAGAGAAGATTCGACAGAATATTATTGAGGTGGCTTTAGATTATCTCTCTGCTGGCTTGAGCCCAGAGAAATGTACGCTTTATATACAGAGTCAGATTCCTGAAATAGCTGAACTGACCACTTTCTTGATGAATCTTGTCAGCGTAAGCCGTGTTCAACGTAACCCAACGGTGAAGACAGAGATTAAGATGCGCAACTTTGAAGCCAATATCCCAATGGGTTTCTTTGCTTATCCTGTGTCTCAGGCAGCTGACATTGCAGCCTTCAAGGCTACGACTGTGCCAGCAGGTGAGGACCAAGAGCCGATGTTGGAGTTGACTCGTGAACTTGTGCGTCGCTTCAATCAGATTTATGCACCAGTACTTGTTGAGCCTGCGATTATGTTGCCAGAGAACGCAACGGCACGTCGTTTGCCTGGTACAGATGGTAAGGAGAAGATGAGTAAGAGTCTTGGTAACTGTATCTATCTCTCTGATGATGCTGATACCGTATGGAAGAAGGTGAAGACAATGTACACTGATTCGACTCACTTGAATGTGTCTGACCCAGGTCATGTTGAGGGAAATGCTGTGTTTACTTACCTTGATGCCTTCTCAACCGATGAGGACTTCGCTGAGTTCTGGCCAGAGTTCCAGAACCTCGATGAGTTGAAAGCTGCTTATACAACCGGTGGTATCGGTGATATGAAGTGTAAGAAGTTGCTCAATAGTGTCTTGAACAAGATGTTGGACCCAATCCGTGCACGCCGTCATGAGTACGAACAGGATATTCCAGAGATTTATAACATCCTCAAGAAGGGTTCATTGGAAGCACGTGAGACCGCTGCCAAGACTATGGAAGAGGTGCGTGCAGCCATGCAGATTAACTATTTCGAGGATACAGAACTGATACAAAGTCAGGCTGAAAGGTTCAAACAAAAGTAAGGTCCTCGTCCTGTCTTTTTATTGATATAGCAGTCTTATTTCATCTTTCCTATAGATGGAATAAGACTGTTTCCTTTTTGTCTAATAGTCTTGTGACTGGTATTTTAGGGTGAAAGACTCACCTGCAAGTTTGCTATTAGCGTCTTACTATGATTAACCTTCATGGCTATGACGATACGGTCCTATCTTTTTCAATGTACGTGTGGGGAGCAAACTCTTTTGATGCGAGAGCTTAGTGTATTACAATAAATTGTAAGTTTTCGACGGAATTGTTGGTGGAGAAGAGTTATGTGATAAAAGATAAACAACTCTTTATAGCCTGAACAGTTGTTAGTATAAGTATGGTGTAGGTAGATGAAGAATACTTTTTTGTTTGATAGTCAGTAGGTTTAGTCCTATGCTTGATTAAATTTAATGATTATTTAGAAAATATTTATTAGTATAATTTGTGGCAAATAAAAAAAGTCCCTACTTTTGTCTCAACCAACTTAAACAATATAATATCGGTGAATAGCGTCTTCAGCGGTGAGGAGAAAAGTCTTTCTTCCGTATTGACCTATTAATATCGTGAACATAAATAAGATTTCATATAATAATTTTATATTCTTTCGTATGGTTGAGGCATGTCTCTCTTTGCCAACTGCTTTGCGGAGGAACTAAACAATCTTTACTATTAAAAGTTAGATGCGCATGATTTTACACATCAAGCCAATTGGTTTTACGTTATGCATGAGTGTGTCATTCTTGATGCCAACGCAAGGGTATGCTGTGTCAAAGCTGCCTGTTCAGAGCGTACAGCAATCAGGAAGATGCACAGGTGTTATTCTTGATGAACAAGGCGAACCTATTGTTGGTGCCACTGTTCAAGTGAAAGGTACAAGTAATGGGGCCGCCACTGATTTAGACGGCCGTTTCACACTGTCGAATATCCCTCCTGGTAGTGTTCTTGTTATCAGTTACATTGGTATGGAAACAAAGGAGTTGAAATGGGATGGACAGGACATTAAAGTGAAGTTGAAAGAGGAGCAACATGCGCTAAACGAGCTGATTGTGACAGGTTACGGTGGTCAACAGAAGCGTGCTACGTTGACAACGGCTATCTCTAAGATGGATAATAAGGTGTTAGATGCGGCAGCTTTCTCAAATGTCGGTAGTGCATTGCAGGGTAGTGTGACTGGTCTTCAGGTTGTCAATAGCTCTGGTCAGCCAGGTACTGCGCCTTCTATCACCTTGCGTGGTGGTGCTTCTATCACAGGAAGTGCTCCTGCATTGATTATCGTTGATGGTGTTGAGCGTACTTTGTCAGAGATTAACCCAGCTGATATCGAGTCTATCGAAGTTTTGAAAGATGCTGCCTCAACAGCAATTTATGGTGCGAGAGCAAACGGTGGTGTAATCCTTGTTACAACAAAGCGCGCTCAAGCAGGAAGTTCAAGCATTAACTATCGTTTGAAGGTAGGTGTAAACTTCAAACGTGATGACTACAAGTTTATGAATGCCCGCAACTATCTTTACTATAACCGAATGGGCTTCAAGCGTTATGCAGATGCTATGGAAGGACATGGAAGGGCTGCTAATGTCGATGCACAGAATGGTTATTCTGGCCGTGGATATACTGATTACACTCCACGAACGGATGTTATGTATTACGATGCAACCAACCCTGAACACCAGAGACTGCTTGCCGAAGAAGGATGGGAGGTTATGGACGACCCTTACTATGGTGCTACAAACGGTGCAAAGCTTATCTTTAAGGATTATGGAGGTCTTTTAGAAGATGCAATCTACCATAATCAAACCCTTACGCAAGACCATTATCTGAGCTTCAGCGGTGGTAATAACATGGGATCCTTCGTTGCTTCCTTAGGTTACTATAATGAGAATGGAGTTGTACGCAATACTTCTTTCCGTCGTTTCACTGGTAGCGTGAAGGGTGACTATCAAATCAAACCTTGGTTGAAGGTACGTGCTGGTGCGCAGTACACATGGTTTACGAAGCCAGATAGTTATTTTGGTTCATGGAGTTCTTTGTTCTATCGTACCCGTTCACAGCGTCCTACATGGAATCCTTACCTTGCTGATGGCTCTCCAGCACCAGGTTGGAGTAGCTCAGATGGTAACTATATGTATTGGAATGATAAACTCACGATGGAGAATGGTTCACGTTCAGAAACCTTCAACATAGGCTTTGACTTGACATTAATACCTAAGCATCTGAAGATGTCGGCCAATGGATCTATTTATCATGTGCTAAATCAGAATGAAAGTTTCAATAAAGCTTATTACACACAGAGCAATCCTAATAGCATCAATACGACACGTCGTGCATATGCTTATATGATGAAGGATACACAGATACAGCTAAATACGACGTTGAACTATTTCAATACGTTTGCTGAACATCATAATGTTGACTTGATGTTGGGTGCTGAGTATTATGATTATAACTACTTCTGGATGAATGCTTCTACAAAGAATTCACCTACAGATGATATCCCTACACTCAATGCTGGTGCTGATAAGGATAGCAATCCTAAGTCTGAGAAATCTGGTAATCGTATTGAGTCTCTCTTTGGACGTTTCAACTATGATTACAAACAAAAGTATCTGCTTAGCTTCACATTCCGTTATGATGGTAACTCTAAGCTGAAAGATAACCGTTGGGGCTTCTTCCCTGGTATCTCTTTGGGTTGGAACATGATGGAAGAAGACTTCTGGAAGGATTCTAAGCTGTCAAATGTTATTAGCAATATCAAGCCACGTATCAGCTATGGTAGCAATGGTAACGTGAGTGGTATTGGTGATTTCTACATCTATGGAATCTATGACCAACTTACAAACTATCATGGTAACACAGCTTTCTACGACCGTTCGCTTGTGAATACGGCCTTGAAATGGGAGCAGAGTCACACGTTTGAGGCTGGTCTTGACCTTGGCTTCTTTAAGAATCGATTGTCATTGATTCTCGATTACTATGTCCGCAACACGAGCAACCTGCTTCAGAGCGTGAGTCTTCCTTCCTACTTAGGTTTCTCTTCTATCCAAACAAACTTGGGTAAGTTGCGTAATCAAGGCTTTGAAATGGAGGTGCGTGCTACTCCTATTCACCTAAAGAACAGTTTCCGTTGGGACCTCTCTTTCAATCTCTCAACCGTAAAGAACACGATTATACAGCTTCCTAAGAGCGACCGTCCATTCAATCAACTTCAAGGAGTAGAGGTTGCTGCGGGCAAGGTTGGCGCTGATGGCAAGACTCCAACTAAGTGGATTGGTGGTTATCGTGAGGGTGGAACACTCGGAGAACTCTATGGTTATAGCCAAGATCACATCTTCAGAGACTGGGATGATGTAAAGGCTAATGCTAACAAACGTATTGATAACATTGCAAAGTTGTACGGTCCTGGTCTTGCTGATGAAGTAAACCCACAGACTGGAGTGCTTTATAAGAACTCAACAGGCTGGAAGGCTATTGAACCTGGTGATGTTTGTTGGGAGGATATCAATGAAGATGGTATCATCAACTCACTCGATCGTAAGGTGTTGGGTAACTCAAGACCAACGGTAACAGGAGGTTGGACAAGTACGTTAAGCTATAAGAACCTCTCATTATTTGCTCGTTTCGATTACGCTTTGGGTCATACAATCTACAATGACCTCAAGGCTCGTTCTATGGGACAGTATCAAGGACAGTTCAATCTTATAGAGAATGTAGAGGACATGTGGACTGAGACCAATCCAGGTGCCAGCTATCCAGCATTCAGTTATGCCGACCAGTTGAATAAGCAGAACATCTGGCGTGAAGGCTCTAAGTTCTTTGAGAAGGCAGGTTATATGGCTTTGCGTGAGATAACATTGAGTTATACCTTACCAAGAACATGGGTTAAGGCAATGAAGATGGCGAATGCCAATGTTTATGTGACAGGACAGAACCTCTTCTATCTTACTCCGTACGACGGTGCTTCGCCAGAGCCGGCAGGTGGATATGACTACGGTCGCTATCCAACTCCACGTACACTTATCTTTGGATTAAACGTTACATTTTAATTAAGCAATGTTACTTACAATGAAAAAGTTACTATCCTATATAACAGCTGCAGCTCTCGGTTTAGCTCTGACAGGCTGTATGGACATTGAGCCAGTTAGTACTATTACCGATGCAAACTACTGGAAGAATCCTGATCAAGTACAAGCTTTCAATCAAGGACTGAGTTCTTGGATGCGAAGCTATGCCGACAAGTATATCGTCTGGGGTGAGATGCGAAGTAATATCTATAGTGGAACCGCTTTTAGTGGTGAGGCTCCACAGGGGTATGACCGTCTATGGAATAACACACTTGAGAAGAGTAGTGCGGTGGTAGGCAACTATGGAGGTCTTTACACTGGTATCAACCAAATCAATTTGATGATAGATAAGGTGAAGGAAGCCGACTATCTTACCGATGCGGAGAAGAATAGCTATCTTGGAGGGGCTCATGGTATGCGTGCCTTCTTGTATTTTCAGTTGCTCCGCACCTATGGTGATGTTATTGTCTATCTACAACATACGGAAGGAAAAACTATCGTCTTGAGTAAGGTTGCCCGTAAGCAGGATGCTGCTGCTGACGTAATGAAGCAGATTAAGGCAGACATCTCGGCTTCAGAGACCGCTTATAACAATAACTATAAGTTCACCAATGGTCGTACTTATTGGTCACTTGCTGCAACGAAGATGCTCAAGGGCGAGGTTTACCTGTGGAGTGGAAAGCAGATGGGTGGTGGTACTGCCGACTATCAGACTGCGCTTACAGCTTATCAAGATGTTCAAAATAATGCGGATGTGAGTCTGCTTGATAATTTTGAAGATGTCTTTGCTTATGATAACAAGGAGAACAAAGAGATTATCTATGCACTCCATAATCGTGAGAACGAAACTTCTTTATGGGGAGGTCTTTATACTTCACTCGTAATGAACAAGCAGAATGTAGGTGCTTATCGTCTGCATAACGATGCTGGTAAGGCAATTCAGTTTAGTGAGTCACCGAATCTAAACTTGCGTTTAGGTAGTGGTGTAATGCGTTTCCCATTGGATAAACGTTTGTGGACTAAGCTCTATACAAATGATAATGACAAACGTAAGAAAGCTTCTCTGGCTGATGTTTATCAGGCTTCAGATGGTTCCTACGTGGGTAATATCTGTAATAAGTTCCACGGGACATTGCTTGCTGGTAGTTCTGCCACATCATGGTATGATGATCAACCTATCTATCGTTATGCAGAGTGTTTGCTTGGTATTGCTGAGGCTAAGGCTTTCTTAGGTCAGGACCCATCAACAGAAATCAATCAAGTTCGTCGTCGTGCTTACGGTGCAACCTACTTCAATGCTCATACAGAGGTGCAATATCCAAATGATGTAAGTACTGGAGGAAGTACCGCACTGACCAACTTCTATACCGATAACCCATTTGTTGGTGGTGATGAGGACCCAATAGAAGCTATTCTTAAAGAGCGTATGCGTGAGTTCTTGTTTGAAGGAAAGCGTTGGCATGATATTCGTTTGGTTGATAAGGCTACTAAGTATTCAACGGCAAACGCAAATCGTTTGTTGTGGCCTATTGATGAGACAACGAAGTCAACCAATGCTGAGTTGGTACAAACTCCTGGTTACGGAGATTAATCAAAAAGACCATTGAATTTTATTCTTATAGGGGAAAGTGCGGGAAAGTGTTCTCGTCTTTCCCCTTTTTCTTTTGGTTCTTCCAAAATTTGGAATGATAAACTAAAACTCTTATATAATAAGGTACACAGAAGGACGGGAGGGACGGAAATAAAGGCAAAGTCACGGAGGTGTAGCGTACAGATTCCTGATAACTTTTTAGTAGGCATGTGAGACGAAGCTGACTGTTATATCACAGACAAAGATGGCTGAAGATAGATCTAACAGTTTTGTAGGTATCCTTCATAACATCCTTAGGGATAGAGAAACACTTTAGAAAGGGGACTTCGCCAGTAGAACGTTGCTACCACAAGCTTATGAAAATACCTTACATCCAATCGAGTCAGATAGCTTCAATGCAAGGGTATAATATCCTTATTCATAGGATTTATAATAAATTGTAAATCAACAAGTTGCATTCTATATTAAAGAAGACGCCATTCTTGCATCAAGAAGGACGTCTTCAACACGCAAGAAAGGCATGTTCTCGAATACTGACGAGCCTCTTCTTCTTGCTTCTTCAGCCTTCTGTCGAATGGAGAAGAAGGTGGTTAGTAAAAAATCTCAACAATATCTGTCTACTGTTTAATGGTTTTTGGTTCTTGCGAAATATGGAATGATAAACTAAAACTCATATATAATAAGGTACATAGAGTTACGGAGTGAATGGAGGTAAAGGCATTAGCACGGAGGAGCCGATGGTACAAAGATCAAAAGAGGTGTAGCGTACATATTCTTGATAACTCTTGAGATAAATGCTTTGGGTATAAAGTCTCAAACGAAGCTGACAAACTATTTACGTCGCTCCCCGCACCGACGGTGCCTACGTGCGTGCCAGTGTTTTGTTTTGATAAACTCCGTACTCGCTTTTTCCCTGCGTGACATTTTGCCAGAGACCTAAGCTTAGGCAAATCATTATCACCCTAAAATGCTGAAGACCCTTTCTTTTGCTTGTAATTAGCAAGATGGTATATTTTCTATAAGTACTATCAGATAAGCATTTTATATCAATTATTTCGCTGTACCTTACTGTATGTTTATTATATATTATAAAGAGTTTTATGTTCTATCTTTTAATGGTGAACTGATATTTAGTACATGTAACATTTATAGCGAACACTGATGGTGCTGAACAATAAATAATCTATATACTTGCCTATTTGTTCTAATAGTAGACTTGCTTATTGTCAGTTGGTTTACTAACTTTTAGGTATTGCACACTCTATAGAATATTAATACTTTTGCATCGATAGTTGAATACATATTTTTTACTTAAGACTCTATTCGTTGTAACATGGAGTCTTTAAACTACAAGTTAGATGAAGAATAACAGAAAAAGACTTATCTGTACAGGGGTGTATAATACTTATTCGTTATATAAAAAGGCGATTTGTCTAATACTTTTTTCATGTTTTTTCATGCTTAGTGGAAATGCACAAGAGGTGAATAAGCGTGATACAACTGTTGAGATGAAAGAAGTTATGGTGACAGCACGTAGCGAAATTAGGAAGTTGAAGGAGTCGGCTATGCCTATATCCGTTATAGGACAGCGTCAGTTACAAGGTACAGCGACAAATATTAATGACGTTCTTGCGCGTACAGTTGGAGTTACCGTGCGAAATACAGGAGGTTTAGGTAGTGCCTCTCGCATCTCACTTCGTGGCTTAGAAGGTAAGCGTATGGGAATGTATGTGGATGAAATTCCGATGTCGCAGTTGAGTAACTTTGTTGCCTTAAACGATATTCCTACGAATATGATAGAGCGCATTGAGGTTTATAAAGGTATTGTCCCTTATAAGTTTGGTGGCTCAGCCTTAGGCGGAGCAGTCAATGTAGTAACAAAGGAATATCCACCTGTTTATTTTGATTTCTCATACGAGTTAGGTTCATTTAACACACATCAAGTATCAACGGTGTTTAAGCGTACCAATCATAAAACTGGTCTACAATTTGGTATTGGCGGAGCCTTCTCGTTCTCAAAGAACAATTATAAGATGACCTTGGCAAATCTTGATAATAGAATAGTAGAAAGAGATCATGATAAGTTCAGTAAAGTCATGGCTGGAATGTCAGTTAAGGCTACGAAATGGTGGTTTGATGAAATGAAGTGGGAACTTATTTTCCTCAAGACACGTCAGGAGATACAAGGAATCGACCTCGATGTGCGTGAGGCTTATAACCACTCTGTTAGTGGATTGACAACATTGGCACTAAAACGTAAGAATTTCTTTTTAGATGGTCTCGATTTTGACTTTGATATAGGGTATTTCATAGGTAGGTATGGCTTGAATGATAAAGCTTCAAATCGTTATGATTGGGATGGAAACAAGTTGCCTGCAGTCTCTCCATACGGAGGAGAGCAGAATAACTTCCCTTCAGACGGAAGAAACCGGTCAAATGAGTTGACATCGAAGCTTAATTTGGGATATACCATAGATAAGCATCATGGCATTAATCTGAATGTTTACTTTGATAGGAATTCACTTCATCCGAATGACTCTTTAATGGATAAAGCCTTGGGATTTCAATCAAATTTCCCAAGTAAGATGAAAACCTTAACAACGGGTTTGTCATACGATTTGACCCTCTTTGATGGTCGTTTCCAAAATGCTTTTACTTTAAAGAACTTTATTTTCTCATCTCATTCCCGCAGCATAGATGTTTATTCGGTACGTTCGCCAGAGCCTGTAAAGGTGTTTAAATCTTATTTCGGTTTTAGTGATGCCTTTCGTTATAAGTTTACAGACGACTTGATGCTAAAGGGCTCTTTTAATTCAGAGGTGCGAATACCTACAAGTGAGGAGTTGATAGGTAATGGATATTCTATCCTTGCATCCCCAGCTTTGAAGCCTGAACGTACATCTGGTGTCAATCTTGGTATGCTTTATCGTCACTTAAAACAAGATGGTGGACTTGTTGAGATAGAGTTGAATGGTTTTTATAATCAGTTGAAAGACATGATAAGGTTCACGCCTGATATGATTCCTACGATGGCTCGCTATCGTAACTTTGGTAGTGTTCGTACGAGAGGTGTTGAACTTGATGTTAAGGGAGATGTTTGTCCAGTACTTTATCTTTATGCGAATGGTACTTATCAAGACCTTCGTGACGTGAGAAAGTTAACTCCTGGTACTACTGTCGAGAATCCCACTTATATGAAGCGTATCCCAAATGTACCTTATTTGTTAGCAAACTTTGGTGCAGAGTTCCATAAAGAGAATCTCTTTGGAGGAAAGGAACAGAACACCCGTTTCCTCTTTGATGCTTCATACGTGCATACGTATTTCTATGATTTTGAAGTAAGTCGGTATCAAGATAAGAAGATTCCTTCAGCTTTAACGATGGATGCAGCCATAGAACATAGTTTCAAGAATGACCAATGGGTTCTGACGTTTAAGGTAAAGAATCTCACTAATCGCCGTGTTGTATCAGAATTTAATCGTCCTCTGCCAGGAAGATATATAGGAGTAAAGGTTAGATACCTTCTGAAGTAAGAAGCAATAAGACTTTATTTTGCATTAAGTTACATGAAAGAATAAAGTATGATTCATAAAGAAAGGGCATATTGTGTGTCTATAGAGATAATATTAATATTAAATAAAGAGAAAAATGAAAAAGCTAAAATCAATTCTTTCAGCCATTGTTGTGATGGCTATGTTTACCGCTTGCGGAAACAATGGTGACGACCCAACACCTGGTCCTAAACCTAATCCTGGTAATAAGGACTTCCATGGAGTTGTCTTCGCAACGGGAATTACCAATCCAGAGGGTAGTAGTGGTAATGTATATTTACAAGCATTACCAAGTTTCTTGCCTGGTACTTATGATAATAGCAATAGTATTCCTTGCGGTTTTGGTGCTACGCCAATTGTAACAGAGTCGGGCAATGTCTACTCTTTCCCTGATTATATGGGTAACACGAAGGCGGAGATAAATCGCTATAGAATTATGAACGATGGTACGTGGAAGAAAGAAGGTGCATTGTCTATTCCTGCTGGTGCTGCAGCATGTAACATCGTAGAAGCAAGTAGTGAGAAAGCATACGTCAGTTTACAAGGTATTGGTGTTGTGATGGTATTCAACCCAACAACTATGACAAAGATTGCTGATATTGACCTTAATAATCTGAAACAGACAGATACGAGGGTTGCACCTGCTGCAATGATTATCCGTGATGGTAAACTCTTTGTTGGGCTGAACCAAATGAATGCTCAGTATGTGGCAACTCGTAATAATATAGAGTTTGCTATGATTGATGTGAAGACAGACAAGGTAGAGAAACACATTGTTAATGAGTCTTTGGGTATGTGCTTTGCTACTCGTCCTATTGATGCGGGTTCTATCTTCATGGATGAGAATAAGGACATCTACTTTAATTGTGTTGGTTCATTCGGTGTTGTTCCTGGACTGAATGGTGGTATTGCTCGTATAAAGAATGGTTCTACAGAGATAGATCCAGACTTCCTGATTCGTCTTGATAAGACAGAGGTTGCTGGTCTTTCAACCAAGCATATAGACTATATCGCAGCTATGTGTTATGCGGGTAAGGGTTTACTATATATTTATGGAAACTCCTTTGCACTTGCTCCTGATGGTCTGACAAATCCATACCTCAGCTTTACATCTGTTCCAATCGTTGTTGATTTGAAGCAAAAGGCGATGACACTTATCAACGGAATGGAGATTTCTAATCCTCAGGGTATTGCTGTTGCTAAGCATAAGAATTTGATAGTCTTTGGTAGTGCTAATAAGAAGGCTACAGGTTTCTACACTTACAATCCAGATACGAAAGAAGTTGCAGGTCCTATCCTTCAGGTAAAGGGTAACCCTTGCTTCTTTCATAGTTTTGAGAAGTAAAAAAGGAGGGCTCCTCACTTAATAATAAGTAAAAGGAGCCTTCCTGTTATCTAATCACTCAAATGATATTCATATAGAATACAAATGGAAAAGGTTAAATCCACTCTGACGGAGATTCCCGAAACGATGCTTACCACGTTGTGGGCAAAAGCTGTTGAGTCCGATCGCCCTAATCCCTTGCTGCGTGATGAGAAAGCAAAGGAAATCATCGGACAGATTGACTATGATTTTTCTAAGTTTAAGAAAGCCAAGCTCTCACAGTTAGGCTGCTGCATTCGTGCTAAACTGATAGATAATGAGGCACGACAGTTCCTTGCCCAGCATCCCGATGCTGTGGTGATACAGCTGGGGGCAGGATTGGATGCACGGTATGAGCGGATGGGGCGACCCGAAGTGACACACTGGTTCGATCTCGATCTCCCAGAGGCTGTCGATCTGCGCCGCCGTTTCCTTACGGAGACGGAACGCAACACTTATCTGGCAGAATCCCTATTCGATGAGGATTGGTTGCACAGAGTGAGAGCATATAGTAAGTCGCCTGTACTAATTATCCTTGAGGGAGTGCTGATGTATTTCCCTGAGGAAAGAGTGCGAGAACTATTCCGCAATATCTGTGACAAACTCCCATCAGCTACCATTTTGTTTGATATGCTCGCTTTTGTGTTTGTTGGACGAGAGAAGAAACATGATATGCTGCAGAAGATGGACAAAGGTGTTGAGTTCAAGTGGTCACTACTCAATACAAAGGAGATGGAGAAATGGAACAGTCGATTGCACGTGAGGAAGGAATATTTTATGAGTGAGTACGATGAAGGGCGATTCCCGTCCATTTTCCATCTGTTCCTTCGCATTCCTTATTTCCATCGCCGCTTCAATCAGCGTATTGTCAGGATTGAGATAGAATAGTTCCGTCTCCTGTTTCTGCCCGTTAGTTGCAGAAGACAGGTAGAACTGTTCGAAAGTATTTTGAAGATGACCTACAAACGTTTAAAAAGTCTCTAAGCTTCTTTGAAAAGCTCTTAAGCTTTCTTTAAAAAGCTCCTAAGCTTTTTGTGAAAAGCTCTTAAGCTTTTTGGGGGAGACCATTGAGTTCCTTACACGTTTTATCTGTCCAATAAGAAAGGCAACCGACTATAAATGTCAGTTGCCTTTCTTTAATAATATCTGCTGTCAACTTGTCAACTTGAAAGTTTCACTTGTCAACTCGTCAACTATCTTACAAATTTGTGTTGTCCTTCTTCCAATCAGCAACAGCTGGGATGATGTTGAGGCTGATAATTTCGTCACGCATCTTGCAGAGGTGTTCGTAAGAAGCCTGAAGAGAAGCCATCTCCTCTGGAGTACCTGTTGGCTCAGTGTAGTGAACACCAGTAGCGTCAATTGTTGTAGGCATAGCCATCATAACGTTCTTGAAGCCGAGCTTCTCATCGTTAACGTAGCAACCTGCTGGCAAGGTAAACTTCTCACCACCCATTGCAGCCTCAATCATCTTAACAGCATTGTAAGCTGGGCTCTGGAATGAGCTGCGACCACGAAGCTTGATGATGTTAGAACCACCCTGTACGGTGTGGTGCTTAATCTCTTCCCAACGCTCTGCAGAGAGACCCATCTCTGACAATGGTTTGCCATCAATCTTAACCTTAGAAGCGAATACTGCCATCTGCTCACCGTGACCACCGTATGTGTGTGCACCAGTAACCTTATCCTGCTGTACGCCAAACTCGTGCGCCAAAGCCTGCTGCAGACGAGTAGAGTCGAGAGCAGCGAGTGATGTGAGCTGATTTGGTTTCAAACCAGAGTGAATAAGAGCTGTCAATGCAGTAACGTCAGCTGGGTTGAAGATAACAACAACGTGCTTAACATCTGGGCAATACTTCTTGATATTCTCACCGAAGTCAGCAGCAATCTTGCAGTTACCCTTCAACAAGTCCTCACGTGTCATACCCTCCTTACGTGGAGCACCACCAGAAGAGATGATGTACTTAGCACCTGTGAAAGCCTCTGCTGGGTCAACGGTGTAAGAGAGGTTAGCACCAGGGAAAGCGCACTGCTCCATCTCATCGAATACACCATGAACGCCTGGCTCATAGATATCATATAGACAGATGTTAGGAGTAAGACCGAGTGTGAGAGCGGTCTGAACCATGTTTGAACCAATCATACCGCCTGCACCGACGATAACAAGTTTCTCGTTTGTTAAGTAATTCATAATAAATATTTTATTTTAAAAGTATATTTTCCCTTTTGTTCGATACCGCAAAGTTAATAAAAAAAGAGTATGTGAGAAGAAAAAGAATGAATTATTTGTGTTATTATTTATAAAAGGGTAAGCCTTTGTAAAGTCGGTTTTGCATTTATAGATATTTCTTGTTCTTCTTGATTTGGATGTTATGAAATTATTGATTAACTTAGCAGGCGGATAGGAGAGATTTTCTTTTCTTGTATTGTTTTATAACCTCTAACCCCATAAATATTATGCAAACAATCAATGAACGCCTTGTTGCTCTTCGCAGATGGATGAAGGAGAATGCGCTTACTGCTTTTGTTTTCCCAAGTAGTGACCCCCATAATAGTGAATATGTGGCCGACCACTGGAAGACTCGTGAATGGATATCTGGTTTCACGGGCTCGGCTGGTACTGCCGTAGTAACGTTGCATCACGCTGCCTTATGGACGGATTCTCGTTACTTTATTGCAGCTGCAAAGGAACTTGCGGGGAGTGAGTTCCTATTGATGAAAGAACGTGTAGAAGGTACTCCTTCTATTAGTGAGTGGTTAGCAAGTGAGCTGGCAGAATACGATAGTCCTGTTGTTGGAGTGGACGGAAGTGTCAATACTTTTGTTAGTGTTGCTGATTTGAAAGAGAGTTTGGCGACAAAAGGGAACATGCAGGTGCGTTGTGTTGATGATCCAATGGATGTGCTATGGCTTGACCGACCTGTCATTCCTAATAATAAGATCTGTCTTCATCCATTGAAGTATGCTGGTGAGACAACAGAAAGTAAACTGTCTCGAATACGTGAGTGTTTAGTTAAACAAGGTGCGGACGGACTGTTAGTTACGGCTTTAGACGAGATTGCTTGGGTGCTGAATTTGCGTGGAAACGATGTTCATTGTAATCCGGTCTTTGTCTCTTATCTATTAATAGCTCCTGATAAAGTTACCTTATATATATATAAGGATAAATTATCAGAAGAAGTGCAGGCCTATCTTTCTACAGAGCATGTAGATGTAGAGGAGTATGATGCGGTCGTGGAGGGATTGAAGAGATATGCTGGGAAAGCGCTTTTGATAGACGTTAGTTCTACTAACTACAACTTATCTACTGCGGTGGAGAGTGAAAAGTTACATGTAGGAACGTCTCCAATCCCGATGATGAAAGCTATAAAGAACGAGGTCGAACAGGACTGCTTCCGTGCGGCTATGTTGCGTGATGGTGTTGCAATGGTTAAGTTCTTAGCATGGATTAAGGCTGCTGTTGAGAAAGGCGGACAAACAGAGATGTCGCTTGACGAGCGTTTGACGGGTCTACGTGCAGAGCAACCTATGTTTCAGGGTATCTCCTTCGACACGATTGTCGGGTATGAAGAACATGGAGCAATCGTACATTACGAGGCAACACCAGAGACGGATATCCCAGTAAAGCCACATGGATTGGTACTCATTGATAGTGGTGCACAATATTTAGATGGTACGACAGACATAACGAGAACCATTGCCTTGGGCGAACTAACGGAGGAACAACGACGAGTCTATACCTTAGTATTGAAAGGACATATCCAACTTGATAGGCTTCATTTCCCTGCAGGAGCCTGTGGATCACAGTTGGATGCGATAGCTCGTGCACCGATGTGGCGCGAAGGTTATAATTATCTGCATGGTACAGGACATGGGGTAGGGAGTTACCTCAATGTACATGAAGGTCCTCATCAAATTCGTATGGAGTGGCGACCAGCACCTATGCAAGCTGGCATGACGGTAACCAACGAACCAGGACTCTATCTTGAAGGGAAATTCGGTGTGCGCATAGAGAATACCTTACTCATTGTTCCTGCAGAGACAACCGCCTTTGGTGAGTTCCTCAAGTTTGAGACCCTTACACTTGCACCGATTGATACAACCCCGATAGTACTTGAGATGTTGAGTGTTGAGGAACGTGAGTGGCTGAACAACTATCATCGTCGTGTCTACGAGACTCTGTCGCCTTATCTTGATGAGGCTGAAAAAGCATGGCTGAAGGAAGCTACTCAAGCTATTTAAGTACAATAGTACGTAAAAAAACTTCTGTCCCAATACGAAGAAGGTAGGACTTATCAGACATTGTGAGGTATGTCTCAAACAGAACTTATAGGTTGTGTATCTATTTCTCTGCAAGTGTTTAGATACTGTTGTGATACATGAAAGTGTCTCATGTGGTTCCTTCCTATGTAGCACAAGTTGATGAGATTTCGGTTCTCTCATGGTCTTGTCTTACTGAGCGACAGCTTGTAGTACACGTTGGGAACTCGTAGAAAGGGGAGTAGCCACCATTCTCCATAGTCCCTGCTTGGGTGACTATACATCTGTTTCGGCTGTGGGAACCTGTAAGCATGATATGTGCTATTACTGTTGTCGTCATCTCCATGCGAGTAACTCGATTATAGTTCTATTCTTTGGAGGGTAATGTAAAATTGCAAAAAAATCTTACAGCGTATTGAACTAAACACCCTCTAATCAAGGGTAAGATGTCTTCTATGTTAGAACTTGTAATCTACAATAAATCAGCAGGTTATATGTAGCGTTGAAAAAGACGCCCTTCTTGCCCCAAGAAGGGCGTCTTCTTTAGGCAAGAGGGGCATGTTCTTGAATGTAGAAGGGGCCCCTCTCGAATCATCCCCAAGCCCTTCTCGAATGGAGAGGAAAAGGATGATAGAATTATCCCTACAAATTTTACTCACGTGTATCGTATTTTATCTTCTATTATCAAGGTCCTTATAGGGCTGGTTCGGGGACTTTCTCTCAAAATAGAACATATTTTTGGTTCTCCCAAAATATGTAGTGATAAACTAAAAAGCTCATATAATAAGACGCACATTAGTCTTGTTACGATAAATTAGATAGTTGATTAAGACAGTAGATAATTAACATAAAGAAATGTTCTGTTTGACATGTTTAGACGAGCTAACAAAGCAGAAAAATCCACAAACGTTTGGAGGTTAGGAGAATAAAGTGTAACTTTGCAGGCGCAAAAGTGGTGTCATGCCCTTTTGAATACGTTTAACTAATAAATAATTTAAAACAAAAAGCATGATTATTGTACCAGTAAAGGACGGTGAGAACATCGAGCGCGCGCTCAAGAAGTTCAAGAGAAAGTTTGAGAAGACAGGTGTTGTTAAGGAGCTTCGTGCTCGTCAGCAGTTTGACAAGCCATCTGTTAAGAAGCGCCTGAAGATGGAACGTGCCGTTTACGTACAGCATCTTCGCGACGCAGAAGAGTAAAATCTTCTTTAAAAATTTGGTGGTCTGGATTAATTTCCGTAAATTCGTTGCCATATAAATGACTTGAGAATGTGCTGATGGTAGATAAGTTCTTAGATTACATAAAGTTCGAGAGAAATTATTCTCCACTGACGGTAATCAATTATCGTAAAGACTTGATAGAGTTTGAACGGTTTTATAAAGAACTTGATCCGCTGCTCTCTTGGGAGTCTGTAGACTCTGATGTTGTCAGAAATTGGATGGAGTACATGATGGACAGAGGTAATTCTGCTTCGTCAGTCAATAGAAGGCTCAGTGCGTTGAGATCGTTCTATCGATTTGCACTTCGCCGTAAACTTATTGAGAAAGACCCAGTTCATGGTCTTCAAGGTCCTAAAAAACAAAAGCCGCTCCCTCAGTTCCTTAAGGAGTCGGAGATGGATAGACTGTTGGATCCAAAGATGTGGACAGATAGTTATAAGGATGTACTTGCACGTACAATCATTGTGACATTCTATGAGACAGGTGTACGTCTGTCAGAATTGATAGGTCTTGATGATAAGGATATTGATAATATCACTTGTGAAATCAAAGTAACAGGTAAGAGAAATAAGCAACGAATAATCCCCTTTGGAAAGGAACTCGCCGAGTTGTTTGCACAGTACCAACAGGTACGCAATACGACTGTAAATGGTGATTCCGTAGCCTTCTTTCAAACAGAGAAGGGTAAAAGGATGACAGGTGAACAGGTGAGAGAGTTGGTTAAGAAAAACCTATCAAAGGTGTCAACGTTGAAAAAACGTTCACCACACGTTCTTCGCCATACATTTGCCACGGCAATGCTCAATCATGATGCAGGACTGGAAAGTGTAAAGAAACTGCTTGGACATGAGAGTCTGTCAACGACAGAGATTTATACTCATACAACCTTTGAGCAGTTGAAGAAAGTCTATAAAAATGCCCATCCAAGGGCTTAACCTTTTAAAAACGGAGGTAACTATGGAAATTAAGATCCAGTCGATTCATTTCGACACAACCGAGAAGTTACAGGCCTTTATCACCAAGAAGGCTGAGAAGTTAGAAAAGTCTTACGAAGACATTCAGAAAGTAGAGGTGCAATTGAAGGTTGAGAAACCAGCAACAGCTTTAAATAAAACAACAAGTCTAACAGTAACAGTGCCAGGTAACACCTTGTTTGTTGAAAAGACTTGCGATACTTTTGAAGAAGGTATCGATAATTGTTTAGATGCGATGAAGGTTCAGCTCACCAAGTTTAAGGAAAAACAAAGAAAGCATTAAAAAATCTCTCAAATATTTTGGAGATTAAAATAAAAGTCTTACCTTTGCAGCCGTTTTACGACAAGTAGCCTTCGGCTGCAAAGTAATGCCTCTTTAGCTCAGTTGGCCAGAGCACGTGATTTGTAATCTCGGGGTCGTTGGTTCGAATCCGACAAGAGGCTCTCCTTGAAAGGGGGATACATTTCTGAGGGTAGTTTCCAGAGTGGCCAAATGGGGCAGACTGTAAATCTGCTGCTTCTAGCTTCGGTGGTTCGAATCCATCACTACCCACATTGAGAAATGTAATTTGCGGAAATAGCTCAGTTGATAGAGCACTAGCCTTCCAAGCTGGGGGTCGCGGGTTTGAGCCCCGTTTTCCGCTCTAAGCTTTTGCTGTAATAGCTCAGTGGTAGAGCACTTCCTTGGTAAGGAAGAGGTCCTGAGTTCAACTCTCAGTTACAGCTCTGCTAATTGTTGTTAATTTAGTGTAACTAAAAGCACAGATTATTCATTTAATATTAAATAAGAAAAAGCTATGGCTAAAGAAGAATTCGTGCGCACCAAACCGCATGTAAACATTGGTACTATCGGTCACGTTGACCACGGTAAGACCACTCTTACTGCAGCAATCTCAAAGGTTCTTCACGAGAAGGGCTTCGGTACAGAAGATGTTAAGTCTTTCGATCAGATTGATAATGCTCCTGAGGAGAAAGAGCGTGGTATTACCATTAACTCTGCACATATTGAGTACGAAACAGCTAACCGTCACTACGCACACGTAGACTGTCCGGGTCACGCCGACTATGTTAAGAACATGGTAACTGGTGCTGCTCAGATGGATGGTGCTATCTTGGTTGTAGCTGCTACTGACGGTCCTATGCCTCAGACTCGTGAGCACGTATTGCTCGCTCGTCAGGTAAACGTACCTCGCTTGGTTGTATTCTTGAACAAGTGTGATATGGTTGACGATGAGGAGATGCTTGACCTCGTTGAGATGGAGGTTCGTGAGATCCTCGAGCAGTACGGTTATGAGGAGGATACTCCTATCATCCGTGGTTCTGCACTTGGTGCTCTTAATGGTGTTGAGAAGTGGGTTGACTCTGTAATGGAGCTCATGAACACTGTTGATACTTGGATTGAAGAGCCAGAGCGTGAGATTGACAAGCCATTCTTGATGCCTGTTGAGGATGTATTCTCTATCACAGGTCGTGGTACTGTTGCTACAGGTCGTATCGAAACTGGTATCTGTAAGGTAGGTGATGAGGTTCAGTTGCTCGGTCTCGGTGAGGACAAGAAGTCTGTTATCACTGGTGTTGAGATGTTCCGTAAGAACCTTCCAACTGGTCAGGCTGGTGACAACGTAGGTCTCCTCCTCCGTGGTATTGATAAGGCTGAGGTTAAGCGTGGTATGGTTGTCGTACACCCAGGAGCTATCACTCCTCACGATCATTTCAAGGCATCTATCTATGTATTGAAGAAGGAAGAGGGTGGTCGTCATACTCCATTCGGTAACAAGTATCGTCCACAGTTCTACCTCCGTACAATGGACTGTACAGGTGAAATCCACCTCCCAGAGGGCGTTGAAATGGTTATGCCAGGTGATAACGTAGAGATTGAGGTTGTATTGATCTATAAGGTTGCTTTGAACGAGGGTCTTCGTTTCGCTATCCGTGAGGGTGGTCGTACAGTAGGTTCTGGTCAGATTACAGAGATTCTCCCAGACGTAAACTAATCAGTAATCTTATATTACAAGATATAGTTCCCGGTTTTCTTGGGAATCGGGAACTAACTTACGGGTTTAGCTCAGTTGGTAGAGCACTGGTCTCCAAAACCAGGTGTCGAGGGTTCGAGCCCTTCAACCCGTGCAAAAAGAATAGATTTTATGTTTAATAAGATAGTTAATTATTGCAAGGCTTGCTACGACGAACTTGCGCATAAAACTACATGGCCATCACGCGCACAGCTTACACATAGTGCAATGGTAGTTATATCTGCTTCCGTTATCATTGCATTGGTAGTGTTTGCTATGGATTCAGTTTTCCAGCGTGTTATGGAATTTGTATACCCAAGATAATTCATTAGGAAATGGCAGAGACAGAAAAGAAATGGTATGTTCTTCGTGCTGTCAGTGGCAAAGAGGCAAAGGTAAAGGAATATATCGATGCTCAATTGCGTCTGAACGAAAAACTTGCTGAGCGTGTTTTTGAGGTTTTGTTACCTATGGAAAAACACGCTACTGTGCGTAAAGATGGGAAGCGTGTTGTAAAGGAGAAGTTAAGTCTCCCTGGTTATGTACTTGTTCAAGCTAACATGACTGCTGATATCGCTTCTACGTTGCGTTTCATGCCTAATGTCTTAGGTTTTCTCGGAGGTATGTCTGACCCTTCACCAGTACGCCAGGCAGATATTAATCGTCTGTTGGGTAATGTGGAAGATACTGAACTTGAAGAAGTTCAGAATGTACCATACGTTGTTGGTGAAACTGTTCAGGTTACTGATGGTCCTTTCAGTGGTTTCCATGGTATAATCGAAGAGGTTAATGCTGAGAAACATAAACTGAAGGTGATGGTGATGATTTTTGGTCGTCAAAATCCATTGGAACTAAGTTTTATGCAAGTCGCAAAAGAGGAATAGTGTTGTTACGGATACTATTCAACTTATAGTTTAATTTTTAATATTAACAAAGAAATGGCTAAAGAAGTAGCTGGATTAATCAAATTACAGATTAAAGGTGGCGCTGCAAATCCTTCCCCTCCAGTAGGCCCAGCATTGGGTTCTAAGGGTATTAATATTATGGGATTCTGTAAGGAGTTCAACGCCCGTACCCAGGACAAGGCTGGTAAAGTTCTTCCAGTCGTTATTACCTACTACAACGATAAGTCTTTCAGCTTTATCATCAAGACTCCTCCTGCTGCAGTGCAACTGATGGAGGCTGCCAAGGTGAAGGGCGGATCTGGAGAGCCAAACCGCAGAAAGGTTGCATCCGTAACTTGGGAGCAGGTAAAGGCTATCGCAGAAGATAAGATGCCAGACCTCAACTGTTTCACAGTAGAGAGTGCAATGAAACTTATTGCTGGTACAGCTCGTAGTATGGGTATCACTGTAAAAGGGGACTTCCCTGGTAAATAATTTTAAACTTCAAAAGTAAAAATGAGTAAACTGACAAAAAATCAGAAATCAGTAGCTGAGAAGGTTGAAGCAGGGAAGGCATATTCATTGAATGAAGCAGCACAGTTGGTAAAGGATATTACTACTACTAAGTTTGATGCTTCTGTAGATGTTGATGTTCGCCTCGGTGTTGACCCACGTAAAGCTAACCAAATGGTTCGTGGCGTCGTGTCACTTCCAAATGGTACTGGTAAGGTCACACGTGTGCTCTGTCTCTGTACTCCTGATCAGGAAGCTGCCGCTAAGGAAGCTGGTGCTGATCATGTTGGTCTCGATGAATATATCGAAAAGATCAAGGGCGGATGGACTGATATTGATGTTATCATCACTATGCCATCATGCATGGGTAAGTTAGGTCCTTTGGGTCGTGTTCTCGGTCCTCGTGGATTGATGCCAAACCCAAAGAGTGGTACTGTAACTATGGATGTTGCTAAGGCAGTTAAGGATGTTAAGCAGGGTAAGATTGACTTTAAGGTTGATAAGGCTGGTATTATTCATACTTCAATCGGTAAGGTTAGCATGACTGCTGAGCAGATTTATGGTAACGCTAAGGAGTTTATCTCTACTGTTATCAAGTTGAAGCCTGCTGCTGCTAAAGGTACATATATCAAGAGTATCTTTATTTCTAGCACAATGAGTAAGGGTGTCAAGATTGATCCTAAATCAGTTGAATAACTCTAAAAGTTTTGTACAATGAAAAAAGAAGTAAAAGATACAATTATCGCTGAACTCGGTGAGAAGTTAAAGAACTATCCTCATTTCTATTTGGTTGATGTAACTGGATTGAATGCAGAGGCTACAAGTTCTCTTCGCCGCAAGTGTTTCAAGAGCGAAATCAATATGGTTGTTGTGAAGAATAATCTTCTTCATAAGGCTTTTGAAGCTTCAGATGTAGATTTTGAACCACTGTATAGTTCTTTGAAGGGTAATACTGCAGTTATGTTTACACATACTGCTAACGTACCAGCAAAGTTGTTGAAGGAGTATAAGAAGGAAGGTATTCCTGCTCTTAAGGCTGCTTACGCAGAGGAGTCTCTGTTCGTTGGTGCTGAAAAACTCGAAGAACTTTCAGCTCTCAAGAGCAAGAACGAACTTATTGCAGATGTTGTGGCATTACTGCAGTCTCCTGCAAAGAACGTTGTTTCTGCTCTCCAGTCAGGTGCTGGCACCATCCATGGTGTGCTTAAGACTTTAGGCGAGCGTCCTGAGTAAAAAATCTAATAAAGTCAAATAGATATATTATTTTTAGAACAAAAAATTAAAATTTAGAATAAAATGGCAGACGTAAAAGCTATTGCAGAAGAGTTAGTAAATCTTACTGTTAAGGAAGTAAATGAGTTGGCAACTGTCCTCAAGGACGAGTATGGTATTGAGCCTGCAGCTGCAGCTGTTGCTGTAGCTGGTCCTGCTGCAGCTGCTGCAGGTGGCGCAGCTGAAGAGAAGTCAGAGTTTGACGTAGTTCTCGTTGAAGCTGGTGCTAACAAGCTCAAGGTTGTTAAGGCAGTTAAGGAGGCTTGTGGTCTTGGTTTGAAGGAAGCTAAGGACCTCGTAGACGGTGCACCTTCTACTTTGAAGGAAGGCATGGCTAAGGCTGAGGCTGAGAACCTGAAGGCTGCTATTGAGGCTGAGGGTGCTAAGGTAGAGTTGAAGTAATTCTACTTCTCCTTACATAATATAATATGGTTAGGATTTACCAAGTAGGTGAGTCCTAACCTTTTTGTGTCTTTTGACATATATAAGGGTGCTATCCCCTTTTTTAGTCCGCCGCTGGACTTTAAACATTTGAATATTTAATTTCAGTTATGGCATTAGAAAATAAACCCAGAGTAAATTTCGCCAGCGTTAAGAATCCGTATCCATATCCGGATTTCCTCGATGTGCAGTTGAAGTCTTTCCGTGACTTCCTACAGCTGGATACTCCGCCTGAGGAACGCAAGAATGACGGTTTGTATAAGGTGTTCGCAGAGAATTTCCCTATCACCGATACGCGTAATAATTTCGTCCTTGAGTTCTTGGATTACTATATTGATCCACCAAGATACTCTATTGATGAGTGTTTAGAGCGTGGATTGACATACAGTGTACCTTTGAAGGCTAAGATGAAACTGTATTGTACTGACCCTGATCACGAGGATTTCGGAACGTTTATTCAGGATGTATTTTTGGGTACAATCCCTTACATGACTAGCAATGGTACATTCGTTATTAATGGTGCTGAGCGTGTTGTTGTTTCCCAGTTACATCGTTCTCCGGGTGTGTTCTTTGGTCAAGGTGTTCATGCAAATGGTACTGTTCTTTACAGTGCACGTATCATCCCGTTCAAGGGTTCATGGATAGAGTTTGCTACTGATATTAACAATGTCATGTATGCTTATATTGACCGTAAGAAGAAGTTGCCTGTAACCACAATGCTTCGCGCTATTGGTTATGAGACGGATCGCGATATTCTTCAAATCTTTGATCTCTGTGAGGAGGTAAAGGTAAATAAGAAAAACCTTAAGGCAGCTATTGGTCGTAAGATTGCCGGTAACGTGATGAAGTCATGGACAGAGGATTTCGTTGATGAGGATACCGGTGAAGTTGTATCTATCGAACGTAATGAGGTTGTTGTTGAACGTGAGACTATCATTACAGAAGATAATGTTGATCAGATTCTTGATAGTTCTGTTTCAACAATCTTGCTACATAAAGATGAAGAGGCTGCAAGCAAGTACTCTATTATCTTCAACACATTAGCTAAGGATCCAAGCCACTCAGAGATTGAGGCTGTAAATTATATCTATCGTCAGTTGCGCAATGCTGATGCTGCTGATGATGCAAGTGCACGTGAGGTGTTCCAGAACTTATTCTTCTCAGACAAGCGTTATGACTTGGGTGAGGTAGGCCGTTACCGTATCAATAAGAAGTTGAATTTGGAAACGGATATGGATGTACGTGTGCTGACAAAGGACGATATCATTGAGATTATTAAGTATCTCATTAGTCTGATTAATTCAAATGCGACAGTAGACGATATCGACCACTTATCAAATCGACGTGTTCGTACTGTAGGTGAACAGTTAGCTAACCAATTCTCTATTGGTCTTGCACGTATGAATCGTACTATCCGTGAGCGTATGAACGTTCGTGACAGTGAAGTGTTCCAGCCAACGGATTTGATTAATGCAAAGACTATCTCAAGTGTCATTAACTCATTCTTTGGTACTAATCCATTGAGTCAGTTTATGGATCAAACCAACCCATTGGCAGAGGTAACTCATAAGCGTCGTCTTTCTGCTCTTGGTCCTGGTGGTTTGTCTCGTGAGCGTGCAGGTTTCGAGGTACGTGACGTTCACTATACACACTATGGTCGTCTTTGTCCTATTGAGTCTCCTGAAGGTCCTAACATCGGTTTGATTTCGTCACTCTGTATGTATGCTAAGATTAATGATCTTGGCTTCATTGTTACACCTTATCGTCGTGTACATGATGCTAAGGTTGACATGGACAATAAGGATGTTGTCTTCTTAACAGCTGAAGAGGAAGAGGATAGGATTATCGGACAGGGTAATGCTCCATTGAATGCAGATGGTACATTTATTCGTGACGTCGTTAAGTGTCGTCAGGATGCTGACTATCCAGTTGTTGCTCCTGATTCTGTTTCACTTATTGATGTTTCTCCACAGCAGATTGCATCTGTGTCAGCAGGTTTGATTCCATTCTTGGAGCATGACGATGGTCACCGTGCATTGATGGGATGTAACATGATGCGCCAGGCAGTTCCTTTGCTTCACAATGATGCACCTATTGTTGGTACAGGTCTTGAGAAGCAGGTATGTGAGGACTCACGTACTATGGTTACTGCAGAGGGTGATGGTGTTATTGAGTATGTTGATGCTACAACAATCCGCATTCTCTATGATCGTACAGATGATGAGGAGTTTGTAAGTTTCGAGCCTGCTCTTAAAGAGTATCGCATTCCTAAGTTCCGTCGTACTAACCAGAACATGGTTGTAGACCTTCGTCCAATTTGTGATAAGGGGCAGCGTGTGAAGAAGGGTGATATCCTTACAGAGGGTTATGCAACAGAGAACGGTGAGTTGGCATTGGGTCGTAACCTTGTTGTGGCATACATGCCTTGGAAGGGTTACAACTATGAGGATGCTATCGTTATTTCTGAGCGCATGGTTCGTGAGGATGTATTGACCTCTGTTCATGTTGATGAGTATTCCCTCGAAGTTCGCGAAACTAAGCGTGGTGTTGAGGAGTTTACTGCTGATATTCCTAACGTAAGCGAGGAAGCTACAAAGGATCTTGACGATAATGGTATTATCCGTATTGGTGCTCGTGTAGAGCCAGGTGATATCATGATAGGTAAGATTTCTCCTAAGGGCGAGAGTGATCCTTCACCAGAAGAGAAACTTCTCCGTGCTATCTTTGGTGACAAGGCTGGTGACGTTAAGGATTCTTCATTGAAGGCTAACCCATCATTGAGTGGTGTTGTTATCGATAAGAAACTCTTTAGCCGCGCTATTAAGACTCGTGAGAGCAAGCGTCAGGATAGGAATATTCTTGCTAAGATTGACGAAGAGCAGGAAGCTAAGATAAATGACTTGAAGGATCTCTTGGTTGATAAGTTGCTTGAGCTGACAGAAGATAAGGTTTCAGAAGGTGTTAAAGACTACTCTGACGCAGAGATTATCACGAAGGGAAGCAAGTTCACTGTAGCTGCATTGAAGAACCTTGATTATGAGGGTATCCAATCAAATGGCTGGACTGATGATGAGCATACTAACCTTCTTATTCAGAAGTTGATTATGAACTTCATCCGTAAGTACAAGCAGATGGATGCCGAGATGAAGCGTAAGAAATTTGCTATCACTATTGGGGATGAACTTCCTTCTGGTGTTCTGCAGATGGCTAAGGTTTACATCGCTAAGAAACGTAAGATTCAGGTAGGTGATAAACTTGCTGGTCGTCACGGTAACAAGGGTATTGTATCAAAGGTTGTACGTACAGAAGATATGCCATTCCTTGAGGATGGTAGTCCTGTAGACTTGGTATTGAACCCAATGGGTGTGCCTTCACGTATGAACCTTGGTCAGATATTCGAGGCTATCCTTGGTGCAGCAGGTCGTAAGTTGGGTGTTAAGTTTGCTACTCCAATCTTCGATGGTGCTAAGCTTTCTGACTTGAAGGAGTGGACAGATAAGGCCGGTCTGCCAAATCTCTGCTCTACCTATATCTATGATGGTGAGACAGGTGAGAAGTTCGATCAGCCAGCTACAGTAGGTATTACTTACTTCTTGAAGCTTGGTCACATGGTTGAGGATAAGATGCATGCTCGTAGTATCGGTCCATACTCATTGATTACTCAACAGCCACTCGGTGGTAAAGCACAGTTTGGTGGTCAGCGTTTCGGAGAGATGGAGGTTTGGGCTATCGAGGCCTTCGGTGCTTCTCATGTTCTTCAGGAAATCTTGACAATCAAGTCTGATGATGTTGTAGGACGTTCAAAAGCTTACGAGGCAATCGTTAAGGGTGAACCAATGCCTACTCCAGGTATTCCAGAGTCACTCAACGTGTTGTTACACGAGCTTCGTGGTCTCGGTCTGAGTATCAAACTTGATTAATACGTACACCCCATAATAGAAGTAAAACATGGCTTTTAAGAAAGATAATAAAGTAAAGAGTAATTTCAGCAAGATTACTATCGGACTGGCTTCACCTGAGGAGATTCTCGAGAACTCTTTTGGTGAGGTAACCAAGCCAGAGACTATCAACTATCGTACCTATAAACCAGAACGCGATGGTTTGTTCTGCGAGCGTATCTTTGGTCCTACCAAGGACTACGAGTGTGCCTGCGGTAAGTACAAGCGTATTCGTTATAAGGGTATTGTCTGCGATCGTTGTGGTGTTGAAGTAACAGAGAAGAAAGTGCGTCGTGAACGTGCTGGACATATCGAGTTAGTTGTTCCTGTTGCTCATATCTGGTATTTCCGTAGCCTTCCTAACAAGATTGGTTATCTTCTCGGTATGCCAACCAAGAAGCTTGATGCTGTTATTTACTATGAGAAATATGTTGTCATCCAGCCGGGTGTCGTAGAGGGTATGAAGAATGCCGATACAGAAGAGGATTTAAATGGTTCTCATAAGTTCGACCTTCTTTCTGAAGATGAATATCTCGATATCCTTGATAATAAACTCCCAGAGGGTAATGAGCGTTTGGATGATTCTGACCCAAGTAAGTTCATTGCTAAGATGGGTGCAGAAGCAATTTACGACCTCCTCACAGGCATTGACCTTGATCGTTTGGCTGGAGAATTGCGTGACCGTGCAACAACTGACTCAAGTCAGCAGCGTAAGACAGAAGCTTTGAAGCGTCTGCAGGTTGTAGAGGGTTTCCGTCAGTCAATCGGTGTGAATAATCCAGAATGGATGATTATGAAGATTATCCCTGTTACTCCACCAGAGCTTCGTCCATTGGTTCCATTGGATGGAGGACGTTTCGCAACATCTGACCTTAATGACCTCTATCGTCGCGTTATCATTCGTAATAACCGTTTGAAGCGTTTGATGGAGATTAAGGCTCCTGAGGTTATTCTGCGTAATGAGAAGCGTATGCTACAGGAAGCTGTAGACTCACTCTTCGATAACAGTCGTAAGTCTTCTGCTGTAAAGAGCGAGAGCAACCGTCCTTTGAAGTCACTCTCTGACTCTCTGAAGGGTAAGCAGGGACGTTTCCGTCAGAACCTCCTCGGTAAGCGTGTTGACTATTCTGCGCGTTCAGTAATTGTCGTTGGTCCAGAGTTGAAGATGGGTGAGTGCGGTCTGCCTAAGTTGATGGCAGCAGAGCTTTACAAGCCATTCATTATTCGTAAGCTCATCGAGCGTGGTATAGTGAAGACAGTAAAGAGTGCTAAGAAGATTGTAGATCGCCGCGAGCCAGTTATTTGGGATATCCTTGAGAATGTAATGAAGGGTCACCCAGTTATGTTGAACCGTGCTCCGACACTTCACCGTCTTGGTATTCAGGCATTCCAGCCTAAACTTATTGAAGGTAAGGCTATTCAGTTGCATCCATTGGCATGTACAGCGTTCAATGCTGACTTCGATGGTGACCAGATGGCTGTTCACCTCCCATTGAGTAATGAGGCTGTGTTGGAGACACAGGTATTGATGCTTCAGAGCCATAACATCCTTAATCCAGCTAATGGTGCACCTATCACCGTTCCTTCACAGGATATGGTGCTTGGTCTCTACTATATTACAAAGATTCGTCCAGGTGCTAAGGGCGAAGGTCTTACATTCTACGGCTCTGAGGAAGCAATTATCGCTTACAATGAGAAGAAGTGTGACCTCCACTCACAAGTAAAGGTAATCGTTGATGACCTCGTTGATGGTAAACTCCAGAAGCGCATGGTTGAGACTTCAGTTGGTCGTGTAATTGTTAATCAGATTATTCCAACTGAGATTGGTTTCTTCAATGGTATCATCTCAAAGAAATCTCTTCGTGGACTTATTGCCGATGTAATTAAGGCTGTCGGTATGGCACGTGCTTGTGAGTTCCTTGATGGTATTAAGAACCTCGGTTACCGTATGGCCTACGTTGCCGGTCTTTCCTTCAACCTCGATGATATCATTGTTCCTGTTGAGAAGACAGATATCGTAGGTAAGGGTCAGAGTGAGGTCGACCAAGTGAAGGCTAATTACGAAATGGGTTTCATCACAGATAAGGAGCGTTATAATCAGGTAATTGATGCGTGGACACACGTAAACAATAACCTTAAGCAGGCCGTTATGAAGCACATGACAGAGGCCGACCAGGGTTTCAATGCTGTATATATGATGCTTGACTCTGGTGCCCGTGGTTCTGCTGACCAGATTGCACAGCTTGCTGGTATGCGTGGTCTTATGGCAAAGCCACAGAAGGCAGGTGCTGAAGGTGCTCAGATTATTGAGAACCCAATTATCTCTAACTTTAAGGAGGGTATGTCTGTGTTGGAGTACTTTATTGCTTCTCACGGTGCTCGTAAGGGTCTTGCTGATACGGCTATGAAGACTGCCGATGCTGGATATTTGACACGTCGTCTTGTAGACGTTTCTCATGATGTTATCATCAATGAGGAGGACTGTGGTTCACTCCGTGGTCTTGAGTGTCGTGCCTTAAAGAATGGTGATGAAACGATTGCAAGTCTCTATGAGCGTATCTTAGGTCGTGTGTCTGTTCATGATGTTATCAACCCTACTACAGGTGAGATTTTGGTTGCTGCTGGTGAAGAAATCACAGAATCAAAGGCCAAGGCTATTGAGGAGTCTCCAATCGAGATGGTTGAGATTCGTTCTGTACTCACTTGTGAGAGTAAGAAGGGTGTTTGTAAGAAGTGTTACGGACGTAACCTTGCTACAGCCCGTATGGTACAGATGGGTGAGGCTGTTGGTGTCATCGCTGCACAGGCTATTGGTGAGCCAGGTACACAGCTTACGCTTCGTACGTTCCACGCCGGTGGTGTGGCTGGTAATGCTGCAGCAAATGCAACTATCACAGCTAAGAATGATGCTAAGATTGAGTTCGACGAGCTTCGTGTCGTACCATTCGTTGACGATGAAGACAAGGAGTGTCAAATGGTTGTAAGCCGTTTGGCTGAAATTCGCTTCGTTGATCCAACTACAGGTATTGTCATGCTTACAGATAATGTTCCTTATGGTAGTTCTCTGTACTTCAAGTCTGGTGATACTGTTAAGAAGGGTGATTTGATTTGTAAGTGGGACCCATTCAATGCCGTCATCGTAAGTGAGTATGCTGGTATTCTCCGTCTACACGACGTGATAGAAGGTGTTACCTATAAGGCAGAGACTGATGATGCAACAGGTCTTACTGAGCGTATCATTATAGATTCACGTGATAAGACAAAACTTCCTACAGTTGACATTGTTAAGGTTGGTGCTAAGAAGGGTGCTGATGGACAGTATGCTGCATCTGATATCCTCGGAACATACAACCTTCCTGTAGGTGGTCACTTGGAGCAGATACTTCTCGATGGTGCTGAGATTAAGACGGGTATGACACTCGTTAAGATTCCACGTTCTGTTGGTGGTGCTGGTGATATCACTGGTGGTCTTCCACGTGTAACTGAGCTCTTTGAGGCTCGTAACCCATCTAATCCTGCTGTTGTATCTGAGATTGATGGTGAGATTACTATGGGCAAGGTGAAACGTGGTAACCGTGAGATTATCGTTACTTCTAAGACAGGTGAGCAGCGTAAGTATCTCGTAAGCTTGTCTAAGCAGATTCTTGTACAGGAACATGATGCTGTTCGTGCTGGTACACCATTGTCTGATGGTATTATCACCCCAGCTGATATCTTGTCTATCATGGGTCCTACCGCCGTTCAGGAGTACATCGTTAATGAGGTTCAGGATGTCTATCGTCTTCAGGGTGTGAAGATCAATGACAAGCACTTTGAGATTATCGTCCGTCAGATGATGCGTAAGGTACGTATCGATGACCCAGGAGATACTACATTCCTTGAGCAGGAGCTTATTGACAAGCTCGACTTTGCAGAAGAGAATGACCGTATCTGGGGTAAGAAGGTTGTTACCGATCCAGGTGATTCTGAGAACTGCTATAAGGGTCAGATCCTCTCTGTACGTAAGTTGCGTGATGAGAACTCAAGTCTTAAGCGCCGTGACCTCAAGCTCGTTCAGGTGCGTGATGCTGTTCAGGCTACTGCTACCCAGATACTCCAGGGTATCACACGTGCTGCTCTTGGAACAAAGAGCTTCATGAGTGCTGCTTCCTTCCAAGAGACAACTAAGGTTCTTAATGAAGCTGCTCTCCGTGGTAAGAGTGATAATCTTGAGGGTATGAAGGAGAACGTTATCTGCGGTCACCTTATCCCTGCTGGTACTGGTCTTCGTCAGTGGCAGAAGATTATCGTTGGTTCTCAGGAGGAGCATGAGCGCATGGAGGCAAACAAGAAGAATGTTCTTGATTTCTCAAAGCAAGAAGCAGAGGCTACGCAGGAGTAATCCTTAGCCTTTCATACATAAGATTAAAAGGGATTTGCAGTCTATTCTGCAGATCCCTTTTTTAGTTTTTATATATAGGCTTAAGTTGTCTAATGCGTATAAGCAAAAGCGTAATGTGTAGTTTAATCATTATGTGATTAGTAGTAACTCCTTATTTGTGTTCTCTCTATTGCCATGTATATATGAGGTAAAAAGTTTTGTTATTACATTTGGGCAAATGATAATAATGTATTATCTTTGCATTAGTAATAAAGTATTATCTAAATCTTTTAATTAAAATGGACAATAACAATCAGAATCAAGAGGGTCAGCAGTTACAGATTGATCTCTCACCAGAAATCGCTAAAGGTGTTTATACAAACTTCCAGATAATTTCTCATTCAAGTTCAGAGTTTGTACTTGATTTTGCTACACTTCTTCCAGGTGTACCAAAGGCAACTGTTACAAGTCGTGTTATCATAGCTCCAGAACATGCATTGCGTCTTCTTGCAGCTTTGCAGGACAATGTAGTTCGTTATGAGAAAGAGTTTGGTAAGATTGATCGCCATGAGCCAGAGCAGGAACCACGTACGATTGCTCCATTCGGTCCTGGTAAGGTTGATGCATAAACAGCTCTCTTTAAGGAATAAATGATGAAGCCGCCCAAGGTGTTGGGTGGCTTTGTTGTTTATATGGTAGGATGGTGTGGGATAGGAGAGCGGTGAGGGTCCTTCTGGTTATATTAGCGTCTCTAGGCAAGCTAGCGTCTCTAGTAAGCTAGCATTCCTAGCCGTGCTAGCATTTCTAGGCATGCTAGTATTCCTAGGCATGCTAGTATTCCTAGGCAAGCTAGCATTCCTAGCCGTGCTAGTATTCCTAGGCATGCTAGCATTCCTAGCCATGCTAGCATTTCTAGGCATGCTAGCATTCTTAGCCATGCTAAGCAATCAGCTTATTGGTTATTTGCTTTTACTGATGAGTCTGCCAATTCTGGCAGTCCTGCTTGTTTCTCTAAAGAAATACTCTTGTCATTTATTCTTCATTATTAATAACTCATTTCTTAGCCTCTCATTTTCAGCTTTCAGTTCATTGTTTTCTTCCTGTAGTCTTTTTATAAGTTCGTCTTGCTGCCTTCGATAGCCAGTTCGGGCAGCATACATTCGCTCTTTAATCCCTCCTTGTTCAATGAAAGCTTTCTGAAGATGTTCAAGATAGCGACACATCATTCGGTCAGTAATATGTAAGAGGGTTATAGCAGTATTACAGAACTCTTCTGCTGTCCACCGATAGATGAATGGTTTATAGGCAGCATAATCATTATTCACCCTGCAGAAATTGAGGAGAGGGATATAGCGAGGATGATTCTTTCCCCACAATTGAAGATGTCGCGATTTGATGTAATCTTCGTAATCAGCTCTTAGTTCTTGTAGACTGCTACGTGCTACATTAATAAGCTTCAGCTCCATTTCAGTAGACGTCACACCATCTTCTGTTCCTTCGATGATATTCTGCTTTCCCGACCGAGCCGCTTGTACCATCTGGTCAACTGTGCGGTCTCCATAGAGAGGAAGAAATCGTTTACAGAAGGAGAAAGTTAACTGATATAGAGTATCAGTCTTTTGATAGAAACGCAATGTCTTCCATTGTTGGTTCTTTCGTAGTATGTTTTTGTCCTCATTATTATCTTGAGCACTCTCAGGTAGGTTTGTTTTCATATAAATTGTTTTCTTTTGAAAGCAAAGATACAAAAAGAGAGGAATAAAGTCAATAGATGTCTTTCAAAAGTTATTCCTCCCATAGAATTAATAGTTAGCTTATAGCAACGTAGAAAGCATGGCTTAGATAATATAGGTACTGAGTTGATTATGACTTAATGACCGTTAGATTTCAAGAAGATATCTTTTTGAGGCCCTACAAACACTCCCTTGAAAACTCGTCAAGCACCTATTCTTATTTAGGTTTACACCTGTTTGAAAGATAAGAAAATAATAACGGACGCAGAGATTGTGCGTCCGTTACAGATAATATAGTTATATGATATGCTTTATAGCCCTTGGCTTTGTAGTTCTTTCTCAGGCATTGGCAGCCACTTAATCTTACGGTTTGACCAAGTTGTTGCAGCTGTTCCTTGTTCCAAACCACGGCGGATATCTGCAGTTCGTTCACCACGAAAAGCAAGGAAGATACGACGCAGAGCGGCTATCTGAGGGAGTGTAGGGACCGTTGATAGCTGACTTGCAGTATCATACTTCCCAATGACTTTGTTTACTTCTGTCAGTGCATCACCTGTCATAACACCCCTTACAATGAATTCTGCTTTGACGAGATGGATATCATTCTCGTCTGATATTGTCAATGTACCCTTTCTTGTTAAAGCCGAAGCATAAATGTTATAACGATTAGGGTTCTTCTTGTCGACACTTGCATGGGCCAGTGGAAGAGCTTTCTTCTCAGCATCTGTTGTTCTTGCAGCCTCTAATGACGGACTTACCTGTACGTCACGAGTATTAGGACCAATCGCACTGTAAAGAGGGTTATCAGTCCCATCATTGTTATAGATAACCTCTACGCTCTCACCATCTTTCAGTGCATCTCCTATCAAGGACTTTGCTTCAGCATACTGTCCAAGGTGCATAGCGAGTTTCAGTTCATAGGTTTTTATCTGTCTACTGGCAGCTTCATTGTCAAACCCCCTATAGTTCTTCAGTGCGTCAGACTGAACCTCTTTCAATGCTGCTTCATACTGTTCTTTAGCTTGATTTAGCATCGCTTCGTGTGACACCACAGTCTTGTTAAGGATGACAGAACCACCTTCTGCCGCAGGAGTGGTAGAGAACGACTCTGCAAGCAGTTGAAGTGCATAGCCAGCATGGAGGTGTCCCACGTATTTGCCGTATGCCTTTATAATCTCAGTCTGTTCAGCGTTAGCTCCTGTTATCTGACCTGCAATCTCTGACAGTTCGACACTTCGAGCATAGTAGTTATGTATTTTATTCCACAAGTCACTTTGTGTTCCCGATGTAGGGGGGAGGTTGTCTGTTGCTATCTGGCGGTAAAGGAGAGCATTAGGAATTGTCCCTTCAGTCAGTTCGTCGACTGTCGTACCTAATGCGAGGAAGGCTGCTGAAGCTGCATCACCCTGTAGTGTCTTCACATAAGCAGTCAACGGACCATCACTGATAGTATTTGTTTGGACGATAGCAATCATCGCGGACTTATTCAATTGTTCTTTTGTAAGTGTATTATTTGGCGTCCCTGCATTCTCTACCCAAGAGTCGCAGCTTGTGAGCAGTAGTGCGAGGGCGAGGAGGGTATATATTGACTTCTTCATTGTCATGTGTTCTTTATTATAATGTGAAACTTAGCGTTGCTGTGTAAGTACGCGGGTGAGGCGTGTTGGTGATGTCACGTGACAAGCTTCCGATACCTCTTTGTTTACGTGTTCCACCATTGCCTTCTACTTGAGGGTCAGCACCTGAGTAGTTGGTAAGGACAAACACGTTCTGTATAGCAAAGGAGAAACGCATACCATTAACGACATTCTTTGTTAGCTTACGTGAGAGTGACGAAAGGTCATAACCTAAGTAAAGGGTCGACAGACGTAGGAAGTCGGCTTTCTCTATGTAGTTTGCTCTATAGCGTGCACTATGAGCTAACTCCTCAGCTATCTGATTGTATTCTGCTGTCCCTACTGCGGTGTTAGCCAATGCTTGCAGTTGATCGTTACGTTTCTTGAGGTTATCGCCCAATCCCGATACGTTATAGAAACTTTGGTTATAGACTGATGCCCCTAATGCATAGTTCCATTTTGTTCCGAAAGTGATGTTCTTAAATAGCTTCAAATCGAAACCAAACGAGCCATTGACCGATGGGAAGGGTTTACCAAGATACTGATAATCCTTGCTTTCTATTGCTCCTATATTTGCATTATATGTACCATCAGCATTGAAGGCTGGCTTCTCTACTGTATGATAATAGAATGCATAAACCGGTTGACCTTCTTTCACGACATTAGGATAGTTGTCGATATCCCTTCCACCAGTGTCAGTCACCTTATTCATCTGATAGTTAAGGTTTGCATATACATCAAGAGAATGACGATTGGCTTGCCTCCATAGATTTCCATTGTAGCTTAGCTCAAGTCCATGACCCTTTACACGTCCAACGTTGCGAGGGATACTTCCAATCCATCCATCACTCGAAAGGAGTTCATCATAGATAATGGCATCCGATGTGTACTGCGCATAGAGTGTCAGACTTAGCGTATGGTTGTTACGAATAGTCCAGTCTGTTCCCAGTTCAATCTCCCTCATGCGCTCTGGTTTAATGTCTGGGTTTCCTTTGTATTGTGGCTTGACAATAGGACCGTAGGCGCTGGTTCCACTCATCACGTAGGATGTGCGGGCATCTGTAGGATAGGGGAGTCGACCACTCTCACCGTAGGCAATGCGGAACTTTTGGTTCTTGAGGTTGTATGACGCACTTAAAGAAGGATAGAAGATACTTGCCACATTCCTACCAATGAGGTTGGATGCGTCACGTCTTAGGCCTGCATTAATAAACAGTCGGTTGTCATAATTCAAGAAGGCCTCGCCGTAAAGACCCCATGTTCGTTGCTCAAAGGTCGATTCTGTCACCGTCCGTTCGGTAGCAGCTGATAGGTTATCAATATCACTTCTAAAGCGTGAAGCCGATATACTGTTCAGTGTTTCATACTGACGTGCAATCTGTGAGAGAAGCGTAGCCGTGAGGTCCCATCTGTCTGCAAGGTGGAATTTACGAGTGGCTTTTATGTCCCAGTTAAAGTTAGAGTTTCGTCGGTTGCTAATATTCTTTGCTCCCTCTGCGTTATTACCTAACTTATAGCCGAATGGCAGACGATAGATACCTTCTGTATGGTTGATGTCTGCTCCGATGATAGTCTCAATCTTTACGTCGGCTGGTAACATATAACTCAGACGTAGGTTACCGATGAAACGGTCGTTCCCGTAGGTCCAGCTCTGTGCTCTCCACGTGCTTTCATCCACGTATGGCCAAGGAGTTTGATTAATCATAAGATTCCAAATGGCATCGTATCGGCCCATTGCTGTCTGCGGCAGACTGATGTTTCCATGTATGTAAGAGGCTGTAGCACCAAGAGAGAAGCGACCAGAACGAAGGTCATAAGCCATCTTTGCACTATGACGCTTGTCTTTGTTGCCTGGTACAATACCCGCTACATCGTTCATATTGTATGAGAAGAAAAGGTTTTGATTTCCCTTGAAGGCCTTTGACACTGACGTGTAAATTGTCTTCTGCCAACCTGTCTGAAAGAAATTGTTGATGGGGTCGTTGTTAACAAACTGGTCGTATTTCTTTGCAAGGGTGGCTGCACCTAACGACATCTTCACCTGTATATCGGCCTTTCTATTCTCCGCATTAGACATCTTGCCACGTTTAGTTGTGATGACAATAACACCGTTAGCGGCTTCTGCACCATAGCTGGCAGCAGCAGAAGGACCTTTGATGACATCGATAGAGGCTATGTCGTCAATGGTTAAGTCGTTGAGTGCACTGAGCGCATCTTGCGAGCTATTGATGTCTGAGATGTGCGAACTGTTGTATTTGACACCATCTACATAGATAATAGGGTCACGCTCCATGCTCATTGTTGCACCACTACGCATATTGAAACGGATAGGCATTCCCACCTTACCGTTGCTCTGATACATTTGGACGCCACCCACCTTACCGTCAAGCATGTCGCTGAGAGAGTTGGTATGGGCATTCTTGCTAAGGTTAGACATGTCAATATGGTCTACCTTACTTCCCAGTGCTTTCTGACTGCGAGCACTGGAAATACTGGCAGTGACCTGTACCTCTTGAAGGTCTATACCAGGAATAAGACCGATGGTTGGCTGACCTTTTAAGGTTTGTGCCTTAATGTCTTGTTCCTTAAAACCTATATAACTGATGTGGAGGGTCTGGTCGTCGTTTGTATTCAGAGAGAAGAAACCATCTTCATCCGTGACGGCTTCTATGTCCTTCTGGCCTCTCACGACAGCACCAATAATTGGTTCTCCTGTGTCTTTATTAATAACACGCGCCTTGTACATAGTCTGCGCATTCAAACTAACAGTAGAGGTGATTGCTAATAAAGCAATGCCTCGTTTGAAATTTTTTATCATGAAATGGATTTGGGTTACCCTTTAAAAATACTATTTAGACTATCTTTTCTAAAACATAATCTAATCTGTGGCAAAGATAACCTTTTTGTCTCGATGACACAATACCTGAAAATTGTGATTTCTAAGGACTGTTAGATGGGCTTATGTCTTGTTATCTCGATCAGTTATTAGTTTCAATTCCCTTTATTTCTACGCCTTATTTGGTCTCCTAACATCTTAGATACTAATGGCCCAAAGGAACTATAACGACTTTGTCCTACCTTAAAAATGATGTTCCAAACAGTCCTCATATCTTCAGAGTCCGTCTTTCTTTAAGTTTTGAAGGGCTGTAGACTCAAAAGTCAAGTGCGGTCTTAATGACTCTGATGAGAGTATTTACCTTCATTAAAATGGCTCTACTCTATCCATGAAGTTGTTTACATTCATATAGCCTATGAACCCCCTTTCTGCTAATTGTGCCTTACAACGTTAGTATTCTAAGCTCATTCATGGGTAGCACGGCCTTCTTCAAAGAAAGACGTGATGCAGAAAAGCTATCACTTAAACGCAACTGTCAATTTCTCAAATGGTTCAAATGTTATTTATTCTATCCTGTCTATCCAATTTAAGAAATCTTCTCAGGCTCCATATCAACTTCTTTACTCATTCAAACCCAGCCGCTCCATGTCCCTGCCATAAAGCCTCTCAAACTCCTTAGGCTTCAGTCCGTGGGCAAGGTAGAGCTCTACAAAACGCTTATTGACCGAAGGTTTAATCGTAAGTAGGTCTGTTTCACTTGCACAAGACTCTAAACCGGTTAAGCTCTTTATAAAGAAAATAGGCAAAGGGTTGTCTTTTGTTCCATAAGAAGGGTCATGCCACTGTGTTCGATTGACGTATGCAGAAATCGTTTTGGAGTCGTAAATTATACTTGATCTTTCTTTCTCTACGTCATACCAGAATTTCTCATCCGTCTCACTTTGTACTACGTTATATCCTCCAATAAATGAAATAACAGCCAGATACCTCTTGTATTTAGGAGAGTAGAAGCATATCTGTGAATAAGTAGAGACCTCGGTGTGTGCCGTTCCTGCAAACCAAGCACGTGAAGTGAATGTTTTGTGTATTGGTGTTATCGCTGTGACAAAGGGTATAGGGACCACTATCGTATCCGAATTCTGAATGTATGTGTCTGCATAAGGTGTAGCAGCTTTATTGCCGCCGAGGGTAAACTTTGCAATAAGACTGACAACCAGTGGTGTTGCTACGGTAAGTGCAAACACCGTTCCAAGGTTAGAGGCTATCGAAGGAATCCTTGATCTGATAAAGTCATTCATTGTCTTATGGTTTTGAAAGCTCCGCCGCTTAGGTGCTACTAAATGTATGCAAGCACTGTCAAAGGTATTCATTCCTACAGAAATAACAGTCGTTATCGTATATTCTTTAAGACTTTTTAGCGTAGAAGGCTGTCCTCACCTTCGCAATCCATCGGAATAGAGAGAGGAATAGAATGTGAGATAGTCTTTGTAAGACTGTCGATAGAAGGCGTAGGAACGTCAAATGTACAAGTAGGAATTGTAAGGATATTTCTTAGCCTACTCCCCTATACATTCGAAGAAAGGCTGAGCTTGATGGAAGAAGAGGCCCTTCTGTGTTCAAGAACATGCCCTTCTTGCCTATTGAAGACGCCCTTCTTGGGGAAAGAAAGGCGTCTTCTTTAGCATTGTTTGTAATGGCTTGACTTATTGAAAGTTGCAAGTTCCGCATGCGAGGGTGATGTGTTCTTGTTTAGTGGGTGTTTAGTTCAATGTAATGTAATGATTTTTTACGTTCTTGTTAGTTCTTCTAACTTGTGACAAAAACGCCGAGACACCGTCATGAAGATACTGATAAGTGAAGTAGATTATTTCATTTTTTTACAGAGTAAACTAAAAGTTTGCTACGTAATACACTTTAAGACTATAAGGAGTATTTGGAAAACACTCGAGTAATCAGGAGGATGTTTTATGGCATAGGCCAATGATATTTCCAGTTCAGAAGGCTAATAATCATCAAACCTATGGTTTTGGGATAGAGTTTATTAAGCGATACCATACAGAGAGAGTACGTTTCAATCTTGAGTTTGAGAACTGTCATCCTTATATTACAGTCAAAGCTTCAAACGTTAAGAATGTATGATCGAAGTTTAGTCGCATTATTTGGTCTTTGTAATCGTCTGAAATCACGATATTAAAGGCACCATCCCACTCTTGTAATCGGAATACTTTCGTTTGAGGTGGGATATGGTCCTTTTTTAAGACAGGTTTGATGAAGAAACGAGCTCGCTTATTTTTCCACTTTGCAGGGTTTATATTCTTAGGCCAAGGATCAATCTCTGACAAATCCCAATCAACACAGTCTATTGAACGAAAGTTATTCAATAATAGGTATTTACTATCCGAGTTCTTACTCTCAACAGCTATCATATTATTATCAACATTAAGCGACATGATATCTATTATCGAATGGTCAAACAATATGAAATCTGCTCCAATTGAATTTATAGGAGCTTTCTGGCCCTCTCGGAGAGCCATACACTCAATGTGCTTTCCGCCTTTTAATAAGTCCGGATAGCTGAATAGCCTCGTACTTGACATCTCTATACCGTCTATCCAAAGTGAAGATGAAAGGTTCTCATACGTTGACCATTTCCTACTGCTTGGGTTTATACCTAACTTATAATACATTCTAAATATAATTTAGTGTTCTTTTCTCGTTCTGTTAAGAATATTTCTGTTATCTCAAGAGACTTTTCTCAGGTACTTGTCCGTAATATTATGCTATGAACGGACTTCTTCCTATCTTCTGTTCATCGCTGGTATAGGCTATATTCCATTCCCAGTTATTGCTGTAATCATAGTCTATAACCCTCTTTATTCTTTTAGGATATATTACTATCATTTACTCTTGTCATTAGAAGAAATGATGGTTTCAGCATACTAAGAACGTGAATTATGAATACTGCCAAAAGCCTGCCATTATTTTACCAGTTTTGTTATGCTTGTACAAATATATTGCACCATACCCCAAGATATAATTTCCAGAAAGTAAATCCTCGGGATAGTAGTCTTCATCTATTTGTAAATAGAAGGTGAACCCATCCTCTTCTAATCTCTTAAAATAGTAATCCTCGTCTTGAATTAACTTAGGATTTGGAGCTTGTGTAACGAAATCAAAAGTCTCATTCTCTACCTCTTTATACCCCATAAGAGATGACCTATGAAGTCTTTCCAACGTGTAAGAACGATTTTCACTCTCATCTGAAAACGAATGAGTAAACACCTTTAATGAGCAGTTGGGATAAATATTATTGGCTATCATTGCATCATAGCTGTCGGGTATTAATATAGATATATATTCATTAGGATTGTCAGGCTTTTGAATTGTCATGTAATATTTAAAGCCTTCTATATCTTTCTTTTTATCAAGAAAACAAATGGGTATATTGCCTCCTATCCTACCTATTCCTGCAGATGATGAGTCTAAATTAATATTGGCGACCTTGTTCATAATTAATTATGTTTGGCTATTTGCGGATTCTTAGTAGCTGTCTATATGCTATAAAAGAATTTGATTTATTGTTAAGGAGTAAAACAGAATACATATAAAATTCTTGTTATTTACTCTGGGTCTGGTCCGTCTGCTTCGTCTGAAAGCCCTTCTTGTTCCATCTCTTCCATTATTTTAGGACTACTGATACCAAAGTATTTATGTGTACGTGCATATTGATAAACCTCTTTACAGCGGAGCATTATCAGACAAGTCCATGGCATGGGGTCCCATAGGTTTGATGTGATATACTGTCGATACTTCTCACGCATCTTATGTTCAGAGTTTGCGAAATAACAAAAGATTTGTGCCTTCTGTTGAAGGGTAAAGTGCTTACTATTCATTTCATTCTCATCTCGTATAAGATCATATATGTAATTGGCAAAATGGTCATCATAATAGTCATGCTTTTTGCCTGTAGTATTATTCTCAATGGTCTCTATCAATAATGTATGTGCTATTATATTGTTGTTGGGAGCTTTATCAAAGATTCTATTTACAAAGTCAAATGGCTCATCTTCATGCCTAAGAAAATACCATTGGTTAAGTTTTGGACTTTGATAATAACGGTATGTAGAAAATAGATCATCTAAGATGTCTACTCCATTATAAGGCGTTCCAAGGCCGTCATCATCCCCTTGCGCCTGTAAGTTTTCTAATAGTTTGAAAGCCTTCATATCGTCATAGAAGATGAAGTCGTTTAGTGCTTTAATTTGTTGAAAGACCTGTGATTTTAGTTTTATCTTATCTCCCTCTATGGATAAAAGGTCGCGTAGTAACCAGTTGTAAGTTATGAATCGGTCTTTATAAATCGCATAATAGGGTAGGGCAAAGCTGAAGTCACCATCGCTTCCAATTCCCTCATAGCCTTTTGTCTTATCCATTTTCAATCGAGTCCCAAAGACATATTTGACCCTTTCTTGGAACAGCTTTGAAGAAGGTTGCTTGTAGCTATGAGTAGTAAGATAGTATTCTACCAAGGGAATGGTCAGTTGGAAGTCTGTCTCAGTAGGCATATATTGGGGCGTGGACTGGTCATCACGGAAGTCACCTCCATTCCATGCATTCTCTTGTAATGCTATATGTTTTAGCAAGGTACCTTTGTCAATGCCCATCTCTTTTAACCTTTCCATACTGATTATGCTGTCATAATGAACATGTGATGCCTTATGTGTCTGCATAGAAACAATGTTCATGCGCTTTGTCTTTTCAGTACAATGAACAAGCATAGTTGTCAGTACTAACAAAAGGGCTAAATCTAATACTCTTCTCATCTCTCTTTTTCTTTGAATAACCTACTGCAAAAGTATAAAAACAATATCGAAAGGGGTTGTGCTCAATCAAATGGAAACCTTTTCAACAGACACAAGTAACGTGTGCGAATATAGTTAATCTTGTCTTGTCTCAATGCTCCTATAATGACCATGTTCATCTGTTCTGTCTTATATCCTTGTGTTGACTCCCATGTGATAAGATGAATTATGCATCATTGTTGTTCTACTTGTTGTCTATAGGAGGATTTAGGTCTAATCCTTCCCGTTCTATTTCATTCATCATTTTAGGACTGCTGATACCAAAGAACATGTGTGCACGTGCATACTGGTAGACTTTCTTACAGTTGGTCATTATTACATACGTCATAGATGTTCGGCCCCAGTTGGCTGATGGAATATAATCAGCATATTTGTTGCGCATCTTATATTCTGAATTTGCCAGATAACAGAATATTCGTGCTTTTTGGTCTATATTAAATTGTGCGGCGTTCATTCCATCTTCATCTTGTAACACTTGATACACATATATTAGGAACTTCTCATTGTAGAAAGAACTGTTCTTGCCTGTTGTATTCCTCTCAATAGTCTCTATCAGTTCTGGGTGAACGATTAGGTTGTTCCCTTTCCCTTTGTCAAAGATATAGTAAAGGAAAGCAAAAGGAGTCTCCTTTTCCATATTAAAGAACCATTGATTCAATTCAGGACTACCAAAATAAGAGTATTCTTTTAATAAATCCTCTAACATTCGGGAGTTGTTGTAGTAATCACCAATGTCGTCTATCTCCCCTTGATATTGATACCGCTCTAATTGTTTCAATGCGTCTGTATCATTATAAATCAAGAACTTGTTTAGTAATAGGATTTGTCGTAGGACCCCATTCTTTAGGCTAACATTATTGTTTTTGATAGTAATTAAATCACGGAGTGGCCAATTGTAAGTAATAAAGCCTTTCTCACTCACGGCATAGAATGGATTAGCAAAGTCATAACTAATATCATCTTTAAGGCTTGTAAGCAACACTCCAGCCTTTAGACTCTTTCCAAAAACCTCCTTTATCCTTTTTGTGAATAACGCTTTTGAAGGTTTCTTACATCCATGCGTATATAAATAATGCTCCACCAATGGTATTGTCAAGAGGAAATCCTCCCGTGTTGGCTCATATCTCGGCTTGGATTGATCATCTCGAAAGTCACCACCATACCAAGCAAGTTCTTGAAGTTTTAGGTGCTTTAAAAGTTCCCTCTTGTCAATACCCCAATATCTTAAAGAATCCTTTGTCATTCCCTCTTGTTTGTTATTCTCACTGACCTTTTTGTTAGACATCTGAGAAACAGGTTTTGCAGGCTCTGATTTACACTGTGAGAATGTGACAGTGTAAACCATTAATATTGCTATCAATACTATTTGTTTCATATTCTATTTTTTTGAGCGGTGGGTGATAAAGGGATAAAGGATGCGACGTTTTCTTTTTTAATTCTCCTCATCATGCCCAAGTTAAATGATGAGCATGTAAACTTAAACTCGTTTTGTTAACATCACAGGAATGTCTATTGGTAGGATTCAACAAGCATGTGCAAATTTAGAAAATCTTTTTATATTAGCATTGTGTTGTTGATATAAAATCTTCTAATGACTTGTTATGACATAGATGGATGTTGAATTATAGCGTAGTGTTTAGTCTAAGTTCGCATTTACATGTTATATTTACAGTTCGAATCTTTAATGTTTACTCGTGGTAAATGGGGAAGAATGTATCAGCTCTATGTCCCATTGTCTGCTCAATCCAATGGCCATGACTTGCCTATCATACTAAAAAAACATCATAAGGAGTAATGTTCTTATATTTTATTACTATCTTTGTCATGCTTCGTAGAACTGTTCTATTATCGTTTAGCACCATAAAGTTAGTGTGGATTCTACGGATAGCAAACACTGGAGGACGCATAGCTCTTCAAAAACTTATAATATTTGGTTGCCGAATTAAGGCTTATTTAATCATATAAAGTATGGAGAAGAAATTTTTAATAATAATATTATTATTATTGATAATTAGCTGTAAGAATACAAGTCAGAAATATCCAAGGAAGAGCCAAAAGGTTGAGACAAGAAAAGGACAAGTCCAATCAACACTTAAACTTTCGCCAATGGAAGAGCAATTGATAAGAGATTATTATGAAATAGAAGAGCCAGAAGGCATAATAGTGCAGCCCAATGATATGCAGGTGAAATGTACTGACCTGGCTGTTCGTCTGATTTGTCAGGAACTTATAAGAAGGGGGTTCAAGCCTCTTCCTTCCCAGGAAGCCTATAAAAGGGTATATCAGATATTCGGAGTCGATTTGAATAAACGTCCCGAAGAACTAATACAGGAGGGTTTCTGGATATATACAGGTAAAAGGAACACAAGGGAACGAAATATGCAAAAGAATATCATGGCTTTGAAAACGGTCCCTGATGGTCAGACCTTTGGTGCCTTTTGGGATTTACAGACGTTCGTACCTCAATACAATTGTATAATTCTTTCACCCTCGCTCGATCAAGTTGTTACCATAAAAGGAACTGTTAAAGGTGCAGATGGGGAGGAATACATGGATACAGAGAAAGGCAAGATCGTCTATTCCTTAGATAAGAGTATCTTTTACAGAAATCAGTTCATCTTCCACGACAGCAAGGATGCACTCACTTGGCTTATGAATAATGATAAGGACTTCCTTCGTGATTTGTTCCTGAAATACGGCTATGACAAGTCTGATGTAATCAATAAGATGATGATAGATGAAGTGAAAGGGGAGGAAGAACTCCCTATAGGAAAAGAATACAAGAAACTCTTTGTTTCAAAAGGTATGGATGGAAGGCTTCTCATTCATCAAGCACTGCTGCAGTATATGTTGAAACATGCTAACAGACAGAACCTATATTACTGTATGTTGGATGAATATTTATCATATTTGTTGGATTTAGAAAATGAACCAGAGTTCGACAACCTGACAAAGGAAGAAAGATATAAAGCTGGTGCATACATCGGATATTATTATGGTCTGATGTATGAGAAATGTATAGGGACACCTTGTGATAATCAAAGTTTTGGATATGCCCTGTACTATCAGAAAGACTTTATTTCATACATCAAGAAGAATAATTACTTCCACCTAAAGGACTTCGATAAGATAATACAAATTCAATATGACCGGTATCAGGAAGGAGTTGAGATAGAAAGACATCGTATGTCTGGTGAATAGTATAACCTTTTAATCATTTAAATAGTAATAATTTATGAGACTATTAAATCCTTTCTTTAGCCGTTCTAAGCGGGAACAAGATAAACCTATCAGGGATAAATTAAAGGGCAAAAAGTACTTTGAAAAGATGCTGAGTATTAAGTTAGGTGAAATAGCAGATGATGAAAAGTATATACAAAAAGAAAGAAATAGCAATGATGGAATCGTACGACCTTTTTTATATTGGTGCTCTGCTGTGGATCATATACGGGCAATAGAAACAAATTACTCTATGGGTGAAGATATAGGACAATTAAGAAAGTTATACACAAGGTCATTGGATAATTATATACTTGGAGCTAATTTTAGGAATCCAACGTATGCAGATGATTTAGATAGAATATCATTAGGAATACTATTAGACATAGATAATACAGCTTTTAATCGTTTGGCTGACTATGTGCTGCAGATGGATGGGCAGGCTAAATCAGTAGGCTGGACACCTGATCAGTTACTTTGGTTTCTGCTGAACGCTCGATTGGGAGATGATAAGAAACAAACGTATGCAGATAAACTTGCTTTCCCTAAGTTATATAAAGGACTTTTTAAGTTAACGAAGATAATAGATACACAAGAAGCAAAGAAAGCTCTTGAGGATTATATAGGGAAATGGTATAATCTAAATAAAGATGCACCTTGGCACGATAATCATTTGATGAAGTACTGTTACCGAGGCTATTGGGCATGGGAGGTTGCAGCTGTTGCAAAGATAATGCACATCGATGATTCTGACCTTAGGGACAATCCGTTTTATCCTTATGATATGGTTCATTGGAAGGACAACGTAACAACTGAGGGGTATCAACATAACAGTTATTCTCGTTAAACTATATTCGTCAAGTCTTGAGGGCATTACTATTAAAAGAAAACATTGTAGTAGAAAGGAATTATTATGAAGATTTTGACAATTATTAGAGATTGTGGTCGACACATTAAATGGTTGGGGCTTTGCATGTTTCTTATGTTATCTGTCCAATCCTGTGATACGGGATTTGTGCTTCCGTTAGATAACAGCAAGTTTAGCTATGACATTTCTGTATCGGAGAATAATAAGGTTAAGGTTAGTGGTATGTACTTTATTGGCTGGCATTACCTAATCTTTGATTTAAAAGGAGAATATGTAATCAATCCTGATTCCTTAAAATTGGGTTTTTCTGATAAGAATATAAGGGTAGGAAAATCATATCCCTATTCTGCAATTGATACATATAAAAAAAACAATACATACGTAAAGAATCGTTTAGTTCTTGTACAGTTAGGTTATGAGCGTAAAGATGAGGTGCATAAGCTCAACGATTCTTTAGCTCTATTTGTATTACCATCAGATTTCATTATGAGAAATGACAAAAGAGTACTCACTGATTCGTTAAGAATAGTATTGAGGAGACCGAAGAGAAAATAGAAGTGACGATTAACTTTTTTAATATTTTTTGTTCTTCTAACGAAGGGTATTTAACAAACATACTTAAATGCAGTGTAAGTTTTCAACATAACACTGGCAAGATAATATTAAGGTATATTGCAATGTTTTCTTCGATAACAATTAGGATTAATCCCTTCAATATAGAGTATTATTTCGTACTATTGGAACTCGTAGAAACCACTTTCGTATTTGGGTCACGAATGTATGTATCTGGCTCTATAACGAATCGTGTGGGTAATCATAGAGAACTCAGATAAAAATATTACCTTTGTCTTATGAATATTACCGAGATATTTACACAGGTTTTATGCCTATCAGAAGCAACTTGTTAAAAGGAGGGTAAGGGGATTCGTAAATACAGAAAGCTTTAAGAATATGGTCTATTCCATAAAAGGGGAGCTTAAAAAGGATTACCCACACGATTCGTTATAGAGCCTTTTTTGTAGAACTCGTATTTTGATATTTGAAAATTTAGTGTAAGCCAACCAGCAAGTGCAAAATTATTTTTTGTTTTCTTTTAGAATATTGCGGAAAATTTATATCTTTGCAACTGGGCATACTATGTGCTCATACATTTTGGTAAAAAGAGGCGTTATGCCCTATTCTTGTATGTACGAAGCCTGAGAAACTTCCAAACAATGTGACAAGAAAGGTCGTAATGGTCTCCACGCATATAGCGTGGGGCTGTTATTCCCACATCTGTCACAAAAGGTTTTCTCAGGGCCTGTACATTAAGACGTGGAGCATACAGTTCCACGCTTCTGCATAAATACACTAATACCCAATAGGAACTGTAAGGGAATAACAGTTGCGCCCGACACGAATCAGGGAATTTATTATGATTTCTGATGTAATTAGAAAAGGTAGTTTTTATCAAACCCTAAACGAAAGTGGAAAGAAGATTAAAGAAATCCATCAAAATTCTGTTGGAGAGTTACAAGGATTTACAGATAGATTTATTGTTTTTCGTAAAGGGAGTTTTTTCGCAACTTATGATGAGAACTTTAAAAAGATTAAAGAAATCCATCAGAACTCTGTTGGCATTTTCAGAGGTGCGGCAGGACAAAATATGACTTTCATAAAAGGGAGTTTTGCTGTAACTTTTGATATAATGTTTAAGAAAATTAGCGAAAGACACATTTAAATAATATTAACCAGCAGAGGGATATATGTGTGTAACTTTGCTGGTTTACCTATTTGCTTATGGAATCATTTACTAATATTTCTGCAATACTCTCTGGCAAGAGTATTACAGTACCTAATTATCAACGAGCTTATTCCTGGGATACAGATAGCTCAAACAAAAGCCACAAACAAGTCAATACATTCTTGTCAGATTTACAAGATTATGTAAATAG
>NZ_FZNZ01000038.1 GCF_900187995.1 Prevotella jejuni
GTTGACTGTCTCAGCTATACTTTTGTTTAATGAGTAACTTTGGCTCTTACGTTAAAGCACTACGAAAAGCGTCCACACATTTAACGGAAGAACCACAATTTATGGCTTATATGACAAAAAGAGATGTAAAACCTCTTGTGATTCTTTTAATTCATGAAGAAGGAGGGTGTGTTCATAATTGACACACCCTCTTTCAATAATCTAACGAAAACAATCTTGAGGCAGGTGAGCACAAGTTTATTGGGTGTTTTTACCCACTTGCTTCTTCATAGCGTTTATTGATGCCTCTTTATTCTGCAGGTCTCCCTGTTAGTAGTTTGGACCTTCACCAAAGTTTGGAGCCCCCTTGTCGTACCACACCCTTTCCGAGTTAAGCAGTTCAGGTCTTTGTCCATCGGTAAAGGTGAAGCCTTGCTGTGTCATTGCTGTCTCGATAATAGTACGCATCTTATCAGCTGGATCGGGTTGAGCGATATAGAATCGGCGAGGCAACTCAGTGTTGGGCTTCATTGTAACCCAAGGAATGAGCGAACTACCAACTTTAGGAACACCAGAGCGGCGCACTGTAACAAACTGCTCAAGTGGTTGATAGAAGAAGTGCAGATACAATTGGATGTAAACCTTCTCTAAATCGCTTGGAACACTACCTGTTAGTTGGTAGTCAGAATTAGCCATCATCGTAGCGATAGCTGCATCGTCGTAGGTAACAGGCTCGTCTAACTTATCATTACAATGTGCCTTATCATAATAAGGTATTTTATTCAGTATCGCTAAGCGATTATAAGCTTTTGCTGAAGCCTCAACGCCAAGTTTAAAGTATTCGGCTGCAGTATGTGGCAAGTTAGCACCCAGTAATTTAAACTCAGCCAGATAGAGGTTCATTTCAGCTGTGGAAAGGGTCATCTCGTAAAGCGGGTTATCTTCAGTATCTTGTACCACCTTACCTTTTGGAGCTGTTGGGAAAGTGAAGTCAACGCGGCCACGCACTAATTCCTCGTTAAAGTACGATAGCGGTGAGTAGGTTTTCGTTTTTTCTCCATCAGTTACTTTCCATCTGGTTGTTACAAAATAATTGTTATTCCCAGTGTATTCAGCCTTTTCAGATATAGCCATACCAATAGGTAATCCCTGATAGCGTACCCATGGTTCGCCATCACCTTTCCAACTGTCGAAATGTTTCTTACCAGAAGCATCTGTGGTATAGTTCACCTGGTCTAAAATATATTTAGGAATAGCACAGTTGTTATCTCCTCTTGCTTGTGCATCAAAGAAAGCTTGCACCACCTCAGAGTTGAAATCGTTTTTGGTAAACATCACCAGCATTCGTGGATCTTTGTTACGTTTCATGAAGTCGATAACGTTTTTGCTGCTAACACCTAAGTTCACACTATTATCACTTCCATAGGTGTTGTTACCGCCATCTCCACCCGTACCTTTGTTATATACATAGTCGTCTGAAATAGATTGCATCACGTTTGCATCGTCAGCACCCACTTCCTCGGCTATTTTTAAGGCCTTAGCTTTGTTTTGGTGAAGAAGTCTTACCGCAATTTTAAGTTTTATGCCGTTTACAAATTTCACCCATTTCTTAGTATCTCCCCCGTAGGCTAAGTCATTGTCTCCAACACTTATCTGCGTTGTCGTTGACTTCAGCTTATCCAGGTCGGTGTTCAGCTCGGTCAGCCATTGGTCGAATAGACTCTCTTGCGATTCGTAGTTAGGAGTTAATGTGCCCCCATACTTGGCTTGTGCAGCTTCAGAGTAAGGCCTTGAGCCAAAGAGGTCGGTATCGAATAATCCCATGTAAACTGTTAGAGCGTTTGCCATAGCCGAAAGGTGTGAGTATTGAGCAGCTTTGTTAGCTGGCATCTTATCGATAGTAGCTTTAATATCGTTCTCGTATCGTTTAACATAAATAAGCTGAGAACCCACACCGCCCAGTTCAGCCAACTTGTTATACAAGTCATTAAAACTACTTGATGGTGAATATGCCTGAACTATTTTTGACGTGTAAGCCCCATCGTAATACCACAGCAGGTAATCGAAGGGTTGGTATTGCACCTGCTCCTGAGTGAACAAGAAAACAGGATTTCCTTCGGCGATAGTCGATGGGTCAGTATTTATTTTTGCGTATTCGCTTTCGCTGCATCCTGTTACCAGTACCATGCATGTGGCACATATACCAAAGGCGAGCGACTTGAATTTTATAATATTCTGTTTCATAATGAAAGGCATTTAGAATGTAGCGTTTAATGTGAAGAGATAGCTTGCTGTGTAAGGCATAAATGATCGCATACGGAACTGCGCAGCTCCTGTTCCACGTACCGATTCAGGATTCTCGTGATTTGGCGCAGTGTTCAGTAGGTATGCCAAGTTACGTCCGGTGAAACTAAGGGATAAGTTCTTTGCACCGATATAGCTACTAATTTTGGTTGGAACGTTGTACGAGAGAGTTATTTCTCGCAGAGCGATGTAGTTGATTTTCTTAAACCAATCATCGTTAATAACACCTGTTCCCCAGCTATTCTTAAAGTATGCAGCACTTTGTAGGTGTGCTGGTTCTACATAACCTTTTTCATAAGCCTCCTGATAGGTCATTCCACTAACGTCTTGGTTAGTTCCTCCTGGTGTGGTAACAATCGTTCCAGCATCGAAAACAACATCAGGAATGAAGCCATCAGTAAACACCTTATCTTGCGCATTAGCGTATTTGCTGGTCCAGGTCATCCCCTTACGGTATTTCTCGGTCTCTCCAGAGAAACCGTATGCAGTTGCGTAGCGTGAGTTATACGAAGCAACGTATCCTCCAAAGCGTGCGTCAAAGAGCACATAGAGACTAAGGTCTTTCCATCTTAGGGTAGAGTTTAGTGATCCAAGGAAGTTAGGCAACATCGATCCAACTTCTTTCACAGTACCTCCGCGCTTATAATACACTGTTCGGAATTTGTTAGTGTAGCCCACCACTGGTTTGCCAGTCTTTTCGTCGGTCTTTATCCAAGAGTCAGACATTAGCATACCATAGTCGGAGCCTACTTTGGCAACAGATGCTATGCGGTAGTTACCATAGTTTGCTGCACCATCCAGATTAATGTAAGAGGTTACATCAGGACTTAGTTCTACAATCTTATTGCGGTTGCGAGTGTAGGTGAAATTTAGGTCCCATTGCCATTGTTTTTTCTTTATAGGAGTAGTATTGAGTGCTATTTCTATACCTGAGTTTTGTATGTTACCTGCGTTGATTAGTTTTTCTTTTACGCCCGATTCCCAAGGTACATTGATAGTCATAATTTGGTTTCGAGTGTTCTCCTTATAATAGGTGAGGTCTACCCCAATCCTACTGTCAAAGAAACGCCAGTCAAGTCCCACTTCCCAAGCATTCTTACGTTCAGGTTTTAAGTTGGTACTCTTCATATTCTCAGGGATAGTCATTCCATAAATCTTCTTGTCGCCACGTTGATATGTTGCTACAGAATAGCCCGAATTAATATAATAAGGAGAGGTGTCGTTTCCCACCTGCGCCCAAGAACCGCGTACCTTTGCAAAGCTAACCCATTTTGGAAGTTTGTCTTTGAAGGTTTCTGTGATGATCCATGAGCCCGAAACTGAAGGATAGAAATAAGAGAAGTTACCTGTTCCGTAGCTGTAAACCAAAGCTGATGACCAATCGTTACGTCCCGTTATGTCCAGGAATAGTTGATTCTTCCAGCTTGTTCCAATCATAAAGATGGTAGAGACGATACGCTTGGTGTTGAATTTATACGCATTAAAGCTGGCTTGTTGCTTTGAATTCTTGATAAAGAATTGGTTGGGCACAATAAGTCCACCGTTCGTACTCTCACTATTATACTGTGCATATTGGTTAAAATATTCCTCACGCAAGAACCCGTGCACTTCCCAGTCCTTATTAATTTGATAGTTTAGGTTAGCTGCAAGGTACAAGTTCTCTTGTGTAGTGTGTGTGTGAGAGAGAGCATAAGAACCACCTTCGTTGGCATAACCACTACCAGGGGCTTTTAGTTCGCCATCGATGGCATAATAGTTGAGCGAACCACCAGTTGAAAGCTGTAGCCAAGGCAGTGCTTGAATATTGATGTTAAGCACAGGGCGAAACATGGTTTCTGTTTGCTTGTAATCGTTTTCAAAGATACTCCACCACAGCTCCTTTCCAGGTACAGCACGATAGAGATCGCCATATCTTTCGCTGGCAAGTCCACCATGTTCCCCTTTGTAAAGGTTACGATAACGATTAACATCGTATTCGCGTGGGAACGTACTATTAGCAAAGTATTCTCCTATGTTTAATGGTGCATTACGGGGTTGTGATTGCGTAAAGTTCACGCTGAAATCTACCGTCACGATGTTCCCAATCTTTTGTGAAGCTTTTCCTAAGAACGACAGACGGTTAAAGGTGTTGCGTGGTGTAGTACCCTTATTGTATTTATAAGATGCTGAAGCGTAGAATTGTGTACGATCATTACCACCTTGCAATGATACATTCGTATTAGTATTAAAGCCTGTGTCGTAAGCATCTTTATAGTTGTTTGGGAACATTTTCGCTGTCCCCATTGTTCCATCGTACTGTTCAAACTGTTTACCCTCAGCCCATGAGATATCAGGTCCCCAAGCATAGTTCCCATATTGTTCGATGAGTGAGTATTCTCCTTTAGAGTTACGAGCGAACGATGTCATGTTATCGCTCCAAAGGTTGCCCGTGGCAGTGTATTCGTCTCCGTAATCTACAGCACCAGGGAAAGCACCAATCATATAGGTGTTTTGTAGATCTGGAGAACGATAGACTGTTTCTAATCCTATAGTTTGTGAAACCTTTACAGTAACACCTTTGCCTGCTTTCCCACTTTTAGTGGTAATTACTACAGCACCATTCAAACCACGTGAACCATACAATGCTGTTGCTGCAGCACCTTTTAGTACACTCACACTCTCAAAATCATCGGGGTTAAGATTCTTTAGTTGGTTACCGTAGTCGTTGATATTGCTATTCCAGTCAGCGTCCCCTGATTGGCTTGTAGCATTATCTAATATCACACCGTCTACTACAAAGATGGGTTGGTTGTTGGCATTAAGAGTAGATGCACCTCTTATTTGAATTTTAGTAGAACCAAACATTCCACCGTCTGACTGGCTGATCTCTACACCAGCCACCTTACCTTGCAATGCTGTGACAGGAGAAACCGTGTTGGCTCGTTCCAGTTCATCGCTTTTCAGTTCGGTGACAGCATAACCCAATGCTTTTGTTTGTCGTTTAATTCCCAATGCCGTAACCACCACATCGTTAAGTGCAGTGGCTTCTTCTTCAAGGGCAACGTTTATCTGTTGTCGACCATTAATATCTACATTTTTAGGCTTCATTCCCAAGTATGAGAATACTAACGTGCCTTTTGTGGGGCATTGTAGGGTGTATTGCCCGTCGATATTAGTCACAGTACCCATATTTGTACCTTTCACCGTTACCGAAGCACCGATTACAGGCTCGCCCGTTGGGTCTTTCACAATGCCACTAACCGTGACATTTTGCGCATAAAGCTCAGTAGCGAACATCCATATCAGTGCCATCATACAGATTCGCCATAAGGCTTGCGCTTTGTTCTGCTTGTTGTTCATTTTGCTTATAGTTAAAGATTAATATGTAAAATTTATTGTTTAGGTTTTATATATGTCTCTATTTCACTTTCATTCTGTATCAGCTTTTTGTGTTAGGTTTTGTTGTTTTGAATATTAGCTATGTGTAGCAGCTATTACCGCAATGAATTTATCGCTCTTGTAACTCTTATTGAGAGAGACTTTTATTTGTTTAATTATAGGTTCTTATTAATAATTTCTGATATCTTTGAGTAAACAGATTGATACTCTAAAGATGGTTTTTAAGTATTGTAGATATTGTAATTTCGATTGTAGGTTAGTGTTAGTATGTTTTACGACACATAAAGTGTTGCTTAACGGTTATTTATATAGTTTTTATTATGTGAGCAAATATAAATAAAATAAATATATTAAGCAATAAAAATGGCGATTAATTTTTGTAAATATGTAAAGGCGATAAAATGAGGTGCTCGTAAGTAGATAAGTAGACAAGAGAGTGGGTAGGAAAGAGTTGTCCTTTGGTTAAGATGGCTAAGATGATTATTTGTTACGAAGTAGAGAGGATAGGCTAATCAGCTATTTACAATCAGTTGCTGCTTACAATTCCCTCATCTTCTACCATGCGACAATAGACTTTGTTACCTAAAAATCTCGATTTTTCAGATGTTTCAGGTGATATTGTATAGTTCATGTTCCTTTATTCGTTAATGTCAAAATCTAAGTATTTGTTGTGGACTTACACCTGACTCTTATTCTGTGATATGTAATAAATGATAATAGTTAATGTTACAATATATTGCAGATTATATTTATTTTACTTATATTTGCAACCAAAAGCGTGATTTATATTGTGGTTAAATAGCACTATCACGATGTTCTTTACGTTTTGGTAGACAGAACTATGGTTAATTTCTATGTTCTGTCGTTTGATAAACCTTTCTTATAAAGTGCTTAGACATTACAGCTTATGAAGAAATTTTTACTGATGTTTTCTTTGTTTGTGTCTTTAGTGACGTTCGCACAAACAAATGGTGAAATGAGGATTGCAACATCTACAGCCGTAGGGCAAGACTTTGAATTCCGTGTTACTCGAACCAATGATGCCAGTAAAGTATTTGTTGACTGGGGAGATGGTAATAAACAAGAGGCTACGTTAGAAGGTTGGAGTAGTAATAAGAAGGTGACAGGGAAACTACTAAAGGACACAATCGTTGTCTATGGTGACTTTTCGGCCGTTGAGGTGTCTGAAGCAAAGGCAACATATCTTGCTTTTAAGGATCAGCCTAATTTAAAGCAAGTTGAAGCAAAGAAGAACGAATTAACCTACGAAGGTGTTGATTTCTTTGGTGCACCTAATCTTGTTACACTTGACCTCAGCTATAATAAGATTACGCGTTTAGACCTGCGCAATTTTAAGAAATTATCTAATTTTACGGCCAATCATAATGAATTGTTGGCTACTGTCTTATTTCCTAATGGCAGTACAGAGCTACGAAATATCGACATGTCAGATGGAGATATTACACACTTTTATCCTATCAGTCTCCCTAATCTGCGTTATCTTAATCTTTCAAACGGTAGTTTGTTAGAATTAGAATTGGGTAATAATTATCCGGAGTTACGTGATGTTGATATCAGTGGCAATATTGGAGTAACATCTATTGACGTTACGCAACAAGCGAAACTTGAGAAGCTCCTTATAAAGGGTACAAAGATTACTGAGCTAAACCTTATTAATAACCCTGAGCTTATCATGCTTGATGCGTCTAATACTGACATCGCAAAGCTTGACTTAAGTAGTAATAAGAAGTTAACAACGCTTGAACTCAGTGATTCAAAGTTGTCTCGTTTAAATGTGTCTAACCTTGCTTATCTTCACACAATTAATATTGATAATACGAAGATACAACGTATTGATTTATCGCACCAACGCTTTTTGCGTAGTGTGAGTGTACGGAATACTGGAATACAATTTCTTGATATGCATGGTGCTATCGGTACTAACCGACTGAATCACCTTGATATGCGTGACTGTAAGAATACTACTCCTCAGTCACTTAACTTCACCTTCAAAGCAATGCCGGCACATACAGGTAGTTCTTACCGTACGAATGTTTTCCTATCAGGGTCTAACTACGAACATGCTAATACTGGGATGTTAGATGATGATGCCGACAATTCTTATAAATTAGATGTTCATGGTGATGCTACTGCATCAATGGATTCTGTCGCTATAACGATGCAAGCGGCCGAAAATGGAGGCAGTTATACACTAAGTCAAATTCCTGATGATGGGTATTTTGCAACTTACGAGCCTGTTACAGGGAAAGTCCTGCCTGGTTTTCCAATTAAGATAGATGCTACAGCACCTACTGGTGCAAAGTTCGTTGGCGTGGAGGTGAATGGTAAATTGATTGCTGATAGTATCTTTGTCGTGTCAGAAGCAGCAGTTATAAAGCCTGTTTTTAGTGTTTCTGGTGATGATGATTATATCAAACTAACAGTACCTGCTGGCATAGACCAACAGTATTTCCTTTCAGTAAGTGGTGAGGATAAAGATGTTTCAATTGACTGGGGAGATGGCGAACTTGTAAAAGTGAAGGTTAAATCGACTCCAACAACGGTAGTGGGACAAACATCTGGAACGACAGTAACGATATATGGTGCTGTTACAGGAGCTGATTTCTCAAGTTATCCAGGTGTAGGTGTTGATAATAAGATAACTGCTGTCGATCTGAGTCATAATATTCATTTGCGTTCTCTGTCTACGTATATGAATTCAATTACGTCCATAGATGTTTCTAAGCTATTGGATCTTGAATCTCTTGATTGTTCTTATTCAGACCTTAGTTCCTTGGATGTTAGCAAGAATAGTAAACTTGTTAATTTACGTGCTTATGGTAATCAAGTTGATAATATAGATGTTACAGGTGCTGTTGATTTAGCTTATCTTGATGTAAAAAATAATTGGTTAGAAAGTTTAGATTTAAGTCATAACAAGAAACTCGTTTATTTGAATATAAGTAGTAATGAGATTGAGGCAGTTGACGTGAGGGATATGCCAGAACTTGTAGAACTTTATGTTTCAAATAATAAGATTACTGCTCTTGATGTTAGCAAGAACCCTGCATTGAAGACATTGCAGCTTTCTAATAATTCAGTCTCAAACTTAGACTTAAAGAATAATCTTCAACTTGTGACACTTACTGTTGATGGTAATAGATTAGAGGGGCTGGATCTTAAGGGACATGAACGATTGACCTATCTGAATGTAGGTGGTAATGGATGGGATGCATGTACTTTAAATGATCTTTATTATAGTCTTTCACGTTATCCTAAACTCCAGAGTGGGAAGACGCCACGTGGTAACACACTTTTCGTTCATGGTGAAAAAGCAGGAGAGTATAATGACGCCGAGCATGCTGAGTCTTCTATTGCTAAGTTGAAGGGTTGGACGATTGATTATGAGGGCGATGGAACTGGTTGTAACATGGCATATATTACAATACAGGAGCCGGAATATGGAACGTTAAAGATATTTACAACAGATGGTGTTGAGGTGCTGTCGGGTACAAAGGTGGCTAAGAATACAGATCTTGTCATTAAAGCAATACCCGCATCTGGATACAAACTTGAAACTTTGACACTTAATGATGAAGAAGTAGATTCTCCTAATTTTAAGGTTACTTCTTCTGTGACTATTGGAGGAATCTTCACAGTTTCGGATCAAATAGACACTCTTTCTAATGATGCACTTAAAGTGTCTGGGGGTAAAAATTATCTAAGCTTTATGACAGGAACGCCTACACACTTGCAAGTCTATACCTTAAGTGGCAAATTGATGTTCTCTACTATTGTAAGAGAGCATAAGACGGTTAGTCTACCATCAGGTATCTATATTGTTAAAGCGAAGGGTTATTCAAAAGTTGTAGCAGTTGAATAGAATGACATCAAACTTGTCCGCATGAGAAAGCGGAAAGAGTAGAATTAGCAATCCCGAAGGTCATTATAAACTTTCGGGATTGTTTTTTGGCATAAGTGTTTTTATTTTAACATCCTTGACACATAGCCATTGTGGCGGAACCATTTATGCGCCCAGTTAGGTACCATAAAGATATAGCCAGAGATGTCCTCGTGTGGAGCACAGTCAAGTTGGGGTTAGTCAACTCAACTGTGTCAAAATGCAAATTATAAGTCTTTGCAAATTTAAAGAATAGTGCATTCTTTTATGATTAAGTGTTCGAAATGACAAGAGTAAAGTAATTTTACGACCTCTTCATTACAAAAAGTATGCATTATATACTCTTCAGTTGTAAACATCTCTGGAAAAGAATTTCTCTTATAAAAACTATATTCTTTAACCTCCATAATCTTTCCACTGCGGAAAGTCTTACATTTAGATTTCTCTAAATCAATGGTGTTTCCAGCAACAGGGGGTGCTGCCACTACAGTATACGATATACCCTCAACCATAAAAGTAGCCGTTGTACAATCTATATCTTTTAGAACGCTTCCTAATTTCTCAGAAGCAAAGATAGGCATTGCTCCGATGAAGAAAGGGCAATCACTAATACTATCACCAGCAGTTTTATTCCAAACAAAGTTTTGTCCGTCAAGAACTGACACATCACCAGTCCTTAATACGCTCATCATATCAATATCACCAAAATTGATAGTGGCAAATCCCTCAACCTTGTTCTTTAATTGAAAAATTCTCATATTATTATTATAAATTAGGTTGCACATCACGTTGTAATGATAATTTTCCAGAAAATAAATCTTCTTTCAATGATTGGAGAACCTCAAGAGCTTCTTCTCTTGTAGTAGCACTTGCCATAAGCTGCTCAACAGTGTTATAGTATTCTTGTAAATGCCGTCCACTATGAATCGATCCCTTTAGAGGGCTGGAAGCATCATTGGGCAGCAAAATTCCATTTGCAGGGTCATTTCGGTCAAGACCGAACTCTTCCATTTTTTTTGCTGCATATGGCGTTTCGTTTCCTACAATATGATGAGCTCTTGATACAGTTCTATCAGTTTCTTTGTCCATAGCAATCTCCAAGTTCCCTCGTAGAACATCTGCATTATGAGGTTGTCCCATATTCAGCTTACTCTCTATCTCTGGGCGCTTGTCTTCCAACACATCGTTTCCAATAGTCTGATCTTCAAAAGTTGAAGTACGCTCTACGCCTTCTCTTGGAGTTGCCTGTTCTAAATTCTCATTAGAAGCTGATTCTGAAAAGTTGCTTGGAGAGAACTCTTCTCTCAGGGAATCCATTTCGTTACTGGAAGAAGCAGAACAATCTATATCCGAGTTCAGATTAGAGAAATCGCCACTTTCTTCAGAAAGACTAAACTTATCTGAACTAAATTCACTTCTCATATCTTCAACAGAAAAAGTGCAATCAGTATTGTCACATAATTCTGCAGCTGATTCCATTCCCCCTGCAGATTCACATACAGCTTCAGAAGCTACTGCTATAGCAGCATCATCAATTATAAAAGACATATCTACTTGCTTTTAGGGTTAGAAGGAAGACTATCCTGACATATCTTATGCCACATCTCATTTTGCGATGAAGCCCAAATAAAGACCATACTAAGTAGTTCGTCTTGTTGGTCTGTATCATAGATTGCTAAATCATCCGCTATAAAATCGCGCAAATCATTTTTTAATTGCAAAGATCCCACAAAGCTATACTCTGCAAATAATCTGATAATCTCCACATCAAGCCCCAAATAACGGACAACAGAATTAATCAGGGCAGACTCCTTGTGTGAGGGAAGATGGCGTATAACATCCAACAATTCTGACTTCACACAAGACGGAACCATTGCTCTGACAATTTCATCCTGTAGGCTTTTTTGTTCCTCATCTGATAATGCCTCTTCCTTAACAAACCGCTTAATAAAGAGACTACTTGGCCGTTCTCTTAGGGATTCTTTCACGTAAGAAACATTATCGCCTGCTTTTAATGGGACTCTATCAGACATTTCATCGACAAGAGCCAGAACGGCTTCATTCCAGCCACGCTGCCACACAACAGCTTCACCCGTTGCCAAACGTGATAACTTGGAAATTTGTTTATCCTTTGTCAATGACATAGCCCGACCTGCTATCAGACAATCCTCTCCATCAGGCAGGTTCATAACGATTTTTGTATTTGTATTTCTTATAGCAGACTCATCAATGGCTGAAGGCGACTGATCCACTATAATGAACCCCTCTCCATAGGTACGGATGCGAGACATAACATCAGCTATCATCTCTACAGACTTTCCTAACACGTTTGCTCCTTCCTGGCTCTGATGCTTTGATACTCTGGGAAGAATGTTATGAGCTTCCTCTATGACGGTTACGTGTTGTAAAGGTAAATCCATATCATCGTCATTAGTTGACATACGCCATTCATTTAACCCTAAGACAAGCATAGCCATAAGAAGTGACCTCGTTTCTGTAGAGCCGATATGATGCAGGTCAATTATCGCATTCTGGTCATATAACTTTTCATAATCCGTACAATCTGAAGAAGACAGGATTGTAGAATATATGCCAGTTTGAAGAGACTCCAGTCGAGTCTGCAAGGCTCCTATATAATCACCTTTTGTATTTGCAGAATACTCTGAAGACGCAATTATTTTTTTAAGCTGAATCACGACATCAGCTATCGTTGGAAACAACCTGCCGTGACGACATTCAGACTTCCTTATATCCCACCCACAGGCAGAGTAAGCACATATAATAGACTTTTTCAGAATTGCAGGCATAGCTGCATACATCGGCCAACATACGCCGAATATCTCAACCAGTCTTTCTATGTGTTCATTCACCTGGATGCCTTCAGGGAAAGCAAAGGGGTTGATTTTCAGAAGATTCTTTTCATTTTCTCTCGTAGAATATACTGTCATATCAGCCATACCGCCGAAAACCTTTCGGTAATCACCCTTGGTAGGTTCAATGACCAGCACCTTTTTCCCTTTTTTTATCAGCTTATCAATGATAAGGTATATAGTATTTGACTTTCCGCTTCCTGTAGAACCTGTTACAAACATATGTTTTGAGAGTTCCTCCAAGGATAGCCGTACAGGCAGCGTAGACTTTTCTCCCAGATGCAGAATATTGCCAATTGTTATTGCGTTCTCATCATTCAAGCCTGCCCTACTTTTTACTTCTCTTCCAAATGAAGTTTCCTCCCGTACCAATATACCTGGCACGCTGCTCTGAGGAAAGGACATGTGAATTGCAAGCTCCTTGCTGCTTACCAACGAACCAGAAGATACTTCTATATTTGAAGGCAAAACGAAGCGAGGATGCTGACAGCCCAACAGATGTTGGGCAATATCCTTTGTCTTATCATCGTGCTTACTCCAGTTGTTTACTGTAAAGACCTGCGAGTTCGAATTGTCACCGACAATACATCCTTTGTATAATCCGGCCAAAGCGGTGGCTGTAGTGTCGTCTTCTGCTATGAAATATGTGCCCATTGACCACAAACCATAGGGTAGTGCGTTTTGCAGTCTGTCGATCTCTTTGTCTAAAAGATCCTGATAATGCTTTACTCTCCGGTTTTGAAAGGTTATCTGGTGCGAACGGCTCTCCTGATTATCTCTGTGCGAGCCTTCTCCCTGTTGAGTCCCTTTTGACAAACCTCTTTGGATTCCTTCCAGGATGGACAGGTTATAAGAATCTGTTCTGCCTTCCGTATCAGCCTTGCCCTCATTTTTAGCAGTTGTTCTACTGTAATATGCCGATGCAGAGAAAGGTCCTTTGCCAATAGACCCCCCAAAACTGGAAGTATTACCTTTTGTTGTTGCCGAATGTTCTGTATGAGATTTACTATATGCCGTTCCTTTTGCTACCGCTTTTTGAAGAGATTTTACAACATTCTCTGTGAAATTCTTAGAACTGAACTCACTGACTCCACTCGTTATACTCTGTGAAAAAGATAGCTGAGTTTCTGCCATCGGTGAGATAGCAGAATAAAGATTCTCGTAATTAGACAATATAGATGCACATTCGCTGTCTTCAACCTGTTCTGCAACAAAGAAAACGGAAAACTTTAGACCATTTGTAGAATCGAGCAGCTTTTCCAAGCCTTGCACAAAGCGTTCTTTCTTGTCATCTTCTCTTAGGGAAGCTACACCTGAGACACAGGAAATGGCAAACGTCTTATCAAGAGACCCTTTCAGCTCCTGAACAATATCACCGCTTCTTTCTGTAGAAACGCCAGGGAAGAGGCCCTTCAGTCCCTTCTCCAGTATGTCTCCTGAAACATTATTGACTCCGCTTATATCCGTTGTACCCATAAAGACTTCCACTGCTGACTTATTGTCTTTACAGTAACCTCTTCTCAGTAAAAAGCAGATATTGCGTGCAGAAGAGTGTAATGCGTTGTAAAGCATCGACATCTTGTCTACAAAGAATTCGTCCTTCTCGTAAACAATTTCATTCACTTTAATCCAACGCATATTAGGTATCTGCCCATTTGTACATGGTACGACATCGTAAGAAGTGAGTTCTGAAAGATATGACTTGGTTATTACAGTGTCAAAAGCACGAACCGCATTTGAAAACTCCTGTTCAATAACGGCAGTCTTTTCCTTATACTCCTTAGCAATTTCACCTGGGGCCTCTGCAGGGGCTGGCATAGGGGTTTTATCTTTGATTTCGTTTTCTTTCATTTCAGAACTCTGTTAATAGATTGTTAGAATATACCTCTGCTTCCTTGAGATAGATTTCAGCCGAAGTTGTTAAGGTATTGATAAGCTTTTGCTTATACTCCTTTAGCTGGGCTTTGTACTCACGACGTTGGGTCTCAATCTCTTTACGCTTGTTCTTCTTCTGGTACTGGGCCACTGCATATATTGCTGCAATCCCGATTAATTCGGCAATAATAGCCACCAACGGATTGCCAAAGGCAAGACAGCCCTTTGCTCCGGCAGCAGCTTGTGATGTACTGACACCGTAAGCCGCACCTATGGCAAGCGTTCCTGCGGTCCCTGCTGCAATGGCAGTTTTATTTACCTTTGCATTATATTTGTCATAGGACTCTACAAAGTCGTTCGGACAGTCTGGAAGTTCCTGCCTGAACGGGTTCTCCCTAACCCATTTCTTCAGAAGTTTTACATACCCATTGTCTATATCCATAAACTTGATTTTTCGAGAGATTTCTACATCAGAGTGATTCTGATTCCAGTATTCACTTACCTGAAATGAATATCTCTCTATGGCCCTCTCTAATATATCCTTGACAGCATCAAATGAATCCAATACTGTGTTTACATCAACGTCGTGAAGATACTGGTGGCACTTCTTTGATATTTCAGAAGAAATTGCGCTATAATCTATAAATGGCTGTTCCATATTAGTTTTCTTTCAATGAGCTCTTAAAACCTTTCAATTTGTTGATATCGTTTTCCGTTGCCTTAATCATATCACGCAACTCAGATGGAGAAGATACTTTATGCTTAGCTTTCAACTCCTCTAAATGTCTCTTTTGTTCATCGATTTTTTTCTGTTGAGCAGCATTTACTTTGGAGATGTAACTCTCAACTTCTTTCTGAATTTTTGTCTTGAAATCATTAGCCTCTTGGCGGATATGACGCACCGACATCGTTCTAAAAGATTGCAGTTTCTTTTGAGCATTGACATCCCCCCCTTTATGCTCTATGTATGTTTCGTAGTCATCACAGCAAAATCCTGGAACTTTTCTTTTTCCTATGATGTCTGTGGGGTATTTTGCTTGATCAGTAGCTTCTGCCTCTATTTTATCAAAGTCAGGCTTCTTAAAAAACACTTCACTTTTACAAACCTTCACATACTCCTCAATTATTGATTGCATCTTCCTAAACAAAGCAGACTTTGCTTTATCGGCTAAGTCGTAGAGGTTTGTAGCTTCCCTACGTATGTTAGCATAATCAGCATTAGCATCTATTATATGCTCTTGTATTCTTTCTTCAACAAAGTCAAATCTTTTAGACACATTATCTTGGCTGAACTCTTGACGAATTTTACCGAGTTCTTCCTGTATATTTAGCTTAACATATTCTAATTTTTCTATCTGTTTTTTTATCTTTTCAGCTCCGTCCTGAAGATTTCTTTTGTCGTTTTCTTTACCTTTAATGGCCTCCTCTATGTCTTCGTCAATAGTATCTAAAAAGTCCTCAAATGCATTTGTTTTTTCTGTCTTAACAAACTTATTTAGAATCTTACGAAACTTATTAAAGCCTGACCACTCTTGGGCTCTCTCAAGTATACTTTCATTATTGACATTTATACCATCGTCTTTAAGAGAGTACTTTATGCCACGTAATAATGTCCGACATTTCTTCCAGACTTCTTCATTCCAAGAAGAGTCTGGCACTGTTTTAGATTCAAGCAAGGATTGAGCATCCTTGTTTTCTTGATTAATATATCTAATCAGAATCTCCATCAGGCTATCAATCTCGAGTAGGCGGTCTTCTTTGATACCGTAGCGATCTTTGAATAGAGACTTAGCTCTACGCATATACGCATCTTTATTATCTCTATAATCGTCAGAAGCAGTATGTGTTATGACAAAGAACACACGTTTTTTAACATCATCTGATAAATTGTTAAAGGTATTTTTAACAAAGTCGTTAGTGTCCTTATCTTCAATGTTGCCATTACCTTTGTGAAGGAATATGATGGCATCAACATTATTGCCTCCATTCTTAAGTTTAGCTGTCAGAAATTTAGTTGTTTCTAAATCAAAACCTCCTATAGCTCCTACTCCTGGAGTATCCACAATGCGCCAACCTATGCAATCCTCTGGAAAAGGACACCTTACCGTAACTTCTTTTGCAATCTTAGACTTTGGGTGTTCTTTAATGTATTCCTCAAGGAGATTCCTGTCTACCTTCTCACGAGAAATGGCTTCCATATCTTTGATAACATCTGGGCTGCAGATTTCTTTTTTATCCCATCCTATTATTATCTTCTCATTAATATAATTAAGAGGTAAATCGTTGTATTTCTCCTTAATTGCAACGTACTGCTTTAGTTGACCTTCGATACCATCTGAAAAAGTTCTTTCCTGATCATCACCATAGATAATTTTAATAGACTCTTTTTCTGCGTGCTCTATTTTTGTCAGGATAGCTGTGGTTTGGAAATGTCCTGTGGGTAATATGTTCTTACCAAGGAATGCATTAATGAAAGTAGACTTTCCTGCACTCATCTTACCTACAACGGCAAGCGTAAAATGTCCTTCCACAAAAGGTTTAGCCTTACGCTCCACAGCAGCATTGAGACCTTCATCGTTGATATTGGCCTGCTGGCGTACGTCCTTGTACTCTTGCAGTTTTTTCTTCACTTGCTCACAATACTCTTGGAATTGGTTTTTTTTCATTTCTTTGGATTTAAAATATCTGTATTACACCTTATGTTTCTATCTCAATGGGTTTTAATTTTATGTCGTGAATTTAACTATGCTCGAGTGGCTGACTCGTGTCATTCTATAATATCTGTTGCAAATATAATAATTTTATTATAAATTACAAAATAACAGCAAAATAAAGTGAATAAAATCCAATAAGGCATTTCTCTCTCTTATTGAGGAGCCTTTATTACCTTGAATGTTTACTTGCTTTTTGAAAATTGCTAATCTTGTTCATCGTTTTAACAAGCGAGGAAGCTATCACATTTTAGCCTATTAGCTATCAAACTTGCTTTCCTCTTTATCCATCCTTCTCCATATTCTTTTATAAACCTCACGGTTGTTGCCGAAGGGATAAAAGCCGAGAATATGCCAATTAGGAAGGTAAGTGTGACGGCTGTTGCAATTTGGATAGGGCATTGAAACAGACATAGCAGTTGTTCCATACTCAATATTTAATGCATGGAAAGTATTGTTGCAGTCGTCGCATATGAAATTCATATAACCTCTGATCATAAGTTTGATGTTTTAAATTATATTTCTCTGTTTTGTTGTGAAGAAAGCAACTTCTTTATCGGGAAAGGGCTGTACTATCACAAGTGAATAACACATATTTGAAAGGTAGGAACTATTTAGTCCTCTATGAAGCGGAAATACTCAATTTAACTGGTAGTTGTGAGTAGGGTAGTACTGCAGATTAAGGCAATCCCAAGGGTAAAGATAAATGTTGTTTTGTTCATAATTCATTAAGTTTTTGTTTCTGTCTGCAAAATAAATGTATCTTCGTGAGAGGTACGAAGGATTTAATTTGTATTTTTGCAGGAGAGTGGCTTAAGTGCTGCGATTAGTAATATATGAAGAAAGGAAGAGTCTGTTTTCTTCTTGAAGTGTGTAAACTCTGTTATTATTCGCCATACGGAGGATAGTAGATAGGTAAGAAAAGGGGCGGATAGAAGAAGGAAGCGACTTACAAAGAATAGTATGAAAGATAAGAATAAAGGTGATGAGGCCCTTAATTTAGAACATACAACTGTCGAGTCATCTGTCAAGTCGGTAGCCATAGACAGGGATGATGAGGAGATGAAAGAGAAGTTGAACACTCTGTTTAAGCTCCGGTTGCTCTATAATAGTGGTGAGGAATTGTGGCAACATATAGGAAAGTCGGGTGGAGGCAATAACTCTTTTGGTCGTGTTGGTGGGAAAGATGCGTTCTTTCGTAGGGCCATCTTTCATGAGTTGGCACGTGAATGGTATAACGAAATGGGTGTTTCTATTGAGTGGCTGTTGGATGCTTATAGTCAAGTTGCCAAGCTGATAGAGAAGTATAAAGCGTACTTGACAGGCGGAGATAAAGTGAACAATCAGACTGCATGGTGTGAACAGATAGTCAATGTATGTATCTTCGATGATGAGATCGACGAACAGCAACAGGGTTGCAAACGAGAAATTCTCCAGCAGTTGAAGGCAAAAGACGTTTATTGTCTGGCTATTTTCCTCTTGATAATGCTTGGTGCTCTGCCTCAGTCTGTCGAGACACGACAGGGTAATGTGGCGGAGATGCGAACACAATATGAGCGTGTCTATCGTTTCTTTTCGGGTGTTTGTCATCGGAATATACTCTTTGTACAGACACCTCGAATGGCCCTCTTCCATAAAGCTTTGAAGGATGTAGAGGAGAAGCTGACCCGTATTCGATTGATAAAGCTCACGATAGACGTACTTAGTAATCTTTCTGTTCTTGTTAGTACAGAGCAACTTGCGGAGACTGGTCGCCGTGAACAGTGGAATCAAGTCTACCCTAATCTTGACGGATATTGGTTGGGCAAACATCATAATGAACATCATGCAGACTATTGGGAAGTTGAGGAGACGGCAACGGGGTATGCTTTCACTCATTATTTTCACAAAGACGACGAGGATAAAACGCTACATCAGCAACAATTCACGGTCACTTTTCACAGTAATGGTGAGGACTATGCCTGTGTGCAACATCCCCGCTCTGTAGCGCAGTGGCTTAATAACGATCTACTGTCAAAGGATGATGTTACCTATTTATATTTCTCATTCAGCGACGAGGATGACCCTTTGTTGATGTCGTTCGACTCGTTTATGATGGATGTGTCATGGTTTCAGCCGATGCAGTTGAGGCGTGCAAAAGAAGGATGGATACCTCCAACGAGAGAAGGGACAGAGCTTATAAACGACTTTGAGGCCTATTCTTATACTTTCTATCTTGGCTTAGAAGCAATTACGCCGACATACATTTCTGTTAGAGATGAGGCTGGGAAAGAGTATAGAGTGTCGGTCTCTAAACATGAGGAATTGAGGAGTTGCACCTTAGATGATGCTGTTGGTATTATTACATGGGGTGATAAACGTTATGTCGCCTTTGACAATCAGTTGTTGTACATCCCTATAAAAGAGAATACTTCAGACAGTTCGAATGATACTATAACACTTTTGTAGTTGAAGCATGAGGCTGGAAAGGGATGTCTGCTAAGTTTACAAGCTCTCTTGTAGGGTATTTCTGTGACAGAACTCTTCTCCATCCAAAGTAGTTATAGGGGTAAGATTATCTGTATCTGTGCTCTCCCTGTGTACTAAAATCTGGGTTGCTCTTTTAGAGATAGGACACATCTTTTTATATCTTCTGTGTGCTTATAGAAAATCCTTGGTAATTATTGTGCATTGTGAGGGAGTCTATAATACTATGAAAAAATGTTACATTTCATCGAATAAAACACTCTTAAAATGAGGATATGATATGTCCTTTGGTAGAGTTTGCAACTATCAATAAATCAGAGTATTATATGTAGTGTTGGAGAAGAGGCCTTTCTTGCCTCAAGAAAGGCCTCTTCAAGATGCAAGAGAGGCACGTTCTTGAATATAGAAAGGCGTCTTCTTAAAGCTTGAAGAGCATGTGTTGGATTGTAGAAGAACGAAAAATGATGACAAAAAGATAATAGAGGGATTTCTTCTCATAGTCTCTATTGGCTTCTCTCTGCCTCCTCTTCGAATAGAAAAGGGGAGTGCTTACCGATATACCCCTACATTCCTGTCTGCATGTATGGCTTTTTCATTCTCTTTCTTAATGTTGTTATAGGAGTGTCTCGTTGGTAAACTTGAGCTTAGGAGAGGTGATAAAAGTAGATTCTTAGCGGAGGTAAAAAAGGTTGACAGAGAGGTTTTAGATCGCTTATAATCATGAGTTCTGAGATACGAAAAGTGTGTTATAGGGTTTTCCCTCCATCGAGTAGGGAAATATCTTTGTAAGTGTGAAAAAATGTAGCTAATTTTGCTAACGTTAAAAGATTATAAGTTATGACGAAGGGTTTCATTCTTTCTCTCTCCACAGCAGTAGTGCTAAGTAGTTGTGGTACTTACGCTGGGTCGGGTGCAATGTCCGGAGGTTCATTAGGGAGTATTCTTGGAGGTGCTATCGGTGGTATTACTGGTGGAGCAAGAGGTTCGGATATTGGTACAATAGTCGGTATGGCTGGTGGTGCTATCATTGGTGCTAAGATGGGACAGAAGGCAGACCAGCGTCAGAGAGAGGATGTACACGACCACTATGAGAAGGTGCAACAACGCAAGGCACGTGAGAGGAGAGACCGTACGGGATATGATTATAATAATCAGACGGATGATTATATTCAGCCAAACGGCGTAGATAGTAGTGGTTTTGATAATACTAACTCAGGCGATGACCGTATCTATAATTTCCAAGATAGCGATGTAACGAACAATAGTAATCTTGCTCAGCCAAATAAGACAACTCCTAAGGAGATTAGTGTAGACAGGCTGGCGGCTACTTATCAAAATGCTCCAAGGATTGAGTTGTCAAACGTTCGTTTTGAAGATGAGAACCATGATGGACTGTTGTCACGCAATGAAGCAGGAAAGATAGTGTTTGACGTAACGAATCATGGCGAAAGTGTTATTAATAATTTGCGCCCTTCAGTCATGGAGACTACAGGGAATGCGAATGTTATCGTCAACCCTTCTGGACCAATAGAACGTATAGAGCCTGGCAAGACCATTAGTTACACCATATATATAAGAGGTGATAAGAAATTGAAGAATGGCGTGTCACAATTTGCATTGACTATTCTGCAAGGGCAGAAGAGTATCTGTAAGGTTGCAAATATAAGTGTGAATACGAGTCGATAAAAAGGTCAACAAGGCATGGATGACAAAAGCTAAGGATGCTTTTTAAGTGCTTGTTGCTTAATAGAATATAATTAGATAGAGATTATAAAGATATTATTGTGTAAGTACTAACTACTGATAACGATAACTTTAAATGACGGAATGGGGATGTATCTGGTAATTGATGCATCCCCTATTTCTATGTCGAGTTCAATAGTTTAAGCGCAATAAGTTATTAGACTACGATGTTCCTTAATTCATTAGATGGTGTTGAGGCTAACACCTCTTGCCGATATCTTGTTTGTCTTCCTAAGTTTATGTAGCTTAATGTATAACTTTATAATAACGAGAAACAATCTGTCTGACAATGAGATGAGGCATGCGAAATTCCTAACGAGCTGATATATAGATAATTGATATTTATTCAAAGAGGCCTGTTACACCATCTTTGACTCGCTTAAAGAAGTTCACTCAACTGCCACTTGACCCATGTAACTTGTTTGTTTCCCCAAGTTTATGTAGCTTAATGTATAACTTTATAATAACGAGAAACAATCTGTCTGACAAAGAACTTGGGGCTAAGTTATCTCTTATAAGCTGAAATATAGACAATTGATTACTTATTCAAAGAGACCTGTTACACCATCCTTGACTCGCTTAAAGAAGTTCATCCAACTACTACTTGACCCCATTTATCTTGTTTATTTTCCTAAGAAGATGTTGCTTATATATAGCTTTGTGACAACGAGAAATAATCTGCCTGACAAAGAACTTGGGGCTAAGTTATCTCTTATAAGCTGATATATAGACAATTGATTACTTATTCAAAGAGGCCTGTTACACCATCTTTGACTCGCTTAAAGAAGTTCATCCAACTACTACTTGACCCATTTTTAGACGTTGTGGGCTGTGTGTTTGTCTTGTTCTGTTGGGTTGTTTGCTGTCGATTAGCTGTTTGTTGAGACGAACGGGCAGGTGTTGTTGTAGATTTAACCTTAGAGATCTGTTGATTGTTAGAACTAACAGCCTGTTTTTGTTTGTATGATGTATTGTATTCTTTCTCAGCCTTAGCCTGATTAGACACCCTCTTGTTATTCAAGTGAGTATCCACTTTACGTTCAATCTCCTTAGGTTTATCCTCCTCAACCTTCTCCCATTCTGGGATAAACTCATAACAGATACCTGCAGTACCATATTCTACTTCAGGTATCTCAATCGCACCATTCGATTCAGAAGGGTATGGAATCTCGGTCTCTTTACGTACCAGTTCAACCTTGACGTAGGCTACACCGCTGGCAAGCGTACCTAATTCGCGTGCAGCAGCGTATGATAAGTCAACCACACGACCACGAACAAAAGGGCCACGGTCCGTTACACGGACAATAACCGACTTTCCGTTACGAGGATTTGTAATCTTTAGACGTGTACCGAAGGGGAGTGTGCGATGTGCACAAGTAAATGCATTACGGTCATAGCGTTCGCCATTACTCATTCGGCGACCGTGCAATCCGTTACTATAATAAGAAGCTTTACCGTCTGACTGTGCTTTTATTGTCAGTGTAAAGACGTTGCATAGCGCAAATAACGCTATCAAGAGAAGTTTGGTTCTATACATTTTATTGTTAAGTATTACCAGCCTTCTCAAAGAGAATATATTCCCTCCCTACCTTGAAGGCAGGGAGAGAATAGAAAGACTGGTCTTTATTATACGACACCCTGTGCGAGCATAGCCTTCGCTACCTTCATGAAGCCCGCAATATTGGCGCCCTTAATATAATCGATGTAACCATCAGCTTGCTTACCATACTTCACGCACTGCTCATGGATAGAGCTCATGATGTAATGGAGCTTCTGGTCAACCTCTTCCGGACTCCATGAGAGACGGAGAGAGTTCTGTGACATTTCGAGACCTGATGTAGCCACACCACCTGCGTTAACAGCCTTACCAGGAGCGAAGAGCTGCTTAGCCTCAGTGAATTTCTCAGCAGCCTCAGCTGTACAACCCATGTTTGAAACCTCAGCAACACACAATGGCTTGTAAGCAAGAATCTTGTCGGCATCCTCGCCGTTGAGCTCGTTCTGTGTAGCACATGGCAAATAGATATCTGCCTTCTGCTCCCAAGGTTTATGACCCTTGAAGAACTTTGCGCCTGGATATTTCTCTGCGTATGGCTCACAAACATCGTTACCACTGTTGCGAAGTTCGAGCATGTACTCAATCTTCTCACCACTGATGCCATCTGGATCATAGATATAACCGTCAGGACCACTCAATGTGATAACCTTTGCACCAAGTTCGGTAGCCTTCTTAGCAGCACCCCATGCAACGTTACCGAAACCTGAGATGGCAACAGTCTTACCCTTGATGTCAAGACCATGAGTCTCCATCATCTGGTGAACGAAGTAGAGTGCACCATAACCTGTAGCCTCTGGACGGAGGATAGAGCCACCCCATTCTCTGCCCTTACCTGTGAGCATACCCTGGAACTGGTGAGTCAGCTTACGATACTGACCGAAGAGGTAACCAATTTCACGACCACCAACACCGATATCGCCTGCAGGAACATCCTCGTCAGGACCGATGTGACGATACAACTCGTTCATGAAAGCCTGGCAGAAACGCATGATTTCAGCATCGCTCTTACCACGTGGAGAGAAGTCAGAACCACCCTTACCACCACCCATAGGCAATGTGGTGAGTGCATTCTTGAATGTCTGCTCGAAACCGAGGAACTTCAAGATACTGAGGTTTACTGATGCGTGGAAACGCAGACCACCCTTGTATGGGCCGATAGCGCCATTAAATTGTACGCGATAACCAATGTTTACCTGTACTTTTCCCTGGTCATCAACCCAAGGTACACGGAATGTGATGATGCGCTCAGGCTCCACAATACGCTCAATAATACTTGCGCGCTCAAACTCTGGGTGCTGATTGTAAACATCCTTTACAGACATGAGTACTTCATGTACAGCCTGTAAATACTCTGACTCACCTGGATGCTTCTGCTCCAGTGCTTGCATGATTTTTTCGACTTCCATAGTAAATTGACTTTTATTTGTTTATGTTAGATAGTATCATTCAGTTCAGAATGGTACGGCAAATATATCCAAATTCTATCAAAAGTCCAAATGAAAATCAAAAATTTTTCATTTTTTTCTTTCTTTTGGGAAGCTACTTAAGTCGCAAAAAATGGTAACCAGTATGCAAAGTAATAAAAAATATATTATTTAAGTTGCGAAAAGATAGGTTGACTTGTATTTATTTTGTATTTTTGTCCAATATTAAGTTTTGGATTATGAGTGAGCAAATTCCTGCAGAATGGGGTAACTTTTACCTAAAAGACGTTAGTTTCGTCAATCTGATGATGCGACGAATCTACAATGTTTTGATTGTAGCTAATCCATACGATGCCTTCATGTTGGAGGATGATGGACGCGTGGAAGAGAAGATCTACAATGAGTATATGGAATTAGGTCTGCGTTATCCGCCAACCTTTACACAGGTGTCTACTATCGAAGAGGCCTCTAAGGTGCTCAATACCGTAGACATTGACCTTGTTATCTGTATGCCGGGTAATGCTGATAATGATGCTTTTGATGTGGCAAGAGCTGTAAAGGCAGAGTTCCCAGACATCCACTGTGTGGTACTGACTCCCTTCTCTCATGGTATTACAAAACGTATACAAAACGAAGATCTCAGTATCTTTGATTATGTGTTCTGTTGGTTGGGGAATACCAATCTCATACTTTCTATCATTAAGTTGATGGAGGACAAGATGAATATAGACAATGATATCCATGAGGTGGGAGTGCAGATGATATTGCTTGTAGAAGACTCTATCCGTTTCTACTCATCTATTCTACCTAACTTATATAGCTATATTCTTACGCAGAGTCAGAACTTTGCCACTGAAGCCTTGACCCGACACGATGCCTCTTTGCGCCAGCGTGGACGTCCAAAGGTTGTCTTAGCACGCACTTACGAGGAAGCATGGCATATCTATCAACGTTATAAGGACAACTGCTTGGGCGTTATCTCTGATGTAAGATTCCCTATTAATAATGTAGAAGATAAGGGTTCTTCTGCGACAGAAGGGAACATTCCTGTATCGGAGAAAGACCCAGAGGCAGGTTTAAAACTACTTCGTGCCATTAGGAAAGAAGATGAATATCTCCCTTTGATTATAGAAAGTTCGGAGAGTGAGAACCGTGAAAAGGCAGAGGCAGAAGGTTTCCACTTTGTTGATAAGAACTCAAAGAAGATGAGTGTAGACCTTCGCCACCTACTCGAGGAACACATGGGTTTTGGCGATTTCATCTTCCGTAATCCAGAAACACGTGAGGAGGTGATGCGTATTCGAAGCTTGAAAGAGTTGCAAGATAACATCTTTAAGATTCCACGTGACTCTATGCTCTATCATATTTCTCGTAATCACATGAGTCGATGGCTCTCTGCACGTGCCATTTTCCCAGTTTCTTCCTTCCTAAAAGGTATTACATGGCATAAACTACAGGATGTAGATATGCACCGACAGATTATCTTTGATGCCATTGTTGCCTATCGAAGGATGCGCAATGTGGGTGTTGTAGCCCTGTTTGATAGGCGAAAATTCGACCGATATGCCCATTTTGCTCGTATTGGAGACGGCTCGTTAGGAGGTAAGGGACGTGGCTTGGCATTCCTTGATAATGTTATTAAACTCCGACCAGACTTCAATCGCTTCCCCAATGCAAAGGTACAGATACCGAAGACAGTCGTTCTTTGTACGGATGTCTTCGACAGCTTTATGGAACAAAACAATCTTTACCAGATTGCTTTGAGTGATGCAAGCGACGAAGAGATACTCCAAGCCTTCCTTCGTGCTCAGCTGCCAGATGAATTCATAGGCGACTTCTTTACCTTCTTTGAGGCTACTCGCTCACCAATAGCCGTCCGTTCAAGTTCGTTGTTGGAAGATAGTCACTACCAACCCTTCGCAGGTATCTATTCTACCTATATGATTCCTTATCTTGAGGATAAGTATGAAATGCTCCGAATGTTGGCTTGTGCGATTAAAGCCGTCTATGCTTCGGTTTATTATCGTGACTCCAAAGCTTACATGACTGCCACAAGTAACGTCATTGATCAGGAGAAGATGGCAGTTATTTTACAGCAGGTTGTCGGTAAGGAGTATGGAGATCATTTCTATCCGAACATCTCTGGCGTTCTTCGCTCTCTCAACTATTATCCGATAGGAGAAGAGAAAGCTGAGGAAGGTATTGCCTCTTTGGCATTGGGATTAGGTAAGTATATTGTTGATGGTGGGCAGACGCTGCGTGTTTGTCCGTTCCATCCGCATCAAGTCTTACAGATGAGCGAAATGGAAATAGCCCTACGCGAAACTCAAACTCAGTTCTATGCTCTCGATATGAAGCATATCAGTGAGGATTTTAAGGTAGATGACGGCTTTAATATCCTCAAACTACGTGTGAAAGATGCAGAGGCTGACGGCAGTCTACAATATATCACTTCCACTTATTCTCCCGAAGACCATGCTATTTATGATGGACTCTATGAGGGAGGAAGAAAGGTTATCTCTTTCTGTGGTGTCCTCCAACAGAACGTCTTTCCACTACCAGAGTTGTTACAAATGGCAATGACATACGGTGCTGAGGCAATGCGTCGCCCTGTGGAGATAGAGTTCGCTGTTAATCTGAATGATGACCGAACGGGTGAATTATATCTCTTGCAGATTCGTCCAATCGTTGATTCTAAACAGATGTTAGACGAAGATCTCACGACTATTCCTGATGATCAATGCCTCTTGCGGAGTCTTAACTCTTTGGGACATGGCGTTTCAGACGATGTACAAGATGTTGTGTATGTAAAGACCGACAGTTCTTTTACAGCATCTAACAACCCAACTATTGCTGATGAGATAGAACGGATAAACCGTAAGTTCCTTGATACTGACAAGAACTATGTGCTCATTGGTCCGGGCCGATGGGGTTCAAGCGACCCTTGGTTGGGTATTCCTGTGAAGTGGCCACATATCTCGGCAGCCCGTGTCATCGTTGAGGAGGGACTGGAACACTATCGTGTAGACCCAAGTCAGGGAACACATTTCTTCCAAAATCTCACCTCTTTCGGTGTAGGCTATTTCACAATTAATCCTTATAAGGAAGATGGATTCTATCAGCGCAGCGTACTTGATGCCCTTCCAGCTGTGGAAGAAACTCAGTGGGTACGCCATGTTCGTTTCCCAAAACCATTAAAGATTATGATGGATGGTAAGAAACAGGAAGCCCTTATCATGCTTCCTCAAGAGGAAAAGGAATAAGCTACCTATCTAAGAGAGGGTATGATTCTATAAAAGTAAAGCCATTATCTACGGCAATAGACTGTGGATGATGACTTTTTTGTAAACTTATATGGCTCTTCTGGAATTTGGAGTGATAAAGTAAGCCTACTACATATAAAAGTCACACAGAGAGGAGGAGAATACGGAGGTGAAAGCATAAAAGACAATATCACGGAGGTGCCGAAGGCACAAAGAGCGACAGAGTTGTAGTGTACATATTGCTGATAGCTTTGGTAATAAACGTTTTTATAAATCTTGTAAACCAGTGCTTTGTAATGAAGTAGACAAAAACATTAATAAAACTCGCAAATCTCCTCTGTTCCTCCACGCACCAACGGTGCCTCTGTGCCTAACGATTTCTGCTATATAAAACCTCTGTGATCTCCATTTCTCTGTGTGACGTTTCTTCAAAGTTCTAATCTCAAAAGGTATCACTCCATATTGCTGAAGACCCACTTATATTTTAGTAGTAATAAAGTCTAAAAGCTGGAGAATAGGACGATAATATACAACTATATTTTTATTTTAAGTTGCTGTCACATTTAACATTTCTCGTAAGTGTTTTGTTCTCAGTAAGTTTAATGTTTATATAGGATGATAGTAATGACAGCAAACTTTGTTTTGCTTTTTCCCTCGCTATTTAATAAAGGTTATGTCCTTACTTGATATGCCATGCGCCCTAAACGTTAAAGATTAGCTACGTATTTCGATTTGCTTTTATATTTTTTAGCTAATTTCTTGTTTGTTTCATATATTCTTACTATCTTTGCGGCCAGTTAAATTAAAATTAACTCGTAATAACGATGAGAGTCATAAAGAATATTAATTCAGCAAATGTTTGCACCTTATTAGGAAATAAAGGCGCAGACACGCTTTGTGCTACATTAGATTCTTTAACGAAGAAAGACGAAAAAAATATCGCAAATTATTTGGTAGTTCCAAATAATTTTGTACTCTCTCTCTCTCTCTCTCTCTCT
>NZ_FZNZ01000089.1 GCF_900187995.1 Prevotella jejuni
TGCAAGTTCCAAAACGAAGTGCAATAAAAGAGTGTCCCTCTCCGAGAGATGCAGACGTTCTCGACGCGTAGCGAGAGGTTGTCTGCATCTCTCGGAGAGGAAAAAGAAACAACCAGCAATACAAATAAAAAAAAGGAGACCGAAGTCTCCCAAAGATTAACTAACTTTGTATTGCAAATGTATCATCAATTAATCTCGGAGCAAAGGTCGCAAATTTTTGCCTTACTCCAAAAGAAAACAGCGAGAAAAGAAATTGCCGACATCGTCGGTATTAGTCAGTCAACACTCTCACGTGAAATCAAACGCAACAGCACGCCTTCTGGAAAATATATCTGGACGAAGGCGCATGATATGGCTATGCAGCGCAGAAAGAGCACGGTAACTAACGCCAAACTCTCCGACGAATTAGTTTGGAGAATTAAAGAATATATTACCAACGACCAGTGGTCTCCAAGACAAATATCAGGGTATCTGCGCATGAATGAGGGCATAGAGGTGTCACACCAATCCATCTATAACATCATCCACAATGATACAACAGGGAAACTTGCAGAACACACAAGGCATAAGATGAAATACAGGCATCGTCCCAAAGGCGGACATCTTCCAATAAAGGACAGGGTGAGTATCCATGAAAGAAGTAAAGAAGTTGACGGGAAGAGATTTGGAGATTTTGAGATGGACTTGATCGTCGACCCTGCCCAGCACGCCATACTCACAATAGTGGAGAAATCCACCAATATGTTGCTTATGCAGAAACTGCCATTTGGAAAAATGTCAAAGCCTCTGGCAAAGGTGGTTAGGAAACTACTGCTGCCATACAAGAACAGCCTGAAGACAATTACAACAGATAACGGACCTGAATTTGCGGCACATAAGGACATCACCAAATACTTAGGTGTGCCCGTGTACTTCGCTGACCCATATTGTTCATGGCAAAAGGGAACTGTTGAGAATACAAACAAATTAATCAGGCAGTATATACCTAAAAAGGATTCGTTTGATAACTATACGGACAAGAGAATTATGTCCATACAAAAGAAATTGAACGAAAGACCAAGAGAAAAATTAAACTTTTCTACTCCAAAGTGTGAGTTCTTTAAACACGTTTTGTAATTTTGCACTTGCTGGTTGACTCTGCG
>NZ_FZNZ01000036.1 GCF_900187995.1 Prevotella jejuni
TGTGGTGCGTGAAGGGTGATAGGCATAAAACGTACCTCCATAACGGCTGTTCTGTTCTTTCGACCTTGCCGTCCGGGGAGTGAGAAACTGTACTCTCCCATAGGTTTCTGCTTGGCTAAATGCTCTGTAAGTGTATCTAAATCAGCACCTACGCTACTCTTGCGATTATGAGTAGAACGTATCAGAAAGTCGCATCCCACTTCCAAAGTCTCGTCCATAAAGGCGTAGACATCGCTCTCGCGATCGCCAACTATTGTCTTACGAACATCACTTGGGATGCACTCCGCGCTTTCCTTTGCAGACAAAGTCCACCGGTAGGATTCCTTATCCTTATATGGTAAAGTAGCTCGTTTATTGGTCTTCTTTCGACCTTCTATGCGCTCACGATTCCATATTCTCACAGAGGAGAAGCCTATAGGAAGGCATGATTCAGCGTCCACAATCATAGTAGGATGTACGAAAATAGAATACTTTTTCAGTTGCATAGAACCATCTCCAAAGTCGGGGTCATCCTCCTTCAAACGCCCTTTCATGTGGTCGTAAGATAGCTCCGTAGTGTCTTGTATGCATAGTACATGTTTATGTCCAACACACTCACTACCAGAGAATTGCCTTATTCTATCTATTAGATCTTCCATATCCCAGTTCTTATTACGTAGTACTCTATATGCACCAACTTTAGGTGCCTTATCTTCGAAGCACTTATTAATAACCGCACTCTGTTTCTCTACCATCTTATCGAACAAGCTATTAACTCTTCGTTCGATTCTCTTATCTCCTCCGAGGGAGTCAAATATGTTGTTTAATTTATAAACAAAGATACTAAAAAACCATGACATACGCAAGTATTTTACTGAGTATCAATGTGTTATAATGTTAAAAAGATGTGTAGAAAGAGTAGCCCCAGAAGGGAGGGGCGTAATCACCGAGATACCCCTATGGCTAATCATCAACACCTAACAATTATCACCCAACACCCTTCTTTAGCAGTAACGCTCTGTGAACTCTGTATGCCGGAGGCGTTCTGTGGGCTCGAAACTGTGCGCAAAAAGGCTCTGTTAACTCTGTGAGCTCTGTGAGAGATAAACCTCCCCAGCGTGAGAGAAAAACCTCCCCAGCGTGTTGTTTGTGAGTCATCTCATAGAGTGGGTGTGTTCTTTTTCTCACAGAAGAACACAGATGAACAGATCATACAAAGGCCAGAAAGATGATGGCCCCTCCCCCCGACCCCAGCTGGCCCCTCCCCCTTCCCCTCCCCCGAAGGGAAGGGGAGTGATTACCGAGATACCCTTATAAAAAGGATGTAGGCTTCGTTATGTTCTTTGTTGGCAGTCTTGTAGGGGTAACCTCACATATCACGCCCCTTCCTGTGGGGGAGAGGTTGGGGGAGGGACTACTCTCTCATGGGCTTGAACTGTGTACAAAAAACTCTGTTAAATCTGTGTGCTCTGTGAGAGAAAGGGTGTGTCCTTTATGAGAGAATGATTCTCACGTCCCATGTAAAGTAACCTAATAGATATAATCTCACTAATCACACTCCTTCTTGCGAGAGAAGGAAAGGGGGAGGGAGCAGGCTGGTATGACGTGATGCTATCTTTTTGTTGGTGTTCAGTCCGACAGTGTTCTTTGCCTCTCCTAATATCTTTTGTACTGTAAAACGCTGTAAAACAATGTGTTAACATGGTTTTTTATAGGAGTTATAATAGTATAAATCACAAGCAATCTATCCCTAAAAAATCACAAAAATGTAGTAAAATATTGCTTTAGTAGTTGCTTCATAAAAGATAAAAAACTATATTTGTGCCGAAAGAATAACCTAAACAGATTAAAAGGATATAATCCTATTAATACAAGTAAAGGGACATAACGGTCAATGACCGATAGTGAGATAAATATCTTACCTACAGCGAAACAATCTCAAGATGGAGTTATCCATCAATCTATTACTAATATCTAAACTATGTAGCCAATGAGTCCATTAGACTATGTAAAAGCGTTCAATGAGTTTCTATGGAACAGTTTTCTCATGTACGCATTGTTAGGTGTAGGCATTTTCTACACTGTCTATCTTGGTTTCCCACAGCTTCGTCATCTAAATCTGGCGTTTAAGTATGCTTTTGGTCCGATATTTAAGAAGCGAAAGCCAGGTGAGACGAAAGTTAATTCATTTCAGGCATTGGCTACTGCCGTAGCTGCTCAGGTTGGTACAGGAAATATCGGTGGTGTGGCAACAGCCATTGCTACTGGTGGTTTAGGAGCTATTTTCTGGATGTGGGTGTCAGCCCTTTTGGGTATGAGTACCATCTTCTCCGAGGCTGTGCTTGCCCAAAAGTATAAGAAAGAATACCATGGCGAGACCGTTGGTGGCTCAGCTTACTATCTTTATTATGGTCTTGGTAGTAAGTGGCTTGCTGTCTTTTTCTCTATTGCCATTGTCCTTGCCTTAGGCTTTGTTGGCAATATGGTACAGGCCAATTCTATTTCTATCGCCTTGACCAATGCGTTCAACATTCCTTCATGGGTGATAGGTATAGTTTTAGCAGCCGTTGTGGCTGTCGTAATCATTGGTGGGCAGCGTCGTATCACAGCTCTTGCCGAGCTTTTAGTACCATTCATGGCGATTGTCTATATCCTCGGTTCATTTATTATTATTTATATGTTTGCCGATCAGTTGCCGCATGTTCTCCGTACCATCTTTACTGATGCTTTCTCTTTGAAGTCTGCTGCAGGTGGTGCCGCAGGAACAGTGATGAAGTATGCCATCCGTTATGGTGTTGCACGTGGATTGTTCTCTAACGAGGCAGGTATGGGTTCCACCCCTCATGCCCATGCTTTAGCCGATGTCAAAGACCCATGCGAGCAGGGCTTTGTAGCCATGGCAGGTGTGTTTGTAGATACCGTTCTCATCTGTACGTCAACGGCGTTTGTCATCATGCTTACGGGTGCTTACGGTAATACAGGCCTAAAGTCAGTTGCCATCACGCAACAAGGCTTTGAGATAGCATTTGGAGAAGGAGGTATCATCTTCCTTGCCATCAGTCTTATCTTCTTTGCTTTTACGACGATTATAGGCTGGTATATGTTTGGCGAGATGAACATCAAGTTCATGTTTGGTAAGAAGGGCGTCCGTTTCTATCGTCCCCTTGTAGTCCTCTTTGTCTTCTTGGGTTGTCTCTTTGCAGCCGACCTGGTATGGGAGTTAGCCGACTCCTTCAATGGTCTGATGGTCATCCCTAACCTTATTGGTATCATCTTCCTTGCTCCACAGGTGAAGAAGTTATACAAGAACTTTTTGGCTAATAGGAAGAAGAAGGAAGCTTAGAGGGGTGAGTAGCCTCAAGTGCCAGCTGGCCCCTCCCCCGTCCCCTCCCCCGAAGGGAAGGGGAGTGATCACCGAGATACCTCTATGGGCTGGATGTAGGCTGCTTTTTGCCTCCTTATTGGTATCTTCATTAGCAGTAACGTTCTGTGATATCTGTATGCCGGAGGCGTTCTGTGGGCTCGAAACAGTGCGGCAATATGCTCTGTTAGATCTGTGCGTTCTGTGAGATAAAGAACTCCCCAGCGAGTCACATGCGTCTCATCTCATATAGAGGGTGCGTTCTATTTCTCACAGAGTAACACAGAAGAACAGAACACACAAAGTCTCACAGAGACATTAAGTCAACCGATAACACAGAACCTTACAGCCATCTTTAGCTGAAACGCTCTGTGATATCTGTATGCCGAAGGCGTTCTGTGGGTTCGAAACGGTGGTGGAAAAGTTCTGTTACATCTGTGCGCTCTGTGAGAGAAAGAAATACCCTCCGTGAGAGAAAGAACTGTTCTCCGAGAGAGAAAACTATCCTCCGTGAGAGAATGAAATATCCTCTGTGCGAGAAAGAACTACCCAAGGGTGCGAGCTGTGTGCCACTCTGTAAGAGAAAAACACCCCAGCGAATTGTTTGTGTTTTATTTCATTGAGAGAGTGCATTCCTTCTCTCACCGAGTAACACTGATAACAACCAAGCACCGAGTAACACAGATAATTACCAAGATACTCCTGCGAAAAGGAGGCTCTCCCCAACCTCTCTAAGCAGGAGAAGAACTGGAAGAGAGATTGTTCGGCTGCGAGGAGAGTCAGGGCAGCTCTTAGACTTAGGCCTATTCCGTCACAGGAACCCCACGAGTGTTCTTTGTCTCGTCGATGACGAAGATACTATGAAGGCTACCAATACAATCAATCTTACCCAGCGTATTGAGCATGAACTGTTGATAACGTTTCATGTCGTGCGCATAAACCTTAATAAGAAAGTCATAGTCGCCACTCGTGTTATAACATTCAGTTATCTCATCAATATTCTGTACGACATCCATAAACTCTTGGATGAGGTCTTGTGTATGCTGTTTTAACCGAATGTTACATAGAACCATGATGCCATTTCCCACCTTATGAGAATTAACCACAGCCATATAGCGCTCTATGTAACCCTCACGTTCTAATCGTTTTTGTCGTTCGAAGACAGGCGAGGGCGAAAGATGAACACGGGCCGCCAGTTCCTTGACAGTTAGGTGGGAGTCACGCTGAAGAATCTTCAGTATCTTTCTGTCAATATCGTCTAATATCGTTGTGTTGTCCATTTTGTAAATTGCTGTTTTAGCAGAATAATATTCTGTGTAAGACCTTAATTCATGGCAAAGTTAGTATAATTTCCCGAATAAACAAGAATATTTTGAAGGCAAAAAGAATTTCTCTAACTTTGCATCCACATTCATAATGATAACAAAAAGAAAGGGTAAAAGAATATGAGCAGTATCAGAACAAATGCACCTTACCGTGCAGACATCGTAGGAAGTTTTCTTCGTCCAGCAGAGTTGAAGGAAGCAAGACAGAAATTCGTTGAAGGGAAGATTGATGCTTCGGCGTTAAAGGCTGTTGAGGATCGCCTCATCACCGACCTTATTGCTAAGCAGAAGGCTCACGGCTTGAAGGTGATAACCGATGGAGAGTTCCGCAGAAGCTATTGGCACTTAGACTTTATGTGGGGTTTGAATGGTATTGAGGAGATAGAACTCGACCATGGTTATCAATTCCACGGAGAGGAGACAACACGTGGTTCTATTGCTTTGTCTGGTCGTATTAGCGGTGAGAATCATCCATTTGTAGAGCACTTTAAGTTTGTAAAGCAATTTGAAGAGGAGGGTGTGACAGCCCGACAAACGATACCTGCTCCAGCCCAGTTGTTTGCAGAACTGTTCAGAGGTGATAACACAAAGAATACGTTGAAGTATTATCCTGACATTGACGTGCTTATTGAAGACATAGCGAAGGTCTACCGTCAGGTGATTGTCGACCTTTATGCTGCTGGATGTCGTAATATTCAGTTTGACGATTGCACGTGGGGTATGGTGGTTGACAAGAACTATTGGAAAGCACATGGAGGAGACAAGGAGACACTCGACGATTTGGCTAAGAAATATCTAAAGGTGAATAACTTAGCTCTTGAAGGACGACCAAAGGATGTTGCTTTCACCACACATATCTGTCGTGGTAATTACCATTCCACCTACGCTGCCGAAGGAGCATACGACCCTGTTGCCCCTTATGTCTTTGCGCAAGAGAACGTGGATGCATTCTATTTGGAGTATGATGATGCCCGTTCAGGAGGTTTCGAGCCGTTGAAGTATATCCCAAACGGCAAGCAGGTAGTCCTCGGACTCATCACCACGAAGCGTCCAGAACTCGAAAGCCCTGCAGAGATAGTGGCCCGAATAAGTGATGCAGAACTTTACATTCCTCATAACGACCTCTGTCTTAGTCCACAATGTGGATTTGCTTCTTGCGAGATAGGCAATAAACTCACCGAGGAAGAGCAATGGGCAAAGATAGACCTTGTGCAAGAGATTGCTGCGGAGGTGTGGGGTAAATAAGAGAAACAACCCATTTAAGTATTGATATGGAACATTAATTCTAATACCATTCAGTAATGTTGTTTACATAATTTGTATCATAAAAGTCCATATCGAATATAAAGGCTGAGCTCCATGTGAGGGGTTCAGCTTTTATAAATTTACAGACTTCCTGTAAAATCAGTAATAAGTTTGTTTAGCGTTGTTAAGCAATATGTACCATGAAGTGTTGTCTTAATTCATTATTTTTAGGTATTGTCTTATTCTGACTAATGTTATACTTTTGCCAAAGAATTTATAACATCTTTTTGATACCCATGGAATTAGGTAAAAGAATAAAATTTAATATGAATATGAACAAGAAAATTATGTTAGTGTTAGCTGCGCTGCTAACAACTTTTGCATCGTTAAGTGCTAAAACCGCATTGATAATCGTAGCTCATGGATCGCCTATGGAGTCATGGCGCAAACCAGTATTAGCGCTCGAACCACTTGTAAAAGAGCAAGTCGAAAAAAAGAAGCTCAAAGGTATAGATATCGTAAAGGTGGCACTTATGGAATATACCGAACCTTCCGTGGCTTCTGTAGTGAAGGCATGTGAGGCAGAAGGTGCAGACACGATCTTTGCTCTTCCTGTCTTTATGGCACCATCAAGTCATACTGAAGAAGACCTGCCAAATATTCTCGGACATAAATACAATCCTTTTGTAAGAGAAGAGTTGGCAGAGGAGAACACAGAGTTAGTACACACTAAAACACCTATCATCCTTGGTCCAACCTTCTATTATAGTTACTTGTTAGAAGAGAGTATGTTAAATTGCGTACAGAGTATTTCTAAAGACGCTCCTAATGAAGCTGTAATATTCTTGGCTCATGGTGATCCTGAACGAGAAGGCTTTTGGACAGAAGTCCTAAAGAATGTTGATAAGTACACTAAAGAACATACAAAGATTAATTATGTTGATCATGCTCTTATCGAAATGGGACATGATTTTGCCAATGAGTTGATGCCATTATTGACAAAAGCTTCAGCAAAGAAGAAGCGAATCATCGTTCAGGGTATCTATCTGACCTCTGACGTGAAGCGTATGGCTGATCGTCATAAGATGACAGATGTACAAAAAGATCTTGTAAAGAAGACAGGGGTAGACATCGTGTATAGTGCAGATGGTATTCTCCCCGCTTGTACTCCGCTTGTGGTAGATTGGATAGTAGCCCAAACAAATAAATGGGTTGAAAGCAAACGATAAATAGTTGCGATATGAAGAACCTTTTATTATGGTGTCTTTTCACGATTCTTGGGCTCTTTATTTCTCTTCAGGAGGTAGGAGCCCAAGAATGTAGGGTATATGGTTATGTGACGGATGCCAGTGATGAGGCACTGATTGGTGTGACTGTTCGGATCCAAGGAACTCAGATAGCAACTATTACAGATGTTAATGGTCGTTATCAATTAAATGGCGACTTTAATAAAAGTTCAGTGTTAACCTTTACTTATATCGGGTATGCTCAGAAGAAAGTCAATTATGACGGGAGAGAGAAGATAGATGTAAAGATGCAATCGTCAGAGAATAAATTGGGCGAAGTCGTTGTAAAGGCAAAGAGTAACATCAATGCTATCGACCTTCGTGCAAAGGCAGGAATCGTTGAGTCGATAGATATGAAACGTCTCAGCGAGAAACCAATGATTGACATGGGCTTGGCTCTACAAGGTATGGTACCTGGATTGAACGTTATCAATACGGGAGATATTGGAAGTAAGCCACAGATCAGAATACGAGGTAATTCTTCTTTCCGTCAAGGCAACACGAGTAATGAGCCGTTGTATGTCCTCGATGGAAAGATTATCTCCGCCGAGACATTCTACAATCTTAATCCACAAGACATAGCAAGTATAAAGGTTTTGAAAGATGCAGCTGCAGGTGCTTTGTATGGTGTAAAGGCTGCTAATGGCGTGTTGGAGATAAGTTCACAGCGCGGTTATAATGGAAAGATGACCCTTACCTACGGCACTGATATGGGCCTGACGATGCGTGGTAGGCGTGGTGTAAAGCTCATGGATACGGATGAAAAATTAGAGTTAGAGCGTTTGTTACAAAATCCTGCAGCTCCAGGCTATCGCTATAGTAGAGATTACTTTGAACGTTATCATGCGTCCGACCCAAATAAAGAACAATTGATAACAGAAGGAGAAAAGCGTTTGGAAGCTCTAAGAAATATCCATACAGACTGGTTTAAGGAACTTATCCGTAATAATTTCTATCAGAGACACAACATCAGTATAAAAGGTGGAAGTGGGACTACAACTTATTTTCTCTCTGGGAACTATACCTATCAAGGCGGGCGTATAGAAGGTAATAATAAGCAACGGTTTAGTGTTCGTATGGGTTTAGACCAGCAGTTGGGGAAGATAGGATACCTGATGATTGGTGTGTCTGGTGGCTATGCTAAGAGTAAGTCTCCTAATGGATCATCATTCGACCCCACATCTTTAGTTTATAATCTTAATCCTTACGAACAAAAGACGGGTGAACTCTATTCTTATCCGAATAGAAGTTATCGTGATCTCACACAACAATATCAGAGTGATGCCTCAGATAAGAATGCGGGGGTAGACATAAACGTGACTTTAACGCCATGGCAAGGTTTTACTTTAGCTTACGTTGCTGGTTTAGATTATCTTCAGGATGATAATCATAACTTTACGCCAGCTTCTTCATTCACTGAACAAAACACTGGCGTTCCTGATAATGCGAGAGGCATATATAGTCGAATGAAAGGAACGACAATTAACCTGTCAAGTAATCTCCGAGCAACCTATAATCATGTGTTTGCAGACGTTCATGACGTTACGCTTGGTGCAAACTACGACTATTATTTGTATAATTATGATGCCGTGGGTATCACCGGATATGGAGTAGGCAATGTTGATGCCCCTTCTGCAATTAATAACTCGTTACACGGAATGCGTCAGCCTTCTGTACGAAATCCTCGTGACAAGAATGCACAGATGGGTATTGGTGTCGTGGCAGGTTATACTTATAATTCAGTCTATGATGCTTACTTCACATATAAGGCTGATGCTTCATCAATACTCCCAGCTGATAAGCGTTGGAATACGGCTTGGGCAGCAGGTTTGGGCTGGACACCAACAAATTACTCATGGTTGAAAGATAATAAGGTCCTTACAAAATTAAATATTAAAGCATCATACGGTGTTACGGCAAATCTCAATGGTGTGACTGTTTCTAATACTGTTGGTACGTTTATGTTTGGTGAGCAGGCTTACGAGGAAAGTCGTATCTTGTCATTACTATCATTATATAATAAAGATCTGAAGGCTGAACAAAATAAGTCTACAGACTTAGGTTTAACCGTAGAATTATTTAAGCGTATTACACTTGATGTGAACTGGTACAATCGGCGTACCGAACAAGCACTCTTAGATGTACCTATCGCAACAAGTTCGGGCTATTCCTCTCTTAAACGGAACATTGGTATCTTACAGAATCGTGGTATAGAAATAGGATTAAATACAAAGATTATAGATGCTTTTGATTGTCGTCTTTCTGTGGGAGGAAATATAGCTTATAATGACAATAAAGTGGTAAGCCTCTATTGGACGGATAAGCTCTATCTTGACGAACAGTCAATAGTGCCTAATTATGAGGTGGGTAAATCATACGACATGATCTATGGTTTACATTCTTTAGGCATCAATCCACTCACGGGTTATCCTGTCTTCTTAACCCCAGAAGGAGTTGAAAAGCAAGGTACGGAACCACTCACAAAGAATGATTTTATTGCTTTAGGTCATCAGACACCTCCATACTCAGGTAGCTTCTATGCCAGTTTCTCTTATAAGCAATTCGATGTTGACGTGTCGTTCTACTATGTCTTTGGTGGGAAGCAACGCTTCTCTTACCAATATGTGCGTAATAGTGATAACGCAATCTACAATGCTGTGTCAGGACAAACACAGAAGATGTGGTTTAAACGAGGCGATGAATATAAGGAATACTGGACCCCATTCTATACGCAGAGTATTGCCGAGGGGAATCTTGCGCTCTATCCTAACACAAGGACGATAGGAAGTAGTGATTACATAAAACTCTCGAGCGTATCACTGCGTTACCGAGTTCCATCGAAATGGTTACAGAAGACAATTCCATTCATTCGATATGCGAATCTTGGATTACAAGGTTCTAACCTCTTTACATGGACAAGATATAAGGAGTCTGATCCAGAGAGTGGCACGCTTGCTGGTACGATGCAGCCAATATTCACGTTCAATCTCAATTTGACATTCTAATGATATAGTATGTAAGTAGAGTAGTTTTACATTTAAGACGCATGGATAATACAATATGAAACAAGGTATATTAATATTCAAAAGTGTAGTTGTAGGAGCGTGTCTGACACTGTTAACGGCTTGTAGTCTTAACATTCCACCCCAAGACCAATTCTCTGATCCAGATGCAATAACGAATGTCTCAAATGCTCGATCACTGTTGGCATCGGCCTATTCGTCTTATCCTCATCAAGAATATGAGTTTTCTTTATTGGGGAACGACTTTGTTCCCACCTCTTTGTCTATAAAAGATATCAGTTCATTGAATCTCTATAATTGGAATGATAAGGAGATAAACAAGCTTGCACCAAGCCTTTGGCAAGATTATTACAATGTGATTGCACAATGTGATGGACTTCTTGAGCGTATGAATGGAGTAAAAGCAGAGAATGAAAATGAGGAGAAAGAAAAGATTGTGATAGCTGCTGAGGCTAAGACGTTGAAGGCGTTATGCTATCTACAGTTGCTAAGAATCTTTGCTCCAGCCTACGATGTTAATCCTGATGCGCCTGGGGTTATCCTAAAAAGTGAACTTGGGATTGAGGATAAACAGCGTTCTTCAATACGTGAATGTGTTGCAAAGATAAAGGAATTGCTTACTGATGCCGCCTCTGTAGAGCACAGCTCTGACCGTAATGGATGGTTGTCACAAGAAGCTACACAGTATCTATTAGCTGACTTAGCCCTCTATTCAAATGATTACCAAGGGGCTATAGATGCTGGAAATAAGGTTCTTAGCAAGAGTAATGATATTTATTTCACATCAGAAGGACTTAATAGTCTGTGGTCAAAAAATAGCTATTCGGGGCGTATCTTTGCTTTTAATAATAACTCATCTTACTATGCTGGTATCCAATATAGTAGTCAGGAAGGTGATTATTTTATGGTCAATCCACAGTTGAGTTTTGTTGGGTCAGATCTCCGAAAAGCCTTGTTTGTTTATCCATTTATGATGAATGGCTCTAATAGAGAGCTTCTTGGAAAGTATAACCGATGCAATAAGCAAAATCAGTCAACGAGTTACATCAATACGATGCGGTATGCTGGAGCTTATTTTATTGTTGCTGAGGCATATTGCAGAAAGGGAGATACAGAGGCTGCTCGTAGATTAATCAATCATTATTGGCATTGTATAGGGGTCGCTGAAGCCCCATCGACGATTTCCAATCAAGAACTTCTAAACCTTATCTTAACTGATAAGCAACGTGAGTTTGTAGGTGAGGGCGTGAATTTCTTTGATCTTAAGCGTACACATGCTGCTGCTTTAAAACGACAATCTCAGTGGGGGAATAGTACTACAACCAGTGTAGCGAGCGATGATTATCGTTGGACATTCCCTATTCCTGTGTCTGAATATCGATTTAATAAAGTGGAACAGAACCCTGGATGGCCTTCTAATTAATTTATATGGAACAAAAAATGAAGAAGTTACTCAATAGTTTATTAGTGTTAATGTCATTCTTTTTAGTAGCCTGCCATGAGGAGGAAATACCCACAGAAAGTATGACAAATGATGTTGAACTGACCATTCCAAGCACTGCATTATTGTCAGAAGACGATACGACAAGTGTGTCAGTGCATGCAATGATTGCTTTTGCTCCTAAAGAAAAGGTAGAAATTAAGCTTGCGTTTATTGGCAATGATGATAACATTCTGCGTTTGGAAGATGAGAATGTGGTGTTTAATCCCGGGCAGAAGGAGGCCATTGTTCGTGTGAGATCGAATGGTAATCACGTCCTTTCCGTCCCTCGTACAGTTACGTTGCAAGTTGTCTCAGCTTCAACACCATCCGTGAAAGGTTTCGGGAAAGGAGTGAAAATCACTGTTAATCCTGATGCCGACATACCTGCACTCACGTCAGCACAATTACAACTCATAGCAGATGTGAAGACAAAGTATGGTGTAGATCTTATGCGTATGATAGGAAAGATACCAGTTGAGACGACAATCACGTTTAATACAGCAGATAAGGAGACTTTCTTTAAAGGACAGGCACAGCGCACGTATAAGGGGTATAGTGTGATAACACTTGCTGATGATGCTACTGTTGATGCACCAACCTTTAAGATGGTGAGCAACCCTATGGGATTAACAACATTCCTCTATGATGTGTTAAAACGTAAGACGGTTGAGGATGAAGAATTCTTTATGCAGACTCCTTATGGTAGAGCAGCTGTGAAGGCAGCTGATTACAAAGAAGATAAAGAGACCTTTGACGTCAGCTTGGGAGGTATAACCCTCGATATGTCTACGAAGGCTATTACGTTTACAACACAAAAAGAGAATCAATATGGTGACATGATAACGGGTCTACCGTTCATCTATCATTACTCTTTATGGGAGCGTTTGCTTCAGAAGAGAGGCTCCATTGTAGAGATTGAGGAAGACGGGAAGATAGTTGGTTATACCATTGATGATGATTTCTTCATGCAGGGTGGTTCGTTAAATCCTAATAAGTTCCTTGGTATGAGCAATATAAGCAACGATGAGTTTGGTAATAATCCAAGTGATTGGGTTGCGCCTTCTGCTACACTTGACCTTCAGAAGGGGAAGCTATCGTTCCTTTTCCCATGGGACTATGCCGATGGTAATGGCTACGAACAGGTGTCTGTAGTCTATACTTTACGTCCCTAAGAAGTTCTAATTGATTTATGAAGAAAATGCGAAAAGAGTTCATTCTATCTACTTTTTGGTTATTTCTTATATTCGGTCTACTATTCTCTGGTTGCGCTTTTGCCCAACCTTCATTGAGTGGTGATAGACTTATCTCGCTTCCGAAAGGAACTGTTGAAGGGAAGTTGCAGAATGGACTGCGTTATATTATCTTGCCGAACGCTTTACCACGTCATTGTGTTGAGGTACGAATGGTTATGGATGTTGGCTCTTTACAGGAGGAAGACAATCAGCGTGGAGGTGCACATTTCCTTGAGCACAGTGCTTTTATCGGTACGAAACATTTCCCTAATCGTTCGCTAATTGATTATTTTGAGGGACATGGTATGAAGTTTGGGCGTGATATTAACGCCTTTACGGGGTTCGATCGCACAATCTATTGGCTTTCTTTGCCTTATTATTCTGATCACACAGAGATACTTGATAGCACCTTCTTAGCCCTTCACGATTGGCTAAGTGAGATAGAGTTTGATGGTGCACGTGTGAAAAAAGAACGAGGAGTCATTGTCGAGGAGCTGCGAGGCTACCAACAAAATGATGATTTCTATCGTCTAAAGATGGGGCATAATCGCTATTCAGAACGTATCCCGCTTGGAACGGAACACGATATCAATAGCATTGATAGCGACCGGTTGAAGGCTTTTTATAAGCGATGGTACAACCCCTCTCATGCTACCGTACTTATTGTTGGGCAAGTCAATGTGCCTGAAGTGGTAGAAAAACTAACTCATACGCTTGGCTCTATACCTTCAAGTCGTGATGACAAGCCTATGATTAAGTTTGATATGAGCTATGCTAAGGGTGCCAGCTGGATGCATATTGTAGACAGCATACAGTCGGAAAGCAAGTTAGAAGTAATAGTCCCACATACCACTTGTGTTCGTCGAACATTGCAAGATGTGGTTACGAAGCAACGTATGCGTATGTTGCTGCAATGCTTAGATGATCGTTTTACGACAGATGGAGTGAAGTGTAACGTTTCAAATGATTGGTATTTAGCTAATAAAGACCATTTCGTACTGTCTATTCGTGGTACGTCTACTATCGATTTAGAACGTCAGATTAGTACTGTCTCAGCAGAGTGTCATCGTCTTTTACGTTTTGGTGTGTCACATGACGAACTACAGCAACTTGTTGCCTCACGTCTAAACCATCTCACATCTGACACTACTCAGAACTTATCAGCTAACATCTGCGACGATTTCGTTGATTATATCACAGCTGGAGATCGCACCCTTTGGATGCCTTGTGAGATGGAATGGGTACGACAACAAGTTGCGATGACGACGAGTTCCCAGCTGCAACAACTCTTAGGTGATGTTCTTAAACAAATGAGACGCAGTCGTCTGTATGCTTACACATCGGTCAAGAAAGATACAAAGGAAGGCTATCTCACAGCTAAAAAAGCTGATGAAGCATGGCGAATGGGAAAGAAACAGCAAATGAAGCCCTATCATTTCCATAGAAAAGAACAAGTAAAAGAAATGCGTGTCAAGGCTCCCATGTGTTTAGTCCAACCAGCTACTTTTATGGCGGAGAGCATTAAGAGTAAACAGCAATGGGGCGACTTAGGGATAGAAGAAGTGATATTGAAGAATGGGGTCAGGCTCATTCTCCGACCGACCATTGACGAGGACTCCGTTATCTCCCTGGCTGCAATAGGACGTGGGGGAACTGCTGACTTATCACTACCACAACAATTAAAAGTGTATGATGCTATTAGTTACGTAGATATGGGTGGTTTGTCTAAGGTTGCAAATGATAGCTTATTGTCTTATATGACTCAAGAGAGTCTTTCTATGACGGTTGGGGAAGATGCGTTCTGGCACCAGCTCTTGGCTTCCTCACCTTCCAATAAAGCTACTGAACTATTCAACTTGGTTTATCAGAAGATGTGTTTCCCAGGTATCAACCGTGAGGACTTTAAGGAGACTGTAGCTGCAGAGATTGAAGACTTAGGCAAAGAGACCATACTCGACAAGATGCTTTCACATGATATCGACCGTTTAATGACAATGACCATAGATTCGTTGGTAGGCAATTCAGTTGATAATAGCAGGAGCTACCTTACTAAATCGGTTTTGGAGACATTGGATATTGACACACTTACAAACTATTATAAACGTTTGTTTGGCGATCCTTCACGTCTCACGATAGTGTTGACTGGCAATTTCTCTATGAGAGAAGTGTTGCCAAAGGCTATTGCGACGTTTGCCCAGATGCCTAAGCAAATGGTGCCTTTACCGCTGAACAATACGCCTTTCAGGGTTGGTAAAGAGATGTTTACGAAGGGTTTTGATGGTGGTAATGACCATCAAACACTTGTCAACTACGTTTTTGCTGGTAATTACTCTCCTTCACTCCGTAATTCTCTTTGCTTGAAATTGATACGTGATGTGTTGCAAGACAGGTTATTGAAGGTGTTACGTGAAAGGGAAAATCTGGTCTACTCACCTTTTGTTGACCTTTATTATAATGGTGTACCACAGCAGAAATATGAGTTTATGATTACTGTATCGATGAAGGACGGCAACCAGCAACGAGTAGAATATTTGTTGCAAGACATCATAAACCAGCTAAAGACGACACCTATCACAGCCTCAGAGCTTAATAAGATGAAGCGCTCATTCCTCGTCACGAAAGATAAGGTGCTTAACGATAAGGCACCTTCTGAATGGAAAACAGCTTTGATGTCACTTGTTAAGAATGGCGAATCATTGCACGACTTCGAACATTATGCGATGTGTCTGAACGAGATCACACCTAAGACATTACAAGAGATGATCAACGAATTGATTGTTTGGAATCAAAGATATGTAGTATATAAAACACAAAAGAAATGAAGATTATAAAGAAATTACGTTTACTTGTTTGCCTCGTTTGTATGCTTATGGCGACTCAGGCAATAGCACAAACACAATCGCAACCTGAGGCCTATCGCTTGTATGACAGTAAAGGAAAGTCAATAACATACGACCAGTTGATAAAGTCTATAGCAAAAGTTGATGTTGTCTTTGTAGGCGAGATCCATAACTGTGTGATAACCCACTGGCTGGAGCAGAAACTCCTTGAAAGTCTTTACAAGGTCCATGGAAAGAGCCTAAAGATGGGTATGGAGATGTTTGAAAGCGATAACCAACTCATCCTTGATGAATATCTTCACGGACAGATAACAGGTGATCGCTTTGAGGACGAGGCACGTCTCTGGCCGAATTACAGCACTGATTATGCGGGTTTAATCTCTTATGCACGCGAACATCATATCCCTGTCGTTGCTACGAATGTTCCTCGTCGTTATGCCACAGCAGTGAAAGAACACGGCTTGGCCTATCTTGATTCGCTCTCTACGGAGGCGAAGTCGTACATGGCACCGCTCCCTATACGTTTTCAGACGAACGAGAGTGTTGAACAAGGATTTGCACTCATGGGTGTCATGGGTAAGAATAAGAATGCCAACCCACGTCAGATTGCTGAGGCACAAGCTATCAAAGATGCTACGATGGCTTGGCGAATAGCCAAGAACCTACCATCGAAATTTATTCATTTCAATGGTAACTTCCATACAGATAACCATGATGGTATTATTCCTTATCTCTTGCAATACAAACCAGGAACAACCTATACGGTTGTCAGAGCTGTCAGACAAGAAGACATATCTCATTTGGAAGAAGACTATAAGGGTATTGCTGATTTTTATATCTGTGTACCTGAGGATATGACAACATCTTACTAATCACAAAACAGTATTGTAAAAATGCGGACGCTCCTATCGAGTGTCCGCATTCTTTTATGCGCATAGCATGGCTATGATTGAAATTCTTTTTGTATAATCATGAGTAGCCTTCTGCGTCTTATTCAACTACTACAGGACGGATAGAATCCCCACAACGGCAGTTCTCACCATTGTTATCATAGACGCCGTCATTGTCGAATGTGATTGCGCGAGCATAATCTGCTGCATCTTCAAAGAGGATAGAAGAGAAATAGTAACCACCATATCCTGCATATCTCACAGCCTTGGTATCATCATAGCGTGAACCAGCACATGGAAGGAAAAGGCCTTTTGAGAGATCGTCTTGCGTTATTTCCTTTGGGAATCTGATTGTCATAGCAAACTCACCCTCTGCTGGTTCGGTAACCAAATAGCCATAGACTTGCTTGTTGTCTTCTACCGTGACATAGCCAAACTGCCATTTACCTTTCTGTGCTAATGTGCTGACCTCTGAATAGCGTGGTAGGCGATAAGTTCCTTTCGTTGCCCAATAAGCGATATCACCGAATGCTGCTTGATTGAAATCAGTTGTCTCATTTGTGAATTTCTCGTCTGTGTACATCTTACCTGCGATATCTGTCTTTGTAGTATTTCCACACACGTCTTTCGAGTAAGTGAGGGCGTTGTTACCACATACCCCAAAGTTGAAATGGTCGATCTGGTCGTCAGCCTGTTCTATCTCATGCTTATAAGCTTCAGTAGAGTTTCTGTGAAGTCCATATCGTGGCTTAAAGTATTCCCATTGATTGTCTGCAATTTTCCATGTACCTTTGTCATATTGGAGATTTCCTGTTGCCCATTTCACACCAAAAAGCGTAACATATTTCGTTGAGCCCTTTGGTGTTTCTTTAGCTACAAAGGTGATGTCCTCTATGTCGTCGGCGTCGATTTCTATTGTACCACCACTTTTCTTTACCACCTTCATTTGATAGGTTTGTGCAAAGAGTGTCCCGAACGTGAAAGCAAGGAGAAGTGTAAGTATATATTTCTTCATTTTATTGTCTTTTGATTGTTATTAATTTGTTTCGTTAAGTTATTATTTATCTATTGCTATTTTGATGTTCCCATTTGGCGTACAAAGTAGGTAGATGCCTTTAGAGTAGGTTGATGGGTCGATGTCTATCTTACCGTCAGCTGTTGCTTGCCCCTTAAAGACACGTCGACCGTCTATCGTCATAATGCTAACTGCAGCCTCCGTAGGAAGACCGTAGAGGAGGACATGTCCTATGTGATACTCTACTTGTGGCTTACCTATAGGCTGTTTACTTGGAAGGGAAATGCCTGTAGGAGTACTACTGAAAAAGTATTTAAGCACGCGTGCCAGTTCCACCGTAATGGTCTTCTCTGGTGTTTTTGCTGTCATACTTCCATTTGAGAACGTGATTTGCGGTTGACTTGATAGAGCAAACTCAGCCTTTGTTCCATCACGAAGTTCTACGCAAAAGAACTTTACTGGTTCTGCTGCTCTCACACTGAGAGGTGTGAGAAGGCAGCCGAGCAGTAGAAGAAAGATTAATTTTCGGTTCATTGTTTTGTTTGATTTATTAATAAGATGTCTGTTTTATATTACTGTGATTACTGTTGATGGATGTGTTACTTATTCTTGTGCATGGTATAGGTGACCCTTACCTGTTCATATCCATTAGCAGCCTCAAAGTCCCAAGGGAATACAAATGTCATCGTTCCCTTTGTAAAGTCGAATTGCCCAGATGGTTCAATCCAGTCAGAAGGAGAGTTGCCAAAGGTATCATGACTGACATCACTGACTGCAAGCCATCTTTGTGGGTCAATCGAACCACCAGCTAAGAGGAACTCGTCAGTCACCTGATACCCTACCATCTTTCCGTTCTCTTTAACATAGACAAGCGCACCTTCGTCACGTAGCTTCTTTACCCTCTCCCATGCCGAGAAATGGTAGACGAAGGGTAGGGCGGAGATCAGCTCGTCGTAGGCGTTAGGACGTTGGACGAGGAAGTCTATCTTACCCGATGATGAAACAAGTTTAATATCGTCGAGCGTCATACTAAACTGTTCTTTGGTCGCATCATAACCGATAGCCTGTACGATAGCGTTCCCGTATGGTTGTTGTAGGAAGAACTCCTGATCCTCGACGGTCTTGTGCTTCAATACATCATAGAAAAACGAGGTGAGTCCCATCGGATTGTCAATAATCTTCAGTACGGGTGTTTCTTCGGTTGCTTTCTCGCTTAGTGTGATGATGCTATAGCCTTTTGTTGTAAGTTGCGTTTCTCCCTTGAAGTAGCTTTCTTTGTCTTCTGTGTTGAATGATACGGTTGCCTCAACAGGAACCTTACCCATTAAGTTGGTGAGGTCGAACCCATATTTCTGTTTATACCCTTCGATGAGTTGCAGCTGGTGTGCACTTAGTTGCGGAATATCTGAGTCTGGGTTGACGGTTATCTTCACACCTGCGTCGGCTGCTTTTATGCGTGGGTTCGATGTGTTCCCAACACTGATGCTTAGCGTCTTAGGCATGGAGAGCAGATGTTTGGTATTAGATATAACTTTCACCGTAGCCTCTTTCTGGCCAGCTTTGAGCTGAACTACACTTTGTTCTAAACGCACAATCTCATCTTCATTACCTTTTATGTCAAGGTTGATGGTTTCGTCTTTCGTCGGTGCGAATGCTATTAGCAGGTGAAGGGTGATACCTTCTGTATCGTCTTCATTCATAAAAGCATTCCCTACCACAGAGAGTGCAACGTTATTTGTCATCTCTTCATCTGCTTTGTTTTCGGTGCTACAAGCTGCTGTTAGGCATACTATGAGAAGCAACAAAACACTTGTTTTTATGACTTTCATTCTTTTCTTTGTTTTTAATTATTTATTTGTTTGTTCTTATTCAAGGTTTGTCGACTACATCTCCTACGTACGTGTTGTCAATCATTATAAGGTTTCCATCAAACGGGTTGTAGACGAGAGCCCCTCCTTTGCACTATTTTCTTGATATTTGTAAGGGGTGGCAAAAGTAAAAAGAAATGGTAGGTCGTACAATACCTAATAATGATGAAATTTCTAACGCTCTGTGTTCTCATTGAGAGGGTGCGTACTTCTTCTCACATAGTAACACAGATGAACAGAACACACAATGGCCAGAAAGATGATGGCCACTATCCCTTCCCCAGCTGGCCCCACACTCTCTTCCTCAGCTGGCCCCTCCCCCTTCCCCTCCCCCGAAGGGAAGGGGAGTGATCACCGAGATACCCCTATGGGCTGGATATAGACTGCTTTTTGCCTCCTTATTGGTGTTTTCATTAGCAGTAACGTTCTGTGATATCTGTATGCCGAAGGCGTTCTGTGTACTCGAAACAGTGCGCAAATGGGGTCTGTTAAATCTGTGAGTTCTGTGAGAGAAAGAAATACCCTCTGTGAGAAAAAAGAATATCTTCCATGAGAGAAAGAACTCCCCAACGTATAACATGCGTCTCATCTTATATAGAGGGTGCGTTCTATTTCTCACAGAGTAACACAGAAGAACAGAATACACAGGGTTTCACAGAGACATTAAGTCAACCGATAACACAGAGCGTTACAGCCAAGTGAAGCCTCACCCCAGCCCCTCTCCGAATGGAGAAGGGAGTGATCACCGAGATACCCCTCCTTCGCTGCTTGTGTCTTGATGGGAATATTGATTCTCTCTGATGCCTCTTTGGCTAATCATCAACACCTAACACTCAACATCCAACACCTATCTTTGGCAGTAACGTTCTGTGATATCTGTATACCGGAGGCCTTCTGTGAGTTCGAAACTGTGCGCAAAAAGGCTCTGTTAACTCTGTGAGCTCTGTGAGAGATAAACCTCCCCAGCGTGAGAGAAAAACCTCCCCAGCGTGTTGTTTGTGTGTCATCTCATAGAGTGGGTGTGTTCTTTTTCTCACAGTGTAACACAGAAGAACAGAACACACAAAGGCCAGAAAGATGATGGCCTCTCCCCCTTCCCATCCCCAGAAGGGAGGGGCGTAATCACTGAGATACCCCTATGGCTAATCATCAACACCTAACAACTATCACCCAACACCCTTCTTTAGCAGTAACGCTCTGTGAACTCTGTATGCCGGAGGCGTTCTGTGGGCTCGAAACTGTGCGCAAAAAGGCTCTGTTAACTCTGTGAGCTCTGTGAGAGATAAACCTCCCCAGCGTGAGAGAAAAACCTTCCCAGCGAGTTGTTTGTGTATCATCTCATAGAGTGGGTGCGTTCTATTTCTCACAGAAAAACACAGAAGAACAGAACACACAGCATTCCACAGAGACATTAAGTCAACCGATAACACAGAACCTTACAGCCAAGTGAAGCCTCACCCCCAGCCCCACTCGTTTCAAGAACGTGCCCTTCTCCATTCGAGAACATGCCCTTCAAGGCACAAGAACACGCCCTTCTTGATGCTTGACAAGGCTCTTCTTCTACCTTGTTTGTAACCGTCTGATAATGTGATAGATATAAACACGAACTCTAAATATAAACTGTCCTGTCATTTACTAACCTATACTCGGACTTTTATCATACTTTTTCAATACTATAAAAACGCACTAATACTTGAAAGACTACGAATTTCTCGAATTTCTCGAATGGTGGACAGAGAGGGAGACGGTGCAGCCGAGGGGGCTGGAGGGGAGTGAGTGTTTGACAAGGAGGAGGGGACTTTAATTGAAAGACTACGAATGTCACTAATTGCACCAATGTTGATCACATACAGAGACGATACACTCGATAGGGGTGGAGGGGACTGATTATTTGGCAGTAGGAGGGGACTTTAATTGAAAGACTACGAATTTCTCGAATGTCACGAATGGTGGACAGAGATGGAGACGGTGCAACCTGAAAAGGGGAAATCGGCCTTATTTTTCATCATTGAGCAGGAGATTATAACGGAAAAGGGATGATTTTTCATTAAAAAAGCTTAACTTTGTGGGTAATATAACTAAGCAAAGTAAAAGTTACTCTACCAATAATTATCATTGCAATGCCAGTCAACAAGAATGCCTACCTGCGCTATCAAATCTTGGATCAGTGTTTCAGTAATAAGCATCGGAGGTTTAATATAGATGATTTAGTCGACTTTGTCAGCGAGAAGTTGGGCTATAACATCAGTCTGAGACAGATACGGGAGGACATTGCCAACCTGCGTTTGAGTCCTTATCATGCACCGATCCGCGCACAGCAATACGATGGAAAGAAGTGTTATTACCATTATTCTGACCCTGACTACTCTATCTTTAATAACGAGCTGACCACAGAGGAGGTGGCTAACCTCCGTTCAACAATCGATATGCTCAGCCGTTATCGGTAGAATTTATTTCAAAAATAAATATTACATGAAGACCTTTGAATAAAAGAGTTTTACCTGTTAATGATTATCCAATTAAAATTATTATATTTGCATCTGTTGTAATATGGTTGGTAGAATGGAATACTTAAATAACATATTACCACTTCAAAATCATCAAGTATGGAGATAATAGACAATATACGTAAGACATGGTGTGACGACCTTAAAGCTACTATCAAGCACGGCAGCAAGAACAAACAAGTAAAAACGATCGATATACAAACGAGATGGAAATAAAGAAACAACCGATGACCTCGGCAACGCATAGCGAGTTTACACTCGAGGCATTGAGGCAAATTGCGCCTTCGGCTTTCACGGAGGTGCGGGGAGCAGATGGTGAGCTGACACAGAAGGTGGACTTTAAGGTGCTTCGTGAACTCTTGGGCGACGCTATCGCTGATGCTGACGAGGAGAGCTTTGGCTTTCAATGGGTAGGCAAGCAGGAGGCAAAGCGGGCGGCAGCCGAACCGACACGCCAGACGTTGCGCCCCGTTGTGGACGACAGTGTGGACTGGGACACGACAGAGAACCTATACATTGAGGGCGACAACCTCGAGGTGCTGAAACTCTTGCAGCGTGCTTACCTCGGCAAGGTGAAGATGATTTATATTGACCCGCCTTATAATACGGGCAACGACTTTGTTTATGAAGACGACTTCGCCATGAGTGGGGAAGAGATGGACGAAGCGATGGGCAATGTCGATGAGAAGGGCAACCGCCTACGCCGCAACCTCGACTCTAATCCCCGTTACCACTCCGACTGGTGTTCGATGATTTATAGTCGCCTACTCGTCGCACGCACCCTGCTCGCCAACGATGGCGTTATCTTTATTTCTATTGACGATAATGAGGTGCACCACTTGAGAAAGATATGCGATGAGGTGTTTGGAGTGGGGAACTTTGTAACGGAAATAGCTTGGCGTAGAACAGATAACCAACCAAACATAGGCAAGATTGCAAGGGTTAAGGAGTATATACTGATATATGCAAAGAATAGTGCAGACTATTCATTAGGACGTCTCTCTCTTTCAGAGAAAGCTCGAGCAGAATATCGTTATTCTGATGCTAAAGGTTCCTTCCGAAGGGGAATCCTTTTGGATAAAACTCGTGGGCGTAAGTTTTATCCAAAGCAGACCAAACTAGGAAATATCCTTAATGGACCATGGATGGTATCAGAGGAGATATTTGATAAACTAGATGCGAATGATGAAATCTATTGGACAGAAAGTGGAGATGGTCAACCTTACAAAAAGATCTACTTAAAAGAAAACAAGGGGCAAATACCTAGTGACTTTTGGGGTATTGAGTTTGGTACTAATCAGAGAGGGAGTTTGGAGGTTGAGGACTTATTTAAGCAACGCATATTTGATTTCCCGAAACCTGTGTCTCTCTTGTGTAATCTTATTAATGTGGGTGTCTCTAACTTTGGAGACGACTCCCTCATCCTCGACTTCTTCTCAGGCTCTGCCACTACCGCCCACGCTGTTATGCAGCTGAATGCAGAAGATGGTGGCAAGCGTAAATACATTTGTGTGCAGCTACCAGAGGAAACGCCAGAGGGTAGCGAGGCACGCAAGGCGGGTTACAACACAATTTGCGAGATTGGTAAGGAGCGCATCCGTAGGGCTGGTAAGAAGATTAAGGAGGAGGCTGGGCTGATGGGTCAGGACTTAGACACGGGCTTCCGTGTGTTTCGTACGGACTTGTCGAACATGAAGGAGGTTTACTTTAAGCCTGCCAAACTTCAGCAGCAAGACCTCTTTGCGCAAGTGGATAGTGTGAAGGCTGACCGCTCGGAGCTTGACTTGCTCTTTGGCTGTATGGTGGACTGGGGCGTGGAGCTAAGCTATCCGCTTCGGACGGAGGAGGTAAACGGTAAGCACCTGCATATTGTGAACGAGGGCGCACTCGTGGCTTGCTTCGACAAAGAAATCAGTGTTGAGGCTGTCAGTCGTATTGCGGAGCTGAAGCCACTGCGTGTCATCTTCCGTGAGGAGTGCTTTGCTACCGATGCCGATAAGCTGAATATCTATGAGAAGTTCAAGCAGTTCTGTGGCTGGAATGATGAGGAAGTCTATAAGCGTATTCACGTGTTATAAATATCAGTTAACTAAATCTTAAACATCAATGGGTGAATACAGTTGCTATATGTCCCAATGCCCACGCCGTGAGTAAGGGCTGTGGCGGAGTGTTCCCGTGTTGGAACACGGATGTTCCCGCACTGGAACTTTCATGTTCCAAAGCCGGAACATGAATGTTCCGCCGCTGGAACATTGGCGTACCACTGCTGGGAACATTTCGTTCCTCATTGTAGGACGCTGCCCAATGCACGTAATGATGATTAGACAATAGATAAGATGAAGATACAATTCAAACATCAAGCCTTCCAACGAGATGCGGCACAAGCCGTTGTAAATGCCTTTCGTGGGCAGCCGTTACAAGATTTCTTTGTTTACCGCAGAGATGTGGGTAAGGGAGTTTTGGAACTGGACGCACAGGGCTTTCGCAATCATGATATTCTACTTAACGATGAGGAGCTGACTCGCAATATTCGTGAAGTGCAAATCAGTCAAGAGCTGCAGCCAGTCAATCACGTGCTTCGTGACGGCAATGGCACACTGGCACTGAGCATAGAGATGGAGACGGGAACGGGTAAGACCTATACCTACATCAAGACCATGTACGAACTCAACAAACACTATGGCTGGACAAAGTTTATCATCGTGGTGCCGAGTGTGGCTATTCGTGAGGGAGTCATCAAGAGTCTTGAGACGATGGCAGACCATTTTGCAGAAGAATATGGCGAACGTATGCAGCACTTTGTGTATGATAGTGCACATCCTAAAGCTATCGACCAGTTTGCTTCCGACCCTAAGATACACGTGATGGTCATCAATACGCAGGCTTTCAATGCCACAGGAAAGGATGCTCGCCGCATATTTATGAAGTTGGAGGACTTTAACTATCGTCGCCCGATAGACATCCTCAGTGAGACACGCCCTATCCTGATTATAGACGAACCGCAGAGCGTATTGGGTACCGACAAAAAGAATAAGACTCGTCAGGGCTTGCAGCAGTTCAACCCACTGTTTTCGATTCTATATAGTGCTACTCACCGCAAGGCAGATGTTTACAATCAGGTTTATCGTTTGGATGCTATTGACGCCTTCAATAAGCGACTGGTGAAGAAGATAGAGGTGATGGGAGTAGAGCAGATTGGTACGACCGCCACGAATGGTTATCTTTACCTCGATGCTATCGTCCTGTCGAAGAAGAAAGGCGAGGCACCACGTGCTCGCATTAGTTTTGATGCAACGAGTAGGGTAGGTTTGCGCACGGCAACACGTCTGGTAGATGAGGGCTTCGACCTCTATGCCGAGAGTGGTGAGCTAGAGGCTTATCGTGATGGCTTTATCATAGAGCGGATAGATGGTGTGAAGGGGTGTATTCGTTTGAGCAATGGTCAAGAAATCTATGAAGGTCAGGCAATGGGAGCAATCACGGAGGAGTTGATACGGCGTATACAGATTCGCACCACCATACAGAAGCACTTCGAGCGTGAGCATCAGCTCTATAAGCAAGGAATTAAGGTGTTGAGCCTGTTCTTCATAGATGCCGTAGAGAAGTATCGCATCTATGATTCTGGTGGCGAAACCCGTAAAGGACGATGGGCAGAAATCTTCGAGGAAGAATATGTATCCGTACTGAATGAGGTGCGTGACCTTTACTGGGATGAAGAATACAAACAATATCTTCAAGGGATAAGTGCCGAGCAGACCCACGCAGGCTACTTCTCTCAGGACAAGAAGGGAAAGATGATAGACTCGAAGGTGAAGCGAGGTGAGACGGAGGCTAATGACCCCGACGCCTATCAGTTGATTATGCGCAATAAGGAACGCCTCCTATCATTGGATGAGCCTACCCGCTTTATCTTCTCTCACTCGGCATTGAAAGAGGGCTGGGATAATCCTAATGTCTTTCAGATTTGTGCGCTCAAGCAGAGCAACAACGAAGTGAAGAAGCGGCAGGAGGTGGGACGTGGTATGCGTCTCTGTGTCAATCAGCAGGGCGAACGGCAAGATAGTGACCTGCTGGGCGATGCAGTCTATGACACGAATGTGCTGACGGTGATAGCCAGTGAGAGTTATAAGGACTTCTCTGAGGCATTGCAGAAAGAACTTGCCGAGAGTATCACCTCGCGTGCAGTACTGGTTACGGCAGCATTGTTTGCAGGTAAGACCATTGTGAAAGCCAACGGAGAGAAGCTGACGCTGACAGAGTCGCAGGCAGCAACCATTTTGGAGGAACTTGTATCAGCAGGCTATGTGAAGAAGCAGAAGCTGACCGATAAGTACTTTGAGGATAAGAAGGCTGGTACGCTGCAGTTGGAGGATTGGCAAGAAGACGTGGAAGCTATCGTTCAAGAGCTGGATAAGGTGTTTAATCCTGATGTGCTTAAGGTGGAGAATGGTCGAGGCAAAGAGACAGCCCACTTCCGGATGGAACGATTTAACAAGAAGGAGTTTCAGGCCCTGTGGAAACGTATCAACTGTAAGACTTACTATGAAGTGGATTTTGAGACAGAGTCTCTAATACGTAAGTCTATTGTAGGACTGGACGATTCACTCCATGTTACCGCAATTCGTATTGCCGTCACATCGGGTACGCTGGCAAATATCCAGTCAAGAGAAGAACTCGAAGCTGGGCAGGCGATGCAGGAGGGTAAGACAAAGACGGTGAAGGTGAAGGAAGCTGTGGCAAGCGGTGTGCGTTATGACCTTGTAGGCGAATTGGTACAGCGTACGGGCTTGAAACGTAGTACGATAGTTGCGATTCTGACAGGTATCAAGCCCGAGACTTTTGGAATGTATCGTCGCAATCCAGAGGAGTTTATTATTCGTGCTGGTAATATCATCAACGAGCAGAAAGCCATTGCCGTGATAGAGCATATTGCTTACCACAAGATGGATCAGCATTATGATGCCAGTATCTTTTCAGAGCATGAACTCCGTGGGCGTATCGGTATTGATGCCATACAGAGTGAGAGGTCGCTCTACGACCTTGTAGTTGTGGATAGTCAAGGAGTTGAGAAACGCTTTGCAGAAAAGTTGGAGCGGGAGGAAGAAGTTGAGGTTTATACCAAGTTGCCACGTGGTTTCTATATCAATACGCCTGTGGGCAAGTATAATCCCGACTGGGCAATCGTCTTTCGAGAGGGAGCGGTGAAACACATCTATTTCGTTGCAGAGACGAAGGGTTCTGAGGACATTACTCAGCTTCGAGGGGTAGAGAGTGCAAAGATAGAATGTGCCAAACGCCATTTCGCCTCAATCTCTGATAGCTCGGTCAAGTTTGATGTAGTCAAGAGTTACGAAAAGTTGAAGAATATCGTTACGCAAGGTTAGGATATGATTTTATAATCTCCGGTTCAACAAAGAAGTTTATTTAAAGCATTGGTTTTGAAAACCGCTTTTGATTGATTTCTACCTTTTAGTCGGTGGGATATCACAAATCAAAGAGATTAAACATAATTGAAAGGAAAAGATACATGGATTGGAAAGAAAAAGCCATTAAGACGCTTAAGGATAGTCTTAGTCCCGTTCCGACAGAATTGAACGAGCTAGACTGGAAAAGTGGTCTGTCATGTAAGACGGACCGCCTTGCCCAACACATAAGCGCATTTGCAAATAACAAAGGAGGTGGTGTCCTTGTTTATGGTGTAAATGATGATGGAAGTTGTTTTAATTTATCGCGAGAGGATATTAAGACAATTGTCCAAAAATTAGGGAATATAGCCAAGAATAATCTGGAGTACTCTATTCCTATATCTCATAGCGTTATGAAATTTAATGGCTATGATTTGTTGTTCATCTATATACCTGAACAGCATGACAAACCAGTAGTTCTACGTGGACATAATATATTTGATTCGTATTTGCGTTCTGCAGGCCAGACTGTAAAGATGTCTCGTGATCAAGTTAAAGAAATGATTGCGACATCTAAGGGAGTCACCTTTGAAGAACGTTTAGCTTTATCTGATCTTACAAAGGGACAAATTCTTCAATATCTGGATTACAAGTCTTTCTTTGAACTTGTGGGGAGAGATGTTCCAAATACGACAGACTCAATAGTTAATCGTTTAAGTGAATACAATCTCTGTCATGGGAATAATGGAATCTGGGGTATCACTAATTTGGGAGCTTTACTCTTTGCAAGGGATTTGAAGGATTTCCCTAAACTGCGTGGTAGAGAAGTAATCGTGAGAAAATATAGTGGCAAGAACAATCGTTCTCAAGAGTTCGAGCAACATGGCACCTACGGATATGCCGTCGGCTTTGAAGGCCTAATCGATTTTATCATGCAAAATACAGGTAAAGAGAGTATTGGGGTAAAGAGAGAAATAATTCCAACCTATCCTCAAATTGCAATTCGAGAGTTTGTTGCGAATGCCATTGTCCATCAAGACTTCGGAATAAAGGGACTACCTGTGACTATAGAAATTTTCTCTAATAGACTAGCTATTACTAATGCAGGAGCGCCACTTAATGACATCAATAGGCTGATAGACCTACCACCGCAGTCACGTAATGAAGAATTGGCTCAGACAATGTTTCTTTTGGGAATTTGTGAAAAACGTGGTAGCGGAATAGACCGAGCTATTTCCGCAATTGAGCAGATGTTTCTGCCTGCCCCTAAATTTACCAAAGGCGAACAGCATACAAGAGTTTTTCTATACCCTCAAAAAAAGTTTAAGGATATGATAAAGGATGAAAAGGTGTCTGCTTGTTACCAACATGCTTGTTTGAGATATGAAAATGGAGAGTATATCAACAACTTGTCTGTTAGGGAACGTTTTGAACTTACAAAGAATGATTCATCTATAGCTTCTCGTATAATTGCTGATACAGTAGAGGTAGGACTGATAAAGCCCGTGGACCCAGAGACTAAGTCGAAGAAATTTATGACTTATTTACCATATTATGTATAGAGATTTTTATTTGCAAAGAAAATCATATTTATATGTAACAGCATGATAATCAGTAACTTTTTATTTGCAAAGAAAATCCAGTCTACCCTAATCAGCTTATTGCTGGTTCTTGAAGGAGGAGAATCACAAGAAAAAGTAGTTGTTCAGAAATTCCAGAAAACTGCTGCAGATAACAAACCTTATCTGACTACATTCTATAACCTTGATATGATTATAGCTTTAGGTTATCGTGTTCACAGTATCACCAGTCCCATTCCAAGTTGAAGTGGTATGTCATGTGGTACGTATATTTTGAGGACAACCTTATTGTTGGAGTGTTGACTATATCTTGGAGTTCCTGTCACTTCTGTCACTCATCTCTGACAGCTAAAACGTTAATGCATAGAGTAATATAGGGAAATGTTAAAATGACAGCAAACAAAATAAAAATAGAATTGTAATATAGAATGGTGTAGTTGTAAGTAGAATACAGCACGCTAATCTCACAAATAAAAAAGGAAAAAGTATCTATGCAGAAAGGCTGCACTCATGTGTATTACCTTTGCACACGTAACATAAATAATAACTTTAAAGAATAGGATTATGAAAGAACTAAAATGCCCTAAGTGTGGAAATATCTTCAAGGTAGATGAGGCCGACTATGCTTCTATATTGAACCAAGTTAAGACTAAGGAAATCGAAGCTGAGGTGAAGAGAAGAATGACTGAGATGGACGAGCGTAACAAGGCAGAATTGGCTTTGGTTACGACGAAGACGGAGCAGACATTCCAAAATAAGTTGTCGGAAAAGGAGAAGGAATTAGGTCAGAAGGTGGCTGAGATAGAGCGACTAAAAGGTGAGAAAGAGAGTGAGCTGTCTCGACAGAAAGCAGAGATGAATGAGGAGATAGCTAAACTCAAAGCACGGTTAGAAGGGATAGAGTCGCAGAAGACAAGTGAAATGAAGATTGCACTCGCTGAGAAGGAAAAGACGATCAGTGAGTTGAAATCTGAGATTAGCCAGAGTGGTGACAAACTGCAGTTGGCTGTGATGGATGAGCGTAACAAGGCGCAACAGGCAGCACAAGAGAAAGAAAACAAGATTGTGATGCTGCAGAACGAGATAGAGCAGGAGAGGAGTAAGGCTCAGCTACATGAAGCAGACTTGCAGAAGCAACATGAGAGAGAGTTGCGGATGAAGCAAGAGCAGATAGACTACTACAAAGAACTGAAGTCGAAGATGTCTACAAAGATGGTTGGTGAGACGTTAGAGCAGCATTGTAGTAATGAGTTCGAACGTTATCTGCGTCCACTGATGCCTAATGCTTACTTTGAAAAAGACAATGATGCGAGTGATGGTACGAAGGGTGACTTCATCTTCCGAGATAGTGAAGATGGGACAGAATACCTATCTATCATGTTTGAAATGAAGAACGAGATGGATACTACTGCCACCAAACATAAGAACGAAGACTTCTTGAGGAAGTTAGATGAGGATAGAAAGAAGAAAGGATGTGAGTATGCCGTGTTGGTCAGTTTGTTGGAGGCAGACAGTGAGCTATATAACAGTGGTATCGTAAATAAGAGTCATGTCTACCCGAAGATGTATGTTATTCGCCCACAATTCTTTGTGACTTTCATCACACTGTTGGTGCAGGCATCGAAGAACGCTTTGGAATACAAGAAGCAACTCATCTTAGCACAGAGTAAGGAGGTTGATGTAACGAACTTTGAGGCAAAGATGGAGGACTTCAAAGAAAAGTTTAGTAGACATTATGAGCTCTATACAAGGAAGTTTGATGATGCGATTAGGGATATAGACGCTACCATATCTAAACTGCAAAAGGTGCGTGCGGAGTTGGTTAGTAGTGAAAATAACCTGCGCCTTGCTACTAAGGATACCGAGAAATTGACCATTCGTAGACTCACAACTAATAACCCAACGATGAAGGCGAAGTTTGATGAGGCTCGGAATGCACAGGCAGCAGTAGAAATTACAGACGACGAGGAATAGGCGTTGTGTCGTTACTGTAGAATCCTTATCTATTAAATACTTGAGAAGATGAAAACATTATCCGTAAGACAGCCATGGGCCTCACTATTGGTGAGTGGGCTGAAAGACATAGAGAATAGAACGTGGGCTCCCAACTATATCAATTAGAAGATGGCTCATCTTTGAAAGCAATCAATTGGAATATGGAGGAAATCAATTACTTTGATATGGTCTTCAAATTAAAGAAGTAAGCTCCTGCTATAATAGGATGGATAGAGGTCACGAAAAAAAGTAGAACTCTTGTGTGAACGTTTGATATCATACGAACATACAGTCTATGAACATCTATGTTGTCAAATAGTCACGTGACGTCTTCTACCTGTCTCAAACTTAATATTATAGTTGTACCCTGCTCGTATTCATTAACTTTCATCATCAGACCAGAAAGTATCACACTTTGGGAATGACTTTATTTCTACTTATAAGAGAACGGCACATCGCTTTAATATGTAGGTGAAATATACATTAATAAGTCTTTACGTTTATAGTTGTGGAATAAAGGGATGTATCAACGATAAAAATCATTAGGTTTCTATGATAGGAGGCGCAAGTTCAACATAGAACTGCAATCCCAAGTGCTGGTGTAGCTTAATAATCTATACCTGAAAACACCGCGGGGTTTGGGGGCGAGAAGCCCCCA
>NZ_FZNZ01000074.1 GCF_900187995.1 Prevotella jejuni
CTTCGCCTCTTCCATGACATCCTTGTCTACTGAACGATTGCCTGGCTTTCTGCGCCTTGTTTGTACTGCATTTGCTTGGGCAGTTTCCCAATTATAGTGTCTTCTGACTCCGCTATTACGTCTTATTTCACGAGACACTGTACTTGCACTTACATTTATCGCCTTGGCAATATCTTTTTGTTTCGTTCTATTTTGGAGTAGCACAGAAATTGTGTACCTTTGCTCCGAGGTTAATTGTTTGTACATTGCAATGCAAAATTAATTAATCTTTGGGAGACAGAGGTCTCCCTTTCTTATTTTTATGCATTGCTTGTTGATTTTCTTCTCATGGGGGCTTCTCGCCCCCAAACCCCTCGGTGTTTTCAGGTATAGATTATTAAGCTACACCAGCACTTGGGATTGCAGTTCTATGTTGAACTTGCGAAGTTACTCATCATTTATAACGTTTTATAAACTTTGTTGTTTTAATTTCTAATTCAACGTCGCTTTTAATAATATATTATTCAGTACCTAAATTATTTTTTCTAAATTTAAGACGACAACTATCTATATCATTTTTCATGTGATTAGGGGTGATATTTTATATTTCTGTGCGACATCTGCCACACTTAAAGGATTCCTTTAGCTTTAATAACAAAAATAGTATTTGGGTTACTTACAATTATATTTAATGTCTCTTTGATTCCTTTAGATCCTTTTGTTATTCGAGTAATATTGTAATCGGATAATAGTTCATCTAAATAGGTCAACCCAAGTATTGGATCAAGAATAAATCCATACAATGTAGGATTAATTTTCACTAACCCTATCGGGTTTTGGTTGATGTATTTGGCTATTTCAGTATCGTAATATCTGAGTCTGTTGTTGTGGAGGCATATCTCATCATCGTCACACTGACCTAACTGACAGAAAGAAATGGAATTACAGACACCCTTACAGTTACGATATTGTACAATGAGTGGCGGAGGTGTAGCTTACAGATTCCTGATAACTCATTTGTGACAAACGATTTGTGTATAAATTGCTAATGGAAATCGCAAACTATCTCTGTCGCTCCACGCCGCAACAGTGCGTGACTCCTATTGCATTGTTGTAATAATCCCCTATACTCTCCATCTCTTTGTGTGACATTTCGTCAGAGACCTAAACGTATACATATCATTATCACTCCATAATTCTGAAGAGCCTTTTACGTATCTTATTTCAACAAATAGAGGAACATCCCATTGTTTTCTTTCAATCTCTTGAATAGTTCATCAAGAACTTAGCTCGACGCTGTTATTAATATTCTTAAATCTATGAACGAGACCAACTGTTGTCTGGTTCGACATTACCCACGCTGATATTTTCAGCAGAGAAAGTCATTATGATGATCATCGGTGCCTCATTGTTTACGTCATGAGTTTCTTTGAAATGAACAATGTAAGTATTCTTGTGCTATTTCATTTGAAACAGTTTTATATACAAGCTGTTACGTTGGCTACTCCTCTATGGTTATTTCATTGCCCTCCCAATGCACCATATCATAGGGATAATACGGATTATCCTTCAGATCGGAGTCGTCGATGTTCATTATCTTTGCAACAGCTGCAACCTCCCACGCCCAATAGCCTCGGTAACAGTTCTTTTTCAAATGACTATTATACCAAGGTGCATTTTTGTTTAGGTTATACCATTTCCCTATATAGTCTTCAAGTACTTTCTTTGCTTCTTGTGCATCTGATATCTGTGTTAACTTGAAAAGTCCTTTGTACAACTTAGGGAAAGTAAGCTTATCTGCATACGCTTGTTTCTCATCTTCTTTCAATCGAGAGTTCAGTATAAACCAAAGTAACTGGTCAGGAGTCCAGTCTGCTGGCTTTGCCTGCTCGTCCATTCGCTGAACATAATCAGCTAACTGTTTAAAGTTTTCATTTGAAATGTTCAATAAAAAACCTAATGCTACTCTATTTAAGATATCAAAATACATTGGCTCATTCGATTCAAAACCAAGTAAAAAAGATTGTAATGATACTATATATGTTTCCCGTAAATCCTTAATTTTAACTCCCAATGAATATGTTATTTTTAGTAGATTCATATAGCTATCTGCTATTGCATAATAAATATATGAATTAGAATCATTCTGATTACCTTTTGAAATAATCTCGTTGCGTTGCTTTATTACTTCTTTTTCTTCGGATAGTAACTTTTCAAAATGATTCTTATTCTTTATTTTATCCCTGATAGGTTTATCTTGTTCCTGCTTAGAACGATTAAAGAAAAAATTAAATAATCTCATAATTTATTTTATTTATAACGATTTAAACAACATCTGCCATATAGGTTACTATTCAATCTACACTGGTTTTATGTCATTGGATTGCAGAATTCAATATGCTAATTGTGTTTCTGTGCTATATAATTACATTTTATGATAAGAAGACATAGAAAAAAAGAACCAAATACAAAGATAAATTAAATTAACGATTGGAATAATTCTTAAAGTTCCATTAAGTCTTGTCTCATTTTCTTCTTGGAGAATTCACTTCTTGTATAAACTTTTTGTCCTTTACTTCAACTAAATTTATTTTATAGATGCCAATAACATAAAAATATATCAACAATAAGCCTCTTCACTGATTTCTTATTTTCAGATGGTGTTGTTTAGCTCTTGGGATGGTAAGGAAACTTAACTCCTCGTTGCTCAAGTCTGCGTTTTACTTCCTGAGCCATCTTTCCGTTCTGAGAATCAAGGTCAAACCCTTCATCATAATAATCCTGTACAGCAGAGGCTACATTAAAATCAGGATCCTCACTTGCCATAGGATCTGCTCCTAGACTTAAAAGAAATAAAACCATATCCCAATCATAAGCAGACGCTTCTCCACAAATGAGGGATGTCCCAGTAAGACTAAAGTTTAGGTTGGCACCATGATCAACTAAATATTTGATCTTTTCTTTTCCTTGGAGTTTATCATCTGCAGAACTACTAACAGGGTTTATATAGGTCGTATCGTTTACATTAGCACCATATTTTATTAAGAGTTTCATATATTTGATATCATAAGCAGGATACCCAGAATATTCAAGGCAAGCCCCTGTGTTTTGCTCATCATTCTGTCCTTTCTTATGCAAATATGGATCTGTAAAGAATTTGCTATGTATATTAGGATTTGCACCATTTTTCAACAACAATTCCATCGTGTCGTAATTCATCGTTAACATGGCATAATAAAGGTAAGTCATGCCGCCCCTACCGATGCGATTCAGATCAAAACCATTATCAATCATAGATTGTATAGAATGAAGATCGCCATCATAGATAGCAGTCGCCATCTTTAATTCTTCACCTGTCGTGAAATACAACTGTGGTTCAGGAGCTTTTATTTTATATGATTTCTTAAACATAGAGCTACAGCTTGTTAGTAACATCAAAATTAGAATTGTAATAATCTGTTTTTTCATAAATTACCTAAGAAATATTTATATATCACGAATTCTCTATCATTGTGAATTCAACCAGATAGTGCAAATTTATAATATATTTTTAAGGTACTTGCATTTTGGAGCTTGAAAATTTATGTTCACTTTTGAATTTCTGGTTATTTTCTTCTGTATAGTCACAACCATCTTGCTATTGAGGTCATCGAGGTACACTGTAACTCTAATCCTATATCTTCCCTTAGTAGAATCATTCTTTGTTAATTTTATAAGAATATCAACGAATATCAGTTCCTTGTTAGCCTTACAGTACACATTCGTAACAATGTTGGAGAAGTTTAACCACAACTATTATGATAGAAGTGATGTACCCAGTCCCTCCCATAAGTATTTATAAAGACACATCCACCTTCAGGACTATTTCTTATTTTCAGATGGTGTTGTATAGCTATTGGGATGGTAAGGAAACTTAACTCCTCGTTGCTCAAGTCTACGTTTTACTTCCTGGGCCATCTTTCCGTTCTGAGAATCAAGGTCAAACCCTTCATCATAATAATCCTGTACAGCAGAGGCAACATTAAAATCAGGATCTATATCACTCATAGGATTTGCTCCTAAATTTAAAAAGAAGAGAACCATACCCCAATTATAGATAGAAGCCTGACTTCCAATGATAGAGACTCCAGATATACAATAGTTTATGTCTGCACCATGTTCTACTAGATATTTAATTTTTTCTTTACTTTGAGAATTGTCATGACATGAAGCTTCTAATGGCGTGATACCGATAGTATCATTTACATTCGCACCATATTCTATAAGAAGTTTCATGTATTTAATTTCATAGTATGGATCTCCTGAGGTTTCAAGGCAGACACCTAATTCTTTTTCTTCACTATAACCTTCCTTTTGGTATCCAGGTTTACTATAAAAATTATTGACAATATTAGGGTTAGCACCATTCTCTAATAATAATTTCATAATATCATACTCTTTCCTCATCAATGCAAAGTACAAATAAGTCATACCACCTTCACTCAGCTTGTTAATATCAACACCTTCTTTTATTAGTAATCGTACAGAGTCAAGATTATTGTTATAAATAGCTGAAGCCATCTCTAACTCTATTCCCTTCGAGAAATAATCTGTTGGAAGAGGGCCATTCGCTCTCTTTTCGTTAATCATAAAGCTACAACTTGTTAGAAATATGGATATAAAAAATAAGATAATATGCCTCATCATAATGAAACGCAGAGTCAACCAGCAAGTGCAAAATTACAAAACGTGTTTAAAGAACTCACACTTTGGAGTAGAAAAGTTTAATTTTTCTCTTGGTCTTTCGTT
>NZ_FZNZ01000019.1 GCF_900187995.1 Prevotella jejuni
AACGAAAGACCAAGAGAAAAATTAAACTTTTCTACTCCAAAGTGTGAGTTCTTTAAACACGTTTTGTAATTTTGCACTTGCTGGTTGACTCTGCGGCTGCAATATTGAGAATGCATATATATGAGATTCTTAATGAAAAAAAAGCAGTAAAGAAAAACAGTTTTATAAAGAATATCATATATGATGATAAACTTAGAGTCTCTTACTTGATAGAATTACAAAGTAAAATTTCTCTTTATAGGAACAGCAATTATCAGAAATACGATTATGCGAGTACAGAATCTCAGTATAGCAATATCTACTCAATACATCAGGGAGAACGAAAATTTTTATATGATTTTTTTAAAAGCTATTTGAAAGATATCCCCAAAATTGTCAAAATTGCAGATTGGATGTTTTTGTATATCTCTTTGAAGATTAGAATAAGAAAAGAGTTTGTACAAACTAATTCCTTATATGGATTTGAGAACTTCAAAATATATGAGTCACGTAAGTCCAATTATTGTGGAAAGTATCAAGAAATATATCCTTTGTATGCTGTTCAGTCTTCAATTCGAGAAAAGACTCGAGATTATTTTGAGGCAAGAGTTACGCCAGGCGGAATTCCTAATATCAGATTAGAGTGTTCTTTAGATCATAAATCTAAACGAAGCGATATTAATACCAATAGTCTTACGTTTATAGTCCATTTCATTAAGCAAAATGAAAAGAAAATCCACAAAAAGAATTTTGGTATGAGATTCGATTTCAAGCAAGATTACGTAACCCAATTGTTTAAAGTGTTGGATGATGCAGAAAAACGCAGAACAGCCCGAAGTCCATTTAATTATGTAGAAAAACGCAGAATCGGGCATAGTCTGTTTGTTCCACCGTATAAAATTGTTGGTATTGATGCTGCTGGAGAGGAGATAGAATGCCCACCAGCTGTTTTTGGACATATATACAGATATGCGAGAGCTACAGGTTTAAAGAATCTTACTTATCATGTAGGAGAGGACTTCTATGATATTGCTGATGGTTTAAAAAATATAGATGACGCCATTCGATTTCTTGGCTTAAAAGGAGGGAGTCGATTGGGACATGCTATTGCAATAGGTGCTGATACTTATTCCTATTATCAGAATAGAGGTTATCAAGTAATTATGTCTAAGCAGAGGATGCTTGACGTACTTGTTTGGATATTGTCTACATGTAGAATAGCCCAAATAAGGATGTCTTCGGACTTTGAAAAACAATTAAAGGACAAGTCCAAAGAATTATACGAAGAGATAGGATATAGTATCTATTACGATGAAAAGAAATACTACCAGTCTATGTTGTTGAGAAGTGATGATTGTATAACATCTGTTGAGAAATCGCTTTGGGATAAAACTGCTTTATGTATAGATGAAGACTGTGTTAAGGCGAGAAAAGACCAAGATGTAGGAAAGCTATGTATAAACTATTTATCAAATAAAGATATATGGGAAAAAGGAAATGTCGTGGATGTGTTAATATTTCATAAGGATATATCTTCTATAGTTGAGCAAATCCAAAATTATATGATGGCAATCATTGTTAAGAAAAAGATTGCAATAGAATCAAATCCTTCTTCAAATGTAAAGATAGGACCTATTGACGGATATAATTTTCATCCTTGCTTTCGTTTTTTATCAAATGGAATAAATGTGTCGGTCAATACTGATGATAAAGGAATATTTGCGACTTCGTTACCGAATGAATATTCGTTAATAGCGAATGCTTATTGTCAGAATGGATATACAATAAGAGAAGCAGCATATTTGATGGAAAGACTGAAAGCTAATGCTCAAAGTCAAAGATTCAAAGAAAATAAAGTTAGACTTGGTATATAAAAACGATTTACATGGTAAAATATTCTTTTGAAACGTACACTTATGGTGTCAAACACTGAATTTGTTCTATGTGGTGTACTGCCAATAGTGTTTCTCGTCGGAGTTCAAAACCAATAATCTGCCCCCCAGTAACCAGTTAGTTGCTGAGGGGTTATTTGAAAGATGATAAACTGAGAAAGCCTACATCACAACGTCAACTCAACGATATAATCAATATCAGTCGGGACAGTATCGAGATTAAGGGTGATACCATTACCAGTCTTTGTGAAGTTGACACGCTTGTTGGTGCCAAAGATGGTGGCAGACTTGATTTTGTGGTTGCCAGTAGGGATGAAGAGGCTGGTGTCCATACAGTTTAGGATGTGGATGTAGAGTTTGTTACCACGCTGTGTACTTACTCCCCATTCATGTGGCCCAACGATGCCACCACGAGTGCCGTAGATGGTTTCGCCATATTGGTTTAGCCATTTACCTAAGGACTGAAGACGGTCGAGGGCAAGTTCGGGAAGGGCACCACCTGGTTCTGGACCTATGTTGAGGAGGAGGTTGGCATTCTTTCCAGCAGCACGAACGAGCATTTGAATTAACTCTTTTGGTGATTTGTAGAGGGTATCGGTGATGTTGTACCCCCAATGCTCGTTGATAGTCTGGCATGATTCTAAGGGTAGGCGACCGATGCTCTGACCAGAGAGACCTGCCTTGTTCTCACCTGGTAGGTCACGTTCGAAGATTTGGATATCCTCGCCAGGGAAAGGAGTATGATGGTGGTTGTTAGCAACGAGGCACTGTGGCTGCAGCTTATGAATCAAAGCATACTGCTCCTCCAACTGCCAGTCGAAAGGCTTAGCATCACTGTCATGATCCCACCAGCCATCAAACCAGATTGCACCCACCTTTCCATAGTTTGTGAGCAATTCTGTCAACTGTGTGTTCATAAACTTATAGTAGCTTGCCCAGTTAGCCTTCTCTTTTGGTCGACCAGTGCCAGTTCCTGTTCTTCCCACTGGATAATCTTCACGTCCCCAGTCAAGGTGAGAATAGTAAAGATGCAACTTGATACCATTACGTTGGCAAGCATCAGCCATTTCTTTAATGATGTCACGTTTGAAAGGAGTACCATCAACGGAATTATACGTGCTGGTAGCTGTCTTAAAGAGTGAGAATCCATCGTGGTGACGTGTTGTAATGGTGATATACTTTGCACCAGCAGCCTTGATAGCTTTTACCCAAGCATCCGCATCAAACTCTGAAGGATAGAACGTCTTTGCCAACTTAGGATATTCTTTGTAGTTGATATCCCTGTTGGTCATAATCCATTCGGTAGTACCCATCATTGAGTAGAGTCCCCAATGCAGAAAGATACCAAACTTCTCGTCTTGGAACTGTTCGCGTGCTTTAAGATTCTCAGCCGTTGGATGGTAAGTCTCTTGTGCCATGCCGACATAACTTGCCAGCAGTGTTGCGATTAAAAGTAGAGTCTTCTTCATGTAAGAATTTATTGTTTAGATTTTGAGTACAAAGATAATAAAACTACAGCAGATAACGCCCCACTTCGTAAAGAAAGTGTAGGTAGAAGCATGGGGTAGGGTGATGTTATGAAAGAAAACTTAGTCTGTTGGTTGTTGTGATGGTGGATTCAAGAAGGTGTAAATATCTTCTTTCAATCTCAGGAATGGTTCGGCGTTCGTATAACCAACATTGCGACGGAGCATAGGGATAATCGCCTCCGTACTATGACCATAACTTGACAGTTCGTTGCGACGTTGCGTATCGTGTACTGCATTGCGATTAATCTCGTCTTCACGTTCACGCACAAGAAGGTCGCATACCCGCTTCAAGACTGGTACAACTATGTTATCAAAGAGATGATGACCTTGTATATATAAGTAGGTTGTTGAAGGTGTAACACCTAAGGAACGCAGTTCGTCTTTTAGTTTTAGATAGCTTTCCTTTGCGTTCGGATTCTCCTTTTGTAGTTGTCGTACACGCATCTGCACCTTATGGCGCAGCCGTTGAATACTTTCAGTTGCTCCTTGCAGAGAGAAATTACCAATTTCCACAACTCGATTAAAGTCGGAGATGGTAAAACGTCGATGAATACCTTGGCGATAATGCCAAATACTCCAGACAAAGAGGGGATGTATACTCTCACTGTATAGCTTAAGGAACTCTTCGAAATTAAAGATAGAATGGTCGTTGAGCGTTACTGCTACTGTCACATCATGTAGGCTCGGTGCATAGCATTGTAGGTTTTCAATGGCATAAGCATACGTATGGAAAACGTATGGGTTGTTGTTCACTTCATCGGATAGTGGGGTAGTTCCTTGTAGCAGATAGTCATAATCAGCATCTACGCAAGCAATCATGTTCTCACCAATATTCTGCGAAACGAGGTTCATTAATACCGACCGTTTGCCCTTGGTAAGGTTCAATCGCGATGGTAACATCACTTCAAAGTAACGCTCTTCGTTCTCAAAACCGCTCAAGACAGTGCGCCAAAAGAAGATATCGTCATACGCTTCCACGTATGCGATAATCTTTCTCCGTGCCCGCTTACCATTCAATCGGTTCGCTGCATCAATATAAGCCGATGATAGGTTGTCGCTCAGTCTTTTTCCCATTGCTCCCTCCTTCTGACAATCATTTATCGGTTATGTCTGTAACCTCTGTTACACGGTCAATCCATCCGTTCATGATGACAGCTGGACTGTGTGTCGTGAGGATAATCTGAACATTTGGATTCAGTTCTAAGATGAGGTCGATTAAGCGTTTCTGCCACTCTATATGCAGACTCACTTCCGGCTCGTCCATAAAGAGAACGTAATGTTCATTGTCTTCTACCAATACGGTCAGCAGGATAACCAAGATCTGCTTCTCGCCACTTGACAGCTGATAAGGAGCCAGTACTTCACCGAGTGATGAGAACTTTATCTCATTCTCCGAGCGAATAATCTTCTTACCTGTCTCGGTGAAGAGGTCGTCTAAGATGTCTTGAAAGCGTTTCTTAGGTTGAGAAATCTGCTGCGCCTTCTCTGCAGCATCTGCCTCACCACTTTGTAAGGTCTCGATAATACGATTACCGATGTTCACCTGATAGTCAAGATACTTGCGTTGGAGTTGGAAAAGCTGCCAATCAAGTTCTGTAACAAGATCGACGTTAATCTTGCTGATACTATCCGAGTTCATCAGTGGACGGTCAAACGAGCGGATAATATCATAACGTATCCACCGCGCATCATTAGGACTTACCTTCAGTCGGACACCCTTCAGTGAATGGCTGGGGAATTCACCACCTTGCGACAGGCTGCGTACCACCTTATTAAGTATGGTACTCTTCCCGACACCATTGATACCACTGAGGATATTCACCTGTCGGTCCAGTGTCCAACGGATATGTTTCTTCCCGCTCCAAAGCGAGTCAATCTCAATCTCTTCTATGTAATCTGCGTATTTCTGCATACTCGTAGATATTGTGACAATCGTAGTGCAAATATAAGGAATTTTGCGTTAATGGCAATAAGAATGCTTTATTTTAATACAAATACCACGTTTGTGGTATGCTAAATAACATAAAGAGAGTATTTCACATGTTGGTAAATGTCTGTACCTTTGCATCCGTAAACAATTAGTAAGAAATCAAAACTCAAAAGAATATGGCAAAGGTAGTAAACAAACTCACAGAACTTATCGGTAATACACCACTGTTAGCACTTAATAAATTCTCTGCAGAAAGAGGACTCAAGACTCCTGTTCTTGCAAAGGTTGAGTATTTCAATCCTGGTGGTAGTGTGAAGGATCGTATAGCATTGGCTATGATAGAGGATGCTGAGGCTAAAGGACTCTTAAAGCCAGGAGCTACAATCATTGAGCCAACCAGTGGAAATACAGGTGTTGGATTAGCTTTGGTGTCAGCAGTGAAGGGGTATAAGCTTATTCTCACCATGCCAGAGACTATGAGTGTGGAGCGTCGCAACCTTGTAAAGGCTTACGGTGCTACGGTGAAGTTGACAAGTGGAAAGGATGGTATGAAGGGTGCTATCAAGGCTGCGGAGGAGTTGAGAGATTCTATTCCAGGTAGTATTATCCTTCAGCAGTTCGAGAATCAGGCTAATCCAGAACGTCACTATCTTACTACTGGCCCTGAGATTTGGCGCGATACAGATGGTAAGGTTGATGTGTTTGTAGCTGGTGTAGGTACTGGCGGTACGGTGAGTGGTATCGGTCGCTACCTCAAGGAGCAGAATCCTGATGTGAAGGTTATTGCTGTTGAGCCAACCTCATCTCCTGTATTGAGTGGTGGCGAGAGTGGACCACATAAGATTCAGGGTATTGGTGCAGGCTTTGTGCCAAACACTTACAATAAAAAATATGTTGATGAGATATTCCAAGTAGAGAATGATCAAGCTATCCTTGCTGGTCGTCAGTTGGCACAACAAGAAGGTTTGTTGGTTGGTATTTCTTCTGGTGCTGCTGCTTTTGCTGCTACCGAGATTGCTAAGCGTCCTGAGAATGCAGGTAAGACCATCGTAACCTTGCTGCCAGATACAGGTGAGCGTTATCTCTCAACAGTGCTTTACGCCTTTGACGAGTATCCTCTTTAATAGTTTTCAAATTCTAAAATACTTTCCCAACAGACTGCTTTTGTCCTTAAGACACGGCAGTCTGTTTTTGCTTTTAAGAAGAAAGACGTTTCTTTATAAACCGATAATGACTGTTTAGTGGTTTGAAAAATACTTACATAAAGTCGAGTTTTTCTCATATTGAAAAGACAAGTCAATACTTTTATTTCTGAGTTTGTAAATAACAGACTATCAGTTGATTATAAATTAGCGCAAGAAAAGGTGCTTAATAGGACTCTTAAAGGGCGTTAGTAACCCTTCAAAAGGGCGTCTTTTACAAGCTAATAGAGCGTTTGTTCAGATGCAGAAGATGCTTGTCTAAAAATGACACAAGGACTTTTTAAGGTGCATTGTAGGAAAATGTCAGGAGCACACGACTTCTGTGCTTTCATAAATAGTTGTTTTTATTTTTTTCTTGATTTACTTTGGTGATTTAATATTTTTTGTTACTTTTGCGTCCGAATTAGAGATTAATCACGATGATACAAGCAATAAATAATAATTTTAATAAGCGTAGCACCTTACAAAACAAAGGTGTTAGCCACGCTATTGCTGTATCTAATTCATTGATGAACGAGAGTAAGAAAGTTGAAAAAAAGGTAGCTAATTATTTGGTAGTTCCAAATAATTTTGTACTCTCTCTCTCTCTCTCTAGTAGAGCAGGTTTAATTTATTTTTTAATTTCTTTCGTACGCGCGCGAGGCTTGCCGTGTATAAACCCTAGTAAACAAAGGACTTTTAGGAGTTTCCTTTGTTCTTTTATTTGTGTCCATATAAAATTGAAATAAAGAGAGATTAAGCACGTAATAATGGGTTTTAGGACTGACCCGTAATAATAACTATTTTTAAATAATAAAACAATGATGAAAAAGAAACTTAAAAGGGTCTATGAACGTCCCGAGTGTAAAGTACACGAGCTTCAATTCGAAAAATTTATTTGTGCTTCCGTAACGCTAGATCCACAAGGTTCAAGTGAAGAGAATTGGAACAATGATAAGGAGATAAATGCCGATCACGAAGAATGGGTAGGATCGTCTACTGAAGTTGCTCCATAGAAGATCGATATTTGGTGTATAAAATTTATAAGAATAATTAATTCATGACAGAAATGAAAAACTTTTTTTCTATTATATGTATGTTAGCTGCTATGCTAACAATATCTTGTAGTAATGATGATGTAGTTAATAATACTGCAAACAAGGTAAATGCTGCAAAAGATATTAAATTTGAGATTTCATTCAGTGACTATAACACAGATGATACCATTAGTCATGGTACGCGTGCGACTATTGATTCACAAGTACAGAAAACTCAAATTGTTCCTATGGGGGAAATGATGTATGCTGAAGTTAGTTTACAGCGTGATACTACTAAGACAATTAACAAAGTAGGGAAAGCAATGACACGTGCTTTAACAAATGGCACATACACTATTTATGCTTATCAGGGAACAAGTCTTAAAGGTACTTTAAAGGGAACTGTTACAAGTAATGTATTTACCCCTACGAGTAGCAATGAAGAAATTGGTCTTGAACCAGGTACATATACCTTTGTTTGCTGCAATGAAAAAGTACAGGTTAATGGAGAAACTTGGAGTATTGATCGTAGTGATGTCGAGAATGCACGTATAGGTATAGCCAAGAACGTTGTAATTACCCCAACACCAAGGAAACAAAAAGTTGCTTTCCAGATGAAGCATGTTGGAAGCCGAGTTAAAGTTGTTATGCAAACAGATGGTTTTCCCCCACGTGATGTGACAGGTAATTTCTCCTCTACACTTAATATACCTTCAAAAATCAACTTTAATACATCCACTCAAACTTATGCGGTAGCAGGAACCGTTCCATTTACAGACAATATTACTTTTACTTATACAACAGGGACTTCTTGGACTAATGCCCCAACAGCTCCAGAAGGTTGGAATGATTATTATTATTTTCTTCCAAAAACAAATGGAGCTAATCTAAAATTTACAATAACTGGTGGAACTGCTTATCGATTACCAATTACAGGTCGTTCTGTTACATTCCCTGCGCTAGCCTCAATGTCCTCGAATGATTCATATCGCTTAGTGATGAAAGTTCACTATAATTACATATACCTTTTCAGTGATGGAACTACCGGACAGAAGACTGATGCAAACTTCAGTTCTAAAACACCTATAGCAGTGGTAGTGAGCCGCTCTAAACGTATTGCAGCAGCAATAAAAGATATTGACCCTAGTGCGATAAGTAATTTTAAATGGGGAAAAGATAATGTAGTTACAACAAATACTGCAAGTGCGACTCTAAGTGACCACCTCTCTGATTTAAAAGGTTACGAATATACTTATTCAACAACTTATAGTACTGATGGTATTATAAAAGGAAATGATGCAATAAACTATCCAGCCTTTTATGCTGCAGCCCATTATGACGCTGGTGTCCCTATAACAGGAGCTAACATTGGAAAATGGTATTTACCATCTATTGGAGAATGGAATCTTTATTTCAAAAACCTTGTATATCTTATTAATGAAGATGTTGATTATGTAGAAAAGCCAGCACCTGGTAGTCTAAATGAAATGTTTTATCCTGACACCTATGCTCTTAAATTTACTAGTCAACGTTCCAAAGGTGCAGGAAAAAGCCTTTATGCCTCATCTTCAGAGCTTTCTACATCGCAATATTATGCTTATTGTTATGAAAATTTTAAAAACGAATATATGGGTGGATGGTCGATGTTGCATATGTTTGCTAGAAATTATGTGGTTCAAGGGAATAAGAGTAGTGACAGTCGTATGTTTGTCCGCCCTTTTGTTCATTATTGATGTATGATAATTCCATAAATAATTAGAAACAGTAACGCTCCGTGGGCTAAAAGGTCTCGAGCCCACGGAGTTATCACAAAGAGAGACCACCTTAATAACAATATGGCTAATAAACCTATTCAATTTATCTTAAAAGAACAGAAGTTGAACATTGGAAAACAGGCTGGGAAGACTGTAATCGTAGCGCGCCCGACGGGTAGGCAGCGTATAGACTTCCGCAACTTTTGTGAACGTATTTCAAAGTCAACAACCTTTAATGCGCAAGAGGTAGCTGCTGTGCTTAATCTTGCCAGCGAAACTGCTCGTGACATTGTTGCCAATGGTGACATCGTAGAGTTTGGCGACCTTGGAACATTGACTCCTTCGTTTAAGAGTAAGGCTGTCTTGAAAGGTGAACAGTTTCGTGCACAACAACACATTGAGAAGCCTGTTGTGAAACTTCTTGCCTCTCGTAAGTATTTCACACTGAACGATGTTACCTTTGAGCAGGTAACACCAGGGGAAAAGAAAACAAAGAAGGAAAAGAAGACAGAGAAAAAGAACGAAAATCCTGGTCCTGTTCCTGCAGATTAATAAAGACACAATTCGTCAGTCTAAGATATTCAATGTAAAGTTCGCGAACAAATTCAAAAAAGTTCGCGAACTTTTTTGAATTTGTTCGCGAACTTTTTTGAGCTTGTCATAGCAATGCGTTTTGGTTAATAAATCACAAGATGTAAGAGTTTATAGTCGTCTGTCACTTTGAGACATCTAAAAAGAGGTCTTCAGCAATTTGGAGTAATACCTTTTGAGATTAGAACTTTGAAAAAAGGTCACACAGAGAAATGGAGAGTACAGAGTTTTTATATAGCAGAAATCGTTAGGCACAGAGGCACCGTTGGTGCGTGGAGGAACAGAGGATATTTACGAGTTTTATTAATTTTTTTGTCTACTTCATTACAAAGTTGTGGCTTGCAAGATTTATTAAAACATTTATAACCAAAGCTGTCAGCAATATGTGTACTACGCCTCTGTCGCTCTTTGTGCCTTCGGCACCTCCGTGATATTGTCTTTTATGCTTTCACCTCCGTGTTCTCCCCCTCTCTGTGTGCCTTTTATATATAGTAGGCTTACTTTATCACTCCATATTTCGGAAGAAGCATTTTTTGTCACTTATGCCTAACCTCAAAGTCTTTTACCTTGTCAGACTAAGTCTTAGGCTCACACCAAAGTCGTGGGTGGTAGTAGGATAACTACCAGATGAGAGGAGCGGAGTATTGATCTGCAAGTCGTAGTAGAGGCTGGCAGTAACTAAGCGGCTCAGGGTGTAGTCGCTCAAGAAAGAGAACTTGAACGCAGTATTACCACTTGAAGCTGCTGATGTCAGCGATGCAATGTCACGTGTGAGCGATGCCTGCTGGCGATAGCTCATGTCAAGGCGTAGGTTGAGGTCACGGTTCAATCCGTTATTCTGACGAGACGAACTGTTGTCTTGCTGTGAGGAGTCTGATGTCTTTTTCTTCTTACTCTTAGCCACACGTCGTGTACCATTGTTGAAAAGATTGAAGTCGTTGATTCTATAACCAATACCGATAACCCAGTCTTTTGATGAGGCTTCATTCAACTGTACACTGGTCATCGAGAGTGATAATACACGTGTCTGGCGATACTCCAAGCGTGCTGTTAGGTTGTTCTGAAGAGTTACATCAACACCTAACAGAGGCGAGAAAGCCTCGTTGATACTCACCTGTGAGATGTTATACATCGAACTTGGGATAGGGTTACCCGTAGTTGCATCAGTAATGAAACCGAGTCCGTTCATGTATTCCTGCCATGTACTATAGCTCTGATAAGAACCGATAGCAAAGATACTGCGGTAAGCATGATTGATGTTAACACTCTTGAAGAACTGTTCAAAGAATGGCAAGCGTGAAAGACCACTGTAACGGATAGACCAGTTAGGCAACAAACTGCGCAGAGAAGGGAAGATGTTGAGTCCGTTTCCACTCATGCTGGTGTATGCATTGAGGAAAGCTGGAACCATAACATCTGCACTATACTTATTAACAGCACCTACTGCAGGAGTGAAGTGTCCGCCACCAAACGAAGCAGGGTAGGTTGCATTGTTATATTGTGCCTCGACACGATTGCGATAACTATCAAGTGACTGCACGAAACGATTAAACGTTGGACTATGATAGCCGTTGTTGGCATTGCCCTGACTTTCGAATGCAGTACCTAATGATAGGGTTGTCATGGTAAGTGAACCGCTCTGTGTTGTAGGCGTACCCGTGTACATATATTGGATGCTTCGTGAGGTAGTCTGCATACGACTGGCAGTAAGGTCAACCTTGAAGTCCTTGAATGGTTCAAGTGTCATGCGAATCTGCAAGTCTTCTGTATGGTTAGTGACAGCAGGTGTAGCCACACTATCGTTCATAAGCAACCAGTTGTTATCACGTGCCTTACCGATATAATCATCATCAATAAGACCGAAAGCAAAGTCAAGACCTGGTGATAAGGCACCTGTTCCACGTGTCTGTCCAAAGGCATCACCCACCGTTGGCATAAATCCAGGCAGTGCCATTGCATATTGATCACGATAAGAAATACTTGCCGAACGTACCATCATCAGTGCACGTGCCACACATTGTGCGGTCTTATACCAACCCTTATTATCGAGTGGTTCCTTAGGTGTTACGGTAAGTTTCATGCGGATGGCAGAGTCAGTACGATTAAAGACTTTCAACTGCGTATCACCTACCTTACGATACTTAATCTTGATAGCCTTTCCTCTTTCGTCTTTAGCAGAGACAATAAGGCGTTTTGTATTCTTACCATGTGAAACAAGGATAGCAGAATCGGCATTGATAACGATTTCCTTTTCAAAGCTCTTCTGGTTCTTTGGCAGTGCTTTCTTCTTGTCGTCGTCTTTATCTTTCTCCTTCCTTTCTTTTTCTTTCTTTTCTCTCTCCGCCTTCTTCTGTTCTGCTGTCAGCTTAGGACGAGTTGGGCGAGTACGGTTGAAGCGTTCGTTAGTCTTCTTTAAGAAAGGTATATGATTATAGAGTCGTTCAAAGTTGAAACTACTATTGATGTTCAAAGCACGGTTATTTGTGATGGTATTACCGAGCGAAGTACCATTATCAAGACTCGTTCCACGTACCCAAGTGTAAGATGCAGTATAATTTGCATCAGCATTTACCCAATCAAAGATAGGTAGCAGATTGAGTGGAAGCTGATAAGAAAGTGTGAAGTTCTGTTGGTAATCGAGTGGAGTACCGAAGTGCTTAATACTTGTCCATACTGAGTCTTTCCATGCCTGATAACGATCGGCATAGAGGTCTTTATTGATAGGTGTGTAAGGTTCTTCAATCTCAGCGTGTGTCGCACTTTGGAAGTTCATGTGGAGATTGCGTGTCAAGTCCCAACGTAGAGCAAAGTCACGGTTCCAAAGGAACTGCTCGCTAAAGGTAAGTGGGAGCAGACTGTTCTCAGTTGATTCCATATCACGTTCCTGCAACTCGTAGTAGTTGCGCACCATTTCTGTGTTGAAGGTTACGTTCTGTGGAAGCCAGTTCAGTCCGAAGCGTTTGAGGATTTCAAACCATTTCGACCTACTCTTGATAAGACGCTTGAAAGGTTCCCAAGACTTATATACTGGGGTCCAGTTATAGTTCAATGCTCCGCGCCAGTTGTCTTCATTCTCATAGACCGTTGTCTCACCCGATGTGTGAGAGTGAGAGTGGCTATAAGAGAATGAGAAGTTGGCAGGGTCGTATGGCATAGGATGGTTCTTCGTCTGAATACCAACACGTACGTTAGACAAAGAGAAGTTCGTTGTCAGTCGTTTCGTAATGGCAATAGACTCAATAGAATCACGCTCTTGACGGTTTGCAGTACCATCAAGGGCATCCTTCAATTCCATATCCGTGTCGAGTGGATTATACTTAGGACGACTCTCGCTCTTGGTTACGCTGTAATATAATGGTGCTGAGACCTTTGCTTTGTCAGGGAAGAACTTTCCTAACTCAAGGCTTGTGGTGACAGAAACATCCGTCTTAGACTCCTGCTGTCGCTCGTTAACACCCTGTTCCAAACCACCGAAGCCATCAGTACTGTGGCTGGCATTGACGTCTACAGTACCGAAGTCAGACAACTGTAGGTTGAGCTGACCTCTTGCTGCCCATCCACCTTCGTTATTAAACTCTCGTAGACGTAGCTCATTCACCCACACCTCTCCACTCTTCTGACTGCTGGAAAGGTTGCGAACACCAATAATCATCGTCTTCACTTCACCAAGAGTTGGGTTACCCATCACCGTTACTTTGTTAGCAGGATGATCGGTGTCGTATACAGAGAAAGCACGGTTATAGCTTGCTGTACCTGCTCCACGTGCCTGATTGCGTTGCTTCTTCACGGAGGTGAGGAGCTTCAATGGAATATCAAGCATGTTCTCCTCTGGCCATACAATACGTCGCTCTTTCCCTGTGTTTGTATCGTAATGACCTGGAGCTGACAGTTTCAAAGGAATTTCATACTCGTAGTAATTGTTCTTGTAGTCAGAACCCAAACGGATGAACACAGCCAACTGGTTATCCGTAAGATTGGTTGTATTCTGTTCAAAGGCGTTAGCGTGTACGAACATCTGCAGACGCTTGTACTGGCGAAGGTCGAGGGTTGTATTCTTATAGACAGCCTTTGACTCACCGGGTCCAAGATTGTTGACAACCATAGAGAGCGCTTGCTCATTCTCCTCGACCAATTGTGGCTGGTTAGGATCTTGTCCACGACGAATACCAGGGGGTAATACATAGTTAACAGGAACCTTGTCGTTATTCTCTTCAAGGCTCACAGCACTCACTGACATCGTACCCGAGTTGCTTGCAGAGTTGGTAAGATTCTGCTGATACTGACGCCACTTACCACTTACAAGGTCGAAAGTGCCAAAGCGGAGTACGATGGGCTTGGCAAAACCAGTGAGGAACATACGCATAAAGCGGATGCTGGTAAAGTCGCTGATATTACCCACACGCTTCTGGAACTCCTCTAAAGGAATACGGAACTGGTACCATGTGACAGGTTCAGATCCACCCTTACGCAGTGGGGCTGAGGCTACACGCTTGTCAACAATGAAGTTCTGACCTACGACAAGGTCTTGTGGACGAATACTAATATGATACTGGTAGTATTTCTCATATTCGTTCAGCGTATAGTCCTGATTGATATCCTCTACATCAGGCGTTGTTTTATACGAGGTATCGTAACGCTCGTTGTTGTTGTCATTGTCTGGTGAGTTACCCTGTGGGTTGTTGATGCGCTTATATCGTTCAAGGATAGAAGCCTTCTTTGCATCCCAATCAGAACCACGGAAATAGTGGTAGTCATCATTGGCAGGGTCTGCCCATATCGAGTCGAAGATAGCCTGATTGGTATTAGCACGAGCAGCTGTAAGGAAGTTCTGATAAGAAGCAAACTGCTGTTCTTCCTCATCAGTCAATCCATTAAAGCCGACATCTTGTTTCGCACGACTACCCTTTGAGGTTGCGAAGGCGTAAGTAATCGTACTTTGTGTTGGTATTTTACCCCATTGTGTAGTTGTCCATGAGTGACTACCATCTACAGGCATACCACTCTCGTAGAACTTCTTACCATCTTTCAGTACGTCCTCAGATACCTCTCCAAGGTTGATATAGAAGTCACCACCATACTGGTTCGCATTTGGCAGTCGGTTGGAGTAGATGAATGGGTCGAGCATCCAGAACTCTATATACTCAATGTTAGCTGTCTGGAAGTCGTTAGTATCCAACTTACGCATCATACCTCCCCATGTTCCAGTAGGATTCGTGAGATGTCCGTTAACGTCAATATTTGGATTGAAGTTATAAGGTCCACGCTCAGAAGGATAGTAAGCGAGGTTGAGAATATTCAATGTAGAGGTAGAACCACTGTAGTTTCGGTCCCGAATTGGGAACAATTCGGTAACTGGAATCTCACGTACATAGTGATTAGAGAGCTGTTCAAGGTCACTCTTAATGTGTCCTGGAGTCAGCGAACTACTACGACGAGTGAAGAGTGGGTCGATAGTGTACCATGCCAAAAGACTTCGGTTGAAGCCACTGCGAAGGGTTGTCTTATCTGAATACTCAGGGAAGTCTGATGGTACACTTGAGATAATCCAAGAGGTTGGCTGACTTACATCGATGGTAGTCTTTGATCCCTCAAAGTCATCGAGATAAGAAGCATTGTCCTGTGTTCCCTTGCTCTGACCAGCCAATAACTGTGCAAACTCAGCAGAGAAAGTGATATAAGAAGGCTGTGTTACGTGTAGGAATGGAATCTTATTGAGCATATTCGTAAGCCACTGACTCTCTTTCTTCCAGTTGATATTCAGTCCCCAAATGGTGTTGTTGAGTGGTTCAGAACCCATATTGACCTTTGTTGTCAACGGTTGTTCAGAGAGGTGCATGAAGGTACCACCAATCTGGAAGTCCTTCGAGAAGTCGTACTCCCAGTTTACACCAATCATCGTTTTACGCTCCTGTTGATAAGCACTCTGGCTTTCTAATGATACATTGACTGCTGTACCTGCATCGATAATACTCTGATTAAGGATTGTCACCTCACCAGCACTGTAATCAACGCTATAGTCAGAACCCTCATTCAAGGTTACACCGCCCGCAGTTACTATTACCGAGCCCTGTGGAACGTTATAGGCTCCAAGGGAGATAACGTTTGCAGCCGAACCACGATACTGTCCAACAAGGACGAACTTATCTTTCTCGGCAATCTGTTTAGCGATAGTCTTTGTTGAATCGTAAAGTTGTTCGAAAACGTACTTATTCGCAATAGCTGTAGTAACCCCCTTATCTGTCAATGCTTTCCGAAGTCCATTACCGAAAGGTTCAGCCATAGGGAAGAACACACGTCCGTTGCTGATAGTATATCCCTCAACGTAATCAAAATAACCATTGGAATGTGGATTGTTATTGTTATCCAATCGGTCAGCATTGAGAAGTTTGATGAGCGTTTGGTTCTTTACTTGCGGTTCTGGAATGTATGACAGATAGACACCTGTCGTATCACTCTGATACTTCACGTCAAGGCGGAACTTATCACGCTCAATGTTAGAAGCAAGGTAATAGACGTTCTTCATCATCAAGTCCCAGTTTCCCTGCTTAGGATTATTGCTGGTGTTCTTCAATGACTTGACGAAGAGTGCCTCATTGATATTGGTACGGTCGCTGGCAAACTCACCCACCTGATAGGTAACGCCACCGTATGTATATTCGTAGGCAATCGCTAATACTTGATCAGTCTGTAGTCCGCTTTTCAGTGAGATATAACCCAAGGCATTGTTGACCGTGTATTCAGAACTATTGAGCAGTCGGGCATTTGCCAACTTTTCATAGTCGTTACCACCCACAAGACCTGCGCCATCAAGAATACTCGTCACTTGGTCGATGTTACGAGCAGCAGGGTAGGTCTGTGTAATAGTGGTGTATTCTGTATTGGCATTGTTTGTTGGTACGGGTCCGTTACCAGTTCCCCACAGATCAGTACGGCTAATCTTCTTGTTTTCACCGAGGTCGGTCAGTGCAACAATGTTTCGCGTGTTACTGGTTGTTCCAGTCTTATTCGTCACCCATACCTCCACACGATTAATCGTAACACCAGTCTTGAGGTTAGGCAATGACTTCATAGCCGCGTCATAGTTGTCGCGGAAATATTGTGAGAGGAAGAAGTGATGATTCTCTTCATAATCAGCAGCATCAATCTCAAATGGTGTAAGCTGTTTGCCACCACGTGAACTAACGCTCTTATTAGAACTCTTCTTTTGTGACAATACGGTCTGTAACTTCAGTTTACCAAACTGCATATCAGTACGAATACCGAAGAGAGCAGATGCTCCTTGTACGAGAGAGTTGTTTGAAGGGAAGGTAACATTACCACCCTCAACGAGTTTGATAATCTCATCTTCCTTACCTTCATATCTCAGTTTGAAGTTCTGTGTGTCAAAGTCGAAGGTAGCATCAGTGTTGTAGTTAAGGTTCATGTTCACCTTATCACCCACCTTACCATTCACGTTGACATTGATTTTCTCATCAAAGTCCATTGCCGTTGTCTTACGATTACGGATAGGCAGTGATGGGTTATCAATGTTCTTGATGTTTGCGCCGAACTTCAATTCAGCCGAACCCTGTGTCTTAATACGTACACCACCAGGACCGAATATCTTTTCAGCAGGACCCAATGAGAAGTGCATATCAGTAAAGTCGAACTTATCCTTACCTTTCTCCCTAAGTATCTCTTGGTTCTTTGAACGGTAGTAATCTGTAAAGCTACGCTTCTCCGTCCACTTCCGATACTCTTCTGGCGTCATCATGATTGGCGCCATCACGTAGGTCTTACCAATCTTATAACCAATGATATAGCGGTCGAGCGAGTCGTTATACTCCACAGTCTGTCGCATATTCTCTGGTCGTATAAGGTCGGTAGAGTTCTCCTTGAGGTCGTCGTAGGTAATCGGGGTTGTGCGCTGTACCTTCCAACGAGGATGTAGCAAAGAGTCAGGAATAGTCTCCTCATCGATCTCCACTTCAATAGGCTTCGCTTTCTTAACCGTGTCTGGTGGTGCCACCATATAGACGAGTTTAGCAATCGGTGCAAAACCAAGTGCCGAGCGTCCCCAACTCAACAGTCCGATACTGCCGAGAAGTGTGATAATAAGGATGGATATGTAATACTTTCTTTTCAAGAAGATAAGTGGTTTGACACCTTTTCAATCTCTTTTGGGATAGACTTGTATAGGTATCAGTGGATAGTCCTAACTGATGATAAGCCTTAACATACCGCAAGGTGCAGTTGTAGGCGGTAATCACGCCCCTCCCTTTGGGGGAGGGGATGGGGGAGGGGCCAGCTGTGTGATCAGTTGGTTGGTTCGGTTTTACTTAATCATCTTCAACGCCAACTTAACAACCTGTTCCACTGGTAGGTCTGGTTGTTCAGCGAGGATACTCACAACAACCTTTGCAGATGGGGCAGGAGAGAACCCCAACATCGTCAATGCGCTGACGGCTTCGTCCTTGATAGCAGCGTTGACAGCTGGCGTGTTAGGCTGACTGCTAACATGTAATTCGTCAGCAATACCACTTTGCATAATCTTGTCCTTCAAGTCAACGATGATACGTTGTGCTGTACGGAGTCCGATTCCCTTCACCGTCTTCAACATCTTCTCGTCACCATTGGCAATGACATTGCATAGTTCGGCTGGTGTCAGCGATGAGAGAATCATACGAGCGGTATTAGCACCGACGCCAGAGACGGTAATCAACAGTCGATAGAGCGAACGTTCCTGCTTATTGGCAAAGCCATAGAGTGTATAGTTATCGTCGCGTCCACCTGTCATAATAGCCTCGTGTACATAAAGTTTCACTGAGCTCTTGCCTTGTATGGCGCTATAAGTGTTGAGCGAAATGTTCAGTGCATAGCCTACACCATGTGCCTCGACAACAGCCAAAGCAGGTGTCAGGTCAGCCAATTCGCCCCTGATGTATTCAATCATAATCTAATAAAAATAATCCTTACCGTGGTAAGGGGTTTTGTATATACAAGATTAATAACGTAGCAGGGATATAAATTATTGTATTATCAAGGTATAAAATAGAAAAAGAAAGTGTACCGTACCCACCAACTACCAACTGGATTGTACCACAAAGGACGTTGACGGGGAGGGAATAGTTGATGGGCAAGTAATAAAGCCATTATCCTCCTTACTATATAATATTGTTAAAAATGTGGCTAAAACGATACTTTTCACAAATAAAACGTTACTTTTGCAAGACATAAGAGAGCTAAACTTTATAAAAGTAAAGAAAAATGAGAAAGATAAGAGCAGCCGTTGTAGGCTATGGTAACATTGGTGTTTACAGTGTTCAGGCACTTGAAGCAGCAAAGGATTTTGAGATTGCAGGTATCGTTCGCCGTCAGGGGGACAAGGACAAACCATTAGCACTGACCCCATACGAGGTTGTTGATGATATAACTAAGCTGAAGGATGTTGACGTGGCTATACTTGCTACACCAACACGTAGCTGCCCAGAATATGCAGAGAAGATTTCTGCTTTGGGTATTAATACAGTAGACTCTTTCGATATTCATGGTTCTATCCTCGACTATCGTACCAAGCAGATGGAGAACAACAAGCGCACCAATACCGTTAGTGTTATCTCTGCTGGTTGGGATCCAGGCTCAGACTCTGTCGTACGTGTCTTGTTAGAGAGTCTTGCACCAGAGGGGCTTTCTTATACAAACTTTGGTCCTGGCCGTTCAATGGGCCACTCTGTGGTTGCTCGTAGTAAGAAGGGAGTGAAGGATGCACTCTCTATGACGATTCCTCTCGGCGAGGGTATCCATCGTCGTATGGTCTATGTTGAGTTGGAAGAGGGCGCTAACCTTGAGGATGTAACAAAGGATCTTAAGGCTGACGATTACTTTGCTCACGACGAGTTGCACGTCTTTGCCGTACCAAGTGTGGCTGCTTTGAATGATGTTGGTCATGGCGTTCACATGACTCGTAAGGGTGTTAGTGGTCAGACCCACAACCAGCATTTCTCTTTCGATATGTCTATCAATAACCCTGCGCTTACTGCACAGGTGCTTGTTAACGTGGCTCGTGCAAGTATGCGCCTTGCTCCTGGATGCTACACAATGCCTGAGATTCCTGTCATTGACATGCTGCCAGGTAGCCGTGAGGATATTATTGCAACTTTGGTTTAAGGTTATTTGACTTATTAGATCTATTGGCCCAATTAGGCTAATAAGCCCAATTAGGCTAATAACCTTCCCCCCTAATAATGGCAACCACATGTTGGTTGCCATTATCTTTTTATGTAATAGATGGATGTGCAAAGGCTTTTTTTTGTACTTTTGCAAGTAATATGAGAACTTTCCAACATAAAGTAACGGTAAATGACATGGGCGCCATCGTGGTTTTTGGGCTTGGTGCCTTCTTCTGTCTGTGGCATCGTACGAACAGTGTGATGGTCTTATTAGGCTTTCTACTTATCATTGTGACGCTCAGAGCAGTAGACCGTGCCATTCACTCTAAATATGTGTTGACAGATGAGGCTACGCTACTGGTGATGACAGGACGCATAGGACGCACCAAGCGGGTTGTCCTCTCTGATGTGAAGAGGGTTGAGAAGCGACCGTTTGCCTTTCGTTTGGGCTATTACGCACTGTTAGAGATGACAGATGGTAGTGTTGTCAGCGTACAACCTGATAATGTCGACAGTTTCTTGTCAGCACTGGAAAAACGAATAGAAAAGAAAGATAACAAAGTATGAGATTGAAATACTTATCGGCACTGGTCGTCGGTGTCGTGTTGAGTCTGCCTACACAGGCACAGGTATATTTGGATAGTACGGAGGTTGCTAACATCCTGCATCCTAAGGCTGTGGTCGTCACACAACCGAAGGTCGCCGCCTTAGATACTGATGATAGTGGTGAGGAAGAGGAAGATACAGATAGTATTATCCCTGCTTTCACCACTGATAGCCATCTTAGTTGGAAGGAAAATATCACAGCCCGACTGGATGGAATACTCCGAAGTGCGCTCTTAGAGACGGTACAAACAAGTGTTATGGTATGGGACTTGACGGACGATGTTCCTGTCTACCAGTTCCGTGAACGCCTCCACTTGCGCCCTGCTTCTACGATGAAATGTGTTACAGCCATTGCAACTCTCGATAAGCTCGGTGCTGATTACGACTTTAAGACACGTCTCTATTATAGTGGTGAGATTGACGACTCTACCCAAGTGTTGCGTGGCGACCTCTATTGCGTTGGCGGTATGGACCCAATGCTCTCCTCATCAGACGTGACTGAGATGGCACGTGCCGTACGTGATTTAGGTATCAAGACGATAGAAGGTAGTGTTTATGCCGACCTCTCTTTTAAGGATCGTGACCGTTTGGGTAAGGGTTGGTGTTGGGATGATAAGAATCCTAATCTCTCCCCTTTGCTTGTGGATGGTAAGGACGAGTTTACCTATCGTTTCTCTCGTAAGTTAGAAGATATGGGTGTGACGCTGAATGGCTCTACTGGCGAACGTCAGTTACCCGCTAATGCACAGTTGCTAACGACACGTACACATTCTATTCGGCAGGTGCTCCATCGTATGATGAAGGTGAGTGATAACCTCTATGCAGAGTCTATGTTCTATCAGTTGGCTGCTAATGGTGGCACACGATGGGCGAGTGCGAAGACAGCACGCCAGTATGAGAATGCCCTCTTTAGCCGTATTGGCCTAAACCCTCGCGACTATAATGTTGCTGATGGTTCTGGTTTGTCTTTATATAATTATGTGACGACCGAACTTGAGGTGAAGCTCTTGCGTTATGTCTATCAGCGTCCTGATATCTATGAGGCCTATCTTGAGTCACAACCGATAGCTGGCGTAGACGGAACACTGCGTAGTCGTATGCGTGGAACGGCTGCTGCTGGTAATGTGAAGGCGAAGACTGGAACGGTGAAGGGTGTCAGCTCACTGGCTGGTTATCTCACTGCTTCCAACGGTCATCTGCTTTGTTTCTCTATTATTAATAATGGTGGACTCAGCAATGGACCAATGCGCAATTTCCAAAACAAGATTTGTGTGGCGTTGTGCCAATAGGGCTTATTAGGCTAATTTGGCTTATTAGCCTTATTAGCCCAATTAGCCTAATAGCCCAATAAACCTTTAAAAAGAAAAGAATTTATGATACCAAAGCTTCCCCATCATCTCCTTGAAGATGTCCTTGAAGAGATAAGAATCTTCGTCGAGAACATCATTGAGTCAATCGGTGTACATGGTCATACCGTTCCTGTATTGCGTCATGTCTTATTGACTTTAGTAGCAATCTTGTTGGCTTTCATTGCCGAACGAATCTGTAAATACTTATTTGTTCCCCTTGTTCTTCGTCTGGTAAAGCGTACGCAAGCTCGATGGGACGATGTAGTCCTTGACCATCAAGTGCTGCACACTGCCTGCCACATTGTCCCTGCCTTGGTGATATGGCAGTTGATGCCGCTTGTCTTCTATCAGTACCATGTCGTACAGGTGGCTTTGACACGAATAACTGCTGTCTATCTTACCGTAGCAACGACGCGACTCGTGACGAAACTCATCGACCGTCTGCGCTATCTCAACACGAAACCCGGTGACTCAACGAGTCTTTATCTTAAGTCTTTCTGTGGCGTATTGAAGATTCTTGCTATCTTTATTGCTGTGATTGTGGTGGTTGGAATCCTTATTAATCGTAGTCCGATGACGTTGTTGGCTGGCTTAGGAGCTACCTCTGCCGTTCTTATGTTAGTCTTTAAGGACACGATTGATGGTCTTGTTGCTGGTGTCCGTCTGACGAGTAACGAGATGATACATATTGGTGACCGTATTACTCTACCTGGCGGCTTCGTGGATGGAACGGTCATTGATATCACACTCACAACTGTAAAGATTCGTCAAGCAGATAATACGATTACCACCGTACCGCCTCTTACATTGGTTAGTGGAATGTTCCAAAACTGGAAGGGGGTAGATGATGTAGAGGGACAAAGGGTCAAGAAGATGATTTACTTTGATGTTCGCAGTATTCGTATTGCTGACGATGGACTCAAGCAACAGCTAATTGATAAGGGACTTGCTAAGGCGGACGACCTCAAGGGTGAGGTTGTGACGACTGCTCTCTTCCGTCGTTACATAGAGCATTACCTTGCCAAGCGTGAGGATGTCAATGCGAAGATGTCTCTCCTCGTACGTCAATTGGAGGCAACACAGGCGGGTATCCCTATGGAACTTTACTTCTTCCTACGTCAGAAAGACTGGATTCCTTACGAGCATGCCATGGCTGACATCCTCGAACACGTCTATGCATACGCCAACGAGTTCGGCTTGAAGGTCTATGCACAAGCCCCTGTGCAGTAAAAGAGGTTTTTTTGAAAATTGGAGTGATAAGGAAAGTATCTCTTAAGTTTAGAACTTTGACGTAATGTCACACAGAGGTACGGAGTGAATGGAGGATTATTAAAAACAAAGCGGAAGGCACGGAGGCACCGTCAGTACGTGGAGCGACGGAGCTTGTTTGCTAATTCCATTAGCACTTTATACACAAAGCGTTTATCCCAACAGAGTTATCAGGAATCTGTACGCCACGCCTCTGTCGCTCTATGTGCCGTCGGCACCTCCGTGCTATGCCTTTACCTCCGTCCTCTCCGTCGCTCCGTGTGCCTTATTATGTAAGAGTTTTAGTTTATCACTTCATACTTAAGAAGAACCATAAAAGAAGTGGTTGAGGGGCGGCTAAACCCTCAACACAATATGTGCGGAGCATCAACACGACATGTGCGAAGGCTCCGCACATATCGTGCGAAGGCTTAGCTCAATTCTTTAAGTTGCTTTATTAAACCCCAAAGAAGTTCAAATCAAAATGAAAGAATTGGAAAATAATTTGTACATTTGTAGTCGTCTTGTACTGTAGAGCACGGGCGTTACCTAATACCAGAAGCCCGATAAGTCAATATCGTATCATTAAAACAATGGTGAAGATATCGCCTCGTTTGTCCGAACAATAAGGTAATTGAGCTTAAAGAGCAAGGAAACATATCAGTATAATACCAATATCTAATACTAAAATAGTAGCATATACCACTCGTAAAAAAGCAGATGAGGTCTTTCTATATTCATGTTTTAGCAGCAAACAAGAAAGCACAAGCAAGATTATACTTACTAAATAATACAATAGATATTGGATTAAAGAGGGATGAAAAACGTCTGTATCTCCTCTTTCAATAGACTCCTCTACATCAAACCATACTCCCTGCATAATGCCCAAAGCTGCAAGGATAATAACAGGACTTATTATTGACAAGATTTTTAGTAGGATGCTTTTCATTATTTTTATTTTATATTTTTGGAGGTAATTCACCCAATGAACAGTCCGAAACATTGGTTGAGTAGCCCGACATCATAGCTATGTTCATTAAGTATTAGTAGTGCGATTGTAGGCATAGAGTTCTATTTCTTTGTTCTTTGCAAATATAATGTTTTCTTACAGAAATACAAAGGAATGGAGAAATAATTTAGGGTTTCAGATATTTGAAATGATAACGATTCGCCTAAGCTTAGGTCTCTGACGAAATGTCACACGGAGAAAAGGAGAGTACGGAGGATTATTAAAACAACGTAATGGAAGTTACGGAGGCACGGTCGGTACGTGGAGTGACGGAGCTTGTTTGCTAATTCCATTAGCACTTTATACACAAAGCGTTTATTCCAACAGATTTATCAGGAATCTGTACGCTACGCCTCCGTCGCTCTATGTGCCATCGGCACCTCCGTGTTATTGCCTTTACCTCCGTCCTCTCCGTTGCTCTGTGTGCCCTATTATGTAAGAGTTTTAGTTTGTCATGTCATATTTCGGAAGCACCACAATTTGTGTGATAAGTCCTTTCTATCCAAAGGCTACATACTCTTTTGTTATTTCTTTTATGTCAACCAGTCCATATCTCTACTTTCTTTTGGCAAAGACTAAAGTTCAAAATTCAAAGTTTTCAAGTGAAGGAATTGGAAAATAATTTGTACATTTGTAGTCGTCTTGCTTGGTAGAGGGCAAGCGCAACCTATAAATCCGTAAACTGATAACGATGATAACAGGCGAGATAAAAATCAAGATTGACCAGATATGGGACACCTTCCACGTCTCTGGTATCACCAATCCTATTACTGTTTTAGAGCAAATGACCTATATCTTCTTTATGAAGATGCTTGACGACAAGCAGCTACAAGAGGAAGATATGGCACGCGACTTCGATATAGAAATAAAGAACCCTACCTTCCTTGTAGGCCAGAACTGGCTGAACCCTGTCACCGAACAGGAGGTGCCCTACGAGAGTATGCGCTGGTCGGTGTTCCGCCATACGGGTCCTGAAAACATGTTTCAGATGGTTCGTCAGAATGTCTTTGAGTTTATCAAGACAATCGGAACAGGTGAGGAGAGTGCTTACAGCAGGTATATGCAGTCGGCTACCTTCCTTATCTCGGATGCTCGTACACTGACGAAGGTGGTCGATGGGGTTGATGCCCTCGATATGAACAACCGTGATGCGATGGGCGATGTCTATGAGTATATCCTTGGTAAGATGGCTGCTTCGGGAACAAACGGACAGTTCCGCACGCCTCGCCACATCATCCGTATGATTGTAGACATGATGCAGCCGACACCAGCCGACTATATCTGCGACCCTGCGATGGGTAGTGCGGGTTTCTTGGTGGAGGCGGTGAAGTATATCAAGGAGCATCACGAGCGGGCACTCTATACGGCTGAATCGGTGAAGCATATCAAGTCTTCGCTTGTCAATGGCTACGATACCGACCCAACGATGCTGCGTATCGGAGCAATGAACCTCCTCTTGCATGACATCACAGCACCTGAATTGGCACGTCGCGACTCCCTTTCTGAGCAGAACAATGACGAGTCTTGCTACACACTCATTCTTGCCAACCCACCCTTTGCGGGCAGTCTTGACAAGGGAAATGTGAACAAGAAGATTCTTGCCTACGCTGATACGAAGAAGACAGAGCTACTCTTCCTTGCCCAGTTCGTACGTTCGTTGGAGGTGGGTGGACGTTGTGCGAGTATCGTTCCAGATGGTGTTCTCTTCGGAACGTCCAAGGCACACATTGCTATACGTAAGGAACTGGTCGACAATCAGCAGTTGGTGGCGGTCGTCTCTATGCCGAGCGGTGTCTTCAAACCCTACGCTGGTGTTAGCACGGCAGTACTTGTCTTCACGAAGACCAACAGTGGTGGAACAGATAAGGTGTGGTTCTATGATATGCAGGCTGACGGCTTTTCGCTCGACGACAAGCGTTCGCCAATAGCTGAGAATGACATCCCTGATGTTGTCAACCGCTTCCACAACCTTGCTGACGAAGCTAATCGCAGTCGTAGAGAACAGAGTTTTATGGTGTCAGTAGACGAGATTCGTGCGAATGATTACGACCTCTCTATCAATAAGTATAAGGAGGTAGAGCGTGAGAAAGTCACCTACGAGCCTGTCAACGACATCCTTTCTCGTCTAAAAGCGAATGAGACAGCTTATCTAAGTGGCTATAATGCACTCATGGAAATGTTGGAGGAGGGAGTGAATGAATAATCAACTGACTTTTACAAGGGTATATTCTCTTGGCTGCGAGAAGGTAGGCAAGGGGATTGTTGAACCCCAACAGTATTCTCTTATACAGCATGTAGGGAAGGAGGTAAGCGTATGAGAGAGGATTGGGAATATAAGAAATTGGGAGATATTAGTAGTTCTTTATTGATAGAAAAAGCCAAAAAACGTTTTAGTCCAAACGATGTAATACGCTATATAGATATTTCTTCGATTGATAACATTAATCAATGCTTAACAGGAACTACTTCTTTTAAAATGTTAGATGCTCCTTCACGAGCACAGCAAAAGGTTGAATATGGAGACATACTCATCTCAACAGTAAGACCGAACCTAAGGAATATAGCTATAGTTAATGATGATGCAACTAATTTAGTTGCGTCGAGTGGCTTCTGCGTATTGCGTATTAATGATGCAGCTTTACGAAGGTATATTTTCTATTATGTGGTTAGTAACAAGTTTACAGCATATTTGGAAAAGCTAACAAATGGTGCTAATTACCCTGCAGTTAAAGAGACTGATGTAAGGAAAGCCCTTATCCCAATCCCTCCTAAGCCTACCCAGCTATCCATTGTCTCCGAACTTGATAAGCTAAACGAGCTGATACGGATTAAGAAAGAGCAGCTAAAAGACTATGATACACTTGCACAAAGCATCTTCTATGAGATGTTTGGAGACCCTGTGGAGAATGAGAAAGGGTGGGAAGTGAAGACGTTTGGGGAAATAGGAACCTTAGAAAGGGGTGCTGGAATATCCAAAAAAGACTTCGTAGATGATGGTTTACCGTGTATTCATTATGGTCAGCTACATACAATATTTGGTGCATATACAAGAAAAACCATAACCTTTATACCTAAAGACTTACTTCCTAAGTATAAGATAGCATATCCTGGTGATCTTATTTTAGCGATTACCAGTGAGGATGTTGAGGGTTCTTGTAAAAGCACAGCATGGCTTGGAGACTATGATGTGGTTGTCGGCTCGGATGCAGCAATATTCCATCATAACCAGAATGGCATATACCTTTCGTATTACACAAGGACAAAAGCGTTCTATAATGAGAAGGCAAAATATGCTAAAGGGTTTAAGGTAACGCATATATCAACAAAAGAGATTGCAAGTATATCTATATGTATTCCTCCTATCTCGATACAGAATACATTCGCAAATAAGATAGAACAGATAGAGAAACAGAAAGCTATTATTCAGAAGATAATTATGGATTTAGAGACTCTACTTGCTTCTCGAATGCAATATTGGTTTGATTAATTTGTTGACAAGACTTACAAAAAGATTTTTGGAGACTTAATATAATCTACGAGTAAGATAAAAACATTAATACAAAGAAAGACGATATGGCTAAAAACTTTGATTATATACTATTGTTAGCAGACAAGATACCGACCTTTAAGCACCTACATAACTACTGCAGGTTGGCTGAAGAACAACAACCAATCTACCCTGATGCGTCTGCCAATAATGCTCGTAAGGCCCTTGAGTGGCTGATGAAGAACATGTTGAAGATGGCTGGTGTTACCGTTGACGCACGTGCGACGCTCAACGATATGTTACGTCTTCCAGCGACAGACGCCTTTGTCAATCGTGATTATAAGTTTCGAGAAGATATTTACTTAGTAAAGAAAATAGGCAATGCGGCCAGCCATGACGGTGCAGAACCCGTCAATCGGGTGAAGGCTTTCCGCTGTCTTCGTGCACTCTATAATGTCGTGGCGGGTTTTATGGGGCGTTGGGATGCTGTGAAGGAGATACCTCCTTTCGACGCAACACTCATCTCTTCACCGTCTGCCCCAGTCGCCCTCGTCAAGAGTCCAGAACCTAAGGTGGAGATGGAGGTGGTCAATAGCGTACGGAAAGAGTCGCTCGACGACCCACAACCAGTGGTGCTACCTCGTGAAAGTCTTGCCAGTGAGGCCGTGACAAGGAGGTATCTCATTGATTATATGCTCGAGGAAGCAGGCTGGGAAGTCTTAGAAGAGAAGGGAAAAGTGCTGGGTGGAAAGGCTTGCATAGAGGTGGAAGTAGACGGGATGCCCACTGCCTCGGGGAAAGGCTATGCCGACTATGTTCTCTTTAGTCGTGGCGGAAAGCCCTTAGCTGTCATTGAAGCCAAGGCCACTAACCATGCTTTGACAGAAGGACGACACCAAGCAACGCTCTATGCTGACTGCTTAGAGAAGCGATATGGTGTGCGCCCTGTCATCTATTATACCAATGGCTTTACGACAAAAGTCATTGACGGAATGGGCTATCCAGACCGTGACGTGATCTCCTTCCACTCTATGGACGACCTTGAAAGGCTGATACAGAAGAGGGGGAGGGCTGAGATAAAAGACGTAACGATAAAGGAAGAAATTACTGACCGCCCTTATCAGCAGACCGCTATCAAGCGTATTGTAGAGTGGTTTAATGCTAAGCACCGTCGAGGACTGCTCGTCTTAGCAACAGGAACAGGTAAGACACGTGTAAGTATCTCGCTCTGCGACATCCTTATGCGCAATGACTGGGTGAAGACAGTGCTCTTCCTTGCCGACCGCACAGCCTTGGTCGGTCAGGCTCATCGTGCTTACGAAGCCTTGTTGCCAAGTGTGTCTATGTCGGTGTTGAGCGAGGAGAAAGCCCCTGATATGCAGGCACGCATCCTCTTTTCAACCTATCAAACGATGATAAACTACCTCGACAGAGAGGATAAAACCTTTAGTGTTGGCCGCTTCGACCTCATCATCATCGACGAAGCTCATCGAAGTGTCTTTGGTAGATATGGTGCCATCTTCAACTATTTCGACTCTCTCCTCATTGGTTTAACGGCTACCCCACGTGATGAGATAGACCGCAATACCTACGACCTCCTACAGTTGGATAACGGTATGCCTAACTACAGTTACGACCTTGATGAGGCTGTTAGAGATGGCTATCTCTGTCCTTATAAGACACTGCAGTATCACTCTAAGATAATGGAACGTGGTGCCAAATGGGACGAAATGTCGAAGGAGGACCGTGAAGAAGCCGAAAGACTAATGGACTATGAGAAGTCTTTAGCAGGCTTAGGACCCGACGATGAGTATCATCGTGACATCCTTCCGCAAGAGATATTCAAGTATCTTTTCAACATAGATACCGTTGACAAGGTATTGATGGAGTTGATGGAAAAGGGTTTGAAGGTGAAGAGTGGGGAGGAGATAGGTAAGACTATCATCTTCGCTATGAACCATTCTCATGCAGAACTCATCGTTGAACGCTTCCGTACGCTCTATCCTGAGAAAGATCCCAACTACTGTCAGCTGATTGATAACTATGTCAACAAGGCACATGGACTTATACTTGACTTCGAACAGATGGATAAGTACCCACAGATAGCCGTCAGTGTCGATATGCTTGACACGGGGGTCGATGTGCCATCGGTGCTCAATCTCGTCTTCTTTAAGTGTGTTCGTTCGAAGATAAAGTTTATGCAGATGATAGGACGTGGCACACGTCTCTGTCCGAAGGTGTTTGGTGATGCTGACAAGAAGGAGTTCTATATCTTCGATTGGTGCGGCAATTTCGAGTATTTCTCAGTAAATAGTGATGGCGCAAACCCCGTCGCTGTGAAGTCGCTGACCGAACGGCTCTTTGCGTTGAGGCTTGATATCGCAGCTGCCTTACAGTCGGCTGAACACCAAGAGAGGGAGGTCGACCGCTGTCTACACGATGAGTTGAAGGCTATCCTACACACACAAGTGAACCAACTCAGTAGGGCTCGCATTGATGTCAGAGCACATCTGCAAACGATTGAGCCTTATCGTGAGCAGGAGGCATGGGTTTGTCTGAGCGATTTAGACGTTGCCGAACTGAAGGGGATAGCCCATTTGTTGCCACGTCCGAAGGAGAATGAGGCCGCAAAGAAGTTCGATGTGCTGATGCTCTGTCTGCAGTTAGAGCTGGTAGACAGTACGGTGAAGGCCGATAACAGTCGTGCGAGTGTGATAAAGATAGCCCAACTCTTAGAGAAGAAAGCCACTATCCCTGCTGTGAGAGAGCGGATGGAAACCATTAAGGAGGTGCAGACAGCAGGCTTCTGGGAGCGTCGCACGCTGGATAGTCTCGAACGAGTGAGGAAGGAACTACGTGAGTTAGTGCATGTGTTAGCCGAGAGTAGGGACGAAAGAAGATTTGTTATCAACATCGAAGACGCTATTAGCTCGGATGCCGTGGCTGCTCCTGTCACGCTGAAAGCCACCTATCACGACCGAGTGATAGACTATTTGGCAAAGCATACAGACAATGAAGTGTTAAGGAAGATACAGAACTTTGAGCAGCTGACGACGGATGATGTCAACGAGTTGCAACGTATCTTCTGGGAAGAATTAGGTACACGTACGGAGTTTGATGAGGCTACGAACGGAAAGAAATATAACCATAATGTGGCTGCGTTTATCCGTGTCATTCAAGGTGTAGACCGCCAGAAAGCGTTAGCCCTCTATACCCGCTTTATCAAAGACGGCAACCTGACAGGTGAGCAAGAACAGTATCTGAAAGAGATACTGAACTATCTCAGCGAGAATGGTGACCTGCAAATGAGTGACTTCATGGAGTACCCACTGAACCGAAACAGGTGGCGGGATGTCTTTGGCGAACATTTTGTGGGACTAAAAGACTTTGTGAATGAGTTGCATAACGTCATCAGTTAGGAGGCACTACCTTATCGGCATGGGTCGACAAGATGCTTCTCTGTCAGTCAGCAGAGCTGGGTCGTCAGTCCGTTTCTGTCCTCGTACGATAGTGTTCCGTCCTGCCATTGCGAATTATTTTCATGAAGAAAAATATTTATTTACGTGAAAAAAAATATTTATTTACGTGAGAAGAAATATTTCTTTTCATGAAAAAAAATCGAGAGCAGATGTTTCTCAGCTGTTTGCATAGTAAGAATTATGGTCAGAATCACCGCATATCGCCTACCACTCAACCCCCATCACCCTCATTATCTACCCCTCATCACCCACCATTCAACATCTATCACCCCTCATTACCAAAACCTCATCACCCACCATTCAATACCCATCACCCAATATTCAACACCCCTCACCCTTCATTACCAAGCCCTCATCACCCAACATTAAACACCCACCACCCACCACCCCACCACCCTTGTCCAATCAAGAATATAAACTTATTAAATCAAGAATAATATAAGATGAAATCATTTATTGTATCTACCATTATTATTTTAGGAGCGTACGGCTTTATTTATGGGCTTAATAAACTATTCTATCGTTACTCTTTTTTTCATTCGGCACCCAGTATTAAGACCTTTTCTAAAGGTGGTCTCGTTTGGTACATCCTATCTATAATAGCATCCTTCGGCATATCCATGGGTTTTGCCTTTTCTAATATTGGATTTGATTTACTCTATGAAAAGAATTTGTTTATCTATGTACCTCTTGCTATGATAGTTCTGGTGAGCGTGGCGATAGTCGCTATTTTTCGTATAGAGAAAAGTGCTTGGCTCCGTCGTAATCCCCAACATTGCCGATTGTTCTTCCCCTCATGGAATAAAGGTGCTAAGAACATGATGGTGTCAATAGGTAAGATTGATGATATCAATTATGGCCGTGGCGTAAGTTTCTCATGGTTTGATGGAAGTTTCCTGACCGCGGGAAGACATCGAGTGGTGTTTGAATTCTATGAGGAGCGTATTCTTTCAAAGCGCAATATGCGTAATGTTCTTTATAAAGAAGAGATAGTTTTTAATTTCCGAGCAGGTAAGGTATATGTGATAGAACCACTCCCAGAGGAAAGAACTTTCCGTATCGTTGAAGATAAAACGCGGTTTGTGTAGAGATAGGATGATAGGGACTGCGGCTAACATGTTGGGGATTGAAGTGGCATGATATAGTTCTTTTTGCAAGAAAAAAGTTGTATTCTACAAAATAAAACACTATCTTTGCGAAGAATCTTTTGTATTAACTAACCCTATAAATAGATATACGTATGAAATATTGGAAAGCTATTAACAGTCTGACTATATGCTGTCTGTCAGTGCTAATGTTGTCATGTACAACGGAGAATGCAGTTGTTGGGAATGTTGGGATAAGTGATGTGAAATCGTCAGGTTGCAAAGCATCAGCCTCTCTGATGGAGTCTCGGCCTGATTACTATAATCGTTTTATGGGGCAGCGGTCTGTGTTGCACCTCTTGCTCGGTAAAGAGAATACTGTCACGGCACGTTTTGCCGACGTCATGGATAACTGTGCAATCGACCTGTTCCATGTAGGAGCAAGCAGCAGTGAGGGTAAGCTTATTCTCATCCTGTATCCCGATAAGGACATGATGACAAACTGCATCTGTCGCTATGATGTTGATTTCAAGATAAATAATATCCCTTCTGGCAACTACCAGTTGGAGGTTTATCACACTACCGCCGATAAACAGATAAACAAAGACAACCAGATTTATAGCGGAACTGTAAACTTAGAGAAAGGAAAGGAACTTATACTGACAATGAGTCGGTAAGGAATAAGTGTGGAGAGTAGAGTTGTGGTGGCTTGGTTATACAAGTGCCTCTACCTTACTTTCTACAGCTTTATCGTGGAATGGTTGGCTGTGGTGTCAGCGTGAAGTTGCTTTTAAGGTGCTGAATCAATTATTCTTTGAGGAGAAGGAAATCCTTGAAAAATAATTTTCCTGTCATTTCTGTCATGTGAGTTCGGCTCTTAACTTATTGGATGATAGTATGGTTACGTGAAATGTTAAATGTGACAGCAACTAAAAATAAAACTTTTTTCGTAGTATTAGGGGTTATTTCTTGCTTATAAAAGTTGGTTTTGTTGCTACCAGTTTTGAGCGAACTGACATCGCATTTGAGGTGGAAAAAATAAGCCACAATGCTACTCACATTATGGCTTGACTTTTAGTCTTAGGATAGGGACAGTTACTGTATTTGCATGATACCGTCTTTGTTGACACTCATCACACCTTTTACTTTCTTGAAATCAGCGATAGCCTTATCAATGTCGTGCTTCTCGTCAACTTTGACCGCTACAGCACTGAACTCCTTGTATTTGTAGAGTAGGGTGCAGCCCTGTTTCTTGATGGCTTTTAAGAGTGGTTTGCTACCTGTCTTCTTGTCGAAGAAGATAATCAGCGTGTGGCTGACCGGAGTCTTATCCCGTTCTCGGTTAGCCTTCTCTAAGCCCTCACCTCCATCGTCACCATTCATTATCTGCTCCTTGATAGGGCATTGTGCAGACGCTGTTGTTGACTGGATGAACAATAAGCCCATCAGCAACATACTTGCTTGAAAATATCTCTTCATCTTGTTTCTCCTTTTAATGTGTGTGACAAAGGTAGGTATAAATAAGCAGATAACCACCAAGATTTATAATTATTTCAGTTTTCTTTCTCCTCGTTCTGCATATCAGCTTTGTTGTTGTCAGTAGTTTTAGTGGGAAGATGAAGGTGCGTTGACCAATGTTATCAACGCCAAATCCGTAACGAAAAAAGCAACCAAGCATTGCGCTCGGTTGCTTTTATATGAGATTAATCCTAATAAAGGATTATGCTTCTTCCGTCTCTTCTTCCACAGCCTTGAACTGTTCGAGGTCTTCTGGATTGAAGGCTTTGATGTAAGCAGCGTGACCGATAACTTCTTCCTCAGCCATGCGAACAAAGACATGGGCAGACTTCTTGAAGAGCTCTGGTGCCTTAGCAGCATCTTCAATGAGGAGGAGAGAACCGATGATGTCGGCTGTCATGTTGTAAAGACGGCGTGCGAGGAAGTCGTGAACATCCTGGTTTTCGCTTGCGTTAACCTTCTCAACAGCCTCTTCATAGAGCTGAACAAGTTTGGCAACACGGTCGCGCAGCCCCTTCATGCAGTCGCAAGCAAGTTCAGCTTCGAGCATTTCCTTCATGATAGAAAGGTAAGTGCCATTAGTGATGTAGCGCACGGCAGCAACAACCTGCAGCTGTGTTGTACCCTCATAGATAGAGAAGATACGTGCATCACGGTACAGACGCTGACACTTATACTCCATGATGAAACCAGAACCACCGTGGATAGAGATAGAGTCGTAGGCTGTCTGGTTAGCATACTCAGAGTTGATACCCTTTGACAATGGTGTGAAAGCATCGGCAAGACGGTTGTACTTCTTCATCTCCTGACGCTCCTCAGGGGTGAGTTTCTGGTCACGTGCGATATCTTCCAATGCCTTGTAGATATCAACATAGCGTGCTGTCTGATACAAGAGAGAACGACCAGCATCGAGTTTCGCCTTCATACGAGAAAGCATATCGTAGACAGCTGGGAAGTTGACAATCTTCTTACCGAACTGTGCACGGTCCTTAGCGTAAGCCAATCCCTCGTTGTAAGCCTCCTGCTCAAGACCGACAGACTGTGCTGCGATACCAAGGCGAGCGCCATTCATCAATGCCATTACGTACTTGATAAGACCCATGCGGACATTACCACAGAGTTCTGCCTTTGCATTCTTGTAAACAAGTTCGCAGGTAGGAGAACCATGAATACCGAGTTTATGCTCGATATGACGTACGTCAACACCGCCATTACGCTTGTCATAGATGAACATAGAAAGACCACGACCATCACGTGTACCCTCTTCTGAACGTGCAAGAACGAGGTGGATGTCAGAGTCGCCATTGGTAATGAAACGCTTCACACCATTCAGGCGCCAGCAGTTCTCCTTCTCATCGAAGGTAGCCTTGAGCATTACACGCTGAAGGTCGGACCCAGCATCAGGCTCGGTGAGGTCCATTGACATCATCTCTCCCTCACAGATACGTGGAATATACTTCTGGCGTTGTTCCTCATTACCAAACTCATAGAGTGTGTCGATACAAGACTGCAACGACCAGATGTTCTGAAAACCAGCATCAGCAGCAGCAATCAACTCAGACATCATTGAGAAGACAACGTTTGGAAGGTTCAGTCCACCATAACGGCGAGGCATAGAGACACCCCACAATCCAGCCTGACGTGTAGCTTCAATGTTCTCCAAAGTCTTGCTGGCATAGTGCATACGGTTGTCGATAAGGTGTGGACCTTCAAGGTCTACAGCCTCAGAGTTAGGTGCAATGATATTTGCTGTTATGTCACCAGTGATATCCAAGATGCGCTTGTAGTTCTCGATAGCATCCTCATAGTTTACAGGTGCGTCAGCGTGTGTAGAAGCATCAGCGTAGTTACGCTCTTTCAGTTCTACGATGCGTTTCATCAATGGGTGCTCCAAGTGAAACGCTATTTCTGGGTGGTCAGTATAATAATTTGCCATGATAAAAAATGTAAGAGTGGCCCCTCCCCCTTGCCCCTCCCCCAAAGGGAGGGGAGTAGAATGTACTGATTCTTACGGTTAGGGGACTCTTTTTATTCGTTGTTTATAAATTCGGTTATTTGTTCTATCACATTATCAATGTCCGTGTATATCTCTTCGTTAGTGAATCTAAGAACATTAAAGCCCATTTCATTGAGGTATTCTGTTCTTGTTTTATCGTCTACCTCTTGTAGCGGTTGCTTATGGTAAGCTCCGTCTACTTCTATGACTAAGTTCTGTGAAAGGCATACAAAGTCTACAATGAAGTCACCTATAGGATGCTGTCTTCTGAAATGATATTCGCCCCTTGTACCTTTTAATTCTTTCCATAGAATATCTTCTGCCAAAGTCATCTCGTTTCGATTCTCCTTTGCAAAGTCTTTCAGAATATGGTATCTATCAGGTGAAGCTGTCTTGTAGGTGCATTTCTTTCTATTTTCTTTAGTCATAGGTCGGTAGTTAGTCAATGATTATACACGCTATGCCTCTTGTGATAATGAGTATTTAGCGACAGTAGTCCTCTTATTCCCTTTTCGCATTTTACTCCCCTCCCTTCGGGGGAGGGGCAAGGGGGAGGGGCCACTTCTTTGTTACTTACTATTCTGCTTATAATACTTTATCAACTTCGGAACAACCTCCTCAACGGTGCCATTGATGACATAGTCAGCGATGGCATTGATAGGAGCGTCTGGGTCGTTGTTGATAGAGATGATGATACCACTGTCCTGCATACCAGCAATGTGCTGAATCTGGCCAGATATTCCGCATGCAATATAGACTTTTGGATGGACGGTGACACCGGTCTGACCAATCTGACGGTCGTGGTCTACCCATCCTGCATCAACTGCTGCGCGACTGGCACCAACCTCTCCATGAAGTTCTTTAGCTAACTTAAAGAGTAGGTCGAAACCCTCTTTAGAGCCAACACCGTAGCCACCAGCGATAACGATTGGCGCACCCTTTAAATTGTTCTGTGCAGGCTCGACATGACGGTCGATAACCTTTACGACATAGTCAACCTCTGGTACATACTTCGCCACATCCGGATAGACAACCTCACCCTTTGCCTTACCCTCATAGACAGCCTTCTGCATAACGCCAGAGCGTACGGTAGCCATCTGTGGACGGTGGTCAGGATTGACGATAGTAGCGACGATGTTACCACCGAAAGCAGGACGAATCTGATAGAGAAGGTTCTCATAACGCTTGCCAGCTTTCTTATCTTCGTAGTCACCTATCTCAAGTTGAGTACAATCAGCAGTAAGACCACTGGTCAAGGATGACGATACACGTGGACCGAGGTCACGACCGATAACAGTGGCACCCATCAAACAAATCTGTGGCTTCTCTTCGGTGAAGAGGTTTACAAGAATGTCTGTGTGTGGTGCTGATGTGTAAGGGAAGAGTCCCTCACCATCAAAGACAAAGAGTTTGTCTACGCCGTATGGCAGGATTTGGTCTTCTACCTTTCCCTTAATACCACTACCGGCAGCGATGGCATGGAGTTCCACACCTAACTCATTTGCGAGCTTGCGACCCTTGGTCAACAGCTCCTGTGAAACCTCCTGTACGGTGGTTTCCTCTATTTCGCAATATACAAATACGTTGTTCATAAATCAAATGTTCGACCAAGTACTAATCCAACTAACAGGCCTAAGTGGCTCCAACTGGCCCCTCCCCCTTACCCCTCCCCAGAGGGAGGGGAGTGAAATGTGTCACTTACTGTAGGGTAATTGGCTTATTAGAAGGGTGTTCATAAAACTTCTTTCCCTTATGATGTCTGTAGCTAAGAAAAAGCATCAGGACATTCTACGCCCCTCCCTCTGGGGGAGGGGATGGGCCAGTCGCTTGTTTTGTTGGTTAGTTGTTCTGTCGTTTTTTAACCAATAATCTTCTCTCCTAACAGTTCTTTGATGAGTCCTTCTACGTCCTCGTCTGAGCCTGTGAGTGTTTTGCTCTCCTTAGCTTGAAACACAATATTCTGCACAGTCTTGACCTTTGTAGGTGAACCACTTAAACCACACTGTGCCTCATCACCGTTGACATCGGCAACTGACCACTGGTTCAGTGTGAGATAAGGACGCTCCTCGTAGAGTTGTGCCCAAGGTTCATCGCCCTTGCGCTCCATCGGACAGGTAGCATACTTGTATTTCATGACAAGCTTAGCATTGCAAGGACGGGCAGGAGCAGCAGTGCCGTTCACGGTAATGAGAACTGGCAATGGTGCTACGACAGTCTCTACACCACCATCAATATGGCGACGGATAGTTGCTTTACCATCCTCAATCTTCAGGATTTCTTCTGCGTAAGTAACTTGGTTGAGTCCTAACTTCTGTGCAACCTGTGGTCCTACCTGTGCGGTGTCACCATCGATAGCCTGACGTCCACCGATGATAATGTCTACATCACCGATTTTCTGTACAGCTGTCGCTAAAGCGTATGAAGTAGCGAGAGTGTCAGCACCAGCAAACTTACGGTCGGTAAGCAGCCAACCAGTGTCAGCACCACGATAGAGACCCTGTCGGATAATCTCTCCAGCACGTGGAGGTCCCATGGTTAATATGCCTACAGTAGAGCCAGGATTTTGTTCTTTTAGTCTTAGCGCTTGCTCCAGAGCGTTTAGGTCTTCTGGGTTGAAGATGGCAGGCAGGGCGGCACGGTTTACTGTTCCCTCTGCTGTCATGGCATCTTTACCCACGTTTCTTGTGTCAGGTACCTGCTTCGCAAGTACTACAATTTTCAAACTCATAAATATAATAATGTGTTATTTAATATTCAATAGCTTTGGTTGGGGGCAAAAGTACAGCTTTTTTGCAACATAAACAAAAAAGTTGCACAAAAACAGCTTTCCTGTGTTTATGATTGTTAGGAACTATCCTATGAGCTGTTTTGTTGGAGTTAGAGGAGGTGTTGTAGTTTAAGAGAGTTGTACCCTCATTTGTTTTACGGAAGTAGAATCCTAATAACTGATTTAAACTTGAATGTATATCGTAAAAATAGTGTAGGGGTTGATGGATGGCAACTTCTTTTTTACTATTTATAAAACCCTTAATTCCAATGGAAAAGTTCTATCAGAAAGCTCTTTTATAGCTTGTTCTATCTTGTTATATTTGCTCATCTCGGCATTATTTTCACGTAAATAAATATTTTTTGTCGTGAAAATAAATATTTCTTTTCATGAAAATAATTCCTTGAAGTTGTATGTATCATGGTGAAGAAGGGCGTGTATAGTTATGATACAATATGTTTATAAGTACATAATTTATCTAATATAAGAAGATAATATTGTGTGTACTTTTATTTTTTCATATCTTTGCGTGGTGAGTTCTAACCCTTTTGAAGTTTTGATACTTGTAGTTCCTTGAAGATAAAAGAATTTTGCAAATAAATAAAGTTAATATAGCAAATGAATAAACGTACTATCGTTAGCATTGTTTTTTTATGTCTTTCTGTGACTTCATTTGCGCAGAAGACGTTCGTTATTTGGGATAAAGCAAATAATATCCCAGTGAGCAGAGCAAGTGTATATACCACCTACATGGGGAAAGTGAGGAGTACGTTTAGCGACCAACAGGGGAGAGTCGTTGTGGATTTTGCTTTTGATAATCTGATGATCTCGCATATAAACTATCAGAAAGAAAGCGTGAAAGTATTGTCTGATACACTGTTTATGGAGCAAAGTATGCAGTTGCTTTCGGAAGTTGTCGTGAGTTCTGCGGGCGAGCCAGCATGGATTAAACCCATGTTGATGAAATTTGTAAAGACGAAAGCAAAGAAGTATAGAAGTAATGGAGTTCTAAGATATGAGTATCAGACACAGAATGTAGGCGATACAGTGTTATATCGCTTTGTAAGTAATGGACTGGTAAGAAAGAAGGAACTCTTTGAAATCTCTCCCTTGGAGAATATTATCACCTTTAAGGATAAGTCAGCTGGTTGTGACTATAGTAACCTTAAAAATACGCTTTACCATGACTTTGTTTCTGATATGGATGAGAAGTTTGTGAAGGAACATAGGTTCTATGTGGATAATGAGTCTGAAAGCTTTGGTGTCAATGTGGTAAGACTCCTATTCAAGTCGAAAAAAGATTGGAAAGATTCGGGCTATTTATGTATAGATACCCTACAAAATGTCATCCTCAGAGCAAAACGTTCTACGGGGTTGGCTTATAATGTACAGCACCGTACTAATGCACTTGTGCGCTCAACAATTAATGCCATGTACGGGCATAAGTATAAGGACTGGCAGATTGACATTGAAGCAGTGTATCAGCAGGCAGATAATTACTTCTATCTAAGTAGTTGCCGTTATTCCAATTATATGCAGGAAGAGTTTGACGGAAAGAAGAAAAAAGGTGTTGAAGTTTATAATGTTACCTCAATTTATGAGGCACAACCTTGTCAGAAAAATAAGATGAGTGAAGGAACAGAATTTCTTTTATTGCCTCAACCTTTTGCAATGAAGATTATTGTGAGCAAGAAGGAAAGAAAACAAGAGGAATTGCTGCAGGATGTGAAGAAAGAATATAACGTTTATTGAATCCAGTGTGAGAATTTTATCAAATCTTGGTATAGATGTCGACTGTTTATGTCAAGGCTTTCTTGTAGGAGGTATCTATCTTTTTCTTGTTCTAACTTTGCTATCTCATTGGTTTGTGTTATCTTTGTAGCATAATGATAGATAGACCGACAGTAGATAGGATTATGAATGCGTCGAACATCGTTGAGGTAATCAGCGATTTCGTATCTTTACGCAAGACGGGAACAAGCTATAAAGGTTTGTGTCCTTTTCATGATGACCGTACACCATCTTTCTCTGTTAGTCCAGTGAAAGGTGTTTACAAATGCTTCTCATGTGGTGCAGCGGGAAATGTGGTGAAGTTTATCATGGAACATGAGCAGTTGACTTATCCAGAAGCCCTTAAATGGCTTGCGAATAAGTATCATATTGAGGTGCATGAACGTGAACTGACGAGTGAAGAAAAGCAGCAGGAGAACGAACGAGAATCAATGTTCTTGGTCAATGAGTGGGCTGCGAAATACTTTAATGACATCTTACACAACGATGTTGATGGGATGGCTATTGGTATGCAGTACTTCCGTAGCCGTGGTTTCAGAGATGATATCATCCATAAGTTTCAGTTAGGTTTCTGCCTTTCGGGCCGTCATGCCTTTGCTGATGCGGCCTTAAAGGCAGGCTTTCAGAAAGAGTTTCTCGTAAAGACAGGTCTCTGTTTTGAACGAGAGAATGGCGAACTCGTCGACCGCTTCAATGGTCGAGTGATGTTCCCATGGCTGAGCGTGAGTGGTAAGGTGACTGCCTTCGGTGGTCGTCTGCTGGATTCTCGTACGAAGGGAGTAAGTCAGAAGTATGTCAACTCACCTGATAGCGTTGTCTATCATAAGGAGCGAGAACTCTATGGCATCTATCAAGCAAAGAAAGCCATAGCCAAGCACGACCTTGTCTATATGGTGGAAGGATATACCGACGTAGTTTCTATGCACCAGTGTGGTATTGAGAACGTTGTTGCCAATAGTGGTACGGCACTCTCAGTACATCAGATACGCCTTCTTCATCGCTTCACTTCTAATATTGTTCTACTCTATGATGGAGATGCGGCAGGCCAGCATGCAGCCTTACGAGGAACAGATATGCTATTGGCTGAGGCTATGAACGTGAAGGTATTGCTGCTTCCTGATGGTAAGGACCCAGACGAGTTTGCACGTAGTTACAGTGCGGAGGATTTCAGAAAATATATTGAAGATAATCAGACAGACTTTATCGTCTTTAAGATTAACGTACTCTTGAAAGGAGTTACCGACCCTATCAAGCGTTCAGAAGCTGTCGGGTCTATCGTTCAGAGTATCTCTGTAATCAAAGATCCAATACTTCGTGACACCTATATACGTGAGTGTGCTAATCGTACGGGCGTGTCAGAGCGTACACTGATGGAGCAGATGAACCGTAATATCTATTCTAATCGGGAACAGCAGACACGTGAACAGCAGCAACATCGGGCCGCAGACATAGAGGAACAACGTGAGGAGGCGCAGGCTATGACGTCTAATCAGTCAGCATCAAAGGTTGAACAAATGCTCATTCAGGCTGTTGTTAGGGATGGCGAGAAGATTATCTTCCGTGATGTGAAAGATGAGAATAGCGGACAGACATATAACCTGACCGTAGCACAATATATTGCTTATGACCTTGGAAGCGATAATCTTGGTTTCTCAAATGAACTTTATACTAAGATACTGCAGGAGGCTGTAGAGCATTGTGGTGAAGAAGGGTTCAAGGCTGAAGAGTATTTCACACAGCATGCAGATATCAATATCGCATCTGTAGCAGTGAGATTGAGCGTAGACCGTTTCCAACTCGCAGAGAGTCTGCAAGTGAAAGAAACGGAACAAACATTGCGTGATCGTGTCTTACACCTCGTTGCTGACTTACGTCTTGAGTATGTGTCATCTCGTTTGAAAGAGTTGAATGCGCGACTAAAACAGGTGAAAGACCCGAAAGAGATGCAAGAGATAATAGAAGAGATAATGAAGATTCAGAGTCTTCGCAGTAGCCTGGCAAAGAAAACAGGTAGTAATATTCTGGCATGATGAATATGTTTAGAAATTTGTTCAAACCGTCACTTCAGCTGTCAGACCTTGATGTCAGCGAGAATAAGAGAATTATAAAAGAAGCCCTTAGATCGCTTAACTGTACGGGAGACTGGCAGAAAGATGGTAACGATATAATCGTCCGCTTTGACTTCCAGAGCGGTCACTTTGGTATATTCATCTCTGCTCAGCATCCACAGATAGAGTTGTCTTTCCTCTATTTTGGCGAGGCGAAGATGGAAGAAATCAATCTTGTACGTCATGTGTGCAACCAGTTTAATATCAATTCTGATGGTCCTCGCTTTGCTTACTCAGTCAATGAGGAAACGAATGTCATAGACCTACACATCATGACGACACTTCTTTTAGACCAATATCGGGCTAAGGATATATTGTCATTGGCTATGCAAAACTGTTTCGCATGGCAGAATGCGTTTATAAGAAACTTCAATGAGGTGAGGAGTGACGCAAGGAATATAGGAACGGCGGACGTGGAGCGGACGCTGAAAGACGCTGGACGTGAGCTCTTTCTATTGAGAGAAATGGAGCTGACGACACAAGAGACAGTTCCTGGATGGCGACATGATGAGGCGACAGCTGCTACGTTAAGCCAGTGGATGGTACGGGCCTTTGGTATGGCGGATGCTGTTTTTTCTGAGTTGACGATTGTGACAGATAAGGTGATGTGCCTTGATGACAGTACTGCTATTGCGAATTATAACTTATCAGATGCTTTGATAGCTGATAACAGCTTTGTTCGTCAGAAGGCAATGCTCGACCTTGTGTTCTTCCTTCCATCTCATCCAACAAAGCGGCGGCGCATGATGTTTAGTCTTCAGCAAGCTGATAGCTGTGAGAACATACTCTACTATCAGGTTGTCGCAACGCTTCTCCCATTGAATATTTCTGCTGATATATCATTCCATTCACAGGAGACACAGGTGCAGTCGCGTTCTATTTTGTTGGCTTACGACCTCCGTTCAGCTAAACAGTTCCATGATGAATTTGTCTATATGTGGAAGGAAGCGAAGAGTAAAATGGCTAATGGCGAACAGAAACAACTAACGGATGAGCAGTTGCTGATAGCTAACATTGTTAATATTAATACTGCTGAGTATATCTATCGGGGTAAGGTACTCTATCGACAGAAGCGTTACTATGAAGCAGTGGCCTATTTAGAGAATGTTTATAAGCGTCTTCAGCTTGATTTTCATAAGCTAAAGAAGAGAGAACGGGAGACTTTCTTTGATGTTGCTTTCTGGGTGGGTTTCTGCTATAATGCATTACATCAGTATGAGCGGGCCCATTACTACCTTGCATATAGTGCTCAATCAAATAGCATTGAACAAATAGAGACATACGTGAATTGCCTGGTTAATATGGGAGACTTCCGTACGTTTATGCAGATAGGTGAGCAGATTAATAGATACGTGGAGATAGCAAACGATTATGAAGAGGGTGAGAACCCTATGCCTCAGTCGTTCTTAAACTTCCTACAACGCCGAAAAGCTTATATGTTAATTAAGACTATGCAGTTGGATGAGGCTGAAGATTTTTTGCGTAACATGCTTGATTCACCTGAAAACAAGGAGTTTGCTTTAAGCCAGTTGGCTCATATACAGCAGTTGAGGGAGAAAGAAAAAGAGAAAGAAGAGGGAAGAGAAGGGGAGAATACTCCCAAGATAGAATGATAAGAAAAGGAGGAGAAAGATGATTTACGTACATTGGGTATTCTTAGTCATCTACGTTGTTATCGTCATAATGGTGATGGTGCGCGTATTGATGGATAACCGACAGCCAGCCAAGACAATGGCATGGATGTTGGTGCTGACGTTTATCCCAATGTTAGGTATCATTCTTTACTTCTTCTTCGGTCAGACCACACGTAAGGAGCGTAAGATTTGGCAGTATAGTATGGACCAACTGACCAAGCATTCCATGTTGGAGTTTGTAGAACAAAAGCGTCTTCATCTGCCTAATGAGTACCGAGAACTCATCAATCTCTTCATGAATCAGAACTGGGTCTTACCATTTAAGAACAACGAGACAGAGATTTATACTTCTGGATACGAGTTTTTTCCTTCTTTGTTAATGGAGATTGGTAAGGCTGAACACCATATTCATTTAGATACTTTTATTATTGCCAGTGACCCCTTGGGACAGATTGTTGCTGATGCTTTGATTGATAAAGCACGACAAGGAGTAGAGGTGCGTGTTATCTATGATGATGTAGGTTCTTGGAAAACAAAGAATCGTTTCTTTGACCGTATGCGTGCTGAAGGAATAAAAGTATATGCCTTCATGCCTGTACGCTTCCCAGTCTTTACCAGTAAGGTGAACTATCGTAATCATAGAAAGATATGTGTGATTGATGGTGAAGTTGGTTTTATCGGTGGTATGAATATCGCCAATCGTTATGTGAAGGGAATAAAGAAATTAGCTTGGCGTGATACGCATGTTAAGATAACTGGTGCTGCGGTATATGGTTTGCAACGTGCCTTTCTGGTAGATTGGTTCTTTGTGAGTCGTGAGTTGATTACAGATCATGTTTATTATCCTGTCAGCAAGGTTGCTGAGAATAATAGTCTTATTCAGATTGTCACCAGTAGCCCAACAAGTTTATGGCCAGAGATAGAGCAAGGCTACGTAAGGGTACTTACCAGTGCAAAGCAATATGTCTATATGGAAACACCTTACTTCCTTCCTACCGACCCAATCCTTTTTGCTATGCGTACTGCAGCCTTGTCGGGAGTAGATGTAAGACTGATGATTCCTTACGAGACAGACACAAAGATTGTGGAATGGGCTTCACGCACATACGTCTTAGATACAGTGAAAGCGGGAGTAAAAGTTTATTTATATAAGGCTGGTTTTAATCATTCAAAACTTCTTGTTGCCGATGATAGCATAGCAACGATTGGTTCTACTAATGTTGACTTCCGTAGCTTTGAGAATGACTTTGAAGCAAATGCTTTCTTCTATGATAAGAAAATAGCATTAGAAGTAAAGGATATCTTCTTAAAAGACCAAGATGAGTGTGTTTCCTTAGAAGATGTGCGAAACCTTACACATCGTTCTTTCCTACAACGCCTGTGGGAATCAATGGTAAGGCTCTTGAGTCCACTGTTGTAAGGGTAAGAAACCTCTTGCAAATAAATACTGTTGCTGATTAGTTATCAATTAATAAAGGTGATGTATAGAGTAAGGTGAGATAAAGGTTTTTATATTTTTTTGCTAATTTCTTGTTTGTTTCATATATTCTCACTACCTTTGCGCCCAGTTAAATTAAAATTAACTCGTAATAACGATGAGAGTCATAAAGAATATTAATTCAGCAAATGTTTGCACTTTATTAGGAAATAAAGGCGCAGACATGCTTTGTGCTGTGTTAGATTCTTTAACAAAGAAAGACGAAAAAAATATCGCAAATTATTTGGTAGTTCCAAATAATTTTGTACTCTCTCTCTCTCTCTCTCTCTCTCATATAGGCCAGGCCTAACCTCCCCACTTTTTTCTTCTCGCATACGCGCGCGAGGCGTGCCGTGCAATCCCTGTAAACAAAGGACTTTTCGGAGTTTCCTTTGTTCGCTTTTTTGTGTCCCTACGTAAACGAAATAAAAAGAAATTAAGCACGAAATAATAACTATTTTAATTGATAAAACAATGGAGAAAAAGAAACAAAAGAAGAACTATTCTGCACCAGAGTGTGAAATAGTCCACGTAAACGAAACCACTAATCTGATGGACGCGTCCATGCCTGGCCAGCACAAAAAGGCAAACCATGCTTCTGGTCCAGCCAGTGCTAAGGCAAGTCAATGGGATGAGGAAGAGTTCGAAGATGAAAACTCAACTTCATGGGAAGACTAACAGAGTGTAATTAACTAAAAGAACAAAGTAAAACGAATAAATGATGAAGAAAACAATGAAACAATATTCATTCGCATCGCAACTAAAGTCTTTGGCAGTCGTGTTCGGCGTCGCCTTGACTTTCGCATCTTGTGCTAAGGAAGATGTGGTACAGAACCCAACCAACAAAGAGGGCGATAACGATAAGAACCTTACAACTTTCGTTGCAGGCGATGAGGCAAAGACTCGCACCTCATTGGATTATAACAGCAGCGACTTCTCTTGGGAGGCAGGCGATTATATCTACGTTAAGGATGACGACGGCGTAATGAGAAAGAGCACGAACGCTCCAACTCAGAAGGTAGCTTCTTTTAAGTATAAAGTACCAGGCAAGTTTACAGAACACACAAGTTATAAGGTTTATTACTTGGGGAAGAATAGTAATGGCAGCCAAGTAACTATCTCTGCTAACCAGACGCAGACCGCCCCAGACAACACCGAGCATTTCGGCACAGTAGGCGACTACGGTACAGCTACGGCAACAGGAGCAGTAGGCGGTAGCATCTTTAGCTTTCAGTTAGAGCATCAGCCAGCTTACCTTGTCTTCCAGCCTTACACAAGTAACACAATTCTCCGTAACTGTTACTTAACCAAAGTAGAGGTAACTTCTGACAACGATATAGCCGAAACATACAGTGTCAATACAACTACAGGTGCTTTGGATGCTTCTGCAGGTACAGGCAGCAAACAAATTGTTTTGACTACAAGCGGCAGTAGTACTAATCCAAACGGCTTCCCACTGACTAACAGCGCAGCAAATGTAACAACAAACGGTGCATACATGGTGATTAAGCCTGGAACTCATATCTTAAAAGTACGTTACTGGGTAAAAGACGAAGCTACCAACGTAGAGGGTACTATTACGAAGACGCTTCCTGCTACTGCTTATGCTTCTAACACTTACTACGATATGACAGCTAACCTTAACGTACGCGATTACGACGGCGACCATTACTACATGTGGGATGCACAGGAGCAATATTGGAAGGATTACGAATGGACAAGGCACTTGTCAGGCAATACAGGTCAGCCAACACTAAACAACAACAGTTCCCCAAATTACCCTCAGAGTAACAGTGATGTGTCTCGTTGGTACAACGAGAGTTACCCAGGTTATGGCGTAAGTAACCCAGCAACGCACAGTTCATGTAAAGACCTTCCAAACGCTAACGAGATGTCTTGGTATTGCGTGTATGGCGATCCACGTTGGGACGGTGACGAATTATGGACTACTATGGGTCATTTATATAAAGGTGGCATGTGGTTTAAGAAGAAGGCTGTGTTGCAGGCAGAGAATCATTACGACACAGAGAAATCCGCCGATAATACAACCGACTTACGTACAACATACAAGGATTATAACAACACTAACAGTAGCATCACCTCTGGTCTTCCATCAGCAGCCGATGCAAATAAATATTTCTACCTGCCCGCCTTGGGTTACTACTACTCTGGTCAGCTGAACCTCGTTGGCGACGGCGGCTACTATTGGTCGTCAAGTGCTTACCCGTGGGGCAGTAGCGGCGCGTACAACCTGAATTTCTTCAGTGGTTACGTCTACGTGGGCAGCAACTACCGCAGCTACGGGTTCAGGGCGGAGGCGCTTCAGTAGTTCTCGCGATTGGTCCTTTATAGGTGTCGCCCTCTAAAAGGCGACACCTTAACTACCGCCGTAAGGCGGTCGACGCAAATTTTAGAAAATCAAGAATATACATAATAATATAGTCGACAACATAATGAAATTGTCTTCAATCTTGGCATTAGAAGCATCAGAAGAGGTAAAGATTTATCTTCATCGTGAAGGTCTTTTTTGGAAGGCTTACGAGCGGAGTGCTTAAGAAACCCCACCCCAGCCCTCCCCAAAGGAGATGGAGTGTCTAACGGGATAAAGGAGGGTGAGAGATAAGGAAAAATCTAACCTGTTGCAAGAAAATTTCTAACGTGTTATAAATTTACGGGGAACGTGTTAGCGAGAAATTTCTAACGGGTTAGAAATTTTCTTCCGACCCGTTAGAAATTTTACTCTGATCTAATATATGTTTTTAAGTCTCCGCATCGTGCGGGTTTTCCAAGCTTTACGGAGGTTTTTGTTTCTTTTGAATAGTGAATAAAGAAGCTTTTACTTAAGCTAATTATGCTCGGTATAAGAAACGAAACTAATGAAAGACGTGTTGCTGCGAATGCAGCAGAAGTAAGTAATAACTAATAAAATTTTAAACACAATGAGAATCAAATTGATTGAAAGAAGAAAACCAGGCACCAAGACAGGTCCTGGAAAGTTTTATGCAAGTCCTGTGAACGTGGGGAAGAAGACTTTGCGGGATATTGCTCGCGACATTGCTGGGCGTTCTTCGCTGACACGTGGTGATATCGAAAACGTGTTGGCAAACTTTATGGATTGTCTGCCTCATTATCTTCGTGACGGCTTTAGCGTGCAGTTAGGAGAATTTGGCACAATGCGCCTGACACTGTCAAGCGAGGGTGCTGCAACGGAAAAGGCTTTTAAGACTGAGACGATTAAGCCGCGTGTGGTCTTTACGCCTGGAAGAGAATTGAAGAGTGAGCTTGCCGCAAACTCCTACGAGTCAGTGAGGAAGAAAGAGGAAGCAGACAAGGACAAGAAGGAGGATAAGAAAAAGAACGGAGGAGGAAGTGGCCCAGTAGCGGGCCAAGGATAAAGGAGGATATTATGCCTAATAAGGCCAATAAGGCCAATGGGCCTAATAAGGCCAATATTCAAGAAAAGAAAAAAGTTCGGTTTTAATAATACTGAATTGATTAATTTAGTTTTAATTATGTTTCCAGCGGGAATCCATTGATGTGATATCAATGACGATACATCGGTAATTTAATTTTCGTTTCTTGCCCCTGTCACCATTGTTGGTGTTAAGGGGCAAGTTTTTTGGTGGTAGCTCGTTGATTTATTTCTCACAGATTTTCACAGATGAACAGAAGCCTTTCTGCTCACAGGGAGAACCCACAAACGCCGGCAAGCGACGACAGATATCACAGAGCCTTTCTGCTATTCATCAACACCTAACAATTAACACCTAACACCCAACAATGGCTGAAAGGCTCTGTGTTATCGGTTGACTTAATGTCTCTGTGCGCCTTTGTGATTTCTGTTCTTCTGTGTAGTTCTGTGAGAGAAAAAAAGAGAACATGAGAGAGCGGCCCCTCCCCCAACCCCTCCCCCGAAGGGAAGGGGCGTAATCACCGAGATACCCCTATGGAGAGGGTGTACGCTTCGTTCTATCCTCTTATCAGCAGCCCTATAGGGGTAACCTCACATACTACGCCCCTTCCCTGTGGGGGAGGGGTTGGGGGAGGGGCCGCTTCCTTTAACGTGAGCTGAAAGGCTTTGTGATATGGTTGGCTTAATGCTTCTGTGTGCCTTATTATATGAGAGTTTTAGTTTATCACTCCATATTTCGGTAGAATCAGATTTAAAGTCTGTTATCTAAACAAAGTAAAGTTCACACTGCCATAACTTCTATGTTCGATGAAGTGGGGATGAGCGGAGAAATCATAGTTCTTACCATGTTCAAAGACAAGTAGGCCATCTTCTTTTAATAAGTCATATTGGAAGATAAGGTCAGGAATAGTCTGCAGTTCGGGCAGAGCGTAGGGTGGATCAGCAAAGATAAGGTCGAACTTCTGATGACAACTTTTTAAGAAACGGAACACATCACCTTTGATTAATATATGGTCTTCAGTGCCGAGTTTCTCCATACATTGACTGATAAAGCGAGCATGGTCACGGTCTTTCTCAACGCTAATCACCTCACTGCAGCCACGTGATAAGAGTTCTAAGGATATACTACCCGTACCAGCAAAGAGGTCGAGCGCTGTTGTCTCATCCCAATCCACGTAAGCATTGATGACATTAAAGATGTTCTCTTTAGCAAAGTCTGTTGTAGGGCGTGCCTTAAAGGTACGTGGGATATCAAAATGTCTACCTTTATATTTTCCAGTTATAATTCGCATGGTTTCTTTTTTAGGGGGGGATATGGAGTTAAGGAGTTAAGGAGTGAAATGGAGTTAAGACATTAGTCTTTTATCGAAAATGTGAGTGGTTTAACTTATTCGATACCTTAATCTTTCTCTATTTCTTCTATTCCAGATAGATAGTCTTCATGTCATAGGGTATCTCAGTACGCTTAGCCAGTTGACTATTATTGAAGTAGACCTCTTGGTCAAGGACTCTACAGAACTTTAGATGTTCCTTAGCTTTCTTCAAGAGCCACTCTTGATAAGGAAGGTCACCTACAAGGTATAGCTCGTCTTTCTCGGTATCCATTCCTGTTAGCTTCCATATATAAAGAAGGAAATACAAGGCATCATGTTCGTTTGTGACCTCGTATGAATTGCTGAAACGGAACCTGTTTTGTTGGAAACTAAACACCTCCATACGCTTGTCGTGGAAGTAAGCATATAGTTTCCTGCGTGGTCCTGCGTATGAGCGACGATAGAGATGGGTCCATACCGATTGCATTAGCGGTTGTAAACGGATATCCTTGAAATGGTCATCGATAACAAGTTTGAGGTCCTTGTTAATCGCAAAGACAGCAACAGCGTTCAGATCAGGAAGGATACTCGATAGAATTTCCTCATTACCTTGCCTCTTGAAGGTGTGATGATAGAGTGTTTCAATGTCCTGTGTACCAAAGTCGTCTGTAGGCATTAGCATGACAGGGGTGTCAATGGTTGCTAATAAGCGTTTGTATCCACTCTGCAGTAATTCCGAAACTTTGAATGCTTCACGCAGATTAGCAGCAATAGAGATACCCATATTCATGTCGTATGGCTCATAAACGAGTGTACCATTCTCCTGCGGGTCGCCCACGGCAAGAGCCATACTATTTCTGCTAAATCTGATAGTAAGGCGTAGTTTCTTATCGTATAAATTATTGTCTGTCTCTGTCATTACGAACGTTATATAGCATATTATCACTTGCAAACTTACATAAAATTTTCCGATTACGATGGTTAACCATTTGATAAATATCAGAGAATAGTTCCTTTTTAAGTATAAAAAAAGGGAATTTCGATACGTGATACTCAAAAAAAGTATAACTTTGCACCCACTTATAAAGCGATAACTATTCAATTCATCATTTTAAGTGGTCGTATTGAATAATAATTTTTATACATGGCAATACAATTCTTTGTAATCTTCGGATGCTTAGCATTAGGAGAGGTGATTGTTTGGGCAACAGGAATCAAACTGCCGTCCAGTATTATTGGTATGCTTATCCTTACACTTCTTTTGAAGTTGGGATGGGTAAAGTTAGGTTGGGTAGAACGCCTTTCACAGCTTTTAATATCCAATCTTGGTTTCTTCTTTGTGCCACCTGGGGTGGCTTTAATACTCTATCTCAACGTTATCAAGGACTATTGGCTTTCGATAATGATGGCAACAGTTGTCAGTACGGTCTTAGTATTGGTTGTCACTGGGCACATGCACCAACTCGTCATTAAGTTTGAACGTCGACTGATGGCGCTTGACTTGCTCCATCATCGTTCTCATGCAGCGAAGCTGAAAAAGGCTTTGGAGGAGGCAGAGGAGGCAGAAGCCATTGAAGAGTCCGAACGTATCGTTATGGATAAGGCGTTACATGGTCAGGATGGTATAAATAATCAGGAGGAAGAATAATGGATTCATGGAATGATACGATTGGTCAAACTATTGACTTAATACAGGACGGTAAGGACATCTTCTCCAATCAGTACGTTATTCTCGCATTGACTTTTGCAGCTTTCTTTTATGTTAGACGACTGCAGCAGCGTACAGGTTGGATGCTACTCAATCCTATTCTGATAGCAATAATACTTCTCATTGTTTACCTCAAGGTGACGGGTGTTCCTTTTGAGGTTTATAAACAAGATGCACAACTTATTGATTTCTGGCTCAAGCCAGCCGTTGTTGCCTTAGGCGTACCGCTTTATCTTCAGCTTGATGCGATAAAGCGTTTATGGCTCCCGATAGTCCTCTCTCAGCTTGTAGGTTGCTTGGTAGGTATCGTGAGTGTCGTTTTGGTTGCGCAATACTTTCATGCTCCGAAGTTCATCATACTGTCTTTGGCAAGTAAATCTGTCACAACACCTATCGCAATGGAGGTAACACAGAGTCTTGGCGGTATTCCTTCTCTTACGGCAGCCGTGGTGGTCATCACTGGTATTATTGGTGCGTTGGTAGGTTTCAAAGCATTGACAATCGGCCATGTGAAGAGTCCTATTGCTCAAGGACTATCTATGGGAGCAGCTTCTCATGCTGTGGGTGCATCAACCGCCATGGCATATAGCAGTAAGTATGGTGCTTTTGCGAGCTTAGGTATTACGCTAAATGGTATCTTCACCGCCCTGCTTACCCCAACGGTTCTCCGCTTGATGGGAATTATTTAGGCGGTTTTGTGTAATAGCGTGATAAAGGCTACTAAATGTAAGTAGAAAATCATACACGCTATTCCACGAATAGTTTTAATTTCATTTTGCTGTCACATTTAATATTTCGTGTAATCCTACTGTTACATAATAAGTTAACTAATGAATTAGGGTGACAGTAGTGACAGCAAAATTTTTTTTCACTGGGAAATGCTTTGGTTCTTCCGTTAAATGCATAGATAGGAAACTGAATAAAGGCTTATTGCTTACATGGTATGACTTTCCTGGATCAATGGTCTAACAAAGGGGACATAGTATGTAGGAAAGACAAACACATATTATACCTATCATTACCATATCTCTCCGTATTCTACAAACAACTTATCCCTATACTAACCAATATTACAATACCCTATACTTGGTTATCAATCATTTATAAAGTTGATACTGCACAAAGCATCCCGAAAGTTTATGAAAAATATTTTTGCTGGTTAACTTGGGATAATAAGAGGCAAAAGTTACATCTGCGAAAATCTAACTGCGACATTCACAGAAAACGGAATGTCGCAGTTAATCAAAGGAGTGTTCTACCCAGTAGCAGACTAAATGTTTGAGAAAAGGTTGTAGTGATGTAACCTTTTTGCGTGTTTACTGGGTAAGAAAGACTCTCCAGCTTCCATCTTTCTCACCACGCTCCACATACTTTTTAGAAAGCAGTTTATCCAACAGTTTTTGGATAGCTGACACACTAATACCTGTTCCCTCTTTCATATCGTTCAGAGTCAGCGTAGGCTGTGTGCGCATGGCGTTCAATATTTTGGTGTAGTTAGGCGAGCGAAAAGAAATTCTTTCGCCGTCATACCACCAAAGATTTTCATTCTTTTCGCTGATGAAGAGCACATCATTATAAACCTCTGTTGCCACAAGCTCATTGAAATATTTGAGGAATGGACGAATATCGCCAATGTTGGCGTGTGCTCCGTCGCTCGGCACAGGGCCGACTTCAAGGTCAGACTGATGCAACGCTTCCAGATACTCGCTCTTCTTGCGGCTGCGCACAACAATCATCGGATAATTGTGGCGTGTGAGAATGAAGTTGATCATCAAACGGGCGATACGTCCATTGCCATCCTCAAAGGGGTGAATGCGTATATAACGATAGTGGAACAATGCCGCCAGTTCGATAGCTGAAAGTTTCCCTTTCTTCTCGGCTTCATTGTACCAATTCACCAAGTCAAACATCAGCCCCGGCGTTTCTTCGGGCGAAGCGTACTCAAAGCGGTCGCCATACCTTGTTATCACACTATTGGGGCGCGTCTTATACTGACCTGCGTGTATCACATAATTTGTCTGCACGCCACCAGGCAGATTGCGGTAAACGGTGTAGTTTTCACGAAGCAGTGTTCTGTGCAGTGTGCGGATGAAGTTTTGTGTCAAAGGCTTTTCTTTGACAGCAGCCTCTTCTGTCATCATTTGCAGCCCCACGTTGCTTGCCGTCATCTCGTACACGTCCCTTATGTCAGCCTCGCCAATCACCTTGCCGAATAGCAGAAGAATCTCGGTCTGACCATAAGTCAGTGTGTTGCCCTCAATGTGGTTGCTATTATAGTTGAAGTCCACGGTGAAGCGGCGGCTGAGCCTATCCCTGTCCTTCTCTGACAATGGCTGAATATCGCGCCAAGCAGCTAATGCCTTCTTTATATTTAGATACTTCATACAGACATATTTATTTTAAATACATCGCAAAATTATGAAAAATGTTTGAGAAAAGGTTGTAATGTTACAACCTTTTTGTTGAACTTTGCTGTTTTTGGTCTTTTCGTATATAATATAAGCCGTTAGTTTATCGTCTAAATGTTAGGTCGTGTGGAATTTATACACACTATTCCACGAATAATTTTAATTTCGTTTTGCTGTCACATTTAACATTTCATGTAATCCTACTGTTACATAATAAGTTAACTAATGAATTAGGGTGACAGTAGTGACAGCAAAATTGTTTTCACTGGGAAATGCTTTTTAAAGGATACACAGTGTTAGAGCATGTAGAGACCATTTAATCGATAGGCGCCTTTTCAAAGCCAAATGAGTCTCAATATGCACTTACTAATTGAATGTGTATCTTCGCCTTTGCCGTAAATTATTATTTTCAGAAGAGTTTGTTTAAGATAGCTCTTGAAATAGCTTCGGTGATATTCGCTACGCCTAATTTGTCAAAGGCGTGGCGTTTGTAGGTTTTAATAGAATCTAATGAGCGGCACATTCTGTCTGCTACTTCTGTCATTGTTAGTCCCGCTGCTGACAATCTAAGCACTTCGAGTTCCTCTTCTTTTAGCGAAACTCCTTCACATTCCATCCACCGATGGCTTTCGAAAGAATATTGGTTCTTCCGTTAAATGTGTAGATTGTTAATAGAATGAGATTAATCCACATACATGGTAAGCCTACTTCCAATAAGATTGTTTTATAAGGGGGGTAAACTATATGATAAATGTAATTAGGTGTGATGTCTATCTGTCATCTATAACCTGCTTATCCCCTTATTAAATCATGTTTGTAAACTATTTTTATACATCTCAAACCCAATACATGCTCTTTTGGCTTCTAAAAGACGCCCTTTTGGCTTGCAAAAGATGCTCTTTAAGACCCATGCTAACGCCCTTTTGAAGTCCAATTAAGCACCTTTTACTTTATACTTGGTAACTAATTGATACTCTGTTGATTGTAAACCTGTTTTATGTGTGTATTTTTGTCGTTAATTATAGGTGTTTTCTTTGAAATTATGTAATGATTTTTCAAACTTTTGTCTGCAGATTTTCGAAGTTTTAAAACGAAAAGATTTTCAATGAAAGAGGATGAAAATAAAATAAATAGTTGACGACTTTCTCAGCTATATTTTTGTTTTATGAGTAACTTTGGCTCTTACGTTAAAGCACTACGAAAAGCGTCCACACATTTAACGGAAGAACCAGAATATTTCCAATAGTTAGGATTACCCTTTTTGTGGAACTCTACATGCCCAACTGTTTTATGTGAAGATAGAGAAACAACACACATACCTATCCATATCTTGCCATCGTCAGTTAATAGTATAGGAGTAAGCTGGTGGTTGATCAGTCTGCTCCTTGTTCCACTCTTCAGATGAAAATGATATGACATGGAACATTGGTATTTATCAACATTGTCGAAAGTATCAAAGAACTTAAAACCACTTCTGTTCAACTCAACAAGCATTTTTTGTTCTTCCTCTGGTACATATTTCAAATAAAAACTATATCCCAATTCCTTCACCTCCTTTGCTGTATGACCACAAAGAAACAAAGGATTATCTGATACATAAAGAAACTCCTGCTTATAATAGTCTATCAAATAAATGCTCTGATAGGTTACACGTGCAAAGGACTCTACTGTATGAATCAATGTGGACAGTACATTAGAATCATAATCTGGTGCATTGCTTACAGTATTCGACGCTATAAAGAATTCTTTTATATCTGTCATATATGTTCAACTTAATAAGGTCCCTCTATTTTATTTTCTACAAAAGTACATTTTTAATGCAGAATGTCGCAAGAGAATTACACAAAAGTGTAAAAAACAAAGAGAGAGGAGCAAATTTACACAAAAGTGTGATAGGTGATCTTTGGATAATAAGTAATTTTGCCATATAAATCAAGAAACAAAAGAAATTATGTGAATATTGTTTTTATAAAACAACATAATCACACTTTGATGTTAAATTTAAGCAAACAACTAAGAATTATACTTTTGCGTAGTGAAAATTAAAGAAAAATATTACCTTTACAACGTCGAAAGACAAGAAATGCTGTCGGCATCTCATGATGATGACTCCAAAATTATAATAAGACAATACATATAATAAATAATATAATGTTTATGAAAAAGAAAATTCTCACGTTGCTCATGTCTGGCTGCTATGGTATTCTTGCTGCACAAACTACGGGAACGGTCGTAGATGAAAACAAGCAACCATTACCAGCTGCAACTGTTTCGTTATTTCGTGAAAGCGAAAATAAGATGATTAGTGGAGTGGTAACTGATATGAATGGCGGCTTTGAGCTGAATACGCATGAAGGAGAGAGCTATAGAATAAGGATATCTTTTGTTGGGTATTCTACACAGGAAATTAAATGCCAAAACATCTCTAAGCATCTATCGGTGGGCACAATAGTGTTGGAGCCAGAGAGTAAGCAGCTTAATGACGTGACCGTGACAGCCAACAACGTAATACAAAAAGTTGACCGTCAAATAATTATCCCTAATCTGCTTCAGCAAAAAACATCAAGCAATGGTTTAAGTTTGTTGCAGCATCTTCAGCTATCACGCATTTCAGTAAATACTCTCGACAGTAAGGTGACTACCACTATGGGGGATGCCGTAGAGTTACGTATTAATGGTGTAAAGGCAGAGATACAGGAGGTGAAGGCTCTCTTGCCGGCAGATGTGTTGAAAATAGAATATCATGATAACCCTGGTTTACGATATGGAAATGTAGCTGCCGTAATTGATATTATCTTAAAGGAAAAGAAGAATGGAGGAAGTATCTCCGGAGAGTTGATGAACACTATTAACCCTTTAGGTATAGGAGATTATCAGCTATCGGGTAATTATCATGTAGGTAAGTCAAACTTCAAGACATCTGTAAACTGGAATCGGCGTGATATAAACTGGTTACGTGAAAACATGGAGGCTTTCAATGCAACGACACCCAGTATCAACAACTATGAGATAGGGCAAAATACAAAGGCACAATATGATAACATCAATCTATCCATAGGATACGATTACATACATAGGGGGAACATATTGAGTGTTACTTTTCGTGATTTATATAACAATGCGCCTCATGCGGTATTTGATAGAAATTCCAAACTTATTCAGAATAGCAACACATTCGATATCATGGACCGCACCAAGTCAAGGAGCAACAATCCATCGTTAGATATTTATTATCAACATGAGTTTACCAAGGATAAGCATCTTTTCTTTGACCTGATAGGAACATATATCAATACTAAGAACGACCGTTTATATCGCCAATCTCAGGGAAATTCTGTACAGGAAATAACTTCCCATGTCGATGGTAATAAATATTCGGCTATAGCTGAGGTTATTTACGAGCAGAAAATCAAGGATTCGCGGTTGTCATTCGGTCTGCGACATCAGCAGATGTACACAAAAAATGCATACGATGGAAACACATCCTCAAGCGTAAAGATGAATACAGGTGAGAGTTATGGTTTTGGAGAATGGGCTTCAAAGTTAGGGAAACTGGATTATATGGTAGGGGTAGGAGCTATGAGAACCTATGTTAGCCAAGGAAATGCCAAACAGGTAAAATATATATTTCGCCCGACTATTCAGCTGGGGTACCATTTCAACAATTATCTGTCAATACGTTATAAAGCCTACATGGGAGGCTACGCACCCTCACTTGCCGAATTAAGCGATGTTGAACAACACATAGACATTTACCAAATACGCCGTGGAAATCCAAATCTACAGGCGGTCAGATTTTTCTCTAATGAACTATCAATTAGCGTAGGAACAAAATATATTAGTGCAGAATGGTTTACTCGTTATAGCTATGACGACAAACCATATATGGAAGAAACAACCTATTCGAATGGCTTCTATGTTAGGAGTTATGCCAATCAAAGAGGCTTCCATCGTCTGAACTCTCAAATAAACCTAAAAGTACAACCTTGGAAGGATTATATATCCATTCAATTAACCCCATTTGTCAATCGCTATATCAGCAATGGCAATACCTATACGCATACACATACCAACTGGGGTTTGCGTGCCAACTTAATGGGAATGTACAAGAATTGGTATGTAGGTGCCAATCTTGAGACAAGTTTTCATAGCCTGTGGGGGGAGACACTTAACAAAGATGAGAAATCACATAGTATAGTCTTTGGGTACAATAGAGAAAAATGGGGTGTAGAACTCCAGTTGCAGAACATCTTCAGTTCACGTTATGAAATGTCTGTAGAAAATCTTTCCCATCTTGCTCCTTATAATCAAATGGTATGGTCGAAAAATCTATGTAAGGTTTTTGGCATAGACTTTCATTTCAACCTGAACTTTGGAAAGCACGGTTCTGAGGTGAACCAACGTATTCACAACTCTGATACTGATGCAGGTATTGTACCAACAACGAAGTAGCAGATAAATATAAATCCACGTAGATAAAGAGGAAATCGAAAATCTGTCAAAGAGTAGACGTTATATTAGTAAGGTCAAAGATAAATCCTCTCGAACACCAATAGCAAAGAAGAACAGCCATATCAAAGCATTCTGGCTTCGATATGGCTGTTTGGTGGGTATTGTGAGTGTTGTTTTGCTGTCATATTTAACATTTTATGTAATCTTACTGTTATACAGTAGATTTACTAATGAGCTCGGGTGACAGTAGTGCCGCAAAATTGGTTTTACTGGGCAATGTTTTTTTAACGACACTCTGTGTTAGAGCATGCAATGACCATTCAATTCTTATAGAGGATTCAGAAAGTTTCTATATTTCTAATGCGTATGAAAAGAGCTATATCAATGCTTAATTAGAAAGTTTGATACAGCTCTTTTTATATTCGGTAGATATGTATGTATTATTGATTATTAGCGTTTCTAATTAGATTATAAAATGCTTCTAAATTTATTTGTGAACTTTGGTAGAAAATCTCATTTTTATACTTTAGCCCTTTTTTGATTCTATCAAATTCAATTTTATTATAAGGAATGAATGTAAGTTTGCTTGTTGACATTTTAGCATCAAGTCTGAAATAGAAACCTTTTTTCATAAAAAATATATCAACATGTCTTTCATACCATTCTTTTTGGTCATGAAAATAAGCTAAAACTCTTCCTTTATTTTTAATGGTGGTAGCATCATTGTTTGGTATTGTATTCAAATGGTTATTGATGAAGACAGTATCTGTAGTGAATGTAAGGCCGTCTTTATTTTCTTTGAAGAGAATTCCTTTTTCCTCATAAGATTTAAATAATTCTATCAAATTATTTTCTATTCGTATCTGTTCTTCGATTTTCTTTCCATCCTCAAAACAAGAAAATAAATCAAAGATTTTATATTCTTCAGGAATATTTCTATTATTATATCCTTGAGAGCATAATTGTTCTAAAGAAGGAAGTCCTTCTACGTTACAAAAATCTGTGAAGTTACTTTCGATATTTGCTAATTCTTTATATGCATTTTGGGGGGCAATTACTTTTGTCCAAAAATTCATGACGAAGTCTTCAATAAACTTCTCCATTATTGTTGTTAATGTGAGAGACGATAGTCTTTGATAATCCTTAAATTCAAATTCATTTTTCTCTATTTTATTTTCAAGGTACTTTATCTGTTGAATTATAGAGTCATCAGTAATACTTGATTTTGTTTCGTCGATTAATAGCCCTTTGTAAGAGGAGTGGTTACTTGTAAGAACCTCTTTTATAGATTTCAAATCTGTTTCGGGATCTATATTTAAATTGAATGCTACCTGCGCTAACTTGTCAAGACTTCTTAAAAGTTTATTGATGTGTTTATTAAGTGAAATTATTATAGTGTGTTCAGATAAATCAGCAGTAAACCTTTTCCATTCGTCTTCTTTATAATAAAGCTTTTTATATACTTTAGTCCTTTCTTTTTCAGCATAAATAGTATCTTCAAAAAAAGCATCACTTTCATCCATATTATGGCGATTGTATAGTTCCTTGTTATAAGAAATTATTTCTTTGTGAAAAATAGTATTCACAATTGCCTCGAGGTAAGAAAACAGTTGGTCTTTTTGATTATTTAAGAATAGTTCATTTATATTTCTAAGATGTTCTTTGGTTAATTCTTTTTCAGAATCGACCCATGGGATAAGATTCATTCTATCTGTAAATTGAATAAGTTCTTTATATTTCAATGTATTTGGTATAAACTTCTTATTATCGAAGACAGCCTCTTGTAGATAGATAAGACTTAGCAACTGAGAGTTTGTTTTTGTATTATAATTCTCAATAATAAGCTTGCGAAGGTGTTTTGTAGCTTCTTCTGTCTTATTTAATCTAAGATAGTAAACGGATGCTATTTGTAAGATATCTAATTTAGAGCCACAATGTTTTATGGCATCATCTATAAGATAATTAATTTTGCATAATCTAAGTTTTTTCTCATTATCTTCAATACGTGGTAGGCTATCTAATAATAATGCGGCATATTCTAAATCGCATGCAGAACGTATGTAGTTATTTCGAAGTAAATCAATGTCCTTATCTAAATATTTCTGATAGTTTTGTTCTGCTAATTGAGTGTATTTATTTATGGCAGATATATTGTCGTCGAAGGCAGTTTCATTCTTATATACGTTAACCACATCCATTGCGGCATTTGCAAAATAGTACCAAAACGGTGGGTATGCTTCAAAATTATCCTTAATAGAATCCAAACGCTCATACTTTCGTAGAGGAATTGAATCCATCAAGATACTATTATACTGAGAAATCTGAGATTCAGTTAATCTATATTTGTCATCAAATTTATATGAGTCGGATAACCTCCATGCTGTGTCAAATAACTCTCTTCTTAAGGCATTAAACTGTTCTATCGCAGATCTTTGTAAGGTCCATTCTTGTTCCTCTCTTTCAGTAAGGATGTTTGCTTTTTCTTTACGATAATTCATATATCCCATACCAACAGAGGCAATCATTGATATAGCGAAAGTATAGGGCTCTCCAACAGCAATTAAAGCGAAAGAAGGGATGGCGTTCCATATCGCATTTTTGATTTTTTGTTGGTATTTTTTTTCAAGCATCATTTTATCCCCTTCATAGATACGGAAGAAAGTGACTGTATCTAAAATCTGCCTTAAAATGTGGAGTAATGCCTGATCTTTCGGCATATTGTGCAGATTGAGGTTGTTAAGTATGAGTTCATACTCTTGCTCTAAAACATTTAAGTCTTTGTAGTCAACGATTTGCGAAACAGACACTGTACAAAGGTTTAGTGCGTAAGCTGCTTTAAGTTGGTCATGTTCGCAGATTGACTTGTCTTGATTAACCTTAATTGGATTCATAATTTTACTTTATTAAATTAATATCTAAAGTGATAGGTACATGGTCAGAAATTTCCTTTCTATGTAACTGATAATCATTATTACAATATTGTTGTATGGTATTAATCCTCCCAGCATGTATTCCTATGCCTTGAAACCTGTCATAATCGTATGTAAAGTGATCAAAGTTGTTTGCCCAATACGAAGCTATAATATCTTTTTTCTTTTTAAGTTGCTCTTCTGTAGGAGAGGATTTGAGAGTAGTAAGCTCTTTCTGAACAGTAATTAACTTTCTTATAGTTCCACCATTATCAACTTCAACAACTTCGTTCAAAAAAGCATTTTTAGCTCCTGAAAAAGGGAGGTTTAAATTATAATCACCTAAAATTATAGTGTATGATGGTCTGTTATTTCCATAGACTTTATCAGCTATAGAAAGATAAAGTGATTTTGTTAAGATGTCAAATTCGCGTTTACGGAGAAGGATAGCTCCTGCGTCAAGAATGTTATTATGAGTGCTATTTCTTGAGAACATAATATGGACATTAATAAGTCTAAATTCGCAAAAGGCACCATTTATAGGCTCAAATCTCGCATAGTACGGGTTTCTTATTAGTTGTCTTTGCCCTAATGACCTATTCACTTTATATTGGTTATAAATGTGAGGTTTGAATATTCTGGTGCTTCCATCTGGAAGAACAGTGGTGGATAACCTAAACCTGGTTTTATCCCAAATGTAGGCATAGCCCTCTGCTGCTAAAGTACTCAAGGCATTTGGTGCTTCCCAAACTCCCTGCCATCTATGCTCACCTAGTTCTTTCAATAGCAAGTCCATAGCATTCTTTGAAAAAACCTCTTGTAATGCAATAATTTCAAATTGTTGTTCGTATATTATACGAGCAATTTGTTTAATGTTTTTACGAATCTCATTGTCTGAACGGAATGAGAATTTGAACATATTAAAAGATCCAATTCTATAAGCCATATTATTTTAATAAACCCTTAAGTCCATTTTGTATGTTTTCAATAATTAGTCTGGTAATAAAAGTAAATTGTTAGTGTCTGTTATAAACTGATGGTTCACTAGATTTCTTATTGAATAATTTACTGATATATATTGTGCCTTTGATATCTTCAGAACTTAATGCCCTAGAAGTCTTTTTAAGGTTGTAAAGTTATGAAAAACATTTTTAATAAAAAACATTTTTATACTCTTTTTTGCAGCTAATGTGATTATCACTTAGGATAAAAGGCATATAACTACTACAAATTAATTTAAAAACTTGTTTTACCTGTGTTTTAATATAGCAAAGAAGAACAGCCATATCAAAGCACTCCGGCTTCGATATGGCTGTTTTAAGTAGGCTTACTTTGTGCAACCTATAATATAGAATGGCTTACATTCCCTTTTCAGACTGCATCGTCACTTCAATGCGACGGTTACTCTTGATAAGGTTGCGGGCAATACGCTGGATGTCAGCAGATGTGATGTTACGAACGATTGTCTTGTAGTCCTTGTCAAAGTCTACACCGTGGCGCAGCTGGTTGTATATCACATAGAGCCAGTAGTCATTGGTAACAGAAGACTGGTCGTACTGCTTTAAGAGATATTCCTTCACCTTCTGCAAGCTTACTGCCTCTGGACCCTTGTTGGCAATATGTTCAATCTGTTTGGTGATGATTGGCATTACCATGTTATACTTGTCAGGATCGGTATCAAAGGCAATCTTCAAGAGGGCGTGAGGATTGCTTGTTGCGTTCAGACTTTGCTGTAGTTTCACACCATATACCCCACCTTTCTCCTCACGTACAGAGTCGGTATAAGCTATTGATAGTACACGCTTGAAGACGTCGAGTTCCAAATCAGACTTCGCTGTGTAAGGTTCGTCCCATGTATAGAAGACGGTTACACGTGCCAATGGCGTCTTCATCTTCTTTTCAAAGCGGTGGGTCTCGTTGCAGTTGCGCACGTCAGGATAAGTCTTCGCAAAGGTTTCCTTCTTGCCAGTTGATGGCAGTGAAGCAATGTATTGCTCTAAGAGAGGGCGCAACTGAGCGATGTCAATGTTACCCATGATAATCATCTTGAAGTTAGAAGCATTGCTGAAACGCTCCTTATAAATCTCGAGAACACGGTCATAGCTTACCTTGTCAAGTGATGCAGCCTTGAGTGGTTGTACACGTGGAGAATTACCATAAACGATGGCAGCGATAGAGTCGTTGTAGCTAACGTTAGGACTTGCCTCACGGTTGGTGAGGAAAGAGCGCATACGGTTAACTTCTGACTGGAAAGCTTGGTCATCACGACGTAAGTTTGTAAAATACAAGTAAGTAAGTTCAAAGAGTGTGCGGATGTCTTTGATAGACGAGTTACCGCTGATAGACTGTGTTTCATTGCCTACACCAGCGTTGATACGAACTGTCTTACCTGCTAAGAATTTGTTGAGTTCTGTTGCGCTGAAACGACCAACACCACCTTCCTTAACGGCAGCTGAAATAAACTGTGTGTTAATCAAGTCCTTGACAGGATAGAGGGAAGAACCACCTTCTGCAAAGAAGTTCAGTGTCACAGCATCCTTCTGATAGTCGGTCTTCTTGAAGTAAACTTTCACACCATTGCTCAGCGTGATTTCCGTTGTTCCGTGCAAGCCTGCTTTCTCACTCTTGATACGTCCCTTCTTCGGTAACGTCTCTATAAGTTTATCGTCCAACTTCTTTTCAACATACTTAGGATAGGTCTTTGCCTGTGCATCGAGAACCATTTGCTCAAACTGCGCATCTGAGGGAACATTTACACCTGCCTTGTCTGGAGAATAGACAACAAGCACCTGATTCTTATTCGTGATAGCCTCACGCATAGCCGCATTGACCTCGTCGAGTGTCACCTCATTAAAGAACTGATCATCGAGTTGCTTGTCGTATGCTTCGGCGGTGATTGGTTCGTTATCGAGAAAGTTCTGCTTTGCACGACGCACATAGTATGAATTGCGACGGTCGTTGCGCTCATTGTATTGGCGGTCAATCACCTTCTGGCGGAAAGCTTTGGCACGAGCAAGTTCTGAAGGAGTAAAACCGTGCTGACGAATCTGCTCTATCGTACCCACTGCTGCATCGAAAGAACCCTTTACATCTTCCTGACGAGCACCAAAGGAAAGGACAAAGGCATCTTTTGTACGGCTAATCAAGAACTGACCCATACGTGCAGAAGCACTCAAGCAAGGCTTTGGATTCTTGTCCTGCATCTCGTTAAGGCGTTCGCCAATCATATAAGAGACTAAGTCGTCAACATATCCGTCTCGCTGATATTTTACCGAAGACTTCTCAGCATCAGGCGTAGCCTCACGCTTCATATAAAGTGTAACGAGCATGATAGGTTGTTCTGAATCCTTCAATGATGCTACAATCATCTTGTCGTTGTCGCTTACAGGGAAATATTCGCGATGAGCAGCATTCTCAGGCATTGGGATGGCTGAGAAGACAGACTGAATCTTCTTCTCCATCTTGTCTACGTCAATATCACCCACAACGATGATTGCTTGCAGGTCTGGACGATACCACTTGTGGTAATAGTCGCGAAGTGCCTTGTAAGGGAAGTTGTCTACAATCTCCATCTTACCGATTGGCAGACAGTCTTCATACTTCGTACCACGATAGATAATCGGTAATGCCTCTTCCATCAGGCGTTGTGAAGCCATACCAGCACGGCGTGTACGCCACTCTTCGTGAATGACACCACGCTCTTTGTCTATCTCCTTGTCCTCAAGGTCCAAATAGTGGCTCCAGTCATGAAGGATAAGTAGGGTAGAGTCGATAGTAGCCTCATGCTTTACAGGTACGGAACTGACGTTGTAAACGGTCTCGTCAACGGAGGTGTAAGCGTTAAGGTTGGTACCAAACTTGATACCATGTGCCTCACACCAGTGAACGATACTTGGTGAGGTAGGTGTATTCTTGAAGTTCTTACTACCATTGAAAGCCATGTGCTCAAGGAAGTGAGCCAATCCCCTTTGGTTAGGTTCTTCGAGAATACTTCCCACACGCTGTGCAATGTAGAAGTCGGCTATTTCTTTCTCCTTAGCATTGTGGCGTATGTAATAAGTCATACCATTCTTCAACTTACCTATGCGGAAGCTGTTGTCGGTGCTGACATTCTGCGCCATAGCACCTGTCACGAGGAGCAGGAGTACAAGCGCATTGATGATTCTTTTGTTCATTAACATAATATGTGAGTGATTCCTTTTATAATTCTTTTATGTCTGTCTGATTTTGATTCTTGGTAGGGTATTGTCTTACTGACGATTATTTGCCTTCGTCTTAATAACATATTGTACTCTATTAAGTGCTCCGCACGTGTGGTGCGGAGGCCCAACACCACTTGTGCGAGCGCTTAGCACCACTCGTGCGGACCAATAGTAAGACTGTTAGAAGGTGCAACCAATGGTCAGTCTGCCCGTTGAATAGTTCCTTCCTATGAGATAAGCGTTGCCGTCGTTGGTATGTCGATGGGTGAAGTCGAAGGCAGTGTAGGTCTTCATCTTGGTGCCTGGGAGGACAAAGGCATATTTAAGTCCGAGCTGGAGGGAGTATTGTGGGGCTGTAAGATACTTATACTCACGATACATCAGTACGTCCATCGTAGGAAAACCGTTCTGCTTGTCAGATGGTTTAGCTAATGTTCCATCCTCGAAAGCATCGCCCTTTCCCTTCTTATAGGCAAAGCCCGCCTTTAATGACAACACCCCCTTGCGGAAAAGGAGGTTACGTGTAAGACTTGTATAAGCCTCTGTAGTATGGATGTCCTGACGTCGGAAGTAAGGGTAGCTGTAGCCAGTCTGCTTGCGATGAGCGAAGTTAGTGCCCGCTTCTATCGTCCAAAGAGGTAACTCGTTAGTCACTCCATAATAGCCTGTATAGCCAAGATGCACATCGTTCCAAGCCTTGTTAGCACTCTTTACAGGGGCAAGATACTGATAGAAGTAGGCTCCCTGTTCATTCTTGTTAGAACGATAAGCATTCATCTCGTTGACAAGGTTCTCGCTTGAGAAACTAAAGTCAAGATGATGTATCTGCTTTTCGAGTTTCAGAGAGAGGCGTGTCTGATAGTCATAAATATGGCTGTGATGATTGGTGTGAACAATCGTATAGGGTGACTTCCTACCATAATAACCCTTGCGATAAGCCATATCCATGTGGTTAAACCATGAGAGGTGTGGGAGGATTTCCCAGCCAAGTTGTAGACCTAACCCATGATATTCATTGAGCATAGGTTGCTCCCTATTGCTGTCAGTAAAGCCCGAACTACTGAAGGGTTCGGTCTTACCAATCCATGGTCCATAGTTGATATAAGACGTAAACTCCTGTGCATTTGAAGCGTAGGTACTAAAGATTACGCTCTCTGTGTTCCGTCGGTAAGTATAATTGAAACCAAGACTAAAAGGCTGTAATGGTATATAGGCGCCTGTGGTGAGGGCTAAATCCATTAGCTTTGTCTTATGTCTTAAATCCTTATACTTAGCAACGTTTGCTGCAGTGAAGTCCACCTTTGTACCAATGGCAAGTCCTTTATATATCTCCCAAGACAATGCGCCCATAAGATTATAGGTGTCACGATGCTTTGTGCCAGCATTATTTAGCGAGTCTTCGACAATATCGAACGGCAAACGTTGGGTCTGTATGAACGCTGAACCAGTCATATTACGTCCAGAGAAGTTGTCATAACGCATACTTCCCGATAGGACAATCCTGTCTGTTAGTCGATAGAATGAAGAGACGTTAGCACCTGCTTGCACGGTACGTGGCGACTCATCATAGTTAACAAAGCCTCCCTTGCCATATTGTACATACACTTCAGCCAAAGAAATGTTCTTTGTCTTAAATCGTGTCAAAGCTGCAGCATTGTCACTTCCCAGCCATGCATCGCTGTTGGCAACGAAGCTAAAATCACGATGGAGCAGACTATCTTTAGCCTGCTCCTGTGCGTTGAGGCTGGCAGAGAGGGTTACTCCTGCCAGTATAAGTGTCATGAACCTATATCTCATCTTACAGGTTATGTTCTTTTATCATCTATTTTACTTGTCTCTAAGTGAGAACTGTTTGCGCTCGTGGAAGTCAGAAGTAGAGTTGTTTGTGTCCATGTAGACAATCTTTGCACCCTTCTTCATAGATGCTTCTGCGTCGATATGACTTGGGTCTGCACCATACTGATAGTTATAAACCAGCTTATCGGCATTGCCTTCAATCTTCTTTGTAGCTTCAACGTCTACATTACGATATACGCTATGACCAAGTTTGACAGTCTGCATGACGTAGCCGGCATCTACGTCAGAGCCGAAACGCTTCTTACTCTTACTCTCATTAATTTTCTCATAGACCTCAACACCGTCAATTATCCAGTCTGTTGGGACCTTTAATACAGCATTTATTTTGTTCTGGGCTTTGCCTGGTGCGTATGTGATATTACTTGCATCGTTTGCGAAAGCGGCAGGCGTTGTGTTCTTTGTTTGGAAGATAAAGAAGCCAGGAGAAGTTACACTAAGTGGCCAAGCGTTAGCCTGTCCATATTCTACTGCCTTAAGGTATTGGCTGGTAGGGATAACGTCTGCTGGTGTTGGATAGTATTTTGGATTCTTAAAACCAGACTCTGGGTCGTACATAGTATAGTAGTCTTTATTGGCATAGTTGATACTCTGTGGGTAGGTCTTAGTATTATCTATTGCCCCCATACAGCAGATAACAACCTGTGAATAAGGCTCGATAATCAATGAATTAGGGAAGTACCATATACCACAAGCTGCTGGAACCCAGCCCTGTGAAACGTAAGAAGGCTCTGTCGCTCCTGCACTATACCATGCATTTGATACAGATTGAGCATTGTATGGGTCTAATATACCAATAGCTAAGTTGCTGATTACTGCTGTCTTACCACCATTGTTATAGAGGATAAAACCCTTGTCCATCTGGAAGAAATTCTTGGGATCATTTTCAATTGGTACACCTGTTGTGTACAGTTCCTTGATGATAACTTGGTCAGCATTCTGATCAGGAGCTTGGAAAGTAACGTTTTTAACCTCTGATGCTTTGATGACTTGTACAGTACCATCGCTATGTGTCACAACCATATCCCATACTTGTGCATTGATGTTGCTAATGAATGCGAACATAGCAACAAGGAGAAATAATATTTTCTTCATATCTTTTCTATTTAATTTCTAATGTTATTCTTACTTATTCATAAACTTAAAGCTCTTAGTAGGTGTACGGAGGATGTAGACACCCTTAGGTAAAGACGAGAAATCAAGGGCAACTCGTCCTTCACCATCTGCTGTCACAGAGCTGATTTGTGTACCATTAAGATTGTAAATGGTAACCCTTGCACCTGCTTTCAACCCACTTACCTCAGCATTACTGAAAGAGAATTGAGGAGAAACAGACGCATTCTTTGGGTCATTAGAAGGTACACTACTAATACTTGCTGTCACCTTCTTCTCAATGAAGCGGTAGTCCTGCACGCCTGTCAGTGCTGTTGATAACTTCTTACCCTCACAAGTAATAACGAGGTCGTTGCCTTCTATGGTTATAACAGGAAACGATTCCAAAGCAAACTCGGTCTTGGTACCATTCGTCTCGGTCAAGACAAGGCAGGTTATCATCTTCTCTTGTACTGTCTGTGCAAAGCCACTAAGGGGTATGAACGACAGTGCTAAAGCGATAAGCCCTATAAAACTTATTTTCTTCATAAACATTGTTTTTGATTTATACTATCTTTATTTCTTTTTTAATTCACGATACGTTTCTTCGACATTACTAATGGTAAGGTTACCACGTGAGGAGAGTCTACGGCAACAACTACCTGTGACTTGGCACCATTGAAGAAGTAACGGTAGTCCACAGTTTTCTTTCTTGCTGAGCTGCTGACCTTATACAAGCCTGAAGGAACACTGAAATGAGCCACTCCCTCAGCGTCTGTACTATCAACGAAGGTGCTTGCCACGGCATCTTGTAACTCTACACGTAAGCCTTCATAAGAACCGTCATAAGTGCTGGGGAATTCTAACTTCACATCGAAGTTGACTACCTTAATGCCCTCCTCATAATCAGCACACGAGATTAACATTGTCATCACGCATGCTACAAGTAAACTGAATATCTTTCTCATTATATCTTTAATCTTAATGAAAGTCCGTAATAGAAACTCGGAACATATCCACTACCAAAGAGACTCGTCTCAAGTCCCGTCTGTGATGAGTGTATCTGAGCAAGCGTGTTGAAGAAGTTATTGGCATAAAACGATATAGATACGTGCTTACCAATTTCCTTTGTTACACTCAAGTTAGCTGACCAGAACGCACTCAACTTATTCGGATTCAATGTGTAAGGATAGTTTGTTCGTACAACCAACTGTGTCAGGTCGTTGTATAACCCTCTGTCATTCGTTGCTGCCCAACGCAATTTCTCTGCAAAAGGAACCAATGTCTCTGGTGCATCCCATGTGCTGTAATACTCTGGATAGACGATAACCGTCTGATTCTCTGTCTTACCATTATACGGCTCACCAAAGTATTCATTGCCACTATTCACAACATATCCTCGACTGCTGGTAGCTCTACTATATGTATAGAGTGAACTTTCCATACGCAAAGCTACGATAAGTCGAATCTTTGGTATGTGTGTCGTTAGTGTGACATTCATATCTACTTGACCACTGACAGAGCCATTTGAGGCAGAAGCATCAGCCGTATAGTTGGTTGATGAGGCTGCACCACCACGGTAATAACCAATATACTGATAGAGTTTCCCGTCTGACTGACGTGTGTTAAGTCCTACAGGTACGTCCGCAAAGAGCGTTTCGTCCTGTGCCTTATAATGATAGTACTTACCATCAACACGTACCTGTGTTCGGAGCGCCTTAATCTGTTTGAAGTCTACAATCCATTCTAAGCCATAGCGACTCAATGGGTCAGCATTCACATATTTTGTATTGGTGACGTAGGTGTTACGTTCGTCATAACCGAGAACGACTGGAGTTTTCACGCCACTGGCATCACTTACCGTCACAATACCTGTCTGTGGGTCAATCGTAAAGAGGCGATTAGCCGTCGCAATACCGCTTGCTTGAAGTTTAGCAGGTGATGTGTACTTATAGGTGAAAGGTGTGTAAGTGTTTGTTGCCATGTAAGGATTGAAAGTCTTACTATGGAAGAATGAAAGGTTGATGTCCGCAATTTTTGTTCTCAGTTCCACACCTAAATCCCACTGGTTGGCATATTGCCATTTCAAGTCAGCATTGTATCGTGCCTTTGAAGGGTGAGTGTAATAGGCATAATAAGAGCGATTATTAGCATCACTGGTAGATGAGAATGCCAACATATCACGATAAGATGGAGAAGGGTAGAGTACTTGGAAACTTGGAAGTTTCACGCTCTTTCCCCATCCTGAGTGTACGCTAAGACTGTTCACCCAACTATCTTGTCCGAAGCGAAGCATATAGCGCATGTTCATTCGTGGTGAAAGACTGCCTACTATTCCATATTCAGAGCCGGGAATAGAGGTGATATCCTCACGCACACCTGCTGTCAGTTCAACATTCTGTTTGGTATCGATAGCCATTGATAGCTTATCCTCGGCATAGAGTGCCATGTTGTTCAAAGCGGGTAGGACGTCAAAACGATATTCACGCCATGTCGGTGCATAGCGCATATCTTCGTAGTGTGTACCCTTCCCCTTATTCCTACTGCTTGTCCATTCAGCACCAACAAGTAAGCGGTTGCGGAACTTTCCGAATGATTTATTCCAATTAGCCTTTAGCTTCAAACTGTAGGTTAATGGTTTGGAGTCTCCAAAACCACGCAGATACCAATAGCCTGTAGGACCAAGAATGATATTGGCAGTAGGGTTCTTATCGTAGTCTTCTGCAATGTTATATCCTTCTGTCAAGGTGTGGATATAAGGTTGTGTTGAACTACTACTCTCGTTGCTATAGCTTTCTGAGCGTTTGTCAGCGTAGGTGAAGGCTGCTGTAAAATTAAGATTGGTTATCCATGACTTGTTCAATAACCAGTCAAGGCGCACATTACCACCCACATTATTGTCCTTAACCTTATAATAACTGTCCAAGTTGCGGTCTGGGTCAGCCTTCGAATCATAGCCTCCCACGCCACCATTTAGCCCAATGTCCAAGGTCAGAGGTTGTGTCTTCTTCATAAAGACATTCATATAGTGCAGTGACAGTACATTACGTTGATAAGCTGTGTAAGGCGATGCTGCATCCGAAAAAGAGCGTGCATGCTCAAGGGAGAAGTTGATAAGTCCAGCATTCTTGCCTAAGTCTAATCCTTTGTGAAGGGCTATCTGGCGAGTGTGTTGGTTGATACTTCCTTCTAAGATGAAGGGCGAACTACCTCTACGTGTCTTCACTTTTACTACACCATTGGTGAGGTCGCCGTATTCTACAGAGGCAATACCGGGTACGACCTCCACACTTTCAATGTTAGAAGCACTGACACCACGTGTACTCACACCAGCCGTTTCGCCCATCATCGCATTGTTGTTCAGACGAACACCATCCACTTCAATGGCTGTACCAAATGACGCATTGCCTCGCTCTGACGAACCGCTTCGCAAGGTCAATTTGCTATCATTCATCAAAGAAGGGTTCACACTCTTACCACCCGGTAAAAGTTGGGCTATATCACCCAAAGTCATTATCTGTTGATTGTCCAACGTCTTACGGTCAATGGTGTAAGAGGTTGTTATCTCGTCTTTCTTTCGATGCGCAACAACCTGTACTTCATCGAGCTGAAGATTGTCTTCGGCAAGGCGCACGTTGAGTGTGGCACCATCATTATTAATGGTGACAACTACTGTTTGTTCTGCGTAGCCAAGACAGGAGATAACTGCAGTACACTTTCCTTTCGGTACGTTTTTTATCGTGAAACAGCCTTTTTCGTCAGTAAAAGCGTACAAGCGATTTTCTTTCAATGTGACTGTTGCGTAGGCTATAGGCTTACGGTCATCCTTCCCCACAACACAACCTGTCAGGGTCTGGGCAATACCATTGATGCTAAGTCCGCAAAATACAATAGACGCTATTATCCTATTCGTGAAGTCCATGAATTGCAAAGGTAGGACGAATCTACTAACTCTACAATACTCAAAAATAGGTATTTATTAGCTTTTCTTTATGAATAGAAATGGATTTTATCGTATTACCTAAGGTTCTTCTGATATATGGAGTGACAAGGACCATTCTAATACAAGAACAAAACAATTACATATCTTATAAGAATAGTTTTGTTTTAAGTTGCTGTCACTTTTAACATTTCATGCAAAGCTACTGCAGAAGAATGAGTTAGGTGGCTACTTAGAATGACATTAATGACAGCAAAATTTGTTTTAGGTGAATTGTTTCTAACCCAAACGACTTAATTAATTATAATTAAAATAAATGGGAATTTATTGTATTATAGATTTTAAACAATAACTTTGTATTGCTTTGAAATAACTAAAAATAACTTTTAAAAATTAAAGATTATGAGACTATTCAAAATATCAGACAAGAAATACTTGAGATATATGAATAATACAACTGCACTTTCCGTGCATCATTTGAAAAAGACTTTCAGGACCTCATCCAATAGGAATGAGGTCCTGAAAGATGTGAATATCGTTTTGGAGAAAGGCGTTGTCGCCATCCTGGGATCGAATGGAGCAGGCAAGACGACTTTTATCAAATCCTGCACAGACCTGCTGGACTATGAAGAGGGGAAGATAGAATATTTCGGGAAAGACCTACAGACAATGAGCAAGGAAGAAAAGAACAGGACCTTTGCGCTGCTGTCTGAAGGCAGCCGGAACATCTACTACAAGCTGACGCCATGGGAAAACATAAAGTATTTCGCCGCCGTGCGTGGCATCCCGTTCAATGCCGTAAGTAGTCAGAGCAAGGAACTCCTCAACGAATTAGGATTATACGACAAAAGGAATCAGCTGGTAGAGAATCTGTCTCGCGGGATGCAGCAAAAGGTCGCCATCATCTGTGCGTTGAGCATGAACACCCCCGTCGTATTCCTTGATGAGCCGACCCTTGGGCTGGACATTGAGAGTGCATTCGGGCTGAGCAGTTTCCTGTCATCCCCGGAAATCACTTCAAACAGATTGATCATCATGACTTCTCATGACTTTAACTTCATAGAACGCACCGCCCGGCAGATATTCAAGCTGCAAGACGGAGTCATGAAAAGGAAAGAAGATACAGCGAGCTTCGACAACTCTTTCATCCTTAAAATCCTGCATCCCGATATTGATAAGTTACAGGCCGCCAGATATGAAATTCTGGAACGGCACGACCTCTATTGTACAATCAGACTTCTCACCACTGCACTCCTATTGGGCAAGGAAATCGACAGACTGAACCAAAAAGGACACGAGGTGACAAGCGTGGAAATAGAAGGAGAGAACCTAAAAGATTTTTATTTAAACTGATTCATCATGATATATTTCTGGGGACTTTTGAAGGCAGAGTTTGTCAAATCCATCAAATTGACTTTCAGGTATAAATTCAACACGCTGTTCAATATTCTCTTCTGGGCTGTGCTCATGGTATTGCTCTCCCATGTCCTCCTCCGGGGGAAACCGGAGGTCAAGACATGGGCGTTTATCTGCTCGTTCATGATCTGGCTCATCGCCAACAACTCTTTCATCTCCGTGGTGGATTCCATCGTGTCGGAGACTGTCCAGGGAACAATAGAACAGCTGTATCTCAATTCAAGATCTTTCTTTACATTACTTCTAGTCAAGGGGCTTGTGTCAAGTGTGATTACCATCATCCAGTCCGTTCTCACACTGTTTATCTGCGTTCTTCTGGTCCCTTCCGTGCAAGCGGTTTTTTCATCCAATGGCTCTCTGTACTTCCGCTGTTTCTCATATCCATCTTCTCCCTTATAGGTCTGGGAATCATGTGCGCCTCACTGGCATTAAAATACAAGAGCATATCGTCATTCTACAGCATGGTATCCTCTATCGTCTTTGGTATCCTGAGCTACGGGGCAGTCTTTATCTCTTCCAAGACAGCACTTACGTTGCTGTTCCCCTTTGCAGAGGCGAATGCGGCCATACAGCAGTTGTTGCTCCGTGGATCATCTTTGACACCGAATACCCTGACGGTCATTCTCTGCAATGATGGATTATACTTGCTCTTAGGGTATCTCTGTCTGAAATTCTTAATCATCAAGAGTAAAGAAAGCGGTTCACTGTCAAAATTCTGAAGACAGCCTGCAACGGCTTCACTCCTTGGTCTCATCAATGTAATGGTTCATAAAGGACAAGGTAGAATCCGACTCCTTGCTATCCGGTCAAAGCACATGAATTTCCTGAAATTACAGCTTCTAATCGTTTACCGTCTGATGAAGGGACTTGGAATAATCGTCTCTGTCCTTCTGCTGTGTGTCGCAGGCTTATTGCTCTATATACTGTCATTGGCTCCGCAGACGAATATCATACTGGTTGATGCCGCTCTCGTGGCCGGATTCCATTATAGCAGAGGCGACAGGGAACTCCTGCAGATATTGTACGGAAGTGAGAAGAGGCTGCTGATGGCAGAGTATGTCCTCCTTTCCACTCCATTAATAGCTATCTGTGCGCTCCGCCTCTATTGGGTGCCACTTCTCGTCTGTGTGGCAATAGCGATTGTCCTGCCTATGTTGCCTAGACCCCGGCTGCAGTTCACAATGTTCACTTATCCTTTCCTGCTGAAAGGCTCTTATCAGTATGCCGGCAGTATGAGGACGCTGCTTATCCCTTACCTGCTGGGGATATTATCATCCTGCATGGGGCTGCTGTACCATAATATCAATATCACCTATGCCACACTACTGCTCTTCGTATATCTGCTTGGATTCCTCATCTGTCAGCCTGTCAGGAAGAGCCATCTGATGTTTTACTCTTCCCCTTTGAGAATGATTCATTTACAGTCAATATATGCCGTCGGGAATACATTCGCACTGCTATGTCCCTTCTTCGCTATCCTCCTGATACACAAAGCTGACGCTCTTGTTATCGGAGAAATCGTCATGATATATATCCTTGCCACGCTCTTTCTTTTCCAGTCGGAACTTATCAGGTATTTCAAAATAGACAATCCGATTGTAATCATGATTGTGCTATCAGCTTTGTTCATGGTCGATGCCGTAGGATATATGAAGACCGTGATGATTCCCTTGGCTGCGTTCACCACCCTTCTGTTATCTTTTATGGTCTACAGCAAATATTCAGCATGATTCAGATAAACAATATAAGGAAGAAATACGGCTCGTCTGTCATTCTTCATGGCATGACCCTCCGGTTAGAGAAAAGTAAAGCGTATGGCATCGTAGGAGAGAACGGTGCCGGCAAAAGCACATTGTTCAGGTGTCTTGCGGGCCTGGAACATTATCAGGGCAACGTCATCATGGAAGAACATTGCAGGATAGGTTATCTGCCCGATACGCCTTACTTTTACCCGCTGGTTACCGGCAAGGAGTTTCTGGAATTCTGCCTGAAAGCTGCCCATCTTCCGTGTACCGGTGAAGAAATCAATCAGTACAACAAGCTGTTTAATCTTCCGTTGAACAGCTATCCGTCGAAATACTCTTTGGGAATGAGAAAGCGTCTGATGCTCATGGCACTGATGATGCAGAAGTGTGACTTCTATATCATGGACGAGCCTTTCAACGGATTGGATGTCGCAGGTGTCATCATACTGAAAGACTGGATAGTCAAAAGAAAGAGAGAGGGAAGCACATTCCTGATATCCTCTCACATCATCTCTGCCTTGACCGATATCTGCGAGACTCTGGCATACATCCACCAAGGTAAGATGATGAAGACCTATGAGGGCAAAGAAGCCGTTCCAAAAGTCATTGAGGATGATTTAAAGAAATACATACTCAAAGAGGACATCTGAAATTACCTGTAAAACAGATTACAGACGAACGGCATATTCCAGGCCCTTCCGTTAAATGCGCAGATGGATATCGTGAAGAGCGTATGGGCTTGACGTGAGGGGCCGATGGTTTACCGAGACCATACATTCCCTTTTCCAGCACTTATGTTTATCTGATGCTGTCCGATAAAACTCAAACCGCAAGATTTCCCATGATTTCTTTTAAACTGGCCATTCCGCATCGTTTCCGGAAAAGCCCCCCTGTTCAGATAAGTTCTGCCCACACAGCTCTTCTCCAGCAACAAGCAGGCTCCCCTCCAGACAATATATGGCATGGAGCGGACCGTCAACACGACTGGTGTCTGCCGACAACACAAGATGTGCCGGGTATCAGCACATCTGCAGAAAAGGCCGTTCCACTCCTTTCGCTATCATATACGGCATTACGCTGATGGCTGCCTTGCACGGCAAATGTTCATCAGGCAGCACTGATATTTATCGGGACTCGGTCACTGCAGATGTATAATGCTGGCTGTTGCCGGATACTATCAACCTGAACTCGGGATAAGAAATGTCTGCAAAAAGTTGGTAATCTCATTATATTTTTGTAACTTTATGGTTGAAAATCAAACAATTACAATAAACATAACAATGATTACCAAGGACAAAATTACTAAAATTTTCTGTATTGCGGATGATTTCTGCAAGGAATTTGAGTTAGAAACTGATAAAACAGGTCTCTCCGCAGAGTCAACCAGCAAGTGCAAAATTACAAAACGTGTTTAAAGAACTCACACTTTGGAGTAGAAAAGTTTAATTTTTCTCTTGGTCTTTCGTT
>NZ_FZNZ01000045.1 GCF_900187995.1 Prevotella jejuni
GCCTATATATGAGAGAGAGAGAGAGAGAGTACACAATTATTTGGAACTACCAAATAATTCTCGCTCTTTTTTCTATCTTTTTTTGTTAAAGAATCCATTACGCCACAGAATGTCTGTGCCCCTCTCGTGCGGAGGTCACATCCAATAGCCGTAATAATATTCTTTATCATTTCCATTTGAAATACTGGTTAATTTTAACTTAACTGGGTGCAAAGATAAAAATAAATATTAAATCCCACAAAGAAAAGGCAAAGAAAAATTAAAATAAAAAACTTCCTCTTCTCTCAAAGCATGGAGAGCAAAGGCTTTCAAGGCAAGAATGGATTTATTACACATTACTACAAGAAAAAGTTTTATTCTTATTTGCTGTCATAATTAACATTTCGTGTAACCTCTCTGTGTACTAACAAGTTAAGTAAAGACCAAGGCTGACAGGAATGACAGAAAACTTCGTTTTGACTGAATACCATCGTTAAGACGGTATTAACCGAGGACAGGGTATGCAAGAGACAGGGTAACAAGGTGAACAGCTTGTAGACAAGGTACGAGAAGAGATAGGGTAACAAAGCGAACGGATTTTAGACAGGGTACGAGAAGAGACAGGGTAACAAAGTGAACGGATTGTAGACAGGGTACGAGAAGAGACAGGGTAACAAAGTAAACGGATTGTAGACAGGGTACGATAAGACAAAGTAACAGGGTTAACGCCTTTAGGCGGAGTAACAGATTTCTATAGCCTAATTAATACTGTAAAGGGTGAGTAGACTAATCTATTACAATCTTTGGTATAAGTGACGAAAAGAGACCTAAAACATCTTATATCCCTTTATCTACAAGGGGAATGAACCTTTAAAAAGTCTTGAATAATGACTTTCTCCTTTCTTTGCTAATGCCCTTATGTAGGTTTAATTTTGCTTTCAAAGTAGAGTTGAGTACTTCCAATTCATTGTTTGTATTCGGCATTTACAACTCAGGGAAGTCATAGAATGTCCACAACCAAGGCATATTCCTCTTTAAGCTTAAATATACGCTTCTTGTGTTCTTATGCACATAATGCGTTTTTCCATCTACTCCTTTTACCCTTTCGTTTATAAAGTCCTTCCATTTCTCATGCCATACACCAGTTCGGGATAAAAAAGAGCCCTAAAAAGTTGGTAATCTCGCTATTATTTTGTAACTTTATAGTTGAAAATCAATCACTTACAAAACATATATAACGATGATTACCACAGACAAAGTTACAGAAAATCGCTGTAATATTTGCAGGAAATCGGAAGTTTAACGCAATTCGGCTTGATTATTAGGGCTATACGGTGTAAATCGCAGCAAATCCGCCACCTGCCACGAGGCAGGAAAATGCGGATTATTGAAACAGAAATGTTTTCAAATCGTTACCCGAAAGCAGGATAATTACCTCCGCTAAAGAGGAGAAAAACAGCGGTTTTCCGTGCATCCGTTGCTGTTGCTCTATTGCTCTATATTTTGCATAGCAGGGTTAGGCTCTTTCATGTTTAATTTTGCAACCAAAAAGAAAAGACAATGGCAAGAAGCACATTCAAGGTGCTGTTCTATGTGAACGGCAGCAAGGAGAAAGACGGCATCGTCCCCATCATGGGACGGGTTACAATCAACGGCACGGTGGCTCAGTTCAGCTGCAAGCGCACCATCCCAAAGGAGTTGTGGGATGTGAAAGGCAACAGGGCGAAAGGCAAGAGCAGGGAAGCCATCGCCACCAACCTCTCGCTCGACAACATCAAGGCGCAAATCATCAAGCACTATCAGCGTCTTTCCGACCGTGAGGCGTTCGTCACGGCGGAGATGGTGCGCAACGCCTATCAGGGGCTGGGCAGCGAGTACGACACCCTGATGAAAGCGTTCGACAGGGACTGCGCCTCTCTGTTCAAGCGTGTGGGTAAGGACAGGAGCATGGGAACATACAAGGTGATGCTCAGGGCGAGGAACAACACGGCGAGGTTTATCCGCCACAAGTACAACCGCAGCGACATGTCGATGCTGGAACTCACCCCCGACTTCATCAGGGACTTCGCCGTGTACCTCAGCACGGTGAAAGGAAACAGGAACGCCACGATATGGATAAACTGCATGTGGCTCAAAGGCGTGGTGATGCGTGCGCACTTCAACGGCAAGATACCGAGAAACCCGTTCGCGCAGTTTCATATCAGCCCGAACACGAAGGAGCGTGCGTTCCTCACGGAGGACGAGTTGAAGACACTGGTTTCGCACGAGTTCAAGGACAGCCATTCCGCCTTCGTGCGTGATTTGTTTGTCTTCGCCTCCTTCACCGCCCTTTCCTTCGTGGACTTGAAGGAACTCACCACCGATGAGATTGTGGAGGTGAACGGCGAGAAGTGGATACTTGCAAAAAGGCACAAGACACAGGTGCCGTACCAAGTGAAACTGCTCGATATACCCTTGCAAATCATCGACAGATACCGACCGTTCCAGAAGGACAACTCCATATTCGGGGACATCAACTACTGGACGGTCTGCAAGAAGCTCAAAAAAGTCATCAGCGAGTGCGGGATAACAAAGGACATCTCCTTCCATTGCGCAAGGCACGGCTTTGCGACATTGGCTCTGAGCAAGGGCATGCCGATTGAGAGCGTGAGCCGTGTACTCGGACACACGAACATCGTAACCACACAACTCTATGCGAAGATAACCACCGAGAAACTCGACACCGACCTCTCCATGCTCGGCAGCAAGCTCAACGCCTCATTTGGCAATATTAAGATGGCATGACAATGAAAGGGAAAGACATAAGCAGCAATGCCCGTCGAATAATCACGATAGACGAGCACGGGAACATCGTCATACCCAACGGCGAAATATGGATGGGCGAGTTTGAGATTGCCGACCTGTTTGGCGTGTTCGGACATACCATCCACACGCTGGTCAAGAAGATATACAGGGATGGACTGCTGCACCCCTGCACGGCAGAGAGGAACATCAGGGTGGCGGAGGGTCGCTGGCTTGATGCGTACAGCCTTGAAATGGTCATAGCCCTTGCGTTCCGTATCAGGTCGCAAAGGGCAAAAAGGCTTTGGGAGCATGTCATCGCAATGCTGAACGAACGGCACGAAAGGTTTGTCATGCTCCTTCCTGCACGGGCAGGCAGTCCCTGCTGAAACGCCTTGACAGAGGTTTATAGAGGTTTATCCCCTTGTGTCGATGGGGGAAATAAACCTTTTTCTTTTTGGGTGGTTGAAGGGCAGGGATAACAGTTAGGGACGAGTCGTATAGGACTGCCGAGAAAAGAAAAACATACCGAACACAACTTCTTTTATTTTGATGAATTGATGAATATTGATATAATATGATTGAATATCAAGCGATTGCAAGTTCATCAACATATCATCAGACGCTTGCGAACGATGAAAGAAAAAGGCATTTTCCCTTTTTCAGCAACCCTCGACAAATCCTGCAAAATTATCCTCCTGTTCCCCTCAATTATTGCTCCGCACCTCCCTGCTTTCCCCTGTTTTTATTCCATTCCGTTTTTCTTTCACCGTTCCGCGCCATTCTTCACAAGTAGTTTTCCGAACGATGTCCGTAACTTTGCACGATGCTATATATCAACCATTTAAGCAAGAAAGAAATGGATAAGAAAAACAATGACGGGCTGCTGGAAGATATGCCCGAAAAAAGAAAAAAGGACGGGGCTTTCGTCCGTGTGGGCACAACGCTCTACAAACTTGCAGACATGCCTCTTGTCGGAGGCGGTTTTGTAAGGAAGCGCATCGTGTGGAACAACGAGACGCTCCGTCAGGACTACGGCAGGGACTATCTGGCGACCGTCCCGAAGTATGACGGTTTTTGCACCGTCCCCGACCATGTGAACTATCAGCCCGTAGTAGGCAGTTTCCTCAACCTCTACGAGCCGACGGGGCATCATCCGAAGCAAGGTGTGTTTCCCCATATCGAGGCATTGGCAAGGCACATCTTCGGGGAGCAGTACGAACTTGGCATGGACTACCTGCAACTACTCTACCTGCAGCCCATAGAGAAACTGCCCATCCTGCTGCTCGTATCAGAGGAGCGCAACACGGGCAAGAGCACGTTCCTCAACTTCCTCAAAGCCCTCTTCGGGGGCAATGTAACCTTCAACACCAACGAGGACTTCCGAAGTCAGTTCAACTCGGACTGGGCAGGGAAACTGCTCATCCTCGTGGACGAGGTGCTTCTCGACCGCAGGGAGGACAGCGAGCGGCTCAAGAACCTCAGCACCACCCTTTCCTACAAGGTGGAGGCGAAGGGCAAGGACAGGGATGAGATTTCATTCTTCGCCAAGTTCGTACTATGCTCCAACAACGAACGTCTACCCGTCATAATCGACACAGGAGAGACACGCTATTGGGTGAGGAAGGTGGGGAGGATAGAAAAGGACGACACGGACTTCCTGCAAAGGGTAAAGGAGGAAATACCCGCCTTCCTCTATTTTCTCCAGCACCGCACGCTCTCCACGAAGAAAGAGAGCCGCATGTGGTTCAGTCCCGAACTCATCCACACGCAAGCCCTGAGCAGGATTATACGGAGCAACCGTAACAGGACGGAGGTGGAGATGGCGGAAACCTGCCTTGAAGTCATGGACTGCATGAAAGCGTCCGCTTTCTCTTTCTGCATCAACGACATGCTCCTTCTGCTGAACTGCGCAGGCTGCAGGACGGACAGGACGCAGGTAAGGCGTATCGTGCAGGATATATGGAAACTCACTCCTGCCGAAAACACGCTCACCTATACGACCTGCCAGCCGAGCTATGACAACATGCGCCCATATACGGAGATTAGGCGCACGGGGCGTTTTTACACCATCGGCAGGAAGCAGTTGGAGGAAATGCAGGGATAGAGGAATCGGAAATGATGAAACTCCACTTTGACAAGCGGCTTGATGAGGGCATGATGAAAGCATATTATGTTGATTTCCAGATTATTGGAACGACATTCATCAATTCATCAGAATTTTCATCACTCCGACTTCGGTGGGAAACGGCAGTGGCATTACAGGCTGAAACGGAACAGGCAAGACACGCTGATATAAGCAACAGAAAAAGGCAGTCACGGCAAGCCGTGCATTCTGTATTTCCAAGCATGCAGGGTATTCAGATATTCGGGTGCAGTCCAAGTATGCCTTCGGAGAAACAAGTCCAATCGGCAGCACCGATGGAGAAACCGTGGGGACTTCAGGTTATAAGGGAAAGAAGTGGCAGGGGCAAATGCCCACGTGGTAAGCACGGTACGGATATTTTCAAAAGAGAAAATACCGTAGCTTATTAGGGGATTTTCCTCACGCTTCACTCCGTGTCCGCTGAAAATCTCCCAATAAGCCAACGGGGTTGCACCCCTCTGGACACCCCTGCCGAGCCTGTCGGCATAAAGAAACGAGCAAGCCGAAAGGAAGTCTTTCCTCCTTTCAACGATTGTCCACCGACCGTATCTAAGGACATCAAGGCAACGAAAACAAGATAATGACAACATCTAAAAAAGACAAAAGGATATGGGATATTGCGTATTGCATTTGGAAAAGGCAAAGGGAGCCGACAGCGGAATGTCGGCTCACATCGAGCGCACCATCGTGCCGAAGAACATAGACCCTACGAGAACGCACCTCAACCGTGAGTTAATCAGGTTTCCCGACGGTGTGTGCAACCGCACGGCTGCCATACGCCACCGCCTTGACACGGCAGGGCTGAAACGCAAGATAGGGAAGAACCAAGTACAGGCAATCCGCATCGTGCTGAGCGGAACGCACGAGGATATGGAACGAATGGAAAACGAAAGGAGGCTCGGAGAGTGGTGCGATGACAGCGTGGCGTGGCTGAGAGAGACCTACGGGGCGGACAACCTCGTGTCGGCAGTCCTGCACATGGACGAGGAAACACCGCACATCCATGCCACCGTAGTGCCGATAGTGCAGGGTGAGCGCAGGAAGCAGAAAAAGGAAGAGAAGGCAAAGCGCAGGTACAGGACGAAAGCGACAGCCCCACGCCTCTGCGCAGACGAGGTGATGAGCCGTGCCAACCTCATCAGGTATCAGGACACCTACGCCGAACACATGGCGAAGTACGAGCTGAAAAGGGGTGTCAGGGGCTCGACAGCCAAGCACCTCTCCACGCATGAGTATTACCGCAATCTCATCACGCAGGGCGAGGACATACAGGAGAACATCGCCAACCTGCTGGCAAGGGAGGCGGAAGCACGGTGCATCATCGAGGAGGCGGAGCAAGCCAAAATGGAACTCGCACGCATCAAGGCGGAGAAAAAAACGGTGGAACTGAAAAACTCAGCTACCAAGACCGCCACAGCAGCACTCAACGGCATCAACTCCCTGTTGGGCGGTAATAAAGTGAGCAGGCTTGAAAGCGAGAACAGGCAGTTGCATGGTGAGGTGGCGGAACTGAAAGAGAGCATCGGACAGATGCGCACAGATATGCAGAAAATGAAGGAAAGCCACGTCGCCGAGCGGTTGCGGGCATCGGAGCAGCATCAGCGTGAAATCGGCAATCTCAGGCGCATCATCGACAAGGCAAAGGAATGGTTTCCCATGCTTGCCGAGTTTTTCCGTATTGAAAGGCTTTGCCGTTCGGTCGGATTGTCAGAGAGACACACGGACGAACTCCTGCAAGGCAAAGTACTCGTTGTTACGGGGAAACTGCATTCTGATGAGTACAGGCGTTCGTTCGCCGTTGAGAAGGCACGCTTGCAGGTGGGCAGGGAGGAAAGGGATGGCAAGACCGTACTCGACCTGCTCGTGGACAGAGTGCCGATTGCCCGTTGGTTTAAGGAGCAGTGGGAGAAATTCAGACATTTGTCCGTCCATTCCTCCCAAGAGAACAGGAGCAAGGGAGTGAGGCTGTAACCGTGCCTCCGCATGCTCCACTTCCTTTCCTGCATCTCACTCCATGACTTTCTCAGGCAAGGTTGCTTCCTTATAAGTCATTTCCGCCATGATATGCTCTTCCATGTCGTGTTCGTCAAGAAAGACGGGACAGATGAATTTCTCTTCATTCGGAAGAAGTCCGAGCCTGCCTAATCTCCCGAGTTTTTCCAAAGCCTCTTTCTTGTTTTTCCCTGTCAAGGTGAAATCACGGACAATTCCCTGTTTCTTGCTTTGCAGGCGCAAGTTCGTCGGAACGCCGTCTTTCATGACAATCTCATATACGCCCGAGAGAACGGCAGGACTGACATACCGATAGAGAGTGGGCTTGTAACGGCACAGATAAAAAGAATGCGCTGCGTTCTGGACAAGGAAAAGTCCCGAAACTCCGCTTCCTATTGACCATACAGGGTCTGAGCCTTCGTGAATTTCCAGTAACAGATAAGGCGGGAGGACTTTAACGGTCAGTTGCTGTCTTTCCTTTGTGAGGTTGTCGGTCAGTGAGACCTGAAATTCTCCCACTTGCAGGGCTTGGATTGAAAGAACACCTACATGCCCTGCCTGTTCGGGAGTTCTCGCATAGGCAATTCTAGCATAGTCCTTAAACGCATTGGAATTGCTTATCTGCAAGTCTCCACTGCCACTCGTGATGAACACACGGAGCGTAGAGCCTTGCATGATTTCCCTATAAGGTTTATCCAATTGAAAAGAAGATTTCCTGTCCTCGTCTTGGGGATTGGAACAGGACGCGCATGCCAGCAGGAATGCCAAGAACAATAAAACAAAACAAGTTTTACGGTGTGCCATATTTACATCTTTTTTAGTCGTACCTCGCAAATATACGAATTTTCCCGCCATTCCGCAAACGAAAGAGCGGAAACTTTGGGTTGCACTCGTCCATATCGCATTGCCATATAATCATTTATAGGTATTTTTCATGGTAACGAATGAAACATGCGGTCTTATTCCATGATTATTGCTACCTTTGTCGTTGAAACCATAACACCCCTAAAATAAGATGCAGTCAAGACAACTTAACCGAAGACAGTATTTCAACGAACTCGCAACCACAAGCGAGAAGTATTTCATTCCTTACATCAAGCGGTACAGGCAGGTAGGGAAAGGCACGAAAGTGTTGGAGATAGGCTGCGGGGACGGTGGAAACCTCCTGCCTTTCTCACGCATGGGCTGCGATGTAGTGGGCGTGGATATGGCAGAGGGACGGATAAGGGACGCAAGGAAGTTTTTCCAAGAGAACGGAGCAAAAGGGCGTTTCATCGCCTCCGATGTGTTCCTGTTGAAGGAACTCAGGCATCAGTTCGACCTGATTGTCTGCCATGATGTGATAGAGCATATCGACGACAAGGAGGAATTTATGCACAAGTGTAAACAGTTGTTAAAAACCCGGGGGGGGTAATTTTCATGTCCTTTCCTGCTTGGCAGATGCCTTTCGGTGGGCATCAGCAGATATGCCGAAGCCGCTTCCTCTCGCACCTGCCTTTCTTTCACCTGCTTCCGACGAGATTGTATGAGCGGATATTGAGGGCTCGGAAGGAAGACGAGGGATGCGTCAGAGAACTGTTGAACATCAAGAAGACCAAATGCCCGATAGAGTTGTTTGAGAGGACGATGAGAAAGGAAGGCTTTGAAGCCATTGACAGGACTTTCTATTTCATCAATCCGCATTACGAGGTGAAATTCCACCTGCGTCCCCGAAGGCTGTACGCCGTGATAGGGGCAATTCCATATATCCGCAATTTCTTCACAACATCGTGTTTCTACTTCTTGAAATCGGCAGGGGAATAATTTTTTCCTTGCCTTGAAAAAATAAAGCAAAGAGTAGAATTGTTCGGGAATAATCATTATCTTTGTCGGAGATAAAGAGTTCTTTGCAAGCAAAACAAAGCAGTACACAGCAAATGGAACGGTTGCCAAATCGTTACCCCAAAATCAGCCAATCGCACAAGGTGCCCTTGTATAAAGGATTGTCGCTATTCTATCCAAAGTTACTGAAATATTTTGTATATTGGATGAGTTCTGCAAGAATTTAAATGCCAAGTTAACTAAAAACCTACACATTGCCCCCATAGACGAGGGATATAAGCGCATGCGAAACCGTAAAGGGCAGATGTCCAAGAGCGAAATCATGACCATCCTGTTGTGCTATCATTTTGGCTCTTTCCGCAACTTCAAGCACTATTACCTCTTCTTCATCAAGGAGCATCTGGCAAGCTACTTCCCTAAGGCCGTGTCCTACACGCGTTTCGTGGAACTCATGCCTCGCGTGTTCTTCGAGCTGATGGCCTTCATGCGCATCCAAGGTTTTGGAAAGTGCACGGGCATTAGTTTCGTGGACAGCACGATGATTCCCGTATGCCACAATATGAGAAGGAATTTCAACAAGGTGTTTGATGGACTTGCTAAGAACGGAAAGGGAACAATGGGGTGGTGTCATGGCTTCAAGCTTCATCTGCTGTGCTACGAGATGGGCGATGTACTCACGTTCTGCCTAACTCCCGCAAACGTGGACGACAGGGACCCTAGGGTGTGGCAGGTCTTCACCAAGGTGCTCTACGGCAAAGTATTTGCCGATAAGGGCTACATCAAGCAAGAGTTCTTTGAGAACCTCTTCAACCAAGGCATCCATCTCGTTCACGGGCTCAAATCAAACATGAAAAACAAGCTTATGCCCTTGTGGGACAAGATGATGCTGCGCAAGCGATATATAATAGAATGCATCAACGAACTGCTCAAGAACAAGGCCAACCTTGTCCATTCACGCCATCGCTCCGTACATAACTTTCTCATGAATCTCTGTGCGGCATTGGCTGCATATTGTTTCTTCGAGAATAAGCCCGAGGCACTTCCCGTGCGCATTGAAAAGACTAGGCAATTGGAACTTTTCTAAGCAAATCCTTATCCCGAACTGGCGTAACAACTACGAAAGACATCAAGCATACCACCCCCTCTCCCCTTTGGAGAGGGGCAGAGGGGTGAGGCTTTTTCCCTACTTCTAGGTATTGCACTATTCCTTACAACATCCTACCTTTGCATTAACAAATCAAAGGTGAGCTCTAGAATCATTGATAAGGTCACAAAAAGCCCTATGGGGCGTGCTGTGACTATATCGAAGATTTACAGAACATACCTGAATTTAAAACAATTTAAAATGATAAAGAAAAGAACCGTAAAACAGATTTTATGTAAATCGGCGTTTGTTTTCGCCGCTACGTTCGTTCTTTCGCTGCCCACTTACGCAAGGCACGAGAACGAAGTGAAAGTTAATACCGAAGCCAACATTAAGGGACGCGTTGTGGATAGTAAAACACAACATCCTCTTTCGCACGCGAGCGTGCTGGTTTTGGGTACAGTTATCACTACCACCACCGATGCCGATGGCCATTTTATGCTGCGAAATCTGCCTGTGGGAAAGGTGATTGTGGAAGTGCGCTCGGCTGGTTATAGGGCTTACAAACACGAGGTGACAACGCAAAAAAATAATACCCATGAGCTGAATGTGATGCTCAAACCCGACGAAATTGCGCTCGACGAGGTTGTTGTGTCGGCCAATCGTAGTCAAACACTTAGACGTGAGTCGCCTGTGGTTGTGAATGTTCTGGACACGAAATTGCTCGAGTCTACCCATTCTACAACCTTGGTGCAGGGTTTAAACTTCCAACCGGGCGTGCGAACCGAAGATAATTGCACCAATTGCGGATTTTCGCAGGTGCGCATCAATGGGCTTGATGGTCATTATTCGCAAATATTAATCGACTCGCGACCCGTTTTCACGGCCCTTCAAGGTGTTTATGGACTCGAACAGATACCCTCTAACATGGTGCAACGTGTTGAAATTGTTCGCGGTGGTGGCTCGGCGCTCTTCGGTGCTTCGGCCATTGGTGGCACCATCAACATCATTACCAAAGAACCTAGCGAAAATTCGGCCGATGTGGCGCACACCATCACAGGCGCAACAAATGGCTCTACTGCTTTCGACAACAACACCACGGGCAACCTATCGGTTGTTACAACCAATAATAGAGCTGGGTTTTATCTCTATGGACAAAGCCGACACCGCGCTGCTTACGACCGCGATGGCGATGGTTACACCGACCTTCCCACGCTAGATAATAAAACTGTGGGGCTTAGCTCTTTCTTCCGACTCACCGATTACTCCAAAATAACCCTTAAATACCACGGCTTGAAGGAGTATAGACGTGGCGGAAACAAACTTTACTTGCCTGCTCACGAGGCCAATATTGCCGAACAAATCGAACATACCATCAACGGCGGAAGTTTGGGCTACGACCTCTTTAGCCTTAATGGTAAGGGACATTTCAGTGCTTATGCCTCGTTTCAAAACGTTGACCGTAAGAGTTATTACGGCGGACTGGGCGAACTGGCCACCGCTGCCGATGGACTTAAGGCCTTGAACGAAGCCTATAAACTGGGACTTAACCTCGATATGAGCGAAGACGATGCCGCCACGCTGCCCGCCAACCAACAACAAACGCTGGCCGATGCGCAAGCCTACGACAAAGCACAACGAGCCTATAACCTTACGCATAACATCAATTACATAGCTGGTGCGCAATATGTGCACAATTTCGACCGTCTGTGGTTCATGCCTTCGAGTCTTGTTGTGGGGGCCGAATATAGCTACGACCGCATTAAAGACCACTCTCTGGGCTACAACAGCCTGATGGAACAGCGCGTGAATATTGGTAGCTTCTTTGCTCAAAACGAATGGAAAAACAACCATTGGGGCTTGCTTCTGGGCGGACGACTAGACAAACACAACCTTATCTCGCATCTTATCTTTAGTCCGCGCGTTAATCTGCGCTACAATCCCACGCCCAACACCAATTTCCGACTTACTTACGCTGGCGGATTTAGAGCCCCACAGGCTTTTGATGAAGACCTTCATACGCGTATTGCTGATGGCGACCGTGTGAAAATTGCGTTGGCTAAGGATTTGAAAGAGGAACGTTCGCACAGCTTTAGTGCATCGGCCGACCTCTATAAAAGTTTTGGAACAGTACAAACCAACGTTCTTATTGAGGGCTTTTACACACGCCTTAACAACATGTTTGCTACACGCAAACTGGCTGATGATGTGATTATTGATGGCGCACGTGTTGAAGAACGCTTCAATTCTAACGGTGCAACGGTGTATGGAATTAACCTCGAGGGCAAGGCTTCGCTCTCGTCGTGGGCGCAATTGCAAGCTGGTTTTACTTGGCAAAGCAGCCGTTATCGCACGCCCGAAGAATGGGACGACGATGCTGCTCCCGAGTTTAAAACCACTAAACGTCTGCTGCGAACGCCCAACACCTACGGATATTTCACCCTCACTGTGCATCCCACCATCGATTTTGCCCTATCGTTATCGGGCGTTTACACGGGTAGAATGTATGTTGGCCACCCCAAAGGGGGGAGCGAGCGCACCAACGACTTTGCTATCATTGAGCACACTCCCGCGTTTCTCACGCTTAACCTGAAGCTTGCCTATAATTTCTACATAACTAAGCAGGTGAAATTGGAGGCTAGTGCGGGGGTGCAAAACATGCTCGATGCTTACCAAAAGGATTTGGATAAAGGGGCTTCGCGTGCCTCCGACTATGTTTACGGACCTACTCAACCCCGCAGTTTGTTTCTTGGGGTGAAGTTTTCGTACTAGGTATTATGTCTTTTTTACCCAAAAACAGTGGGTAGAGTTGTTTTGATTTTGTGTATTGCTGGACACATTGCCGATGTTGTTATTGAAAATGTGGTGCACTACGCTCAAACAATATCATAGGCAAGATGCCGACAAGCCAACAAAAGATGAACTGGATGAAATGTAAGCAACATCAATTGTGTGATTAGTGGTCTTACAATTGATTTGGGTTTAAAAAGCTGGGTGTAATGATTGAAAGCTACGGTAAATAGACTTTACAAAACGCATTTCAGTACTACACCACTTCTAGAAAGACAAAAACGCCTGTAGGCGATGCCCCAAAATAGGCTTTTAATGCCCCAAACGAGACCAAAATGGTGTAAGTGCTTGTGCATAAGCACGCTAACACAAAAATGAATATTGCATAAAGGCAGGAGCTTAAATCATAACTTTTGCGCTGCTTTTTGAGTTTTTAGTGAGAAAAAGGTGCTAATTCTATGCTTATTGCGCCTTTTTCCCACTTTTTTTTGTGGTTCACGTCAGTTGTTTTTGCATAAATTGGGTCGCGCCCTTTGCTCACACGCCTTGCGTTTTGCTGCATTTAGCCTTGCGTTTAGCACGAGTTAGCAGTGCATTTTGCTGCAAAACGCAGTGTATTTTGCACCATTTTGCAAAGTGTTGAGACTAAGTGGTACGCCAGTTCGGGATAAGAAAGTTCTCTAAAAAGTTGGTAATCTCGCTATTATTTTGTAACTTTATAGTTGAAAATCAATCACTTGCAAAACATATATAGCGATGATTACCACAGACAAAGTTACAGAAATATTTTGTATATTGGATGAGTTCTGCAAGAATTTAGATGCCGAGTTAACTAAAAACCTACACATTGCCCCCATAGACGAGGGATATAAGCGCATGCGAAACCGTAAAGGGCAGATGTCCAAGAGCGAAATCATGACCATCCTGTTGTGCTACCATTTTGGCTCTTTCCGCAACTTCAAGCACTATTACCTCTTCTTCATCAAGGAGCATCTGGCAAGCTACTTCCCTACGGCCGTGTCCTACACGCGTTTCGTGGAACTCATGCCTCGCGTGTTCTTCGAGCTGATGGCCTTCATGCGCATCCAAGGTTTTGGAAAGTGCACGGGCATTAGTTTCGTGGACAGCACGATGATTCCCGTATGCCACAACATGAGAAGGAATTTCAACAAGGTGTTTGATGGACTTGCTAAGAACGGAAAGGGAACAATGGGGTGGTGTCATGGCTTCAAGCTTCATCTGCTGTGCTACGAGATGGGCGATGTACTCACGTTCTGCCTAACTCCCGCAAACGTGGACGACAGGGACCCTAGGGTGTGGCAGGTCTTCACCAAGGTGCTCTACGGCAAAGTATTTGCCGATAAGGGCTACATCAAGCAAGAGTTCTTTGAGAACCTCTTCAACCAAGGCATCCATCTCGTTCACGGGCTCAAATCAAACATAAAAAACAAGCTTATGCCCTTGTGGGACAAGATGATGCTGCGCAAGCGATATATAATAGAATGCATCAACGAACTGCTCAAGAACAAGGCCAACCTTGTCCATTCACGCCATCGCTCCGTACATAACTTTCTCATGAATCTCTGTGCGCATTGGCTGCATATTGTTTCTTCGAGAATAAGCCCGAGGCACTGCCCGTGCGCATTGAAAAGAGTAGGCAATTGGAACTTTTCTAAGCAAATCCTTATCCCGAACTGGCGTATGCCATGCAGTCAAAGCTCCTATAAAAGAATCTTTGTCTGTATGGCAAAGTATTTTAGCTATGCTAAGCAAGTCTTGTGACGCTTGTAATTTGGGGTGCAATGTCAGTTTTGTTCTTATAGTCATAAGCTGGTGGAACTGGCAATGTTGGAATCTGTACTGGTGGAACTCTTGACGAAGCCCTTTTAAGCCATCGCTCACTATGCCTAAAACATTATATCCATGCAACTCAAGATATGAAATACCTTCTCTGTGATCTGCAATTGTTTCCTTCTTGTCAATAAACTTATACCATAGCACACGACCCGATATGTGATCTTTCATTATAACAACACCAAACCTTCTTCCCCAGTAAGTAGCATCCATTAAGACTACAACATTACTAGAAACTAATTTAGGGAGGTTCTCCTTGTATTCTGATGACAGATAGCGGTGAATCGTACGAGTTGATACGCCAAATTCTCTGGCAAGGTCGGATACTGTCAGATTCCCTAAGAAATATGCAGAATTTACATCTTCCTTCGTCAAGCAATGACGTCCTATAAAATAGCGTTTACAGTCTTTGCAAAACCAACGCTGATAACCATTCTCCTTACCCTTTTTAATGGTGCGATGAGAACCGCAATAAAAGCTGATTTTTTGTCATCAAAAAGTTTTTTGCTCAAAACTATAGTAAATAAAGGGATTACAAGAGATTTTAGGTCTCTTTTTGTCACTTATGCCGGCGTTTTGCATTATGCTGGTATTCATGTTCTTGAAGTTTGGTCACTACAAAGATACATAATACCAGCTTTTTTATATATAACTAATCAGATATATCTATCCATTTAACGGAAGAACCTTATTTAATGATTATCTTTTTACCATTGACAATATAAACACCCTTTGGCAAAGCATTAATTTCGTCAGAGCTTGCTTTACTTAGCCGTTTTGCTCCATCTATTGTATAGACATCAGCAAGCTCAGCTTTATTATAAACAGTGTTTGTTATGCCAGTAGTACTACCCTCTATTAAGGAAAAATCTTCCCATTGGTATGCTTGTTTATATGCGTCAAGACTATTCTTAGGAACAATAAGTTTACATTTAGATTTATTAATGTCGGTAAAAACACCTGATTCACAGGTTGGAGGTACGACTGCCTCACTTGAAATCTGTGTTATACTGGTACAGTTATCAAATGCGTATTCTCCTATAGCCTTAACACTATCTCCGATATGTACTTTTTGCAGGTTGGTGCATCCGCTAAAAGCTTCGCTACCTATTGTCGTAACACTATTGGGAATGGTTACAGAAGTCAGAGAGCTACAATCGCTGTATCTATTATTAGTTGATTATCAATGTTATACGCTCTAAACGGTAGAAAAGTGACCGTATGGATTCTGATTAGATACGGAAAGGTGAAGATTTAACGTATTTAACTTTCATTACATCAGGAATCACGAAATAAGGGTTGGGAGGGGCGTTTTAAACCGACCCCGTAATGTGGTGAATAGAAGTTATATGACGAAATTTATGAAGGGGTACGGTTGAAACGACTACCTTAAAGAATATGATTGCCAATCATCCCTTTTTATTCTATAAGAACCAATAGAAATGTAGCCTATCATACTGTTTTATCACATTTTTATACTTCTTAAACGCAGTTTTTTCATTGGTTATGCTGTATTTCGAAATAAAAAAGTTATCTTTGTGGTGTAAAATATGATACTAATATCAAAAATAGTACTCTAATATGATATTTGAACGTAAGAAATATTTGGATGAACTTATCGCAGGACGTGGGAATGGACTTGTGAAGATTATAACAGGTGTCAGACGATGTGGAAAGTCTTTCCTGCTGTTTGACATCTGGCATAACTGGCTGTTGGAACATGGGGTAACTGATAGTCACATCATTGAGATACAACTTGATGATTTCCGAAACAGGCGGTTGAGGAAGCCTGATACCTTGCTCGACTATATAGATTCAAAGGTTGTGGATGATGGCAAACCTTATTATATAGTCTTGGACGAGGTACAGTTGGTAGAAGAATTTGTGGAGGTTATTCTTAGCTTGACACACATGAGGAGTGTAGATGTGTATGTGTCGGGCTCAAACTCTCGCTTCCTATCAAGTGATGTTGTGACTGAGTTCCGAGGTAGAGGGGACGAGATACGCATATGGCCTCTCACCTTTGACGAATACTTTAGTGGTATTGGTGGAGATATACGCAAAGCTTGGTTGGATTACTATACTTTTGGAGGACTGCCACAGGTGGCTTTGCTTGAAACGGAAGAAAAGAAAACAGACTATTTGCGTGGTCTGTATGAAACTACCTATCTGCGTGACGTAATTGAGCGCAACCATCTGCGTAATCCTGAAGGAATGAAGGAATTGGTGCGTGTAATAGCCTCGGGCATTGGTTCGTCAACAAATCCAACGAGAATAGCCAATACTTTTCAATCTTCACAAGGGGTAACCATAAAAAGAGACACTATAAAACAATACATTGACTATCTGAAAGACTCTTTCTTGATAGAAGAAGCTTTGCGCTATGATGTGAAAGGAAGAAAATATATTGGTACCGAGACGAAATACTACTTCGCAGACATCGGCATACGTGCTGCCATTCTCAACTATCGCCAACAAGAGGAAACGCACATTATGGAAAACATTATCTATAATGAGCTTCGCAGTCGAGGATATAATGTGGACGTAGGATTGGTTGAACTTGGTGGCAAGGATGAGAACGGTAAGTTTGTCAGAAAACAGTTGGAGGTAGACTTTGTGGTGAACCGCCCTCCATACAGAGTGTATATCCAGTCAGCCTTTCACATGCCTACGCCAGAAAAGGAACAGCAAGAGCGACGTCCTTTATTGTCAATCAATGACCACTTCCGTAAGATTGTCATTGTAGGTGATGATATCCACCGCAAGGAAGACGAACTCGGAGTATTGACTGTCGGACTCTTGGATTTCTTGACAGACAAGAGAATGCTTGAACAGGGTTAAACGCAATCGGATAAAAACAGATTCTTTTAAGGACGAAAAACTTATACCTCATATAATAATACGCAAAAAGCATTGGGGGCAGTGTGCACTTCCGATGCTTTTTGCGTTTATATAGTTACCTCAATTCCGCAGCATTATTCTTTGCGATCTACTTTTATATATTGACGTGACATTTTGGTATTTATCCATTGATTTGGGACTTTTCTGGGGTTCTTGGTTCTTGCATAGGCATAAAATCCCCCACCTAAACCCAATGGGGGATATGATATCCACAAAGAAATACTGTTTATTCAAGGAATATTTCAGAGTAGTATGTTTTATTTGTATATAGGTTCAGAACGTTCAGTCTTCCCATTCTCACCCATTTTGCTGGTACGCTGACAAAATGCAGGATAAAGGCTTTCAGTCTGCTTGTCTTTTTCAGCGGCTTGACCTTTTCGCTGATATGACGGACGAGATAGAAGTTCTTCAGCATGGCGGTAACCATCATGAAAACCATGTTCTCAGCCATAAAGGAAAATGGCAGATGTGACCAGCCGAAGTCATTGTTCTGTATGTCGAAGTTCTTTTCACTTGCCCCACGTTCATTATAAAATGTAATGATTTCCTTTGAGAACGATCCGCAGTCGGCACGGAAACGCTCTATTACCACACCAAGTTCTGAGGTTACACGGTTCATAATGCGACGGAGCGTGTCCTCCTGATGGAATCTCACATTGGTGTTTCCGTCACGATTCTCACCTCCGACTATGATTCCCCCGATGGAAGCCCAACCCAGAAAATAGCCATGGTCCTACTTGTAGGAATATTTTGCATCGAACTTGTGGGCAGGAACAAACTGGTGGTCAAAGTCCAGGTCAACATGACTGCCCACCTTTATAAGCCCCATTCTCCGTATCATCCGTAATAGTAAGGTGTTCAGCTTCTCTGCCGTGTTGAAACTGTAAGACTTGCCGGAGGTTTCGCTCTTGTAGACAATGTTCTCTTCAGCAAGCTCCTTTAGTCCGCGCCCAACAGTGTCGGCACCGGGTAATAGCGTATTAGGTCTCTGCTTGAACTGCCCTATAAGCACATTGATGTCCTCAAGGCATTCTCCACCACAAAGGTAACTGAAGAAGAGAGAGCCGAAAATACTTCCATGGCTGAATGCTTTGCCACTACTTCCACGTTTGCCCAATACAGATTCGGTAAGTTTTTCAAAGCCCAACTTTGAGAAAACGTCCATAATATGATAAATTCCACCGAAAGAAGTGATATTCTCGTTTTTAATTGCTACCTTTGTCATGTCAGATTTTTGCTTACTTATTATGTTTGTAGCACCAAGATAGGTGAAATTTCTGACATATCCAAGTGTTTTGAGAACTTTGTTTCTCAGACACTTGGAGTTCTTACATGAATTTATGCTGCGGAATTAAGGTTTATGAGAACAGAAGGTTCTTTGTAAGGGCGTATGCATTCAATAAAGCCACCAGCAAGTGCAAAATTATAATATTTTTTTGTAGAACTCGTATTTTGATATTTGAAAATTTAGTATAAAGCCAACCAGCAAGTACAAAATAATTTTTTATTTTCTTTTAGAATATTACAAAAAAAATTATATCTTTGCAACTGGGCATATTATATGCCCATACATTTTGGTAAAAAGAGGCGTTATGCCCTATTCTTGTATGTACGAAGCCTGAGAAACTTCCAAACAATGTGACAAGAAAGGTCGTAATGGTCTCCACGCATATAGCGTGGGGCTGTTATTCCCACATCTGTCACAAAAGGTTTTCTCAGGGCCTGTACATTAAGACGTGGAGCATACAGTTCCACGCTTCTTGCATATTAACTTGAACGGTCCATAGGAATTGTACGACCCAAAGAAAGAAAACTATTATGGCAATTTCAATGATTGAGCGCCACGGTTCTTGGTATGACATCTTTGACGAACGTGGTAAGAAGACAAAATCTGTTAGTGAAAACATTGGAGAAATAATGGGGCATAGCTCAAATTTCTTTATTGTTTTGAAAGGTAGTTGGTATGACCTTTATGACGGGCAAGGGAAAAAGTATAAGTCCTTAAGCTCCAATATAGGTATGTTTGTAAGTGTTAGTGGTGATACTTTTGTTGTTAGAAAAGGCTCATGGCTTGATACTTACGACCGATTCGGTAAAAAAGTCAGCTCAAGAGCAGCACGCTAAATTCATTTTGTGTCCTCCAATTCAAAATTTGAATTGGAGGCTAAAATAAAACATCATAATGGAATCATATACAAACATATCAACACTGTTGGCAGGAAAGTCAATTAGTGTGCCTAACTATCAACGAGCTTATTCCTGGGATACAGATAGCTCAAACAAAAGCCACAAACAAGTCAATACATTCTTGTCAGATTTACAAGATTATGTAAATAG
>NZ_FZNZ01000039.1 GCF_900187995.1 Prevotella jejuni
ATAGACGATGACGTTGATAGGGTGTAGGTGTAAAGACGGTGACGTCAAAGCCGAGCACTACTAATTGCCCGAAACTTTCTTCGGGTCTCCCGCCTTCGAAATATGGAGTGCGGGGACCGGTGACTCAGACTTTGAGCTGTGTAATCTTCTTGAAAGGAAGATATGAGTTCTATATGTTTTGCTTGTGGAAATACGTCACCTTATACGGCTGACAAGTAAGTAGACGAGTTGACAAGATAACGAGTAAACAAGTAAACAAGTTATTAGTTCTATGGACAATGTTAACAACAGATTTACTGATAAGAAGACAGAAAGAAGACAAGAATAAAGATAAATAATTAGTCAACTTGTCACCTGTGAACTAGTCAACCGAGAGAAATATTAGGTGGTTATTGCGGCGGGGTCCCACCTCTTCCCATTCCGAACAGAGAAGTTAAGCCCGTTTGCGCCGATGGTACTGCAATGCAATGCGGGAGAGTAGGTGGCCGCCTTCTTTTACGAGAGCCTTGAAGAGAAATCTTCAAGGCTCTTTTTTTGTTGTTGGGTAATGGGTGATGGATGTTAGGTGTTGATGAAGTGTTGGAAGGACAGAAGTTGTAATATTATATTGGGCTAATAAGGCTTATTGGGCGGATAGGGCTAATTAGACTAATAGCGCTTATTACCCTAATAGCTAAATAGGGCTAATTGGTTACATAAGGCAAATATGACTTAAAAGTGGTATGTAGTCACTTGAATTTAGTGGGGTAATTATTTTAATTAATTTGTTATTTGCTGTCACTACTATCATCTATATTTGCTTCTTAATTTATTTGGTAATAGATAATTTTACGAAGTGTTAAAAATGAAAGCAAGTAAAAGTAAAACTAAAATTAGTTGTTAACTGGGTCTTTTATTACATTGCAAATTTATTTTATTTTTGAGCAGTAAAAAGGTGTTTTTATTGATTAAAGCTCTTATGATAATATTTTATGCGTTTAAGCGTTATAGTGTTTAGGTTATTATAATTTGTTTTTTATTTATTGATTTAGGATGGAAGGAAAGAATATATTAGAGAATGAGTTGAATTATGATGCTCATAAGACTTTAGGGGAACAAGAGGGAGAGATTGTTTTGGATGACTCGGACCCTCTTAAAGATGTTAGAGATTCTTTTGATAAGGATAGTAATGCATTTAATCGTAAAGAAGAACTTCGTCGACAAAGAAGGGAGAAAGAAATTAGTGAATTAAAATCGTCGAAGGCTTATAAGTTTATTAGTACAATAACTATTTTAGCAGATAAATATTTTTTAGATGCACTTCTTGGTTTTGTACCATCCGTAGGTGACCTTGTCTCATCTATCTTTGGATTGCCGTTTATATATGTCACCTTATTTAAGGTCAAGTCTATTCCGCTTACATTAGCTGTCATCTATAATTATTTAGTAGACATTTTATTGGGAAGTATCCCTTTCTTTATCGGTGATGCAATAGATTTTTTCAGTAAGGCTCACGTAAAGAACTTAGATTTAATTACACGCTATGTGGAAGGAGATAAGAGAACAATACGTCAGGTGAGGTCGAAAGCATTGCTGACATCTATTCTTATTATTCTTCTCAGTATTGTCATTTATTTCGTCTTTAAGTTATTGATTGGAGTTACTGAATTGACGTGGACAGTGATTATCTCAGTATTAAAATGGTTGATAGGACTTTTCTAAGCATTTTAGAAGTATAGTATTTACGCTTAGATTATAAAAAGTAGACCCTACTAATTGGCATCCATTGTCATTAGTAGGGTCTCCTTATATAATATTAGAGTTTCGTTATTATTTACAGTAGAAGTTTAAATCCTTTGGTATCTTCACCCACTTATTATTTACGACAATCTTCATTGTACTACCCTCAAGTCGCGTAAGTGTATACGTTCCATCTGAATTATATTTCAGTTCAGCCTTAAGGTCTTCGCTGCCATAATCGTTGATAATGGTCAGTATAGCCTTCTTACCTTTAATAGACGCATCAGACACAATCCATTTACGAGTGTCACGTTTAGCACCGAAGTATCCGGGAACCTCTCCGAAAATCTCTTGTCGTGGTACAGTAATGTTATTATGGTAGAAATCAATATCCATCCACACTTGGTATTCATCGTTTACAAGATGTGCTCGAAAGATAGAATCCTTATTCAGAACAGTCTTATTACGTTCTGTAGTGGATATTGTCTTCTTACCTTCATTAGATACATTGTTTTGTGCGGTGATGTTAGCTGAAGATGCTAATAACGCTATTATAATCAGTATAATCTTTTCTTTCATATCTATGACTATTAGTTATTTGCAAAGTTAGAATAAATAAATCAATTAATAGTACGTAATAAATAAAAATATATCGATTAAATTGTTGCTTTCCTTATTTTGTATTACCTTTGTGGGCGATATATATCAAATGTGTTAAAGGATAAGATGTTGTTTCCAGATTATATTTTTGAGACCAGCTGGGAGGTATGTAATAAGGTCGGAGGAATTTATACAGTACTTTCTACTCGTGCAAAGACATTACAAGACAAGATAAAGGATCATATTATCTTTCTTGGTCCTGATTGCTGGCAAGAGACACCGTCCCCTTATTTTAAGGAGGATAAGAAACTATTTGCTGCATGGCAGCAGCAAGCAGCCTCTGAGGGTTTAGCGGTTAAGGTAGGTCGCTGGGATGTTCCTGGTGAGCCAATTGCTATGCTCGTAGATTTCCAATCTTATTTTGCTCATAAGGATGAGATTTATGCCGAATTGTGGGTGTATTATCATGTAGATAGTCTCCATGCTTACGGTGATTATGATGAGTCAGCAATGTTTGCTTACGCTACAGCCCTTGTCGTGGAGAGTTTCTATAGATTCTATCTTAGTGAGAAAGACAAGGTTGTCTTCCATGCAAACGAATGGCAGACAGGCTTTGCCGCACTTGTATTACAGCATCGTTTACCACAGATAGCATCTATCTTTACTACTCATGCAACGGGTATTGGTCGCAGTATAGCGGGCAATAACAAGCCATTGTACGAATATCTCTGGGCATATAATGGTGACCAGATGGCTTCAGAGTTGAATATGGAGAGCAAGCATTCTATCGAGAAGCAGACTGCGCATTATGTTGATTGCTTCACGACTGTGAGTGATATTACTGCAACAGAATGTAAAGAGTTGCTTGATAAACCAGTTGATTTGGTTCTTCCAAATGGTTTTGAGAACGACTTTGTACCAAAGGGTGCAACCTTCACTAAGAAGCGTAAGGCAGCACGTAAGCGTTTGCTTGATGTAGCTAATGCGTTGACAGGTGACGATATACAAGATGATGCGTTAATCGTATCAACCAGCGGACGATATGAGTTCCGCAATAAAGGTATTGATGTCTTCATTGAGTCAATGAACCGCTTGCGTTTTGATGAAAACTTGAAGAAGCAGGTTGTAGCCTTCATTGAGGTTCCAGGATGGGTAGCGGGTCCACGTCAGGACCTTGTAGAACGCCTCAACAGCGGTAAACAGTTTGATACACCATTGGAAAAGCCTGTACTCACGCATTGGCTCCACAATATGGACCATGACAATGTACTGAATATGCTCAGTTCTCTCGGTATAAACAATGCAAAGGGAGATAAGGTGAAGGTCATCCTCTTGCCTTGCTATCTGACAGGTGATGATGGCATTATGAATATGAGCTATTATGACCTCGTATTGGGCAATGACCTCTGTGTCTACCCGTCTTACTATGAGCCATGGGGATATACACCATTAGAGGCAATAGCCTTTAAGGTTCCTTGTATTACAACCGACCTTGCAGGCTTCGGCTTGTGGGCAAATACAGAGAAGGGAAAATATAGCGAGATAGAAGATGGTGTGAAAGTATTACATCGTACAGATTATAATTATTCAGAGGTAGCTGATGGTATTAAGGATACCATAGCCTGTTACTCTTGCTTTACGAAGACGGAAGTGAACAAGTGTCGTTCAAATGCCGAGAAGCTCTCTCGTAAGGCTCTTTGGAGTGAGTTTATCATCTATTATGAGCAGGCTTACGACATAGCATTAAAGAAAGCAGCTGCAAGAAACAAGTGATAACTGCTTAGTAACGAAATAAAGAAATAACAGTCAAAACTATAATAAGTTATGAAAATTAAATCAGATTATTCCAACGAACCTCAGTGGAAAGAGGTAACTGTAAAGTCAACTCTGCCAAAGGAACTGGCATGTCTTGATGAGCTTGCTCACAATATGTGGTGGGCATGGAATTACGAAGCACGCAACATGTTCAAAGCTCTTGATGAGGAACTCTATGAAGAGGTTGGACATAATCCTGTCCAGCTCCTTGAGCGTCTTAGCTATGACCGTAAGGAAGCTATTGTAAAGGACAAAAAGCTGATGAAGCAGGTGAGTGATGTCTATAAGAAGTTCCGTACTTATATGGACGTTAAGCCTAACAAGAAGCGTGCTTCTGTTGCTTACTTCTGTATGGAGTTTGGTCTTAACCAGGCTTTGAAGATTTATTCTGGTGGTCTTGGCATCTTGGCAGGCGACTACATTAAGGAGGCTTCTGATTCTAACGTAGACTTCTGTGCTGTAGGTTTCCTCTATCGCTTTGGCTACTTCACACAGAGTCTTTCTATGGATGGTCAGCAGATTGCTAAGTACGATGCACAGAACTTCAACTCTCTTCCTATTGAGCGAGAGCTTGATGAGAATGGCAATCAGGTTGTTGTTGATGTACCTTACCGCAACTATATGGTACACGCACTTGTATGGCGTGTGAACGTTGGTCGTATTAAGCTTTACTTGCTCGATACAGACAACGATATGAACTCTGAGTTCGACCGTCCTATCACTCACTCTCTCTATGGTGGTGACTGGGAGAATCGTTTGAAGCAAGAGATTCTGCTCGGTATCGGTGGTATTCTTACTTTGAAGAAATTGGGTATCAAGAAGGATATCTATCACTGCAATGAAGGTCATGCAGCACTTTGCAACCTCCAGCGTCTTTGCGACTACATCGAGAGTGGCTTGACATTCAATCAGGCTATGGAGCTTGTACGTGCTTCATCACTCTATACCGTTCACACTCCTGTTCCTGCAGGTCACGACTACTTCGATGAGGAACTCTTCGGTAAGTATATGGGTGATTATCCAGCAAAACTCGGTATCTCTTGGGATGAGTTCATCGGTATGGGTCGTACCAATCCTGATGATCACAGCGAGCGTTTCTGTATGAGTACCTTCGCTTGTAACACTTGTCAGGAGGTCAATGGTGTGTCAAAACTTCACGGTTGGGTAAGTCAGAAGATGTTTGCTCCATTATGGAAGGGTTATTTCCCAGAGGAGAATGCTGTAGGTTATGTAACCAATGGTGTACACCTCCCAACATGGACAGCAACAGAGTGGCGCAAAGTTTACGATAAATACTTTGATGAGAGTTTCATGGGTGACCAGAGCAATGAGTCTATCTGGCACGCAATCTATAATGTTCCAGATGCAGAGATCTGGGAGACACGTATGGCATTGAAGCAGAAGCTTATCAAGTATATCCGTGATAAGTTCACCAAGCAGTGGCTCCGCAACCAGGGTGACCCAGCTAAGGTCGTTTCTATCCTTGAGCGTATCAACCCTAACGCATTGATGATTGGTTTCTGCCGTCGCTTTGCAACGTATAAGCGTGCACACTTGCTTTTCACTGACCTTGAGCGTTTGGAGAAGATTGTAAACAACCCAGAGCGTCCAGTTCTGTTCTTCTTCTCAGGTAAGGCTCACCCAGCTGATGGCGCTGGTCAGGGACTTATCAAGCGTATCTTTGAGATTTCACGTATGCCACAGTTCCTCGGTAAGATTATCTTCCTTGAGGATTACGATATGCAGTTGGCTCGTCGTCTCGTTTCTGGAGTTGATATCTGGATGAACACACCAACTCGTCCACTCGAGGCAAGTGGTACATCTGGTGAGAAGGCTGAAATGAACGGTGTTGTTAACCTCTCAGTACTTGATGGCTGGTGGGTTGAAGGCTACCGCGAGGGAGCTGGCTGGGCATTGCCAGAGAAGCGTACCTATCAGAATCAGGGCTATCAGGACCAGCTTGATGCAGCTACTATCTATGGTCTTCTCGAGAATGAGATTGCTCCTCTCTACTTCAATAAGAATCAAGATGGCTACTCAGAGGATTGGGTTAAGGTTGTAAAGAACTCTATTGCAACTATCGCTCCTCACTATACAATGAAGCGTCAGCTTGATGACTACTACGACAAGTTCTATGAGAGTCAGGCTAAGCGTTCTCATAAACTTATAGCTAACGACTATAAACTTGCTAAGGAGATTGCTCTTTGGAAGGAGTCTGTAGCTGAGCGTTGGGACAGCATCTATGTTGTTTCTAAGAATGAAGATGCATTGCAAGATATTTCTACAGGTCATAAGATTAAGGTTACTTACGTTATCGACGAGCAGGGCTTGAACGATGCAGTAGGTCTTGAGTTGGTATTCTTGAAGAATGCACCTGTTGATGACGTCAACATCCACAAGGTAATTCCATTCAAGCTAGTGAAGACAGAGGGTAATCACTATACCTTCGAGGCTACTTTCGATGCAACAGAAGCAGGTGCTTATAAGTACGCTGTACGTATGTATCCTAAGAATGCTCTCCTGCCACACCGTCAGGACTTCGCTTATGTGAAGTGGATTGGATAAAAACAGTCTGAGAACTATTCAATAAATAAAAGCCATTCCTAAACTCTGTAAAGGGTTGGGAATGGCTTTTTCGTATTTATATGCCATTGAATTATCGCTGGGATTAATCTAATTTATAATGGTAATGTGCCTTTCCCTCGATATGTTTACCATTTGTTTACCGCCTTCTGCTTACGCTTTTTTATATATTTTGCGATAACGTGAACCTATGTTGATGATTTTCTTTTCACGTTCTAACTGTGCTGTAAGTTGATAGGCGTAGGTTGTAGAAAGGTTCAGACGGCGACGGAGGTTGTTAACGGTGATTATCGGACTCTCTTCAAACAACTCTTTTAGTGCAGCGTTAACGGCTGATTTTATAGGAAGTGTGGATGTACCGTCTTTGTAGGTTTTGTTTTCAAAAATCATCTTTCCTAACGCTTCGTGAAAATCCTTATCGGGGCGGAACCTGATTTTGCGCACAGCAACATTACGGAGATGGTGACGATGCGTCTTAGGGTCTTCATGTATGTCGCCTTTAAGGGCAAGCGAGAAGAATCCAATGCCCGGTAGATGAACTGTATTCCCACTTTTTAGCTCCTCTGCTAATTCTGTTTTTAATGCAGCGATTGTCCCGAGAATGTCGGCTGTTGTAAGCGTTGTTGATTGTTGAATATGCTGACAGATTCTCTCTATTCCCGTGACATCTTTCTTGATAGGTACGATTCTTAGTGCTTTACGTTGTGCGAGTTTACCGCTTGTTCTTAATAGTTTGTAATTTACAGTCATAGCTTTACGTTTGTAATAAGGGTTAATAATCATCTTTTCCGTGAGCCGTTAGTGTGTGAAACGAGTCTCTATAATCACATACTTTTGGCTTAGGCAGAATTCTTTTCACGAAAGAAAGAAATTATTTACGTGAAAATAAATATTTCTTTTCATGAAGAAAAATATTTCTTTTCATGAAAATAATTCGTGATTCATGCTGCAAAGATACTGTTTCAATGGTTGCTTGGCAAGTATAAGCTATGTAGTAATCTGTGTATTTGTGCTATTTTGCGTGGGTGTAGATTTGGGATGGGTAGGTAAAAGGGTAAAAGAAAAGCTCTCAGACCAGTGTGGTGTGAGAGCTGTATATGGTTATTTACTTATCTTAGATGCTGTTCTATGATAGTTATAAGTCTTCCCCATGGGAATCATTTTTTTCATTATCATAATATATAACAATGTGATAATCACCATATCGTTCTATAATAGTAAACCAAACTATCCGATTCTGTGCTCCCTCACGCGGTAATTGTAAATAAACAGCTTGATATTGTTTTTGATGTATACTTATTTCGTATGAGATATCTTCGTTATCAGATAGCTCCTGTATTTTTTTTAATGGAAAGTACTTTGGATTATCTTTAAATTGCTGACATAGAAGATTATATCTTATTTTTATCTGTCCTTCATCACGAGTTATTTGATCTATGACAGCAATCCTCCATACTTTGTTTTTGTTAGTTTGTATAAGAATATGCACTTTCTCACCATTAAATACACCTTCAAGACGATCAGTCGTTGTATTATATGTGAACCCTTTTTCCTTGAGTTTTTGAATCATATCGGCTTTGGAGCCATCAACAGGAATACCTAAGAACTTAGTAACATTTTGTTGTGCATATATTGATATAGACAACAAGAATAGTAGTAGCACTGAAGAAATCTTTTTCATACGTTATTATGTTTTGGTTTATAATTATACTTTCGGGGTAAGTAGATATTCTTTTTACAGTTATCTTTGTTCTTTATATTTATGACAAAGTTAATAATTATTTTTTGATATACTCTTATCTATGTGCTAAAAGTTTGATATGTTATTATCGAAAAATGGTTTAATTGGCTTGGTTGATAAGGTTCACCACTACCTTTACCATTATATCCTTTTCCTCTGTTTTGCTCTCGGCAATCATGAGGGTGAGGGCAACGAGGGTGTTGTCAGCAATTCGTTTGGTACCATCAGGACGATAGAGGATGGCATTGTTGTTCATAAACCATAGGAATAGCGTTGCTGCAATGCGTTTATTGCCATCGCTGAACGAGTGGTTCTTAGTGACAAGATAGAGAAGCATAGCCGCTTTCTCCTCTACACTCGGATAAAGTTCTGTGCCATCAAAGGTCTGGTAGATTTGTCCGATAGAGCTTTTGAAGGACTCATCCTTCTCATTACCAAAGAGTATAGAGCCACCAAACTTATGTCGAAGCATATCTATCTCGTGCATGGCATTCTCGTAAGTTGCATGGAAGGGTTCTTCTTTAGTAGTCTTGGCGATATGTAATCGCTGGTAATCATAGTTATCAAGTGTGTCGAGTGCGTAGGTGTAGTCTACCACAACATCAAAGAGCGCATTGCTTTCGTCTGTCGTCTTTGCAGGTTGTTGCTGGATGGCTCTGCCTAATACTTGTATGAGTTGGCGTAGCTCTGCAATCTGATGTTTGCGAATGTTCTCATTGATAGCATAGCCTTTGACAAGATATTGCTTAAGAACAGAGTTTGCCCATTGGCGGAAACGGATACCACGTTTGGTATTTACTCGATATCCCACGGATATTATCATATCAAGATTGTAATAAGCGACTATACGAGAAACTTGCCGTTTGCCCTCTTGTTGAACTGTTCGGAATTTCCGAACAGTTGAGTTAGCATCGAGTTCATCATCTTCTATGATGTGCTTAATATGTTCGCTTATTGTAGCTTTGCTGGATTGAAATAGTTCAACCATCTGTGCCTGTGTAAGCCACACAGTCTCTCCTTCCAACTTTACATCAAGTTGGGTCTTACCATCTTCACTTTGATAGATGATAATTTTGTCGTTTAGGTTTTCAGTCATATTATTTAGGTTTATAGTTGTTAGTCGATAGGCGAGGGATAGCTTAATCCCTCGTCAGTTTACGACTCATATAGCGTACAGGATACCATACGGAGAGCCAGCCAACAAGGATAACAGTAAAGAAGATAGTGACGATGTCTTCGGGGTGAACGCTAATAGGATAGGCGTTGACAACAAAGTTTCCTGCTTGATCACCAAGCTGTACAAGACCGTATGTCTGTTGTAACCAGCAAAGTAATAAGCCAAGTGCAATACCGATGACAGCACCAGCAGCGGAAATCATCCTACCTTCAAAGAGGAAGATACGGCGTATCTGACCATCCGTTGCACCGAGGTTACGCAGGGTGATAACGTCATTCTTCTTGTCGATAATGAGCATAGAAAGTGAGCCAATGATATTAAAGCAGGCCACCATAAGTATGAAAGTAAGGAAGACGTAGGCAAAGAGTTTCTCAATGCGCATGATATTAAACGTATCAGCCTGTTGCTCGTAGCGGTCTAATACCTTGTATTTATCGCCGAGAAGGGTCTGTATTTCGTCCTTTGCCTTATCAATGTCAACACCCGGTTTCATGCGTAACTCAAGTGAAGTAATCTCTCCTTGTCGGTTGAAGATACGACGTGCGAAATCGAGGGAGGTGATGATATATCCCTTATCATACTTCATCTGTTTCACTTGAAAGAGTGCTCCTGGGGATATCAATGAGTCTTTTACAAAGGCATCTGTAGGGTTAGAGGCATCATACTGTCCCTCACGTTGTGGCGCATAGATGTGTAAGTAGTCCTGCCAAGCTACTCCTGTACCGAGGTCTTGAGCCAGTCTAATACCAAGGACACCATATTGCAAGTTAGCAGTATGGAGTCTGAAATCACCATCACCATAAAGAATATTACTGATATGAGTCAGCGAGTCGAAGTTATCTTCTACTCCCTTCACGTTCACCATGGCTTGTTTGTCGTGATAGATAGCCAAGGCCTGATCCTCAACACACTCCGTTGCAACCTCTACAGTAGGAAGATGTTTCACTTTAAGGAGCAAGGGGTCATTAGCAGTCATGGCCTTACCTTTAGCAGCTTCAATCTTCAGTTGTGGGTCGAAGTTGGTGAAGAATGACGCAACAAGGTCGGAGAATCCATTGAATCCACTTAATACAACGACCAATGCCATTGTTGCCACCGACACACCGAGTACTGAGATGAGGCTGATGATATTAATGGCATGTGTGCTCTTCTTTGAGAAGAGGTAACGTCGAGCAATGTAAAAAGGGAAGTTCATGATGGGTGTTGGGTGTTGAATGTTGGGTGATGATGTGTAGAGTGTTGGGTGTGATGGGTGTTTGGTGATGGATGTTAGGTGTTGAATGTTGGGTGTTGATGAATTGATAACTGGGGGTGGTGGATTTCTGAATAGGCTTTGGTACCTATTTACTAATCGTCAACACCTACCTCTTAATACTTATCAACAATTCATTAACACCCAACATTCAACACCCATCACCCACCTTCTACTTCTTTAGTAACTCATCAATACGCTCCAAGTAGTCGAGGGAGTCGTCAATGAAGAAGCGTAGTTCAGGGATGATACGCAGCTGATTATGCACACGCTGGCCTAAGTCATAGCGGATAGTCTTCTCATTAGCATTGATGTTTTTCAGTATCTCGTCTCCCTTTTCAGATGGGAAAATACTGAGGTAGGCGGTACAGATACTGAGGTCTGGGCTCACCTTTACGCGTGTTACACTAACCAGAACACCATGCATCATACGTGTCTGTGTCTGGAAGATACTTGCTAACTCCTTCTGAAGGAGGCGTGATATGCGGTTTTGTCTTGTCTCTTGCATTGTCTTATCTATTTATTGTTTTATCCTGCAAAGGTACTGAAAGTTTGAAAAACCCACAAACTTTTATGCAGGGTGTTAGGTGTTGGGTGATAGTTGTTGGGTGTTGGTTGGTGATGAAATGCGGATGTTTCGGGATGGAAGTAGGGCTTTGGATGTTTGGTGTTGAGGATCCGCACATGTTGTGCGAACGCCCCGCACATGTGGTGCGGATGGTAAGCACCAGTGGTGTTGAGGGCTAACCACATTGCTGTCGGTTATGAAACCAAATGCGACGAATGGGTTATACAATCGTTATATTTATCCCTTTGCGGTGATTACTCCCCTCCCTATGGGGGAGGGGCAGGGGGAGGGGCCTGCTTGTTGTGCTTTTATTTCTTCCTAATCAACGTTAACCCATCACGAAGGGGCAGTATAACCTTCTCTACACGGTCGTCTTTGGCAACGAAGTCATTGAATTGTCGGATACCAACCGTTTGATGGTCGTGGTCGTAGGCTGGGTCAATGACGTGCCAATCCCACAGTGTATTGTCAGCGAGGATATAGCCACCAGGACGGATGATGGGCAACAGCTTCTCATATACCTCCGTATAATTACGCTTGTCACCATCGACGAAAGCCATATCAAACAGAATCCCTAACTTCGGAGCCTCTTCTGCTGCATCACCAATACGAAAGTCTATCTTGTCGGCAACTGGCGACCCTTCAATCCAAGGACGGGTGAAATCCTCCATCTCGTCATTGATTTCAAAGGTATAGAGTTTGCCCCCTTCCTCTAATCCCTCAGCCATACAGATAGCCGAATAGCCACTGAAAGTACCCACTTCGAGGATATTCTTAGGACGAATCATCTGTACAAGCATCTTCAAGAGACGCCCTTGCAGATGTCCACTGGCCATTCGTCCGTGTATAGTATGGATGTTTGTGGCACGATAAAGACGGTAGAGATAATCGCCTTCAGGGTCGATATGCGAGGCAAGATAGGCATCGCAGCCCGCCTCATCAGTGAGAGATGTATAGGTATTGGTTGTTGGCATGGGTGGTGATGGTGATGATGAGTGTTGAAAGATTATAAGAGTGATAATGCTTCTATAGCCAATCTGTAGCTGTTAAGACCAAAGCCTTGGATCGTACCCTTGCAGGCTGGCGCAATCATCGAGTGTCGGCGGAAGTCCTCACGGTCGTTAACATTGCTGATATGTACCTCTATCACAGGTGCTTGTAACGAGCGGATGCAATCTAAAAGAGCAATACTTGTATGCGTATAGGCTCCCGCATTGAGGATGATACCATCGTATGAGAACCCAGTCTCCTGTAGTTTGTTGATGAGTTCGCCCTCAACATTACTTTGGTAATAGTCGATGACATCATTAGGGTAGCTCTCACGCAATTGTGAGAGGAATGTATCCATCGACACACTACCGTATATTCCTGGCTCACGCACACCTAACAGATTAAGGTTAGGGCCATTAATAATGATTACTTTCATTTTCTCTTTCTTCTCAAATATCGTTTTTTAATGTATCTTTGCAGCTAAATTGCGATATGCAAAAATAAGAAATTAAATGGAAACAGGCAAGAATTCAAAAGATATTGTAGGTCGTTACCGCCGTTATCTGAAGTTAGAGAAAGGCTACTCGGCGAATACGTTGGATGCTTATCTGCGTGATGTGGATAAGCTCTTTCGCTATCTTGCCTTAGAGCAGGTCGATGTGTTAGATGTGAAATTAGAAGATTTAGAACATTTCGCAGCCTTTATCTCCGACCTTGGCATTGGTCCTCGTTCATTGGCACGTATCCTTAGTGGGGTGCGACAGTTCTACCGCTTTCTTGTTGTTGATGGTTATTTAGAGGTTGACCCAACTGAGTTATTAGAGTCGCCCAAGCAGCCTGACCACTTACCAGAGGTGCTCTCCACAGCAGAAGTCGACCTTTTAGAGCAGGCAATAGACCTGACGAAGTGGGAGGGACACCGCAATCGTGCCATTATTGAGGTCTTGTTCTCTTGTGGACTACGTGTGTCAGAACTTACAAACCTAAAGTTATCCAATCTATATGTTGACGAACAGTATATAAGAGTGATGGGTAAAGGGTCGAAGGAACGCTTAGTTCCGATCTCACCACGAGCCTTAGACGAGCTAAACTACTGGTTTGCTGACCGTAACGAGATGAAGATTAAGCCTGGAGAGGAGGATTATGTCTTCCTTAATCGGCGTGGTCACCATCTTACACGTACGATGATACTTATCATGATAAAGCGCTATGCACTCGAAGCAGGTATCAAGAAGACTATCTCTCCTCACACTCTTCGCCACTCCTTTGCCACCTCCTTGCTCGAAGGTGGTGCCGACCTACGTGCCATACAGGCTATGTTAGGACACGAAAGTATCGGAACAACAGAGATTTACACGCATATAGACACCTCTACACTACGACAGGAAATTCTCGAACATCACCCCCGTAATATCCAGTATGATGAGCGTCAACAAGCCGACTTACTATCAGAATAATCTTTATTGATGCCCATCAACATGTAAAAAAAGGATAAAATCGAATTGCGTAACGGATTTTTATGTATCTTTGTGCCATTAAACTAATATTAAATTACAAACAACGTTTAAGATGAAAGTCAAACATTTATTCTTAATCGTCTTACTTTTTGTCACTGGTTTGGCCTCTGCTCAGCAGATGGGGCCTATCCCTGTGAATAAGAATGTAAGACAAGGTAAGCTCAGCAATGGCTTAACTTACTACATCCTTCACAATGAATGGCCAGAGCATGTAGCCAACTTTTACATTGCGCAGCGTGTGGGTTCTATTCAAGAAAACGACAAACAGCGTGGTTTGGCACACTTCCTTGAGCACATGGCATTCAATGGCTCAGAGCATTTCCCTGACTCTACGCTCCTCGAATTCACCCGTTCACTCGGTGTGGAGTTCGGTAGTAACTTGAATGCTTACACCAGTATCGACCAGACGGTCTATCGTATTTGTGACGTGCCTACAGCTCGTCAGACTGCGCTCGACTCTTGTCTGCTGATTCTTAAGGACTGGTCAAATGGCTTGACATTGGCTGATAAGGAGATAGATAAGGAGCGTGGCGTTATTCATCAGGAGTGGCAGTTGCGCCGTTCACCAGTGATGCGTATCTACGATGACGTGTTACCGAAGTTTTATCCTAATTCTAAGTATGGTCATCGTATGCCAATTGGCTTGATGAGCATTGTCGATAAGTTCCCTTATCAGGATCTTCGCGACTATTATAAGAAATGGTATCGTCCAGACAACCAGTGTATCATCGTTGTTGGTGATGTCGATGTAGACCATACCGAGAACGAGATTAAGAAGCTTTGGGCTAACTCTACCGTTCCTGCTAATGCAGCACAGGTTGTAGAAGAAGCTGTGCCTGACACGAAGGATGCTATTTACGTGTTTGGTAAGGACAAGGAGTTGCCTTACAGCCAGGTAGGTTTCAGCATGAAGCATGACGCCTTCCCTGACGCACAGAAGGGCGATATGTACTACTATGTTGACTCTTATGCAAAGAACATCATCACTATGATGCTCAATCAGCGACTCGCTGAATTGGCACAGAAAGCCGACTGTCCTTTCACTGGTGCTTATTCTGAGGATGGCGACTACATGCTTTCAAAACCAAAGGCTGCCTTCAGTATGGCTGCAGATGCTAAGGAAGGAAAGGACCTCCAAGCCCTTGCTGCTATCTATCGTGAGGCACAGCGCGTTCGTCTTTATGGTTTTACTGCAGGCGAATACGACCGTATGAAGGCTGAATACCTCTCTCAGTTAGAGTCTGCTTACGTTAATCGTAACAAGGTGAAGAACGCTCAGTATGGTGATGAACTTCGTGATCACTATCTTTCTAACGAACCTATCCCAAGCAAGGAGGACGATTATCAGATCATGAAGCAGCTTATTGAGATGCCTGCATTGAATGTTGATGTTATCAATAAGTATGCGCAGGAACTCATCACTGACAAGGACAGCAACTTCGTTGCATATATCTTTGCACAGGATAAAGCGGGTGCTACTTACCCAACTGAGGCTCAGATGGCACAAACCATTAATGCTGTACGTGCCGAGAAGATTGAACCTTACGTTGACAACGTAAAGCAGGAGCCACTACTCGATGAGAAGAAGCTACCTAAGGCTGGTAAGATTGTTAGCGAGAAGGAGAACAAAGTGCTTGGTTTTAAGGAACTGACATTGAGCAATGGAGCACGTGTCATTCTGAAGAAGACCAACTTCAAGGATAATGAAATTCAGTTCCAAGCTTTAGCGAAGGGCGGTAAGGGTCTCTATGGCAAGGCTGATTTCAGTAACTTACAGCTCTTTGAGACTGTCATCGGTTATAGTGGCTTGGGTAATTTCTCACGTCAGGAACTGCAGAAAGCACTCTCTGGTAAGCAGGCTTCTATGAGCTGTGGCTTGTCAAGCTACTATCAGTCAGTAGGTGGTTCATGTGTTCCTAAGGACATAGAGACGATGATGCAGTTGCTTTACCTTAACTTTACGAATGTTGCAAAGGATGAGGCTTCTTACAAGGCAATGATGGCACAGTTGGAATTAGGGCTGAAGAATAAGGACCTTTCACCTGAGAGTGTGTTCAGTGATTCGCTTAGTTTGACCATTTTTGGCCATGAACCACGCTTTGCCCCAATGACGTTGAACACCTTGAAGAACGTTAACTACGACCGTATCTTACAGATTTGGAAGGAGCGCTTTGCCAACCCTGGTCAGTTTGTTTACTACTTTGTAGGTAACTTCGATGAGTCTTCTCTGCGCCCATTGATAGAGAAGTACATCGCTTCTCTGCCTAAGGGCAAGGCTGAAACATGGAAGGAAGTACCAAGCTACGTGAATGGTAACGTGGTTAATAAGTTCACTCGTAAGTCTGAAACACCAAAGGCTATTGCCTTCGAGTTCTGGCATGCGCCAATGGCTTACACTCTTGAGAACGAAATTCTTACCAGTGCTGCAGCCCAAGTACTCTCAATGGTCTACTTGAAGAGCATTCGTGAGGATGCCAGTGCGGCCTACTCTGTAAGCGCAGGTGGCTCTTTGCGTCGCCTTGGCAATAAGTCTACTGCCGTCATTCAAGCATATTGTCCTATGGATCCAGCTAAGTCCGACCTCGCTCTGAAGCTTCTTGCTGAGGGAATAAAGGATAATACAGTGAAGATGGATGCCGATAAGGTGCAGAAGGTAAAGGATTTCATGTTGAAGGATGCTGAGCTTGCTGCTAAGAATAATGGGCATTGGATGGATATCCTCGATGAGTATGTTTGGACAGGTGTAGACTTCCAGACAAACTATAAGAAGACAGTTGAGGCTATTACTCCAGCTAAGCTTGCAGCTTATCTGAAGCAGATCTTGGCTGCTGGCAACCATGCTGAGGTTGTCATGACACCTGCGAAATAATACGAGTTGGACGTGTGGAGAAGGACATTTCTTTGTCTTTTTCCATGCAGCCAATAGCCGATTACGAATTATTTACACGACAATAAGTATTTCTTTTCATGAAGAAAAATATTTTTTTTCATGAAAGGAAATATTTTTTTTCATGAAAAAAAATCAATGAGGGGGACTTTTCTTCTATCGATTGGGGGAGTGGTGGATAGGAGGTGAGGGCTTTCTTAGGTGTTAAAGGGCTATGGCTTATTGGCCTAATAGGCCCCAATAAGGCTAATAAGGTAGTGCTTAATGGTCTTGGGGCTATATGGCTTATTGGCCTAATAGGCCCCAATAAGGCTAATAAGATAGTGCTTAATGGTCTTGGGGCTATATGGCTTATTGGCCTAATAGGCCCCAATAAAGCTAACAAGATAGTGCCCAATAGTCTTGGGGAGACTAAATAGCTTATTTGACTAATAGGCCCAAATAAGGCTAATCCTGTCACACTAAATAGAAAAAGAGAATACAGACTATTCGTGAAGACTATTTTTAATTTCGCTTAAAGCACTGTTTCGTTTGGTAGTATCATGCTTTTTATCTATATTTGTGCATTGTAACAAATACAAAAAGGATAATAATCGACAAATAGATGAAAGCTATCGAAATACTTTTCCCTGTCTTCTTTATGATGTTTCTCGGCTGGTTAAGCCACAGAAGAGGGTGGGTGACGGCTGAACAGAACGAAGGAGCGAAGTCGTTGGTGTTTAATATTCTATTCCCGTTGTTGGTCTTTCACGTTCTTGTGAAGGCCGAACTATCTACAAATTTCATATATGAAATACTCTTCTTAGATGTCGCTTGGATTCTTGTCTATCTGATAGGAAAGAGCATAGCCAACCCTATTAGTGGACGTTATGCCCGTTTGGCACCGTTCTTACTAATGACCTGTGAGGGTGGAAGCGTTGCCCTACCACTTTATATAGCACTTGTAGGAGCAAAACATGCAGTGAACATTATCACCTTTGATGTGGCTGGAATCCTCATCAACTTTGGACTTGTTCCGGCGCTCATCATGCGTCAAACGTCAAGAGACGTGTCTTTTCTACCATTGGCAAAGCGGATTATTAGTGCTCCCTTCATCATAGCTGTTGTCGTTGGTATCGTAGTTAATCTGTTGGGCTTATACCAATGGCTGGCGGAGAATGGCTTAAACAATATATATGATGGTACGATGGATATGGCGATGTCACCTATTGCAAGCATAATCCTCTTCACCCTCGGCTACGGTTTCCACTTACGAACGGGGCAGCTTAAACCGCTATTGACATTGACACTGGTGCGCCTAATGTTGTGTGGCACTATTGTGGTAGGCTTTTTACTCTTGTTCCCTGGATTGATGAAGGTGAAGATATTTTTCGTTGGCGTACTCCTTTACTTTGCTTGTCCAACAGGTTTCCCAGTCCCGCTACAGATAGAAAGTCTTTGTAACGATGAGGATGACAAAAGTTTTATGTCGGCTTTTATCTCAATCTTCATCCTTGTGGCGATGATAGTATATACGTTGATAACATTATTCTTGGTATAGGGAATTTAAGGAGTTAAGGCGATATTGGTAAGGGGTTAAGGGATGAAAAGAAGCAAAAGAAGTAAAGACAATAGTTTTATAGGGACAAGAAGGGAGTGGAAGAAGTGAATATATGAATGGGACATGAGGTCACTGAACTTTCGTCTCAACCGCCTTCACTATTTCACACCTTCGCTCTTAAACAGAAAGAATATGAATGATAATGTAAAGAGTCCATGGCCAGGACCGGCGGGAATGATACCCGTAACAAGTGGCAGAGCTGATGATGCTAATGTGTTTAACCGCAACTACTTGGATTCTATCCATGTTGAGATGCGTGTTATTGATGCCATCGAACCATCATTGAAGACGGTCATCTTCGGTGAAGAGTTTGACTCACCGATTATGATGCCAGCCTTCTCACATTTGAATAAGGTGTTGAAAGATGGTAAGAAACCGATGTTAGAGTATGCTCGTGCAGCCAAGAAGCTAAAGACAGTGAACTGGGTTGGTATGGAGCCCAACGATGAGTATGCGGAAATTGCAGCTGAAGGGGCACGGACAGTGAGAATTATTAAACCGTTCGCTGACCATAGTATTATTTTAGATGAGATTCGCTTTGCTATCGAACAAGGTGCGATAGCTGTTGGCGTAGACATCGACCATGTCCCAGGAACAGACGGACGATATGACGTAGTAGACGGTATTCCACTCGGGCCGGTCATGCTTTCCGATTTAAAAGAGTATGTGAAGGCCGCTGGTAACGTACCCTTCGTAGCCAAAGGGGTGTTGTCTGTGCAAGACGCCATGAAGTGTAAGGAGGCAGGTTGTGCTGGAATTGTTATCTCTCATCACCATGGTAGAATACCTTTCGGCATTGCGCCACTAATGGTTCTGCCTAAGATAAAGGCAAACTTAGCGGGAAGTGGAATCGCTATCTTCGTCGACTGCGGTATTGATACGGGTTATGATGCTTACAAAGCATTAGCGTTAGGGGCTGACGCCGTAGCTGTCGGCAGAGGTATCCTCAAACCTTTACTGCAACAAGGAGCTGAGGGAGTAGAGGAGAAGGTAAAGAAAATGAACGAAGAACTTTCTGAGCTGATGATGTACACCTGCGTGAAAGACGTCCGTTCATTCGATGCGTCTGTACTTTATGTCTAAGAAAATAGCATCTATAGGTACTGCTTAGTATTCCTATAGATGCTATTTTAATATTAATGTGTAGTCTGGTAATAACGGTTACTACCAAGAGAATTTGTCACTGTCTGGTTGGTTGATGGGTCGGAAATCGTTATACCAGAATACGACTGGATAGGTATTATATTGAAGCCAGCCGTCCGAAGTGATGTATAATAGGCATCTGTATGTCTTTTTTCAGGTACAAGACGATCGAGTTGACGGTTGAATTTTGCCAATAGCAGAGGGTCGTTCTGTGCGAGCTGACGCACGTAATCGCCCATATCATAGAATATTGAAGGGGTGTAACCATCCATACTTTGAATGTTACTCTCCGTGATTGTTGAGAGAGAACTTGATGCGTTTATCTCCTTCATGATGTCAACCATGGCCTCCACCTGCGAACAGTCAATTACACTAATAGTTCCATAAGGATAAGGAGTACCCTCATACTTGTAGTTACTATAGAAATTGATGAAGTTGGTACAGATACTGTGATAGTCTGGGTTGACCTTTGATAGTTCGCTCCACAAGAGCTTGTACGGCATACCATACGCCATTATCTCTGTTGGACTACCAATGATATGGTTCGTAGCATTGCGTAGCTCGTAGGCTACTTCTATACCCGTCATATTACAGTCATCGAAGAGGATGTACTGAAACTTACCAATCCCTGAGTCCTCTATACCCTTGTCAAAGTCTGAGATGTTCGTCTGATAGGCATTACCTCCTAACCAACGGGTTGGTGGACCAGCCTTACCAGCATTTTGGCTAAGTCCGAAAGGTGAGGCTGCAGAACGATTGATACGTGTGCTTGGCTTGGCAGGTATCCATCCCATACCGTGACATCCCACAATCATAGAGTAATGGTTAGCAGGCGCTTCTTGCTTAACTCGTTTCAACAGGGTTGTTATCCACTCTGCTGTATTGAGCTTTAAGCCAGGCTGGGTATTGTCATAAATGGCCACAGTATCGTCTATACAACTTCCATTCTTGTACTGAACATTAATCAGTGCACCCTTATCTACCTTCGTGGAGATAAATATCATGAGCTTCTTGTTACCAAGTCCACCTTGGTTGACAATCGCAGTCTTTATGTCTTGTATATTGGTGAGGAAGAAGTTATAAAGGCCAGGGTCTTGCTTAGTGGGACCTGACCATGGCATATAAACAAAGATAGTATTTGTTTCTATGACAGGTGGTTGAGGTGCTGGCTCTGGGTCTTCATCACTACAAGAGGCAAAGAGGATGAAGGCTGCCAGCTGTAAGAAAAGGACGAGTTTCTTCATAATCAAACTTTTTAAGCCCATGTCTTGCTTGTTTGTAGTCCATGGGAAAGTGGTTAATTAAAAAGCCTTGCGACGCCACAAGGGACGTAGTAAGGCTTTTCATAGCTGTAATGATAGTTCGTAGATACTTATTTTACGATAATCAGAGAGTAGTTCTTCTTACCCTTCTGGATGAGAAGATACTTGCCATCGATGAGGTCTTCAGAGGTTACTGGCTGGTCGAAGGCTGCAAGCTTCTCCTTGTTAAGGGATACACCACCGCCCTTTACGAGTTTACGCATCTCACTCTTGCTTGGGAAGATCTGCATACCTTCCTGATTGAAGACCTCGACTGCGGGTTGACCAAGTACATCCTTTGATACCTCATAATGGGGTACATCCTTAAAGACATCGGTGAAGGTCTGCTCGTCTAACTGCAGTAAGTTCTCCTTAGTGCTCTTACCAAAGAGGATGTTAGAGGCTGCAATGGCCATATCAAGGTCTTCCTGTGAGTGTACCATACGAGTGACCTCTTCTGCAAGACGGTACTGAAGTGTACGACGACCAGGGTCTTGACGATGCTCTTCGATGAGGTTGTCGATGACATCCTGCTCCAAAGATGTGAAGATCTTAATATACTTCTCGGCATCATCATCACTGACATTCAACCAGAACTGATAGAAGGCATACGGTGTTGTTCGGTTGCGATCGAGCCAGATATTACCGCTTTCTGTCTTGCCAAACTTCTTTCCATCGGCCTTTGTAATCAGTGGACAAGTAAGGCAAAATGCCTCTGTCTCGTTACCTAAGGTACGACGGATAAGCTCTGTACCAGTGGTCATGTTGCCCCATTGGTCATTACCGCCTAACTGCAACTTAACGCCGAATTTCTCATAAAGATAGAGGAAATCGTAACCCTGTAAGAGCTGATAAGTGAACTCAGTAAAGCTGAGTCCGTCGCGAGCCTCACCACTCAAGCGCTTCTTCACACTATCCTTAGCCATCATGTAGTTGACGGTAATGTGCTTGCCAACCAATCGAGCGAAATCAAGGAAGGTGAAGTTCTTCATCCAATCATAGTTGTTAACCATCTCAGCCTTGTTTGGCTCGTTGCCATCAAAGTCCAAGAACTTACTTACTTGCCTCTTGATAGCCTCTTGGTTATGGTAAAGTGTTTCCGCATCAAGTAGGTTGCGCTCCTGACTCTTGCCTGATGGGTCGCCAATCATACCTGTGGCTCCACCAACGAGGAGGTAAGGCTTATGGCCACAACGCTGCAAATGACGCAACATCATGATGCCACAAAGGTGACCGATGTGCAATGAGTCAGCTGTAGGGTCAGTACCTAAGTAAGCTGAAACCATCTCTTTTTGAAGCATTTCCTCGGTTCCTGGCATCATTTGAGCCAGCATACCACGCCAACGGAGTTCTTCTACAAAGTTCTTCATCTATGTCTTTATACTTTAAGGAGTCGAGGGGGTGAAGGTGTCAGAGGTGTTCTGGCCATTCTTCATAAACCTCTACTCTGTATTAATATTCTGTTGTTAGCATCGTTAGGGAACTGGGTCATAACCACTGCCTCCCCATGGATTGCATCTTAATATACGCCATATCGTAAGCGCCAAACCCTTAAAAGGACCATGCTTGAGTATTGCTTGCCTGCCATACTCCGAACAGGTAGGGGTGAAACGACAGGAGGGTGGGGTAAAGGGAGATATGAACTGACGATAGAAGAGTATCGGGAGTATTAATAACCACGATAAACCACGTGTGAAAAGACGCCATAGCTTGGCAAAGATGTTTTGAGATTGCACTTCAGATGAGGCTTTCTCTTTTCTCTCCTTCTCATCCATTATATCTGTTCTCCTATTCTTTTATATTGGTTCCTCTATCCTTTTATGTCCGTTCCTCTATCTTTTAATATCTGTTTCCCTATCCTTTAATATTCGTTCTCCTATTCTTTGAAGTAGGTTGCAAACCCGCTGTTCGATGGTGTCGGAGTCCGTCAATTCGTCTGAAAGCCATATAAAAGCTATCAACAACTGCTTATCTGTTAGTTTGTCCACACTTTGTGTGACAAGACGCTTGCGCTTTCGATAGGCTTCACGCACCTGCCGTTTCACCCTATTGCGCTTTACGGCACGCTTAAAATGCTTTTTCGGAACACTGACTAAAAGCTGTACATTAGGCTCCGTGAGCGTTTCTTGCGATGTAGAAACCTCTGACTTACTATCGATTAGTCTGTAAACAGCCTTCAAGGGGAATACTGTCATCGCATGACTTCTACCAGGTCCAAAGAGCGTATCTATGAGCTTCTTGCTGCATAGACGTTCTCCTTTCCTCAGTCTTTCTTCATGTTTTTCCATCCTTGTTAGCCTATGTTTACCGTATGTCCGGTACTGATGTCGGCTCCTTCCCCATCCTTTCAGATGAGGCAGAAGCCGTTATTCTATTTATTCTTCTTCTCTTCTTCTAAGAAAGCACGCAATGCTCCTGTCATAGAAGGATACTCTTTAGATGGAGCTTGGAGGTCGAGTCTCAACCCTTGTGCCTCCACTTCCTTCGCTGTAGCAGGTCCAAAGGCTGCTATCTTGATATCTCCTTGCACAAAGTTGGGGATATTCTCTTTCAGTGCCTTTACTCCTGTTGGACTGAAGAAGACAAGCATATCATAATCAAAGTTCTTTACCTCTTCCTCTGTTAAGCCATTGCTCACTGTGCGATACATCACACATTCCTTGTGTTTGAGCTTATTAGCATCCAACAACTCGCTCAGTGCCTCCGTATGTACAGAACTTTGTGGAACGAGATATTTCTCTGTCTTGTGCTTAGTCATTGTTGGAATGAGGCTATCTATCTTTCCTGTATTACCGAAGAACACCTTACGTTTGCGGTACTGCACATACTTCTGGATATAAAGGGCAATCGTTTCAATCACACAGAAATACTTCATATCCTCTGGGATAGTGATGCGCATCTCCTTTGCAAGGTTAAAATAATTGTCTACAGCATGCCGAGAAGTAAACACCACAGCCGTATAGTCCAATATATTTACCTTCTGTTGACGGAACTCTTTGGCTGAGAGTCCCTCCACCTTAAAGAATGGTCTGAATACCAAGTCAACTCCTAAGTCCTCTTCAATGTCGTAGTAAGGAGACTTATCGCTTGACGGCTTTGGCTGAGAAACCAAGATCTTTTTTATCATCGTGTCCTAAAAGTTTATTATCAAATAGTTATCTGTAATGAACAAAATGCCCCACAATACCATCAGCGGCATCAATTCGAGCGCACAAAAGTACAAAATTATTTGCAGACTGGCCCCCATTCTCTTAAAAAAGATGGTATAACTCTTATAAAAAGCAAGCATTTTGATAAATAACATAACAATTAGTGTATAAATCAATGCAGCATGGAGTGACAGCGAGAAATAAACCTGCAAGAGTATAATAGGGAATAACAAGACCCCTTCAAGAGCGTATAAGAAGATTTGTGTATGCCTCCATTGTCCATTATTTTTCCTGTCGAAGAACACCCAGTTAACGAACCCATAGACCAGATACTTGAATAGGAAATATACGAGGAAGACGCCAAAAAAGCAGCCTATTGCCGCAAGTTGTGAGTCATTCGAGAGTCTACCGCCCCCTACATCACGTACGAAGAAATAATAGAGGATACTACCTAAAAGTGAAGTCTGTGCTATTAAGATAGGTTGAAAGCGTATTTCTTCATTTGCTTCAACGACCGACTCCTTGCTACGGCTACCACGGAAGAAGCTTTTTACTTGCCGTTCAATGAAATTCCTCGATAGAGAGAAGGCTACCATTGCCATTATAAAGCACCCTAAGAGCATTGCTGCAATAACATTGTCATTGCTTACTGCGTATGGAGCAGGGATACCCGACACACCATCTGCGTGAATGTCTCCACGTCCCAACTTAAAGTACTTGTTACCTTTGAAGTATCCTTCTTCTGCAAACTTGAAATCCGTTAGCTGAAACCTCTTCTGTTTTTTAGGGCGCAACAAGATTGACGAGTCAGTGTTCTGACCCGCCTTAGCCACAGAATCAACATTCGCCTTCTGTCCTGCTACTAATGTTTTCTTCAGCAGCAGAGACGGGCGAACAATGGAATCAGTTGTCGGCATTGTCTATTAAAGTCCGAAGGTCTTTTTGATATCATCAACTCGGTCGAGCTTCTCCCATGTGAATAGCTCAACATCAAGTGTCTTTGCGTCATGGTAACGGCTCTCGAAAGTCTTTTTGACCACCTCGTTCTTACGTCCCATGTGTCCATAAGCAGCTGTCTCCAAATACATTGGCTGACGAAGTTTCAATGTCTTTTCGATAGCCTTTGGACGTAGGTCAAACAGCTCCTTAACCTTTTCTGCAATCTCACCATCAGTTGCTTTCACATGTGAGCGACCGTAAGTATTCACATAAACACTAACTGGCTCGGCAACACCAATGGCGTAAGCCAACTGGACGAGTATCTCATCACTCACACCAGCTGCCACCATGTTCTTAGCGATATAGCGTGTTATGTAAGCTGCTGAGCGGTCTACCTTACTTGAGTCCTTGCCTGAGAAGGCACCACCACCATGGCCACCTTTACCACCGTATGTGTCTACAATAATCTTACGACCAGTCAGACCCGTGTCGCCATGAGGTCCACCAATCACGAACTTACCTGTTGGGTTGACAAGATACTTTATATCATCATTGAACAAAGCCAGTACTTTCTCTGATTTAATCTGTGCTTTCACACGTGGCATGAGAATCTCAAGTACGTCTTTGTGAATCTGTTCTACCATCTCTTTATCGGCCTTCAACTGTGCCTCACGTGAGTTGTCTGCTGGCTGAATAAAGTCGTCGTGCTGTGTAGAAACGACGATTGTGTCAATGCGCTGAGGGATGTTATCATCGCTATACTCCACTGTCACCTGACTCTTTGAGTCTGGACGAAGGTAGGTCATGTGCTTACCTTCCTTACGGATGTCGGCTAATGTGGTCATAAGGAGGTGTGCTAAGTCGAGGGTTACAGGCATGTAATTGTCTGTCTCGTTACATGCGTAACCGAACATCATACCTTGGTCTCCGGCTCCTTGGTTCTCTGTGTCGCCATTATCAACACCACGATTGATATCATCACTCTGCTCATGAATAGCAGAGAGAACTCCACAGCTGTTACCATCAAACTGATACTCAGCTTTTGTATAACCTATCTTGTTGATTGTCTTGCGGGCTATTGTCTGAAGGTCAACATATTCCTTAGACCTCACTTCACCCATGATTACCACCTGTCCTGTGGTGTTAAAGGTTTCTATAGCGCAACGTGCATCCTCGTCGTAAGCCAAGAATTGGTCGAGTAAAGCGTCGCTTATCTGGTCGGCAACTTTATCTGGGTGACCCTCAGATACTGATTCCGATGAAAACAAATATGCCATATTGTTATCTTATATTTTATGTTTGAAATTACTGTTAACTCTCTGTTTAAGTTTGCAAAGTTACTGCAACTTAGTGGGATAACAAAATAAATAGGTAAGATTTATGCTTTATTGGCGGGCGATTGATGGATGTTGGGTGTTGAATATCGGGTGTTGATTGATGATGACGGGTGTTGGATGAAGAGTGTTGGGTGTTGACGATTAGTGGTTATTAGGTGTTAAATGACGGTTGATGATGCATGACTTTCTGATGTTTCTATTGCTAAATATGGTCTATTAGGGATGTTCTTAAGCACTTTGGATATATTTTTAGTGTTATTGTCGCATATTTTGCGACGTTATAGAGTCTAATTCGTCGCATAAAGATAAGAAAGGGGTATATCTATACACGAGCGGGTGTTGAAGCTTGATGCCGACCGATATGAGAAGGGTGAACTGTCGTTGCACGATTTGCTCAGTAAGTACTGCGCATATATGGTTGCAAACAATAGAGGATGATAGGTCGCTTTTCCGAGGAAGAGTGGGGTTTTATGGAGGCCCGAAATGGCTGTTTGTGCTATGAGTTTATCGGTGAACTAAGTGAATGTAGTATATTTTGAAAGGCAATAATAAGCGTCAATAACATGAAATGTAAAGCCACTTAATATCGCCTTTCAAGGTTTTGGGGAGTCTTAATCCTTATCTTCTATGATTTCTTTTCATGAAGAAAAATATTTTTTTTCATGAGAAGAAATATTTTTTTTCACGACAAGAAATATTTTTTTTCATGAAAATAATTCGAAAGTTATCGTGTTGTAACGGTAAACACCTTTGTTTCATGAGGTTGTAGGGTGCCTTGCCACGTCTTACGTTGGCGTGTTGTTTTATGCTCCCAGACGTCTCTGAAATTGTATTCTTTCGTGTTCCCAAGGATAGAAAGCGGCAACTGAATGCGCTGAGGAGTGTCAGAAGGGTTCATGATGGCAAGTGCCTGACGGTTACCACTTAGTTGGCGAAGGTAGACACGGCACTTTCCAGGGACGTCAACTCTGTGGGCTACTTCGCCAAGGGCGTCTTGGTTGATAGCTATTATCTCTTTGTTGAGTAGGATGCGACGTGTTTCTTCGTTCTCATGAAGGATGTCGTGGCTCATCGCCAGGGGTGAAGCAAACATACACCACATAGACATTTGGGTCTGATACTCCGTATATGTGCAGCCAACACCACCCAAATCGCTTGATGGACCACCCTTTCCATCGAGTCCAACGACGAGCATGTCCATGTCGAGCCAGTGTCCTGGGCCTGCGTATTTATAAAGTGGTTCGGCAATGTTGATGATGTCGATGATACCCATACCACCCTGTTTCACGATATCTTTCCACATGTCTCGCACGTCAAAGCTCACGCGCCAGAGCGAACCACCAGCCTGTCTTGCCCACTTCTCAGGGTTCAGTTGTCCCCATTCACAGACACCCAAGACAATTTTCCGACCTGAGTTCTGCAGTGCATCAGCCATCTTTTTATAGCGTTCGTGGGCAACAGCGCTGTCAGAAGGAGCGTGACAGTAGTCGTATTTAAGGTAGTCAATCCCCCATTCGGCAAAGGTCTTGGCGTCTTGTTGCTCAAAACCATAACTTGCAGTATAGCCAGCACAAGTCAGCAAAGCAGCATCTGAGTAGATACCGAGGCGTAAACCCTTTGAGTGAACATAGTCGGCAAGGGCCTTCATGCCGCTTGGGAACTTCTCTGGATCAGGTAGGATGTTATTACGTTTGTCGCGTCCTCCCTGCCATGCATCGTCTATGAAGATGTATTTATATCCTGCTTCTGCATAGCCGTCGGCCGCCATCTTGTCGGCAATCTGTCGTATCAGTTGTTCGTTGATATCCTCCTTATATTTGTTCCAAGTCATGAAACCCATTGGAGGCGTCAGTGCTAACGAGTCACGATTAGCTGCTGTTGTGTGTAAGGAGGTTAGGAGAGCGATTGCAAAAAACAATAGCAATCTACGGAATTTAGGGGTCAGTCCTAAAACCCAGTTGCAAGCCTACTCTCTTAAGCACACAATTTCATAAGCCTATATAAAAAGAAAGGAATATCTGTCACCCCTCTGA
>NZ_FZNZ01000071.1 GCF_900187995.1 Prevotella jejuni
ACATATCTACGAAGTTTGTTCCCTGCCAAATAGATGTTATTTTCAGAGATATCAATGTTATAATATTTTTTGATAGCCTTTCGTGCTTCAGCATCACTGACAGACTGGTATCCCATTCTTCTGAGCGCATCATAAATAAGTTCTATTGCCAAATCTGTATACTCTACTTGTTTGTCTATATCCATTACCGTAACGCCATCAAGTCCTACTTCCGCAAGTTCTCTATAATATTCTCTGATTTCGTGGTCATACTTCTTTATTAAGTCTACCTCACTCTTTACAGTTCTTTCTTGATGAACCTGCTGTTTTGAGCTCTGCTTTGGAGACTGTTCCTTGCATCCATTCATTAATACTACATTTAGAATAAGCAGTAAAAGATATATTTTCTTCATAAGACAACTATTTTCGGTTCCTTAATATATTTATGGCTTAAAGTTGATATGCGTGGGCTATTTTAACAAGCCTCTAATAACTTTGAATAATATACTGCAAAGATATAAAAATATCTGAAATCCTTAGAACTTTTTGGGTTCTTCCATTAAATGTGTGGACGCTTTTCGTATTGCTTTAAAAGGAAGGACCGAAGCTTCTCATTAAACAAAAACATGGCTAAGACTGTCAACTTTCTGTCCTCTTATCATCCTCTGACATTGAAAATCATTTCTTTTTAGACTTCAAAAATATGCAGATAATGGTTTGAAAAATCATTACATAAATTCAAGCAAGACATCAATAAATAACAGCAAGACTACATACAAAAAGCAGGTCTGCAATCAACAGGAAATCAATTAGTTATAAAGAAGTAAAATAAAAGGTGCCTAATAGTACTCCTAACTTTCATGATGCAAAGGAACGAAGAAAAAAAGAGATGTGAAAAGGATTTCCCCTATACAGTGGGGGATTTTCCCTAAACTTGTGTTTGACACGATATAAAGCCCTAAAATCTCACCTTATTTATATACAGTTAGTTTTAGTTTTAAGTTGCTGTCACTTTTAACAATTCGCGTAATAGAGTAAATATTAAATGATTACATGCTTAAAGATGATGATAGCAATGACAGGAAAATAAGTTTTGATGGATTCTTTTCTCCACTTCTTCTTATAACACAAACAGCGTGGCGCATATAAGATTTACATACACATATATTAGGTCGAATGATAGTTCCGTTTCTAATCAGGGATGTATGAGCCGATTAGTTCAAAACATAAAATAATTGAAAAATGTAAACGATTAGATTTTAGGTAATATCATATAGCTGTTAGAAGGCAAGTTCTTTCTGGCAGCTATATTTTTATCGAATAGTTTTGATGTAAGAGACTTATGGTAAAAATGTGACCTATACGCCAAAAATGTAGCAGAAGATAAGAAGTCTAAGTTAATATTTTATAAATATAACTTTTATTATCTAAATCGGGGGGGGGTAAACTTGTTTATCTAAAAAAGTATAAATACTTTTGCCCTACTAATTCGATGACATCTATCAATAAATAATGTGATTTACAGAGATGCCGCATGTAGATTAGAGAGGATATAATCATATAAAAAAAACAGATATGCAAAGAAAAAATTATGTAAAAAAGGAATACTGTTGCCCCGAGCTTTCAGTTATTCCTGTATCGGCAGAACCAATCATGGGGACAAACTCACCCTTTGAGTCTGATCACAAAAAGGCAGATGATGACAACACTAACACGTTTGATGTTGAACCAGATTAACCCAAAATAATTATCAATAAGAATTATGAAGATTAACAAGTTCACAAGTTTGTTTGCTACATGCTTGCTTATGGGGCTGACGGCTTGTTCTAATGACAATGTAAGTGACGCGGATTATAGCAATAGTGCTAAGGATAAGGATTTAACAGGTAAGACTTCTTTCTCTATTACTTCGGAGGCTAAGACACGTACCTCAGGTGTTTATAATTCAGGGGTAGATTTCTACTGGACTCCAAACGACAATATTTGGGTAAATAGTGGCTCTACAACATCTCCTACACTAACAGCAAGTAGTTCCAACAATATTACATCAACAACAGCAGCTTCTGCAAAGTTCTATTTCGATGGAACTTATACGGCAGCGAGCTATCCTGTTAGATACACAGGGAACGCAAGCTCTTCAGGTAACACTGTTACAATAGCAACAAGTCAGAATCAGGACGAAGCCAACAATGCGACTCAGTTAGGAACTGTTGGAGACTGCGGTGTCGGTACTGCAACACGCCAAACAGATGGATCCTATAAGTTTAATCTCAGTCATGAGGCTTCGTACATAACATTTATGCCATACTACTCAAAAGAGGAGTTGGCTGCTTCTGCTGTAGTAACACAAATCAATGTTACAGCGGCTAACGATGAAAAACTTGCTGGAACGTTCAATTTTAGCGACAACGGTTTAGGAGCTGCAAATAGTTCTTCTTCTTCTAACAGCGTAACCTTGACTTTGAACGGAACAAGTTCAACAACTGGTTTCCCTATTCCTACTGAAGCTACAGCATCTAAGAATGCAGCCATAATGGTTGTAGCTCCAGGAACTTACTCAACCTTTAAGGTTACTTATACTCTATATGATTCCGTAACTGGTACAAAGAGCACTATTTCATATACATATAGTAATATAAAATGTGTTGCTGGAAAGAATCAGAAAATCAGTACTAACCTTGGCATGGAGACGTATACTTCTCGCAAGAGCAATTATTACATGTGGGATGCAAAGAGCAATTATTGGGATAGGTATGAGAGCAGTCAGCCTTTACTCAACGACGCTGAAAATGCAAACTATGCAACATCATCAGCGGACGCAAGATGGTACAATACTACATTCACGGATAAAGTCCAGACAAAGGCTATAAACTCATGCAAGGATGCCCCGACCTTCGAAGCACTTACATGGTATATTGGTGGAGGATCTCCAAAGTTGGATGACAAAACTTTATGGGTATTTGCAAACCATCTTTATGCAGGAGGCATCTGGCTAAAGAAAAAGAGCGAAATTTCACATTTTAGTTCTACGGAAAGCTATACAGGTACCGCTACGTGGGTTTCAGGTAAAGATATTAAATTTACTGTATCAAACTTTGGCAAACCAGAAGCATCAGTAAGAAGTAGTTATTTCTATCTTCCTGCACTTGGACAATACGTTGATGGGAAATTAACTGGTTTAGGAGTTAAAGGCTATTACTGGGCAAGTACACCAAATCCAGTTAACGATGGTGACAGAAGTCAACCTTATGGTAAAGTCATATCAGCCAACTGTCTTCGCTTTGCGACAGATGCGACATTAAATAATGTCTATGTACGTAGTTACTATGAACGTTATGTAGGCATGCAGGTAAAGGCATTTGAATAGATTCCCACAATAATTTAAGTAAAAGAGAGGCTGGAAACAATACCAAGCCTCTCTTTTTTCATCTGGAACCTTTACTGAATAAGAATGTAGAGAACACATTTATAAAGAGAGTATAATATAAAAATAGTTCTCATTGTGGCTCTCCCGTTAAATACGTAGATTGGAAAAAGAACAAAGGCTTATACACTTGTAAGGTATGACTGTCCAAAATCGGACGGTCTCACATAAAGGGATAAAGCACAAGATAAGAATGCAGAAAAAGCAAATATTTACCATGTCCTTCCGTCTTCTACAAACAACTTATTCCCATATCACTCAATGTTTGTAAACTATTTTCATACAACTCAAAACCAATACATGGTCTTCTGGCTTTGAAAAGACGCCCAATTGACTTGCAATAGATGCCCTTTTGAAGTCTTATTAACGCCCTTTTGAAATCCAATTAAGTACCTTTCCTTTTACGACTCCATAACGGGTTGATTTCCTGTTGGTTGCAGGCTCTCTTTTTTCTATCTTTTTTCCCACTTTATTTTAGGTCTTTTTCCGAAATTATGTCATGATTTTTCAGACTATTGTCTGTGTTGGTAGATTCAAGTACCAAGTGCAAATTTAATCAATCTTTTTGTTAAAAGCCAATATTAGAGATTTGGGTTTAAGTTATTCCGAAGATACATAAGGTTGTCTTTATGCAATCCTCCGTTTTACTCCAATCTATAGAAGTCACCATCATCATTGATACGATAAACATCTATGGAGGTTTTCTTACCCTCTACAGTTCGCACATAGATTGTACCATCCGTAAAGATAGCGAAGTCTTCCTTTATGTCATTATATGAGCTGAAGGCAAGGATGTTGATATTGTTGTCGTCGTCTATCATCCCATTCTTGTAGGTATATATAAGGAACTCATCGTCCTCGTTGCAGTTATAAGCAACAAAAATGGGGAAAGACTTATAGTTAGGAAGTTTCACGAAATAGAAACCACCAATGCCATTTATATGGGATATACTCTTCCCCATACATGCTCTCAGTTTTCCTTTATAGGGACGAATATTATATTCGCGGGCACGCTTGCTGCTCATCTCCTTTTTTACATCCTTATACATGTCAGCTTGCGTGTATTCCAGCTTTGCATCAAGGGAAGGCAGTCCCTGCCCCGATCTTCTTACATATTTGAAAATACCAGCAATGTTGTTATGATACAGCACAAGGTATTCACCAGTATAAATATACTCCAGCATATCGCTGTATATCTCGTTCGCCGACGACTGTATAAGCAAAACAGGGACTGACTTGGATATATTGATGCTACGAAGAGCAAAGTAATCCTTAAGGTAGGGGTAGTAAAGTGCATCCCGTTCGTACATAAACGGATCACGGTCCGTACGGCAAACCTTGATTTTCTTCCCATTCAGATAAAGGAAAGAGTCGCCAAGTATCTGTATCTTCATGTTCTGAAGTTCCTCCAAGCTATTCTCATTTCCCGTGACGGAATAATCATAGTAAGACACAAGTTCCCAACTGTCTTTCAGTTGGTATTTCTTTGCGGCATACGTGCGGTGGATGGCATTCCATTCTGCCGCTGTCTTGTCGCTGACAGGTTGCACCAATGGGGCAGCAGCTCTTTTACGCACCTTTGGCATAGGATGCTTCGTCTTTCTCTGTGCTTCAGAGTGCACTATGAAAAACAACAAGGCAATTAGTATCAGTACTACCTTCCTTTTCATATCTTGACTTTTATCTATGCTATGAACAGCTGTTTACAGGATGAATTAGCTACGATTCTGAATCTATAGCCCCTTTCTGCCACGAAGCGTATGGGTCAGCAAAATATATGGTGACACCAAGGCTTTTGGCTATCATTTCATGACAAGCGAATTCTGTACCATTGTCAGTTGTAATAGACTTGATATGGTCTTTGAAAGGAGATAGTAAGTGTATTACAGTTCGTGCCAGTTCTTTGGCATTTTTCCCATTCTTAAGTTTTCTCATAAACAGCATGTTTGTACTACGCTCTATCAGTGTTACGATGGCACCATGGTTTCCTCTCCCAACAATCGTATCCATCTCGAAATC
>NZ_FZNZ01000040.1 GCF_900187995.1 Prevotella jejuni
CTTCGCCTCTTCCATGACATCCTTGTCTACTGAACGATTGCCTGGCTTTCTGCGCCTTGTTTGTACTGCATTTGCTTGGGCAGTTTCCCAATTATAGTGTCTTCTGACTCCGCTATTACGTCTTATTTCACGAGACACTGTACTTGCACTTACATTTATCGCCTTGGCAATATCTTTTTGTTTCGTTCTATTTTGGAGTAGCACAGAAATTGTGTACCTTTGCTCCGAGGTTAATTGTTTGTACATTGCAATGCAAAATTAATTAATCTTTGGGAGACAGAGGTCTCCCTTTCTTATTTTTATGCATTGCTTGTTGATTTTCTTCTCATGGGGGCTTCTCGCCCCCAAACCCCTCGGTGTTTTCAGGTATAGATTATTAAGCTACACCAGCACTTGGGATTGCAGTTCTATGTTGAACTTGCGCATTCCCATCATGACACAAGCAGCGAAGGAGGGGTAATCTCGGTGATCACTCCCTTCTCCATTCGGAGAGGGGCCGGGGGTGAGACCTCTGTTGGCTGTAACGCTCTGTGTTTTCGGTTGACTTAATGTCTCTGTGAAAGTTTATGTGTTCTGTTCTTCTGTGTAACTCTGTGAGAAATAGGACGCATCCACTGTAAGAGAAAGGTAGCTTGAGAGTTGCTGAGGAGTTCTTTCTCTCACAGATTGCACAGATTTAACAGAACTTTTCCACCCATTTTTCGAGCCCACAGAAGGCCTCCGGACGACAGATAATACAGAGCGTTACTGCTAAAGATGGCTGTAAGGTTCTGTGATGTCGGTTGACTTAATGTCTCTGTGAAGGTTTGTGTGTTCTGTTCATCTGTGTAACTCTGTAAGAAAGAGAACTCACCCTCTCGATAAGATAAGACTCATGCAAGTCACTGGGGAGTTCTTTTTCGCACGGAGGGTATTTCTTTCTCTCACAGATCTCACAGATTTAACAGAACTTTTCCACCCACGTTTCGAGCCCACAGAAGGCCTCCGGCATACAGATAACACAGAGCGTTACTGCTAAAGATGGCTGTAAGGTTCTGTGATATCGGTTGACTTAATGTCTCTGTGAAAGTTTATGTGTTCTGTTCTTCTGTGTAACTCTGTGAGAAATAGGAAGCATCCACTGTAAGAGAAAGGTAGCATGAGAGTTGCTGAGGAGTTCTTTCTCTCACAGATTGCACAGATTTAACAGAACTTTTTTGCGCACAGTATCGAACCCATAAGATAGTGGCCCCTCCCCCAACCCCTCCCCCGCAGGGAGGGGCGTGATATGTGAGGTTACCCCTACTGGGCTGCTTGCATACTTCGTAACGTTTATTTCTCTCACAGATCTCACAGATTTAACAGAACTTTTCCACCCACGTTTCGAGCTCACAGAAGGCCTCTGGCATACAGATATCACAGAGCGTTACTGCTAATATAGAAACCAATAAGAGACAACAAGAAGCCTGCATCCAGCCCGTAGGGGTTTCTCGGTAATCACTCCCCTCTCCATTCGGAGAGGGGTTGGGGGTGAGGCTCTTTCTTATAGAGGTATCTCGGTGATTACGGCCTTCCCTTCGGGGGATGGGATGGGGGATGGGCCAGCATTTCTCTACGTGCTTAAAACTTTGGGAGAAGATTAAGAGAACGAGCGATAGATGGTGTTGTAATAAATGAAGAACAGAGTCCTGTTGTAAATCCTTTTCGTACTTCTTAAAACCAGTACCTGCTTTTTAATGTGCAAGAAGATGCCCTTCAACGTTCGAGAACATGCTCTTCTTGAGTGTTGTTAACGCCCTTCTTGAAGCTTGTTAGGCGTCTTCTTGAACAATGTTTGTAACTGTTTGAATACCTGCTTGTTGTGAGTCTATTTCTTCTTGGTCCTTTCATCCTGAATAGTGGATATGCTTCTGTTGTTTTGTTGTGTTTTTTCGTAAAGCTATAAACATATTCAACTGACAAGAGACGGCATATCCATTGTCTGATAAATATGTATCTTTTTCCATTGTTTATCATGCTGTTATTGAGTCTTTTCTTCTTCCTTTTCTTCCTTTGTTTTCCATCCCGTCATTCAGTCTTTACTTATTTGTACAACGTTAAATAAATTGTATTTTTCATGAAAAAGCGGCTGTGATAGATTTTAATTACTATCTTTGTGAACCGACTTATTTCCCAGTTGGTAGAGAGTGTGACGAAATGAATAAGTTCTTAAAAGTAATAAGTTATGAGAAAGCTTTTGATAGTATTGGCATTGGCGGGCGTGTCGTTGACAGGTTCGGCCCAAGAAGAGGTGCTTACCGAGAAGTATAGTGTTGCCACAAACTCGTTCTGGAATAATTGGTTTGTGCAACTTGGTGCAGACTGGAATGCGTGGTATTCTAATCAAGAACATGGTCGTGATGCAGCTATTAGTCCGTTGAAGGATTTCCGTTCAAAGCCGGGTGCAGCCTTCGCCATTGGTAAGTGGTTCACACCGGGTATCGGTCTTCGCACGAAGATACAAGGTATCTGGGGCAAGCGTGTCGGAGCTGACAGCAATCCTGCTTCTCAGCTCGATAATAGTAATAAGTATTGGATAGCACAAGAGCAAGTGATGTTCAATCTGAACAACCTCCTTTGCGGTTACAATGAGAACCGAGTATGGAACGTCATTCCGTTTGCTGGTGCTGGTGTTGGCCGTTCTATGTCGGCTAATCGCTATGCAATGGGATTGAGTGCAGGCCTTCAATCTTCTTGGAAGGTGTCAAAGGGGATGCGTGTCTATCTTGAAGCAGGATGGAACCGTTATGAGGGCGACCTCGATGGAGCGGCTTACGCAAGTAATGAGCACCGTGGATGGGAGTCGCATGACAATAACCTTTATGCAGAAATCGGTCTGAATTTCAATATTGGTAAGAGTACTTGGAGCAAGACACCAGATATGGAGACGATCAACGCACAGCATCAAGCAGCCCTTGACGCACTGAATGCACGCCTCCAAGACGCAGAGGAAGAGAACGCACGTCTTCGTAATGAACTGTCAAATCAGAAGCCTGTTGAGACTGTGTCGGAGTCAGTTAAGCAGTTGGTAACAACTCCTGTTTCAGTATTCTTCGACATCAATAAGGCAACAATCGCATCTCAGAAAGACCTCGTAAACGTACAGGCTCTTGCGAAGTATGCTAAGGACAATAATAATAACCTCCTTGTGACAGGTTATGCTGACAGTGCAACGGGCTCTGCTGCCTACAACCAGAAACTGTCTGAGCGACGTGCTACTGTCGTTGCTAATGAGCTTGTAAAGATGGGTATTGAGAATAATAAGATTACGACTGTCGGTAAGGGTGGGGTAGAGACCTTGTCTCCTATTTCTTTCAACCGCCGTGCAACGGTTCAGATAACTGAATAGGGAAAGTACCATTAAGATATTGTTTATAACGATAGGAATAATTGGGCTTATTAGGCTTATTGGCCTAATAGGCCCAATACCATCTTATTTATCATTGATACTTTGCCTTCCCTATCGTGAAAGTAATGACCTAAATGCCTTCAGCAGCATGATAAGACGAGCGGACGAGCGGTCCACTTACAACATGCTTAAAACCTTTCTCTAAAGCTATCCGCTTATATTCAGCAAACTTTTCGGGTGTGATATAGGCCTTGACAGGTAGGTGGTCGACAGTAGGTTGGAGATACTGACCGAGTGTGAGACGTTGGCAACCAGTTGAAAGGATATCGTCCATTGTCTCTAAGATTTCTTCGTGGGTCTCACCTAAGCCGAGCATAAATCCTGTCTTGGCAGTGATACCGCAGTTGGCTATCTCTCTCAGGACGTCTAAACTGCGTTCATAGCGTGCCACGGAGCGTACTGATGGTGTGAGACGACACACTGTCTCCATGTTATGTCCTGCTACGTGGGGGCGTGTTGCCATGACTTGTCGTATGAGGTTGGCCTTTCCCATAAAGTCAGGGATAAGCAGTTCTATCTTTGTGTCGGGGTTCAAACGGCGTATCTCTTCGATGGTCTTTATCCAATGGGCGGCACCATAATCGGGCAGGTCGTCACGGTCGACAGAGGTGATGACGGCATAGCGTAGCTTGAGAGCTCTCACTGACTCAGCTACATGGCGTGGCTCATCAGGATTGAGGAGTCTGGGACGACCACTTAACGTATTGCAGAAACGGCACTTTCGAGTACAGATGTCACCGCCAATCATCAAGGTAGCCGTACGTGCCATCCAACATTCTGAGCGATTAGGGCAGAGTCCACTCGTGCAGATAGTGTTCAGATGATGCTTGGCAAGGATGCCTGCTGTCTCACCAGTCGACTTCTTCGATGTGAGGTCAATCTTAAGCCAGGCTGGTTTCATCACGTGTGGCTCACGTCCGAAGAGTAGACGCAAGAACTGTCGTGGCTTCAAGCCACGGATGATAGTAGATAGGTCGATGCCAGCCAACCTCTCTTCTACTGCCTCTCTTGTGAACTCACAGCCTTTTAGCAGGCTTAGGAAATCATGGTCGATATCGCCAAGAAGGAAGTAATCGCCCACCATATTGATGCTCCCTATAATGTTGTTCTTCAGTTCTATATGTGCTTCAAGTGTTCCGACACCTTCAAAACGATGCTTGCGGACGAGAGAGTATTTTGGATTTTTACCATAGACAAAGTCGTCAGAAGATAGTTCTTTCTCAATCTCAGCAATACCCTTCATGTCTTCTTCCGTTAGTTCGAGCACCTCCTTACCACACATTTCCTGTCGTACGTAGTCCATGAAATTTAAAATATCTAACTGTGTATAGGTCGCAACATTCGTTACCCTTTGTCTGACAGACGCTACACCCTTGCTTTGTAGTTTCTCTTTTGCAGGAGTGAGGGCATTAGAGAGGTGGTCAAGTTGGGGGTCAAAGAGTAGGGAGTTATGCAGAACACTACGATTCGACAGCTGATAGAAGGCGCATCCCGACACCTTCGTGTCGTCAATGAGAATGTCGTTTCGTCCCGATAGTTGTGCGTTAATATTCAGTCCTCGTAGTAGTTCGGCCATTCGGTGCATGTACTGTGCAAAGGCTTCATTGGCATTGACAGCACGTGAGATGTAAGAGAACTGTATGCATCCCTTGTCGGCATAGATGCAGCCTCCACCGCTCTTTCGTCTGAAAATATCTATCTTGTGTTCTTTACAGTAGTCTGTATTGACTTCATTATCAATCAACTGATTGCGTCCTAACATTACCGTAGGGTTCACTCGCCACCCCATGAAGTAGTCATCATTGGTGTAATGACGGGCTACATATTCCTCCACTGCGAAGTAGAAGGGCAGTTGGTGAATAGTATCTGGTTTAGGAAGTAGTATATATTTCATCGTTGGTATTGATTGTTGATAGGGCAAATGTACAAATAAATTTACGAAAGAAAGAAAAGAAAGTGAGGAAAATAGTGAGGAAGGCACTATTAGTCTTATTAGCCTTATTAGTCCACTAAGGCTAATAAGCAACCCTTAAAAAATGCAAAAAGTAATCATCGCTCTTATACTTTTCGTATTTTTGCAGTCGAATTAATCAGTTTAAATAAAGGTAATAGGTTATGTTAAGAAAACAATTAGTATCAGTAACGGCTGTAGCAGTATTAACTACTGGTGTTGCTTTTGCTGCAGTGCAGCAGGATAGGGTAATGTATAGGCAGGCAGATGGCACCTACGTTGTCAATACGACCACTCTCTGTCAAAATGTCAAGGGCTTTAAGGGTGCTACACCCTTGGAGGTTTTTATCAAGAATAATAAGGTGGTTAAGGTTGAGGCTCTGCCAAATCATGAGGGACCAAAGTTTTTTGATAAGGTTAAACAAGGTCTTTTTCCAAAGTTTAGTGGCTTGAAGGTGTCAAAGGCAGCGAAGTCAAGCAGCATTGATGGGGTCACTGGTGCTACCTACTCTTCACGTGCTGTAAAAGAGAATGTGGCTGCTGCCGTAGCTTACTATAAGAAGAATAAGTAAAAGTTAGATAACTATAAAATAGAAAAAGATGATTAGATTAAACGCTTTTTTCAAAGTCAAGGCTGGTGTGACAACAGCCCAAGTGAAAGAACTCGCAGATGAGTTAGTAGCACTTTCACGTAAAGATGAAGGTAACAAGGGCTATGATTTGTTTGAGAGCACAACGCAGCCAGGTGTTTTCCTTTTCTGTGAATCATGGGAGGACAAGGCTTGTTTGACGCGTCATGCTCGTTCAGAACATTTCACTCGCATTGTTCCTGAATTAGAGAAACTAACTGATGGCGGCTTAAGCATTGAGCAGTTTGAGCGCTAATCACAAATAGCTCTCTCCCTTCATTAGCCTTGGTCATTGACTATTTGGTTGAAGAGGGGGATGAAGAAACTAAATTAAAAGAGCGTATCAAGAAGTAGTCAATCTTCTCGATACGCTCTTTCATTATCTTTGATAAACCTTCCCTCTTTTCGGTATCTACTCCCCTCGCTTTAGAAGAGATATCCTTTGAGAGGAACCGGGCTTTACTTTACATCCCCCACCTTAATCAAATACTCCGCAATCTGTACCGCATTCAATGCAGCACCCTTGCGAATCTGGTCGCCAGTGAGCCAGAGTGTATTGCCATTGTCATCGGCAAGATCCTTACGGATACGGCCCACATAGATATCGTCGTGACCAGCACTCTCGAGTGGCATTGGGTAGACATAGTTCTGTGGATCATCAACGACTGTAACGCCAGGAGCAGCCTTCAAAGCCTCACGAATCTCCTCAACAGAGAGTGGACGCTCGGTCTCGAACCATACAGCCTCTGAATGGCTACGGAGAGAAGACACACGAACGCAGGTAGCAGAAGTGCGAACATCAGAGTGCATAATCTTACGTGTCTCGTTAAACATCTTCACCTCTTCCTTCGTATAGTCGTTCTCTGTCATCTTGTCAATCTGTGGAATGACATTGTAGGCCAACTGATGTGGGAATTTCTCGATGGTCTTTACCTCGCCAGTCTCAACAAGTTCCTTGTACTGCTGCTGCAACTCTGCCATAGCGGCAGCACCCGCGCCAGATGCACTCTGGTAACTACTGATATGTATCTTCTTGATATGGCTGAGCTTATCGATAGGGTTCAATACGACAACCATCATAATGGTAGTACAGTTAGGGTTGGCAATGATGCCACGTGGACGGTTCAATGCATCTTCTGCATTAATCTCTGGAACAACCAAGGGTACGTCGTCATCTTGACGGAATTGGCTGGAGTTATCAATCATGATAGCACCATATTTGGTGATAGTCTCAGCAAACTCGGCTGATGTTCCACCGCCAGCACTGGTGAAGGCGATGTCTACATCCTTGAAATCATCATTGTGCTGGAGCAGTTTTACTTCGTATTCCTTACCCTTGAATGTGTATTTCTTGCCAGCTGAACGCTTAGAACCAAAAAGGACAAGGTCGTCCATTGGGAAGTTTCTCTCTGCTAAGATGCGCAGAAACTCCTGACCTACGGCACCACTGGCACCAACAATTGCTACTTTCATATCTTTTATCTTTATTTATTTCAAACCTATTCTTAGTTGCAAATTTACTATTTTTCTTGTAATATGTGCTACAATCTATCTATCTTTTTAATATAAGGTGATATATTTTATAAATTATCTTTGTTTATTCCTCATGCATTGTTCTTAGGCTATTATGTAGAGTCTTGAAGCGTTGCTCGCATGAAACAGAAAAGATATATACCTTTATACATAGTTAATGTTAGGTATGCCAAAAGTTTTTTCGTAACTTTGCAGACAGTAATTTATAGATACGCATGCTGAATTTATCCCAATATTTCCCGATAACTGACCCAACATTGATATTCTTTGTTGTCTTGCTGATGATATTGCTTTCACCTATCATCATGGGACGACTGCGTATTCCACATATCATCGGTATGGTGTTGGCTGGTGTTCTTGTAGGCAAGTATGGATTGAATATACTGGAGCGTGACGCTTCTTTTGAGCTGTTTGGACGTGTAGGATTGTATTATATCATGTTCCTTGCAGGGCTTGAGATGGATATGGGAGGACTGAAGAAAAACCGGAATAGTGTGATAGTCTTTGGTATGTTGACTTTCATTATTCCCTTTGCGATGACCTATTTCATGGGTATCAGTCTCTTGGGGTATCTCCCTTTAGCCTCTCTTCTGCTCTCGGCTATCATGGCGTCTAACACGTTGATAGCCTATCCGATAGTAGGACGATATGGATTGACACGGCATGCGAGTTCTACGTTGAGTGTGGGGTCGTCTATGATTGCACTCTTCATGGCCTTGATAGTGATGGCATCTATTGTCAATTCGTTTCATGGAAATGGTGGAATTGTTTTTTGGCTGTTATTCATTCTAAGGTTCGTAGCTTATTGCGTGGGACTTATCATGGTCATACCTCGTGTGACCCGTTGGTTCCTTCGTCGATATTCGGATGCTGTGATGCAGTTCATCTTCATTCTTGCAATCGTATTCCTTTCTGCTGCCTTGTCGGATGCTGTTGGTTTGGAGGGTATCTTTGGAGCCTTTCTGTCAGGCTTGATATTGAACCGTTTCGTACCGAGAGTATCTCCATTGATGAATCGCATAGAGTTTACTGGTAATGCACTCTTCATTCCTTATTTCCTTATCGGTGTGGGTATGTTGATAAATATACGCCTGCTCTTCGTCGGAAGTCGGATATTGTGGGTCGTATTCTGTATCGTACTCTTCGGTACGTTGGGTAAGGCTTTGGCTGCTTATTTGGCTGCCCGCCTCTTTCGAATGTCTTGGTTGTCAGGTCACATGATGTTCGGTCTGACCAGTGCACATGCTGCTGGTGCCATAGCAATGGTGATGGTAGGACGTAGACTGGAGATTGCGCCAGGTAAATACCTCTTTGGTGATGAAGTCTTGAATGGTATTGTAATAATGATTCTCTTTACTTGTGTCATCTCATCTATCATCACAGAGCGGGCTGCACAACGGCTTCGTCTACAAGAGAAGGAGGGTCAGGATATGATGAAGAACCTCGATGATGAGAAGATTTTGATACCTGTGAAATATCCAGAGTATTCTGATAATCTTGTAACTATGGCAACACTGATGCGTAATCCACGTCGAAAGAGAGAATTGGTGGCATTGAATGTGGTATATGATGATGTGAATATGCGTCATAATCAAGCCGAGGGACAGCGTTTGTTAGACCATCTATGTGACTTAGCAAGTGCTTCAGATGTACCTATGGTAACGCAGGTGCGTGTCGCAGCTAATATTGCCAATGGTATAAAACATGCCTTCAAAGAGTTCCAAGCATCAGAAATCTTGATGGGCTTACATTTCCACAAAGAGATAAGTCGTAGTTTCTGGGGCGAGTTTACACGAAGTCTTTATAACGGATTGAGCCGTCAGATTATCGTTACACGTATCCTACAACCACTAAATACAATTCGCAGAATACAAGTGGCAATCCCTTCTCGTGCTGAGTTCGAGCCTGGTTTCTATCGTTGGTTAGAACGTTTAGCACGTATGGCAGGCAACTTAGAGTGTCGTATCACGTTCCATGGGCGTAGAGATACATTGCAACTTGTTAATGAGTTTATCCGTAATCGTTTCTCAAGTGTGAGGGCTGAATATGAAGAGATGGAGCATTGGAAAGATTTGACCACGCTTGGTACGAAACTTCGGGACGACCATCTTTTTGTTATTGTGACGGCTCGTAAGGGTACAATATCCTATAAGACAGCCATGGAAAGGCTGCCAGAAGAATTGAATAAGTGCGTTAAGGGCAAGACTATCATGATTATCTTCCCTGACCAGTATGGTAGTGAGATGGATGATATGACCTTTGCTCAACCACAGCATACGGAGGAACGCAGTGCTTACGAGGCTGTTAGAGAGTGGATTAATAATAAGGTGTAAGAGGTTATTAGGCTAATTAGGCCAATTAGGCCAATATGGCTAATAAGCCTAATAGCCCCAATAAAAGAATAGAATTATGATAGACATTAAGAACATAACTAAAAGTTTCGGGTCGCTTCAGGTATTGAAAGGCATAGACTTACATATAGAGAAGGGGGAGGTTGTTAGTATTGTCGGACCATCAGGAGCTGGTAAAACCACGTTGTTACAGATACTTGGCACATTGGATAAGCCAGATAGTGGGGCTGTCGTGGTGGATGGCATCGACGTAGGAAGCTTATCAGCTGGTAAGCTGAGTGACTTTCGTAATCAACACTTAGGTTTTGTGTTCCAATTCCATCAGCTCCTTCCTGAGTTTACGGCTCTTGAGAATATTATGATACCTGCTTATATTGCAGGGCGAAAGACCAAGGAAGCACGTCAGCGTGCCGAAGAGCTATTGGAGTTTATGGGCTTGAGCGACCGTGCCAACCATAAACCCAATGAGCTTTCTGGTGGTGAGAAGCAGCGTGTAGCAGTAGCTCGTGCGTTGGTAAACAATCCTGCTGTCATCCTTGCCGATGAGCCTTCAGGTAGTTTGGACAGTAAGAACAAGCAGGAACTACACCAACTCTTCTTCGATCTCCGTGATAAGTTCGGTCAGACTTTCGTTATCGTTACACACGATGAAGGGCTCGCACATATAACAGACAGAACGATACATCTCAAAGATGGCTTGATACAGAACCTCCCCCAACCCCTCCGAAAGGAGGGGAGTGCTACTGTCGAAATAGAGAATGAGTAGATTCTTAGAATGATAAGTTAGTTACTTAGAGAATATTGTTCATCTGTTACTTTGTCTTATAATAGATTATCTTGTCTTCAACTATAAAGGGTTATTATGTCTAAAATAAAGCTTGGAGCATACAACACGCTCACTGTATTAAAGGTTGCCTTACGTGAAGGCAATGGTGATCCATTTGGTCTTTACCTTGATGGTGGACCTGCTGGAGAGATTCTCATGCCTCAGAGGTATGTCCCTGAAGGAACTGAAATAGGTGATGAAGTGGAGGTCTTTGTCTATCTTGACCAAGACGAACGTCCTATTGCTACGACCGAAGAACCCTTAGCGCAGGTAGGCGACTTCGCTTACTTGGAGTGTTCGTGGGTGAATGAGTATGGTGCTTTCCTCTCTTGGGGTGTGATGAAGGACCTCTTCTGTCCTTTCCGTGAGCAGAAGAAGCGTATGGTTATTGGTAATAGCTATATTGTCTATATTCATCTTGACGAAGAAAGCTATCGTCTTGTGGCCTCTGCAAAGGTAGAGCATTATCTTGACGAGCAGCCACGAGGTTATAAGCATGGACAGGAAGTTGACTTGTTGATATGGCAGAAAACCGACCTTGGTTTTAAGGTCATTGTCGACAATCAGTATCCAGGGCTCATCTATGAGGATCAAGTGTTCCAGTATGTCCACACTGGCGACCGTTTGAAGGGCTATATCTCTACTGTTCGCCGTGATGGTAAGATTGATTGTACTCTTCAACCCACAGGACAACAGCATGCAGAAGACTTTGCTGAGACCCTGCTTCAATATTTGAAGGATAACGACGGAGTATGCGACCTTGGTGATAAGAGCGAAGCAGAGGATATCAAACGACGTTTCCAAGTATCGAAGAAGGTGTATAAACGTGCCGTTGGCGACCTCTATAAGCGTCATCTTATCACTGTCGAACCGTTGTCAATACGTTTAGTAAAATAGAATAAATCCCTTTTTTCTTATTTTTTTCGTACTTTTGCACATGATAGGCTGCACTCGACAAAATGAAAGCAAGCTTTCTTTTGTCCTCGTTTGCACTATCTTTGAATAAGATAGGCTGCACTCGACAAAATGAAAGCAAGCTTTCTTTTGTCCTCGTTTGCACTATCTTTGAATAAGATAGGCTGCACTCGACAAAGTGAGAACGAGTTCTCTTTTGTTCTCATTTGCACTATCTTTGCACTCTAAATAAAGGATAATAATAAAACAATGCAGAATCAATTTTCAAGAACACAACTCCTCCTTGGTAAGCCTGCCATCGATACGCTTAATGGTAGTCGTGTGGCTGTCTTTGGTGTTGGAGGTGTTGGTGGATATGCTGTTGAGGTCTTGGCACGTAGCGGCGTGGGAGCTATTGATGTTATTGATGACGACCGTGTCTGTCTGACGAATGTCAATCGACAACTCCTTGCTACCACTCGAACGGTGGGAAAACACAAGGTAGATGTGGCTGAGGAGCGTATTCGTTCAATCAATCCACGTTGTATTGTACGGAAGTATCAAACTTTCTATCTGCCTGATAATGCTGATCAGTTTGATTTCTCTCATTATGATTATGTTATAGATTGTATTGACACCGTTACAGCTAAGCTCGACCTTATCTATCGTTGTCATGAACTTAACATCCCATTGCTCTCTTGCATGGGTGCAGCTTATAAACTTGATGCCACACAATTTCGTGTGACTGACATCTTCAAGACCATCAACGACCCATTAGCGAAGGTCATTCGTAAGAAACTTCGTAAAACAAAGATTAAGCACCTAAAGGTTGTATATAGTCCTGAGGAGCCACTTGAGAGTATAGAACAGCCTGAGATCTCTTGCCGTTTCCATTGTATTTGCCCTGACAAGGATATGCGTAAGTGTACTGACCGCCATACTATCCCCAGTTCTAATGCGTGGGTACCAGCAGCAGCGGGACTTATTGCAGGTGGAGAGGCTGTGAAAGATCTTGTCAGTCTTGCCCACACTATGCGCATCCGTCCTGAGGATGAGGCTACAAGTGAACCTGCTCGCATCGCTCGTGAACGTGCAGCAAAGATGTTGGAAGAGCATAAACGAATCAAAGCAGAGAAGGCTGCAGCGGATAAGTAATGTATTTATATTTTATTATTAAGGACATATAAGTCATTTCTGTCATCATTGGAAAGACATAATCCTAAGACTACGTAAGAAAATAAAAGGACATTTGGTGATGTTGCTATCCCAAATGTCCTTTTTTATTGTTTGTTGTCTTTAATGCCAAATCATACTATGAGATTACTCATAAATGAAGGTGAAGTCTTTCTTTGCGGTTAGCGTATTGCCAACAAAACAGGTCTTAAGAGCGATATGCTCAAACTTCTTACGCTGCTTCTCATCAAATGAAGCTTTTAGATGGAACGTGATAGGAATACGTGTAACGGTAAAGGTTTGCATGTCTTCCTCTATCTCGCCGACCTCAGCATAGCAACCAGAAAAATCTACACCGCCACGTTCTGCCTGCAAGCCCATCATTGTCAAGCCACATGCTGCCAGTGAATTACCCAATAACTCGACGGGATTTTGATTTTCTCCTAAGCCTCCTACAGCCTTACCCGCATCAGTATTTATTGTCACAGCCGACCTAACATGTGTTGCTTCAACTCGTCCTTTACCTTGATAAATAGCTTTTGTAATTGTCATAATTGTATCTATTAGAATTAGTAATAATACTTCGATTGGTTAATAACATTTATATGTCTCTTGCAAAGATAATAAAAGAATATAGATAAACCAAGCCTTGCTAATCTTTCAATCATCTTTTTCTTTTTTCTTAAAGTCCAACCTTTAAGAAATTGTATTCTTTTTATATGCTAATAGGCTTGTGTCTCTACTCATCTCGGTTAGTCTGATTTTATTTAAAACTGTTATATCCTTTGCTTGCAGGTTAAACTATATAAAATAGGAGAAATAACTTAGCTTAATATTAGCGTGTTACCGATAAGTAACTTAACTTTGCTGTTACCGATTGGTAACATAGGCATATAATAGAATGAAAAGTAGAGAACAAACAGAAAGTAAGATACTTGAAGCTGTGGCAAGCATTGTTGAGTGCGACGGTTTCGAGAAGCTTGGTATCAATACTATTGCGTTAAAAGCGAATGTTTATAAGATGCTTATTTATAGATACTTTGGTGGACTTGAAGAGCTAGTCGCACGGTTTATAATGCAGAAAGATTATTGGGCTAACACTGACACGCTTATCCTCAATCCTCATTCGGTTGGTGATAGTATAAAGAGCATGTTTCGCAATCAGATTGAGCAACTACGAACCGATGTTACTTTAAGGCGGTTATGTCGTTGGGAGCTGTCCTGTCATAACGCAAGCATTGACCGGCTTAGAGATAAACGGGAAGAGAATGGATGCAATCTAATCAAAGTGGTCAGTAGACTGACTGGGTGTTCTAATTCGGAGGTGGCGTCTTTAGCAAGTATTCTCTCGGCTTCTATCAGTTACTTGGCATTGATAGAAGATCAATGCCCTACGTATAACGGTATTGCTTTACAGACTGATAAGGGTTGGGAACAGATTGCACAAGGAGTGGACATGATAGTCGACCTATGGATAAAAAGTATTCAAGAAGGGAAAAATTAATTGTTTTATGATTTGTTTGTATGGGAGTTATGAATAATATAGTAGCACAAAATTCAGATTATCTGTTTATGATAGAGAGCGCTTGTAAGGCTCCTTCTGGGCATAACACACAGCCTTGGTTGTTTAAGATAGGTGCGTCTGAGATTGATATCTATCCTGATTTTTCAAAAGAATTACCTATTGTCGACCCAAGTCATCGGGAGTTATTCGTTAGCTTAGGCTGTGCGACAGAAAATCTTTGTATTGCTGCTCATGAGAAAGGCTATCATACTGAGGTCAAAGTCATAGAGAACTCCTTTATTCGAGTCCTACTTACAGGGGGGAAGGAAAAGCTGCCTGATTCTTTATTGTTCCCTCAAATCGCTGTAAGACAGACGAATAAACGTGTCTATAATGGTGAGGCAATACCAGAAAGCACCATCAATATACTCAAAATGGTTCCTATCGAACCGTCTGTATCTATTCATTTTTATAGAAATGGAACTGTTGATTATGAGAGAATAGCTGGTTGGGTTTATGCTGGTAATCGCTTGCAAATGAACGATGAGGCTTTTAAGACGGAACTTACTGACTGGATGCGTTATAATAAGAAACAACAGGACAATACACGAGATGGACTGAGTTACGCTACTTTTGGGGCTCCGAATATTCCTCTTTTTATGGCTAAGTTTATCATGTCAAAACTTATCAATGAGAAAACACAGAATAAAGGAGACCAAAAAAAGATAGCTTCTGCATCGCATCTCGTACTTTTCACAACAAAAGATAATACTGTTGAACAGTGGGTTGCTTTAGGTAGGACCTTAGAGCGGATGCTATTGTGCACAACACAGGTAGGTATCGCAAATGCTTATCTCAATCAGCCTAATGAAGAGAGTGGTATTGCAAAAGAAATGGCAAAGCAATTGCAAATCCCTACGGAATATCCTACTGTCTTAATAAGACTGGGTTATGGGAAACGAATGCCTTATTCGCTTAGACGTGATTATAGGTCATGTATTCTTTCTGAAGAGTAAATTTGTTGACAAGACATAGGTCATTGGATAGGTTAAGTATTATTCTCTTTTATAAAAGTACTATTTAGTAAGTTGGAATTATAAGCTTAACAACTATGGTTCGTCCAACGCTTTGCATGATGTTTCAGACCTCTCTTGTCGCTTCAAGTCCTATTTCTTCGTAAGCCTTAGGTGTCTCAGTGATAATTGGCGGTACTCCAAGTAGGCTTTCTCCTTGTAATATAAGCTGTTGCCCACTCCCTTTCTCTCATGGAAAATAGGTAGGTGGAGCTTATAAAGAGAGGTGATTTTCTCCCTTACTATCCATTGTAGCGAGAAATGGATGATTGAGCTTGCTCCTCTTTGGGTGCTGATAAAAGGGGTGATATGAAACGTTCGAGCTTACTTGTAGGGGATAGGGTGGGGGAGGCGTTGCCTCTTTATCACACTAACTTGGTAACCTTCCCATGCCTTAGAAGGAATAATAGGACTATGAAAAAGCGTTACATCTCAATGATCTAAATACCCTCAAAATAGGAGTATAATATCTTAAAAAATCAGCCTTATAACCTTCATGAAATCAATAAGTTACAAACTGCGTTGGAGAAGACGCCCTTCTTGCCTCAAGAAGGGCGTCTTCTGCATGCAAGAAGGGCATGTTCTCGAATGCTAAAAGGCCTCTTCTTCGAGTTTGAAGAGCATGTGTGGGATAAGAAGGGTGCAAAATAAGACCCCTCCCCCAGCCCCTCCCCGAAAGGGAGGGGAGCGCCTAACGGGACACAGTTTGCTATGAAATTGAGGGTAGTAAGTACGTGTTAGCGGCTTTACTCAAACCGTTAACACCCGCACAGAACTTACAACGAACTGTAATGAATGTTTAGAAAACTTGGCAGGGGCTTGTGTTCTGTATCTTTTTCGTATCTTTGTAAGCATATAATACAATCATATAATATGGAAACAAACAGATTTGATGCTCCGCAGGACTGGGGTATGTATATGCAACAGCTGGAGGACAAGCCAGCCGTAACACGTGTGAATATTGCGCTCAACACGGTGGCTCCCGTGGATGGTTACCGTTATCGCCTGCAGTTGGCAGTATATTACAGAACGCCGACGGAGAATGGTCTGCCTGTTGCGGAGGAGAATCCGGAACTGTGGAAGATTGAGGATGCCTTTGTGGAACTGCTCAATAAGGTAGATGCCATTGATGCAGGATTGATGAAATGGAACAATCGGGTAAACTTCTTCTTCTATGCAAAGGTGGCAGATGTAGGTGATGAACTCGTCAAGGGACTGAAAGAACAGTTCCCCGACTATGAGTACAAGCTGTGGGTTGATGAGGATGAGCAGTGGGAAGGATATTTCCTGACGCTCTTCCCCAATAAGTATTCGATGCAGGAAATACAGAACAACAAGGTGCTTTCTGCACTTGACCGTGAGAATGATGACCTGGGGAAGGAACGTGTCATAGAGCACTTCCTCCTATTCAAGGATGAAGCTGCAGCCAATCGCTTCGTGGAGAAGGTTGCGGAGAAAGGTTTTGTGGAGTTCCATCGTAGGCCGTTGGAAGATAATGAATACAAGCTGCAGATAGGGATTTCGCGCCCTGATATTCCCGATAATATTCATAACATCACATGGTATCTGCTGGATGAGGCGGAAGAAGCAGGCGGATATTACGATGGTTGGGGCTGCGGTATGGCATAAGACGACAGCTGCCAGCTGTGGTGTAAATGAGAAAATGTTGGTTTTCTTTTGGCGGTTACATGTAAAGTTCTTATATTTGCGAGTAAGCTGACAACTTGGAACTAAGAAACAGGAATAAAATATTTTGAATATGAAATTACGGGAAGTTAACATAGTTGTTTCCAACAAAAGGACAGGGGATACTTATTTAGCCAGATCCTTTCCATGTAGTAATAGGGAAGCATAATGGAAGATAGAAATGAGGCACTGTTTATCACTTTTTGTATTGATTAGTCTGTTGAATCTCTCTTCTGTTGCAGGAAGAGATACGGGTTCGTATGATACATTAAAGGTATTGTGCCCTAACGATTCCTGTAAAACAGGCATGTTTCGGAGCTAATGGAGTATTCCTGGGATAAAAAAGCATATCCTAAGGAATCCTCTTGCAAGGTTCATCAGCTTGAAAATATACATCAGTATAATGTAATGCCGGTTTTTAAGTTTCTTGTCAGAAAGAGTGGTAAGGCTTTAAATCTGAAAGCTGATAATATAGAATATTCTTGTCTGCATACCCGTTTGAAGGCAGCTCGCCTTAATGAAAAAGATAGCGTATGTGATTCATATTTCGTTATAGAGAGAATTGTATTCCCATCTTCGCAGGAAAGAGTATCAAACTATTTTAAAACGAAGATCAACAATAAGCTGTTAAAGGTTGATGTTGTGTCGGAAGCACCTGTTTCATGCTTTACTTATTGGAGGGGGAATGCTTTGATAATTGTTTGGTACAATTTCTTTGATGATGAAAAGCTGATAAAGAAATCGGTGGAAACTTACTTGAGAAACTTGGAATAGGGCTGATTTATTATTGGCTCCTTAGATAACTGATAAAGGTTCTGATTACTTTTAAGAAAGTTACTGCAGTCTTTTTTAAGCAAAATGTAGGAAAAGGGAACAGTTCTACTTGGTATCACTCACATGCTCATAGCCATTCGTCCTGTCTGTTGGCTATATGTATAAATAAAAATAATTAATACTCGTTACAAAAATAGAAAAAATAATGTTTCATGTCAAGTCTTTTTGGAAATATAGCTTGATTTTTTTTAATGAAGTTCGATAGTTGATAAGTAAGTGATACGTAGATTAGATGGGTTTGTATGTAAATTAATTTGCTGTCATTCCTGTCACTCTTTGTGAGTTCTTAAATACTTAATATATAGTAATTTAACGAGAAATGTTAAAATGACAGCAAACGAAATTATACTTATATTTGGGTTAAAGCTTAACTCTTTGATAGTATTATGGTATAACGAAGAACACTCCCAACGAATAATTTATTTTGCAGATGGAGTTTGGAATTCGTAAGTAACTTTTACGGCTTTGTCACGAGACAGTTGTCCAGGGTTGGTTCCGGGTTCTCCTTCTGGTACTTCACGATGATAGAAGGCATAGAAGTGGACCCATGCGTCTAATATTTTCCCGTCTTTATCGTGGAAAGACATAGGGATTGTTGGGAATACAGGAAGGCCGTGGTGGTCGACAAATGACTTCTGAACCAGTTCACTACAATAGATTTCTTTGTCATCAGGCATATAGAAATGGTCGTATGGACGGCCGAGATAGCTTAGTGCTCGGCTCATGGAAGTAGCCATATCACAGTCGACAATTACTCTACCAACAGCAATGAGTGGTTTTCCTTCTTTCCCTTTCGCACGGTCAAGGAACTTGGTAAGAGGGGTGAGCGACACCGCTTTGCCATAAGCCTCCAGTGCATAATCGGCACTATCCGTATGATGGAAGATGGCCACGTGGTCGATCTTTAGTCCGTTAATGCCCTGTGTAGCATCTGTAATAGGATTGCTTGTTTCCTTCACAACAAACATCAAGTCGCCTTCATGCAAGTTTTGCAGTGATATGTCTTCGTCTTGAAAGGACTCAGTAGAGCAGCCGACTAAGGAGATAAGGCACAGTAAGAGAAGGTTTGATACGATGCGTTTTAGTTTCATGATTGTTTTTCTGTTTATATAAGTTATATTTTAAGTTTCGTCAAGAGTGTTCTTTTAGGTAAATAAAAAGACGACCATCTCTTGTAGATAGTCGTCTTCTATTGTCTAATCCTTAGAACTCAGCGTTCTTTGGAGTACGTGCAAATGGGATTACGTCACGGATGTTCTGCATACCAGTAACGAAGAGGATGAGGCGCTCGAAGCCAAGACCGAAGCCACCATGTGGACAGGTACCGTACTTACGAGTATCAAGATACCAGTCGTAAACCTCACGCTTCATGCCACGATTGTCTATCTCTGTAAGCAACTTATCGTAATCTTCTTCACGAACAGAGCCACCAATAATCTCGCCAATATGTGGGAAGAGGACGTCAGTACCCTGCATTGTCTTGCCGTCAGGGTTCTTCTTCATATAGAATGACTTGATCTCGCTTGGATAGTCAGTCATGATGACAGGACGTTTGAAGTATTCTTCTACGAGATAGCGCTCATGCTCGCTGCTTAGGTCCATTCCCCAACCAGTGATAGGGAACTCAAACTTAACACCGTCAGCGACTGCCTTCTGTAGAATCTCGATACCCTCTGTATAAGTAAGACGTACGAAATCTTCCTTCAAGATGCCTTCCAAGCGAGCAATTAGGCCCTTGTCAATCATCTTATTGAGGAATTCAAGGTCGTCCTTGCAGTTCTCCAATGCCCAACGAACGCAATATTTGATGAAGTCTTCCTCAAGGTCCATGAGCTCATCCTTGTCGATGAAGGCTACTTCAGGCTCTACCATCCAGAACTCTGCCAGGTGGCGTGGAGTGTTGGAGTTCTCTGCGCGGAAGGTAGGACCAAAGGTATAGATAGCACCAAGTGCTGTCGCACCTAACTCACCCTCCAACTGTCCAGACACAGTAAGGTTAGTACGTTTGCCGAAGAAGTCAGCACTGTAATCAACCTCACCACCTTTTGCAATGCGGTCAAGGTCGAGTGTGGTTACTTGGAACATGTTTCCTGCACCCTCAGCATCACTACCAGTAATCAGCGGAGTGTGGAAATAGTAGAAACCATGGTCGTGGAAATACTTGTGGATGGCCATTGCCATGTTATGGCGGATACGGAAGACAGCACCAAAGGTGTTTGTGCGAAGGCGCATGTGACCGTATTTACGCATATACTCGAAGCTCTGACCCTTCTTCTGCATAGGGTAGTCGCTTGGGCAAAGACCGTAGATCTCAATCTCTTTACATTGTATCTCAGACGTCTGACCAGCGCCTTGACTCTCTACGAGCGTACCGATAACGCTAATACAAGCACCTGTTGTGATGCTCTTCAGTTGGTCTTCGTCGATAGTAGAAGGGTCAACAACAACCTGAATGTTCTTAATTGTAGAACCATCATTCAAGGCGATGAAGTCAACAGCCTTGCTGCTTCTATGAGAACGAACCCATCCCTTTACGTTGATATCTTTACCAAAATCGGTGCAAGCAAGTGCATCGACGATTTTTGTTCTTTTCATTTGTTATATTGTAATTAGGTACTCCCCAAGTCTCTCAAAAGGCGAGGAATGCTATTAGCCCATGTGTCTAATGCCTAAATAGTGGCATTGTTAGGTCTCGCACATCCACTTCTTTTGAGAGGTTTGGGGAGGTTTCTATTTTATTCAAACGCACCCATGCGCAGCATGTCAACCTCCTTCTCAGTGAGGAAACGCCAATCGCCACGACGTACATTCTTCTTAGTCAAGCCCGCAAACTGTACACGGTCGAGTTTTACGACACGGTAGCCGAGGCTTTCAAAGATACGACGTACAATACGATTCTTGCCGCTGTGGATCTCAATACCAACTTGTGTCTGATCCTGTGGGTCGGCATATTCGATAGCATCTGCCTTGATCTCGCCATCTTCCAACTCGATACCGTCAGAGATCTTCTGCAGGTCATTAGCCGTAACAGGCTTGTCGAGGAATACGTGATATACCTTCTTCTTCAAGAACTTAGGATGAGTAAGCTTTGAAGCGAGGTCGCCATCGTTGGTAAGAAGCAGTACACCAGTTGTGTTACGGTCGAGTCGACCAACAGGATAGATACGTTCTGGGCACGCACCCTTCACGAGGTCCATCACAGTCTTACGTTGTTGAGGGTCGTCACTTGTAGTTACATAGTCCTTAGGTTTGTTCAGAAGGACATAGACCTTCTTCTCCAATGATACTGGCTTCTCTTGGAAGAGTACCACATCAGAGCGTAGAACCTTACTACCGAGTTCCTTTACGACCTCACCATTTACGGTTACTGCACCAGAAAGGATGAACTCATCAGCCTCACGACGTGAGCATACACCAGCGTTAGCAAGATACTTGTTCAAGCGGATTGGCTCATTTGGATCAAAGTTCTCCTCCTTGTATTCAATGCGCTTCTTAAGTGAATACTTTGCATTTGGGTCATAATCAGCACTGTGCTGACGGTATCCACCCTGGTTGTATCCGCCACGGTTGTTGTATCCGCCACGGTTGTTGTTGTATCCACCACGGTTGTTGTTGTATCCGCCACGATTGTTGTTATATCCGCCACGGTTATTGTTGTATCCGCCACGACTCTGATAGCTTCCCTGTTGGCGAGGCTGGTATCCACCCTGACGTGGCTGGTAACCGCCTTGACTTGCCTGATAGCTTGTCTTCTCCTCACCATCAGCACCATTGTTGGCGTTGTAACGTGGGCGATAAGCCTGTGACTGATAGCCATTTTCTTCACTGTTGTAACGTGGACGATAGCCACCCTGCTGTGGACGACTCTGGTATCCACCACGATTATTATATCCACCTTGGCGTGGCTGGTAGCCGCCTTCTTCACCGTTACTATTGTAACGTGGACGATAACCACCCTGCTGTGGACGGCTCTGATAGCCCCCACGATTGTTGTTATATCCGCCATTATAGCTGTTCTGACGTGGACGATAGCTGCCCTGTTGTGGGCGACTTGCACTCTGCAGACCAGAGCCGAAGCCCTCAGGACGGAACCCGCCTTCGTCGTTACTGCTATTAGCCTTATCGCTACTGTAAGCGCGTTGGCTGTGAATACGTGGACGTTGTGTACGTCCTGTGCCACGGTACTCTCTTTGATAGCCGCCTTGTTCGGCAGCTGAATAGCCCTCGCGGCTGTTCTCATTCTGCTCAGACTGAACTTCTTTGTTCTCGAATTCTTCTGTCATAATTGTTTAACTTAAGATTTGATACTACTGGCCTCACGGCCAATCCATTTATTTATTAATTATTAAAAATCAAACTCCGTTAGACGGAGAGACTCAGTTTAATATCTTCTTTATACTTTATTATACCCTATACGACGGATTAAATGCCCGTATAGTTGTGTGGATTGATAGCCATTAGTTCGGCTTTCACACTGTCACTGACATTGAGTGTCTGAATGAAAGCGTGTATTGTTTCCTCTGTCATCTTCTTGTTTGTGCGTGTGAGTGCCTTTAATGCCTCGTATGGGTGTGGATAAGCTTCACGGCGCAAGATAGTCTGAATAGCCTCTGCCACAACTGCCCATGTGTCCTCAAGGTCAGCTTTTAGCTTCTCTTCGTTGAGGATGAGCTTACGAAGACCCTTCAGTGTGCTCTGTATGGCGATGATACTATGTCCAATAGGAACACCTACATTACGCAGAACTGTTGAATCTGTAAGGTCACGCTGCAATCTACTTACTGGCAATTTCTGTGCCAAGAACTGTAGGATAGCATTGGCTACACCGAGGTTACCCTCACTATTCTCGAAGTCGATAGGGTTCACCTTATGTGGCATTGCACTTGAACCTACTTCCCCAGCCTTAATCTTCTGCTTGAAATACTCCATTGAGATATACATCCAGAAATCGCGATCGAGGTCGATTATGATGGTATTGATTCGGCGAATAGCATCAAAAATGCTACCTAAGTGGTCGTAGTTGCTAATCTGTGTAGTCCACTGCTCGCGCTCTAATCCTAATTTCTCACTGACAAAACGGTTGCCGAAAGCACGCCAGTCATGTTGTGGATAAGCTACGTGATGGGCATTGAAATTACCCGTAGCACCGCCGAACTTAGCCGTCATCTTACAGTTGCGCAGGCTTGCGAGTTGCTCGCTGAGTCGGTAGACATAAACCTCTATTTCCTTACCTAAGCGAGTAGGGGAGGCTGGCTGACCGTGTGTTTTCGCCAACATCGGTATGTCCTTCCACTCATCAGCGTATTCCTGTAATTGCGCTATCAGCTCCTCAACTTGGGGATAGTAGACCTCTTCGAGAGCTTCCTTTATAGAGAGTGGGACGCTGGTGTTGTTGATGTCCTGTGAGGTTAGTCCAAAGTGAATGAACTCCTTGTAGTCGTCAAGTCCGCCAATCTTGTCAAACTCCTCTTTAATAAAGTATTCTACGGCCTTTACGTCATGGTTGGTTGTCTTCTCAATCTCCTTTACACGTGCTGCAGAAATCTCATCGAAATTGCGATAGATATCACGCAATTGCTCAAAGAGAGCACTGTTGAAACTTTCCAGTTGTGGTAATGGTAACTCGCAAAGAGTGATGAAATACTCAATTTCTACGCGTACACGATAACGGATAAGTGCGTACTCTGAGAAATAGTCAGCAAGGCATTCCGTTTTACTTCTGTAGCGACCGTCAATAGGCGATACGGCTGTTAATGCGTCAAGGGTCATAATTTCTTTTATTAATATGCTGCAAATTTAAGAATAAAATCATTAATAGCGCAAATAATAATAATAATAATATCAAAAAGGAAGCAGATTAAAGCTGAATAAAACAAAAAAGACTTCACAACAAAGTTGCAAAGTCATCATTTCAAAGGCTCATCGGTGGGCGTTGACGGATTCGAACCGCCGACCCTCTGCTTGTAAGGCAGATGCTCTAAACCAGCTGAGCTAAACGCCCTTAAAAAATCCCCTGCAACCCCAAGAAGTCACAGGGAAACACCCCTTGTGGGCGTTGACGGATTCGAACCGCCGACCCTCTGCTTGTAAGGCAGATGCTCTAAACCAGCTGAGCTAAACGCCCCTTACTTTTTGTAAGGCGAGTGCAAAGGTAAGGAAAGTTTTTTATTCTCGCAAACAAATGGCAAATAATTTAGTTGAAAATCTCATTTTAGTAGGTTGTAGAAAGCCTTTCCTTACCTAAATAATTCTCTTTAACGAATTATTTTCATGAAAAAAAATATTTTTCTTCATGAACGGAAACATTTCTTTTCATGAACAAAAATATTTCTGATCGTGAAGATAATTTAGTGGATGGCAGTGTGTCATGTTGGTAAAAGGCTTTGTAATTGATGATGTTTGATACAAGCAAGTTGTTGTTTAGTCGCTTCTATGGTCGTATGAATTGGTGCGCTTGATTGAAAGAGAGTATGACGTGGATTCGTAAAATAGTTTATTTTGTTTTGCATGAATTGTTTATTTTGCTTATATTTGCACCGTATTTATATTATAGGAAACGAATAGGCAGAAGATTATGTCAGTAGAAGTAAGACTGGAACAGAGTAAGTTTAAGGATAAGAATGGTGCTGGAAAATGGTATGCACGAACTGTCAGTACGGGTGTCGCTACGACAGACGACCTTGCTGATGCTATTCAGGAAAATACGTCATTCTCACGTGGCGACGTGCGTGGACTTGTCATTGCGTTGGTAGACGAGATTTCTTATCGTCTTCGTCAGGGTGAGACCGTAGCACTTGAAGGGTTAGGACGATTCCATCTGACGGTAGAGAGTGAGCCTGTGGATAATCCTGACGACTTCGATATCAAGAAGCATATAAAGAATGTGAAGTGTCGCTTTGTACCAACCAGCACTCGTAATGCACGTACTGGCAAGAAGGAGCAGACGCTGGCTAACGGTGCACGTGTGGAATGGGCAGAGCCTGATTTAGACGATGATGATGATTGGTAGACAGGACGAGAGGGTCGTTAGTAGTTGATGATGACCTGAGGAATAAGGATTAAAAGGCTAATTTTGTGTATTTATCCCCATAATATATGGTGTAATCCTGTTTTCTTTGCTTTTCTTATAACTTTTGTACTGTTTTCCTTTGATGCTAATAATATTTTGTATATATTTGCACAATGTGATTAGATAGGCATCTATCAGTATAGCTTTTATTCGGTGTATAGTAGATAGTTGCAAGTGTTTTACGAATATAATTAAGAGCTAAAAGACTGTTTAAGCAAGTGTTTTAAATCAGTTCTTATTCAATTTAAGACATAAACAAGGGCAATGGCATTCTCTGTTTGAATGGTAGGAAAAGCCTTACAAGCCAGTGATTGTCAATATTCCCAGACTTATTTTTTTATATAAAACAAATAGAAATGAAAAAACTTTTACTATTAGTATGTGCAGCCGTTATGAGTCTTTCGGCTTCAGCACAGGCCGGTGATAAAGCACTTGGTGCACAGTTTGTATTCGGGTCACAGACTAATAACATCGGATTTGGCGTTAAAGGTCAGTACTACGTCACTGATCATCTTAGAGGTGAGGCTTCTTTTGACTACTTCTTTAAGAACAAGGGCTTGACAATGTGGGATATCAATGCAAATGCTCACTATCTTATTAATGTAGCTGATAAGTTCAATGTTTATCCTCTTGCAGGTATTGGCTATACAAACTGGTCATATCGATATGTTGTACATGTTAAAAACGAACCGAATGGACCGAATAGTACAGAGGAGGTTAAGGGCACAGATGGTCGTATTGCCATAAACCTTGGTGGTGGTGTAGAGTATGCTGTTACTGATAACATCATTCTAAATGCTGAGATGAAGTATCAGATTATCAGCAATTACAACCAGTTGGTACTTGGTGTAGGTGTAGCTTACAAGTTCTAAATATTTAGTCTAATCGAGCATTAGATACCGAACAGATTTTATGGTATAAAAGCTGTTAAGAGACAATACGGATTAGTAGGTCCAAGATAGTCTAATGTCCGATTTTCGTTTATGTTAGGTTCTAAAGACTTTATGTCGTACTATAGCCGTTTGGCCATGTCCGATAACAGTCTTTAGAACCTAACTCGTTTTTGTCCCCTCGACCTGTTGTTGTCTACATAGAGTGTAGCTTATTTATTTAGCATCAAGTGCTAAAAGAAAGGGTCAGTCCTAAAACCCAGTTGCAAGTCTATCCTCTTAAGCACATAATTTCATAAGTATTTATTACCTTTGCATCATGAAGAATCACCAATTAT
>NZ_FZNZ01000041.1 GCF_900187995.1 Prevotella jejuni
TGGTACGGCTGTGCATCATCAGCATGACCAGGCTGGACGACTTACTTTTAACAAGTATACCGATGGTAGCTGGGAGGCTTGGGAGTACGATAAGGCAGGACGGCTCACTAAAGCGTACAACAGGGACAGCGTGACGGAGTTCGTGCGTAATGCTTTGGGGCAGGTCATAAAGGAAACGCAAGATGGGCGTACAGTGGAACACAGGTATGATGAACGTTCCCGACTTTCAAATATCGTCAGTGCGTTAGGAGGAAATATTACCTACGGATATGATATAAAAGGCGCTGTCAACCACATATCAGCTGGCATGTCAGGAAAGAGGAAGCCTTGGGAAGCGAATATAGCATACGATAGGTTCGGGCGTGAAACATCACGTATGATGCCTGGCAGTGTAGAGAATACTATGCACTATGACAGCATTGGCCGTCCTGCACATCAGCGTGTCCGTCATAATGGCCGGACGCTGCTTGACAAGTCATATACTTGGGGTGATAATCTTCGTCTTTTACGAACGTTTGACACAATAAACGGTAGAAGTGTCCGTTACGATTATGACGCCTTCGGTTCTCTGTCAGGGGCTGTATATGGTGACGGTAGTTGTCAGTGGCGTAACCCAGATGCAATGGGTAACGTGTACGATAGCCCTGACCGAACGGACAGGAGTTATGGTCGTGGTGGACAGCTGCGTGAGGACAAGAAGTGGCGGTATTATTATGACAGCCATGGCAATCTTGTGCTGAAGACCATGCGCAGGATGGAACCATCGCATAATGCGGAGGCACGGGATGAGTTCCTTGCATGGCAGAGCGGTGACTATGCCTATACGTGGCAGGGCAATGGTATGCTTAGGAGTGTAACACGACCGGACGGAAAAATCATAACGTTCAGGTATGACGCCTTAGGCAGACGCATTGAGAAGGTCTTTGACGGACGTGTATATCGCTACCTCTGGGATGGTGATGTCATCCTGCACGAGTGGGACTATACCGAGGCTGACCGTCCGAACACGATTGTTACCGAGACTGGTGAGGTCACACTTGACAGGCCAGAACCAGTTGAGAATTTCATCACGTGGGTTTACGACAGTGACAGCTATGTCCCAACTGCCAAGATTGTCGGTGACAGGCATTACAGCATTGTCAGTGACTACATTGGCCGTCCCGTCCAGGCATACGATGATAATGGTAATATCGTCTGGCAGGCAGACTATGACATCTACGGTAGCGTCCGCAACCTTAACGGCAGCAGGCGGTTCATTCCTTTCCGCCAGTTAGGTCAGTATGAGGACGAGGAAACTGGACTCTATTACAACCGCTTCCGCTATTACGACTCGAGGATTGGTAATTATATCTGTCAAGACCCGATAAGGTTAGGAGGAAATAATCCTACGCTGTATGCATTTGTCAGTGACTCGAATCTTGGAGTTGACGTGCTTGGTCTCACAACACAGATGGTAGGAGATATGCCAATGGGAAAATGGGGAGAGAAGGTCGCAGCCAAATATCTGAAGAAGGAGGGACATACTATCCTTGGGTCAATACAGAATGCTTCTGGTCATGGTTTTGATCTTGTTACCAAGACAGCCGATGGCTATATAAATGTAATTGAGGTGAAGACCAGTGGGAACAAGTGGAGAAGTAAGAGCAATATGGGTGGTTGGACAAGGAAGAATATTGAAAAGATAACTGGTAACACCAATGGTATGTGGGCTAGCAAACCCAAATATCAAGACAATTTGCTTACAATAATAAGAAAAGCTCAAGATAATAGAAAACTTAACAACAAGCTTTTTCAGATAAATATTGAAAAACGTTCTATTAGACTACGATGTAAATGATGAAGAAATGGATAGATAAGGCTATCAAGCATTATAAATATGCCGAGCCTATAGATTTGGAGAAAAGCGTAAAGACATTTTTGTATATGTATGATCTTTATACTCAAAAAGAGGATTTGCGTAAGAATATAAGAACTGTAAGATTGAGTTTATATGGACTCCCAGACAGTACACATATTAAGGCAAAGAATCTTCTGTTTCAAGGGAGTGAAGACTGCTGGAAATATTTTGAAAGAACAGCGGTGTTCTGGACATACGGTCATAGTAATGGTGACTGGGTTGAGAATATCAGAGGACCTCTCGAATACGCTCTATATGTCGAACGGAAAGACTTGATAGAACAATTATTTGACTATTTATTATCTATTTTGACAAATGAGAAGAATTTGTCAGATAAGTATTTCAAAAAACAAAAGATTTATGCGAGTACACAGTTGGTTCATTTCCTTTTAGAGAAGTGGCTTGGGTACAGTCCTGTGAAAGACCTTATTCTGAACTATGGTAGCGGTTACGGTATTTATCAGCGGATTATCGACAATTGGGAAGATCTTTCCCAGATAGAAAACAGCTATTGGGATGAATTGTGTGAGTACCATCTGAAGGGGATAGGATTGCAGCGTGGTGAGAAGTGGGAGAATGAGGAGTTCCTGCATTCTGGCATGATTCCGATGGAGCTGATTAGTTTACAAAAGGTGCGCAGACACTTGGGACTGGATGTACCCCAAATCAAAAACGAGTTGTTTTCCACTAATATGGCGAAAGCTCCGAAGATTCCAACTGGCTACAATAAGGAAATGGATGTAATATTTCAGATGGTTTTCCTTACGATTCAGAATCGACGGAAGTATACAATAGAGGAAGTAACAGAACTGATAAAGGAAAAGCACGGCAGTGATACACAGTTTATCATTTAGTGCCATTAGGGCATAAATACACAATATATGGAAAATATGAATATAATCGTATTGTGCCATTTCGATTTTGTTATTTCTGTGACGCTATTCTTTACTTAAATAATGTATATAGATTAGAACACAGAACAAAGCTATTACGTAGTTATTGCTGGGGGGAACCGAAAGAACTATTTAGGGTGCTTCCGTTACACCACATGGGCACTTTTCGTATAGCTTTAAGGGAAGAACAGAAGTTATGCGTTAAACAAATAGATAGCCAAGACGGTCTTGACTGTCTGTATTATTTATCCTCTGACACAAAAGAACTTTTCATGTTAATGCTTCGGTAAATTGTAGATAGGATATTGAAAAATCATAACATATTTCATATAAAACATATACAAATAAAGATTATAATGCGTGTAAAAGGCAAGGTTGTATCATGCAGTAAATCAATCGGCTACGAAATCGTAATATAAAGGTGCCTAGTAAGGATACAAAAGAGCATTAGTAGGACCTCAAAAGAGCATCTTCTGCAAGTCAGTTAGGCGTTTTCTCTAAGCCAGAAGAGCATATATCGGTTTTAAGTTGTACGAAAACAGTTTACATGTATCGGTTAGTTTAGAGAAAAGTTGCTTGTATGTAGAAGATGGAAAGATATGGTAATGAGTAGACGTAGTATTCATTATCTGAAGTGACAATCTTCGTCTTCTGCAGACGCTTGACACAATAAACCGCAGAAGTGTCCGTTACGATTATGATACCTTCGGTTCTCTGTCAGGGGCTGTATATGGTGACGGAAGTTGTCAGTGGCGTAACCCGGATGTAATGGGTAATGTGTATGATAGCCCTGACCATACGGACAGGAGTTATGGTCGTGGTGGACAGCTGCGTGAGGACAAGAAGTGGCGGTATTATTATGACAGCCATGGCAACCTTGTGCTGAAGACCATGCGCAGGTCGGGACCATCCCTTGAAACTGGAATGCGGGATGAGTTCCTTGCTTGGCAGAGCGGTGACTATGCCTATACATGGCAGGGCAATGGTATGCTCAGGAGCGTAACACGGCCTGACGGCAAAACCGTTACGTTCAAGTATGACGCTTTAGGCAGACGCATTGAGAAGGTCTTTGACGGACGAGTATATCGCTACCTCTGGGATGGTGATGTCATCCTACACGAGTGGGACTATGCCGAGTATGACCGTCCGAAGACGGTTGTTACCGAGGCTGGTGAGGTCACACTTGACAGGCCAGAACCAGTTGAGAACCTCATCACGTGGGTTTACGACAGTGACAGCTACGTCCCTACTGCCAAGATTGTTGGTGACAAGCATTACAGCATCGTCAGTGACTACATCGGCCGTCCCGTCCAAGCATACGATGATAATGGCAATGTCGTCTGGCAGGCAGACTATGACATCTATGGTAATCTCCGTAACCTCCACGGCTGCAGGCAGTTCATTCCTTTCCGCCAGTTAGGACAGTATGAGGACGAGGAGACAGGACTGTATTACAACAGGTTCAGGTATTATAATCCAAGGATTGGTAATTATATCAGCCAGGATCCGATTGGGTTGGTAGGTGGAAACCCTACGCTGTATGGGTATGTCCACGATTCGAATAATAGTGCAGATGTATTAGGGTTAAGTAAGTTTTGTCCCATTAAAGTTTTGGGAAGAAAGGTGTATCAAAACTCTACAGATTTTGGAGGAGGAGTTCCTAAATACGTTGATCCCATTGTAGGAAAAACTAATCCAACAGTGCAAAAATTACTGGATGCAGGAGCATCAAATTATGATTTGATGAGTAAAGGATATGCTCCTATCGGCACAGATGGAAAACAAGTAAATTTGCATCATGTTATCGGTGAAGAGCCTGGTCCGATGATAGAATTATTGGACAGTACTCATAAAAGATATTATAAACCATTACATGGTTTAATCGAAGAAGGTAACAGTTTTAGGAACAATAGATTACTTAAAAGACAATACGAAAAGTTTCGTAGAAATTATTGGAAAGAAAGAGCAAAATCTTTTAAACCAGATTATCATTAATAAAAAATATATTATGGACTATCTAGCAAGATTAAAAGAAAGTGAGGAATTTGAATATTGGTTAGGAGCCGATAAGGAACAGATTCTTTATGTCGAAAAAGAACTAAACATTAAACTCCCAAAACAATATAAGCTTTTTTTATCCCAATGTGGTATGTGCAATTTTGGTGATGTTAGTATACTTGGAATAGCAAAAGATGAAAATACAGTTAATTATTCGGTTGTGGATGTTACCAAGCATCTGAGAAATGAAATAAATCTTTCTAACGATCTTATCGTTCTTAACTACGAAGTAGGCGAATATTTAACCTTATACAAAGTTTCTGCAGAACAAGAATTAGAAGATAATCCAATATATGGAGCAGAAATAAAATATGATGGTGCAGAAAAAATTGTTCTTGGGAAAAAAGAAAAAATATTTTCATCGTTTGAGGATTTCTTTGAGGATTTTATCGAATTAGGTTCTTAAACTTAACCTTCTCCTATCAATGCAGGCTTTATATTTATCTCTGTCTTTGAGGGGAACTATGACGTGTGTTTTTATTCTTCTTCAAGATCTAAAATTAAAATATATTTACAACTGTTTAGCTTTAGCTTCTGAGAATAATCATAAAAGCGGAACTTCGAAAGAAAAGTTTAACCCGTATGCAATAAGTGTGTTGTAAAACATTATAAGAAAAGACGCTTAGTTGGAGTCCATTTTAAATTTAGTTGAGCTTCAAATTAAGCACCTTTTGATATTTAAGTAAAACGCAATTAGAACAGAGGCTAGCAGTAGATTTGTTCTATGTAGTGATAGTGTCTATTCGTATTTGAAACATCGTGTATCATAGTCGTTTGTATGGACCATACAATGCACTATGACAAAATTGGTCGCCCTGCACATCAGCGTGTCCATCATAATGGTCAAACGCTGTATGACAAGTCATATACTTGGGGTGATAATCTTCGTCTTTTACGAACGTTTGACACAATAAACCGCAGAAGTGTCTGTTACGATTATGACGCCTTCGGCTCTCTGTCAGGGGCAGTGTTTGGTGACGGTAGCCGCCAGTGGCGCAACCCGGACCTGATGGGTAACGTGTACGATAGTCCCGACCGTACGGACAGGAACTTTGGTCGTGGTGGACAGTTGCGTAAGGACAAGAAGTGGCGGTATTATTATGACAGCCATGGCAACCTTGTGCTGAAGACCATGCGCAGGATGGAACCATCGCGTAATGCGGAGGCACGGGATGAGTTCCTTCAATGGCAGAGCGGTGACTATGCCTATACGTGGCAGGGCAATGGTATGCTTAGAAGTGTAACACGGCCTGACGGCAAGACCGTTACCTTCAGGTATGACGCTTTGGGCAGACGTATTGAGAAAGTCTTTGACGGACGAGTATATCGCTACCTCTGGGATGGTGATGTCATTCTGCACGAGTGGGACTATGCTGAGGCTGACCGCCCGAATACGATTGTTACCGAGGCTGGTGAGGTCACACTTGACAGGCCAGAATTAGTTGAGAACCTCATCACGTGGGTTTACGACAGTGACAGCTATGTCCCTACTGCCAAGATTGTTGGTGACAAGCATTACAGCATCATCAGCGACTACATCGGTCGTCCTGTACAGGCATACGATGATAAAGGTAATGTCGTCTGGCAGGCAGACTATGACATCTACGGCAATCTCCGTAACCTCCACGGCAGCAGGCGGTTCATTCCTTTCTGCCAGTTAGGACAGCACGAGGACGAGGATACTGGACTGTATTACAACCGCTTCCGCTATTACGACCCAAGGATAGGTAATTACATCAGCCAAGACCCGATAAGGTTAGCGGGAAATAACCCGACACTGTATGGGTATGTGGGGGATTTAAATAAGTGGGCTGATGTTTTTGGTTTAGATTTTAAGACTGTAGATTTCTCTGGACATCCAGACTTGTACCAAGGTCCAGGGAAAAATACTGTAAAAATAAAACTCACTGGTGATAGAAGTTCTGATTTCACAAGAGCTTATAAAGAAGCTGGTATAACGAAAGCAGATGCAACAGGATATACTTGGCATCATGTTGCTGATTTTGATCCTAAAACTGGGGAATCAACAATGCAATTAATAAAAACGTCAACACACGAAGCAAATTTGCCACATAAAGGTTCAGCTGGACAGTTTGCAGATTATTTCGGTGTCCAGTATGATAGTTTTGAAGCTAAGATGAAATCATTTGAACAGGGTTGGAGGAAAGAACCTAAAAGACAAGCAAAAAAAATAACCTGTAAAAAATAAGTATTATGTTTACCAAATCATCACATTCGATTACAATGTCAGATATAGATTTTTTAGAGCATTCTATAGAACAAGGTTTACCTAATGACTTTATCTCTCATTATCTAAAAAATAATGGTGGAGTCCCTAATAAAACATATTTCTATGTTGAAAAGGACGATGGTTATGTTGAAGTAAGTTTCTTTCTACCAATTAGGTTCGTTACTACTGAACTGAGTAATATGACCATTGAAAGAAGTTACTCAAACTTGACCTCAAAAGGGATACCAAAAAACTATCTTCCATTTGCATTAGATTGGGGTGGAAATTTTTTTTCAATAGACCTTGAAACTAATAATATCGTTTTACTGCTTATGGATTTAGGGCCCTTCACAGACGACGCAGTTAAATATTTAACAAGAGGGTTTAGTAATTTTATAGACAATTTAGAAGAAGGAGAGGAGGAAGATGTATAAGCTTCTATGATAGATGACCCGCCGATGCTGTGGTCAACATCTTCTGCAGTCGTGACCGTAGGGACAGGGAATACGGCAAGGGTGACAGGATTCTTCGTGATCGCCATTATGACTATCTCTATGACGTTGAGGGTAACCTTATCCTGAAGACTCCACGTCGTAGACTGACACAGCATCCGAACCACGAGGTGTCGGAGGAAAGTGGCACGCATATTGCATGGCAGACAGGTGACTATGCCTATGAATGGTATGGCAACGGCATGCTCAAGGAGGTGCGGCTTCCATACGGTAAGACTGTCCGCTTTGAGTATGATGCTCTTGGGCGTCGCACGGCAAAGCTCTTTAATGGTCACGTCTTCCGTTACCTTTGGGACGGCAACGTGATGCTGCAGGAGTGGCAGTATGAGGAGAAGGACCGACCGCAGCATAGCATTGACGAGTTCGGTCGCATCCGTATGCAGGGCGAAGAGCCGGTAGAGAACCTTGTCACGTGGGTATATGAGGAAGGCTCATACGTTCCTGTGGCAAAGATACAGAACGGTGAACGTTACACGATTATCAGCGACTATATGGGTCGACCTGTGGAAGCGTACAACAGCTATGGTAACGTAGTTTGGCAGGCTGATTATGATATCTATGGTGCCCTTCGAAACATAAAAGGTATTCGTGATTTCATCCCTTTCCGTCAGTTAGGACAGTATGAGGACGATGAGACTCGCCTCTATTACAACAGATTCAGATATTATGACCCACGGATTGGTAATTACATCAGCCAAGACCCGATAAGGTTAGCCGGAAATAACCCGACACTGTATGGGTATGTGGGGGATTGTAATACACAAGATGATCTATTTGGGCTGGAATGTGGGACACCTAAAGATGCACAGAAGAAAATAAAAAAAGGACAAGGACCAAATGAAATTAGTAGAATTGATGCTCCCCAATCAAATGTGCCGGATTCTCAATGGCATGCACATGGTAAGGGTAAATGGGATGGTGCTATAAATTTAGATGGTTCTATACACGATAGTGATCCGAAGTTTTCAAACAAGACAAAGAAATGGTTAAGAGAACACGGTTGGAAAGTATGATGAAGAGTATATATGAAAACATATATACCAGTCAACAATTGGATGAGATATCAAATATGGTATTTCGTTCAAATTTATCTGAGGAAGTACCAATAATAGACAGATATGAAAGGATAAATATTTTACAAGAAAGTATTGCACGTGAAGATTTTTCAGTGTGTCTGCTTAATTGTTCCTTGTTCTTACTATATAATCTGAAACTTTATTTAAGGCATACTTTAAGTAGTACAGAGAATGACAATTTATTTTTATGTATTACATTGTTAGATCCTGTAGACGAGATAAACGATGTTGGTTTCTCTGTACCCAATATTCTCGTTAGCACAAAACTTGTAGCAAGTTATTTGACACAAGATAAAGCTGTTAGTCTAAAAAGGGAAGAGTATTTAGGTAGAATGTACGGAACATTAATTGATGAAAGTATGTTTGCATGTTACAAAGTTATTACTCCAGATAAGTATGGAGATATCATCAGATATTATATTGTTCCCAAACTATGGTAAACTTCGCAACCGCAAGGACATCCTTGACTTCATTCCTTTCCGCTAGTTAGGGCACTATGAGGACGATGAGACGCACCTCTACTACAACAGGTTCCGCTATTACGACCCGAGGATTGGTAATTACATCAGCCAAGATCCGATAAGGTTAGCAGGAAATAATCCTACGTTGTATGGGTATGTGGCAGAACCCAATGGTTGGGTAGATCCATTTGGCTTAGACTGTTCTTCCGATGCAGCTAAACTTCGTAAAGCAATGGAAGATGCCTATATAGTTACTCCATCTTACAAGAATTCCGCTCATCATATTATCATGTCAAATTCAAGTGATAACAGGATGGTGGAACTCCGAAAGAAGATGACACAGCTTGGATTGAAAAAGAATGATGCTGTTAATGGTGTTTTTCTGTCAACATCTTCAAAAGTAAAGGAGGCTGCAGGTATATCGGCTCATGCGCATAGTAAGGTACATACGGAAGCCTATAAAAAGAATGTTTACGATAGACTGAAAAACATTAATGATAAAGATCAATTTGAAGAAGAATTGATGAAAATTGGAGATGAACTTCGTTCTGGAACTTTTAATATTTAAATAGCATAGTCATGACACTGGAAGAATTAAAGAAAGAGTATGATAAGTATAATACTCCAAGCATGTTTGACACTCTGAAAGAGGGCGTAGAGGCACAGATAGTTGAAACGGAGGTCTATAAGGGATTCTATTACGAAATCATCCCCTATTCTTTCCTACGAGTAGGAATGAGAAGGGGAAATCCTATAAAGCAGTTTAATCGCTTGAAAAGTACGAACAATCTCTTTTTATATGGCTTCAACGAAAAGAAACAGATTATAGAAGTGCGGGAAGGGTGTGAGATAGAAAATCAGTTTAACCATCAGTTCCTTTTTTATGAAAAGGATATGTTCAAGTCATTATATTATAATAATGGGAAAATCCTGCAGAATGTCAGTTACTGTTATCTGAAAAAGGGGAATCTTGTTGACAAAGTACTGGGTAAAGGAAGATTTGGTGGAAGAGAAGAGTGTTATTTCTATGACGACAATGACAAGTTGCAAAAAATAGAGGTAAGCCAGTATGATAGGACAGGACAAGAATCTGCTACGCTGTTTTACACTATTAAGTATTGCTCGGATGACAGTCTGGATTCTATCATAAAGTCTACCTCTATGTATGAAGAAGTAGTTTATAATGAAAAGAAAAAGTGATTTCTGTTCTTTTAATGAATAAATACTTAATGCTATATCGGTATAGTAGCACGAAATGATGGTGAAAAAAGGGAAAAGCCTTACGGCGACGAGGTGATATGGACTAAACCTGCCATTTCTCCTCTTTGGATTAATATAATGATTTGATGTTTATATAGAACATCATATTTTGAATTTTTACCTCTGCCGGCGCACGACAGACGTTCCGCTATGACCGCTTAAACCGAGTTACTTCTATCACTACTGGTAAGCGCACGACGAACCTCCGCTACAATTCCTATGAGGATGTGGTCGAGGCGAGTGAGGGTTTTCACCGTGTGAAGTACAAGTATTCGCCGATGGGCGACATCCTCCAGCGTGAGGGCGAGGACGGCAGCGTGCTGCGATTTGCCTATGACCGTATGGACCGCCTTCGTATGCTTACCAACGAGCATGGTGAGGAATATACTTTTGACCGCAACCTCCGTGGAGAGATTATTGGTGAGACGGGCTTTGACCGCATGCACCGTAGGTATATGCGTGACCGCTCTGGACGCGTCATCCGTGAGGAAAGGGCTGGTGGCAGATGGACGGAATACGAGTATGACCAGCGAGGACGGCTGACACGCAGCAGCTTCAGTGATGGCACGATAGAAGCTTTCAGCTATGATGTGCTCGGCAGGCTTACTGAGGCACGCAATACTACGGGCAGCGTTTCTATGGCGTATGACGAGGGCGGCCGTGTGGTCAAGGAGTGTTTCAGTGGTGGTCTGCCCGGTGACAAGGGTACAACGGTAGAGAATATCTATGATGACCTTGGAAACCGTATAGAGACAAGGACTTCGCTTGGTTCGGTCGTACAGAATAGCTTTGATGAGGATGGATTGCTCAGCCGTGTGGCGGCAGCCGGTGGTGGCGGTGAGAGCTGGGAGGAGAAGATCGTCCGTGACAGCGAGGGACTGAAGATAGAGAAGATCTTTTCTGGTGGCATCCGTATGACACGTACCTACGATGCCTATGGCAATGTCATCTCGCAGAAGAGCCGCTCGCTGCATCAGGACGGCTACGACCGCCGCTATGCGTGGAATGCGTCGGGACGTCTGCAGAGTGTGATAGACGGAATCACTGGAGGCAAGACAGCCTACGCCTATGATGCGGTTGGCAGTCTGATGAGCGCTCGCTATGAGGACGGTACGGACGACTATCGTATGCCAGATTCCGTAGGAAACGTCTTTCGCAGTCGTGACCGCAGGGATAGGGAATACGGCAAGGGCGGCAGGATTCTCCGTGACCGCCATTATGACTTTCTCTATGACGTAGAAGGCAACCTCATATTGAAGACTCCACGTCGTGGACTGACACAGCATCCGAACCACGAGGTGTCGGAGGATAGTGGCACGCATATTGCCTGGCAGACAGGTGACTATGCTTATGAATGGTATGGCAACGGCATGCTCAAGGAGGTGCGGCTTCCTTACGGCAAGACTGTTCGCTTCGAATATGATGCCCTTGGACGTCGCACGGCAAAGCTTTTCAATGGTCACGTCTTCCGTTACCTCTGGGACGGCAACGTGATGGTGCAGGAGTGGCAGTATGAGGAGAAGGACCGACCGCAGCATAGCATTGACGAGTTCGGCCGTATCCGTATGCAGGGCGAAGAGCCGGTATATAACCTTGTCACATGGGTGTATGAGGAAGGCTCGTACGTTCCTGTGGCAAAGCTGCAGAACGGTGAACGCTACACGATTATCAGCGACTATATGGGTCGCCCTGTGGAAGCGTACAACAGCTATGGCAACGTAGTCTGGCAGGCTGACTATGATATTTATGGTGACCTTCGTAACCGCAAGGGCATCCGTGATTTCATTCCCTTCCGCCAGTTGGGTCAGTATGAGGACAATGAGACGCGCCTCTACTACAACCGCTTCCGCTATTATGACCCGAGGATTGGTAATTACATCAGCCAAGATCCGATAAGGTTAGCAGGAAATAATCCTACGCTGTATGGGTATGTGGAGGATTGTAATGAGTATGTAGATTTATTTGGATTAAATTTTAATGGTATTCCGCAAAACCCAGGAATTGTAAGAAGATTTATGTCGAAAGCTGAATATAAAGATTTTAAGAAAAATGGTTTTAAGTATGATCCAAAAGATACAAGAGGAGGTATAAGTGCTACAAGTACAAAAATTAAACCTCAAAACCCTGATGCGATAAAAAAAAGTACAGGAGCTTTAGGTGCTGATTATTTTGTTGATATTGATACAAAGGGAAAGGATGTTGTGCTAAAAGGCAAAACCAAAGGAGGAGTTCCTGATTGGAAAATTAAGGACAATGTCTCAAAGACAGATATAGTAAGTAGTGGCAAAGTGTGTAAAGGATGAAAGAACTGGATTTATTAGTTAAAGAATACTTTGAGAGTCGGGAAAGACTTCAGGCTTTTCTGTCAGGTATAGAGATAAGGAAATCTGAAGACAGTGCGTTGTTGGAATATTTCCTTTCATTACTTAAAGATAGCTTTTTTGAAGCAAAAGTCTTTGAATTATTGTTATACCTAAACCCTTCTGAAGCCAAAAGATACATAAACTTGTATTATCTGCAAGGGAATCCATATGAAAAGGAAAGATACAAGGGGAATTTGGATGTTATGCTCGATGATTATAAATCAGTTTTGGGAGAGATGGAGTTCTCTAAACTGATAGGTTCCATATCCAAAGAGAATAAGGATTTTTATGTGATAAAGGAAGCGATAGATTTTGCCAATGATGAGTGATTATGCTTGTTTACTTTTCTGAAATATTTTATAAAAAGCAGTGCTATAGAGTGTTTGATAATCTAAAAACAGAGCTTTTGATGGAATTGTAACCAGCATATTTAAGAATAAAAAGAAGTTAATAAAGATATAAATATTTTCAAAAGTATAAGCATTACATAACTCATTATACAGTAGAATATTACAATTTCTTGCTATTTCGCGTTCAAAAAGCGGCTGTTTTACACGGTTAAAGTATAGGTTTTGTATCACAAAAGAGTCGATTTCGTAATATCAAAGCGTAGTTATCACTTTTTAATAGAATTATCTTTACAAAGTTAAACTGAAAATCTCTTACTATTTCATTAGGGAACTTGCTTAATAATATCTGCGAGTAGTGTAGCTTACGGCTAAACTCTGCTATGAGGACGGCATGTACGACTATCGTATGCCTGATGCCACAGGAAACGTCTTCCGCAGTCGTGACCGTAGGGACAGGGAATACGGCAAGGGTGGCAGGATTCTCCATGACCGCCATTATGACTATCTCTATGACGTTGAGGGTAACCTTATCCTGAAGACTCCACGTCGTGGGCTGACACAGCATCCGAACCACGAGCTTTCGGAGGAAAGTGGCACGCATATTGCTTGGCAGACAGGTGACTATGCCTATGAATGGTATGGTAACGGTATGCTCAAGGAGGTGCGTCTTCCATACGGCAAGACAGTCCGCTTTGAATATGATGCTCTTGGGCGTCGCACGGCAAAATTCTTCAATGGTCACGTCTTCCGTTACCTCTGGGACGGCAACGTGATGGTGCAGGAGTGGCAGTACGAGGAGAAGGACCGCCCGCAGCATAGCATTGACGAGTTCGGTCGCATCCGTATGCAGGGCGAAGAGCCGGTAGAGAACCTTGTCACATGGGTGTATGAGGAAGGCTCGTACGTACCTGTGGCAAAGATACAGAACGGTGAACGCTACACGATTATCAGCGACTATATGGGTCGCCCTGTGGAAGCGTACAACAGTTATGGCAACGTAGTTTGGCAGGCTGACTATGATGTTTATGGTGACCTTCGAAACATAAAAGGCATTCGTGACTTCATCCCTTTCCGCCAGTTGGGACAGTATGAGGACGATGAGACGCGCCTCTACTACAACCGCTTACGCTATTATGACCCGAGGATTGGTAATTATATCAGTCAAGATCCGATAAGGTTAGTAGGAAATAACCCTACGTTGTATGGGTATGTGGGGGATTTGAATAAGTATGTAGATGTTTGGGGATTATCAGATTGCAAGCTGAGTTCTGATTTTAAGAATGGAGCTTCATTTCTCATTCCTGGTGATAGTTATGAACAATTTGTTAAAAACTCATCTATGGTTGGAAGACCTGACGGACAGTTTGTTTCTCCAAGCAATCAGATAGATGATTTATTAAAGAAAGCCAATGGAGATGTTTCTATAATAGAAGAAGCTTTAGGTATTCCTAAGGATGGTTGGCAAGGAAAAGGAGGCATGTACAGAATAGATATTTCAAATCCTCAAAATTATAACTTAAGATCAGCAAGCTCGGGAATTTCTGGTGCTAATGATTTGTTTATAGCTGGAGGGAAGACCTCTGGTGGTATATCAGAAGGTATAATAGACCAGGTACCAAAGGGAAATGTAACTATAACAAGAATTATAAAGTAATTTCATATGTTAGAAGAAATTAAAGTAAATAAGAATAAGTACTACAAAGTTGGCTATAGCCCGTACCTCAAGCAGTATGTTTTAGCAATAACAATTACTTGGATTGCTTGGTATGAAAGGTATTATTCTATTTCGGAAGGCGAGTATAAATGGTTTGATAATGATATAGATAAATTAAATCATTTGGCGAATGAGTTGTATCACTTGGGAATATCTAGTTCTCGTTTTATTTTTTCAGAAATGAGTGCGGAGAACGATTCATCCCAGATGAAACTATTTAACAAAGTATTTCAGAAAGACATCGGGAAGAATTCCCAACGAAAAGAAGATCTTAATTCTGAGATTATACAGATATGTCATTTAAATATGGATAATGTTATTTCTGTGAATCCTAATTTGCTATATCTCAAAGATAAAGATGGTGAGTTCATCAGATTATACAACAACGACAAAAATATAGATATTTTAGAAACTCCTGTTATAAAAGAACAACAGAAAAACGTATCTGGTTCTGATGATTGTTCTGTAATTATCTTGAATGCAGAGGAAATAGGTTTTCTTCAAAATTATAGCTGGGAATATTTTGATAATAAGATAATCAAGATAAAAATTGCAACAGAGTTCTCTGACATTTTAATAGAAGCATATGATTGTGGGTTTATAATTAATATTAAATATAAAAGTGGAAAAAAGCAACGCATAGATACCGCAAAGTGTTAAAAATATTACTAAATCTAGTTCTTGCATCCTACAGCGTTCAAGCGTACACGGCAAGGGTGGCAGGATTCTCCGTGACCGCCATTATGACTATCTCTATGACGTTGAGGGTAACCTTGTCCTGAAGACTCCACGTCGTGGACTAACACAGCATCCGAACCACGAAGTATCGGAGGAAAGTGGCACGCATATTGCTTGGCAGGCAGGTGACTATGCCTATGAATGGTATGGCAACGGCATGCTTAAGGAGGTGCGGCTTCCATACGGCAAGACTGTCCGCTTCGAGTATGATGCCCTTGGGCGTCGCACGGCAAAACTCTTCAACGGTCACGTCTTCCGTTACCTCTGGGACGGCAACGTGATGGTGCAGGAGTGGCAGTATGAGGAGAAGGACCGACCACAGCATAGCATTGACGAGTTCGGTCGTATCCGTATGCAGAGTGAAGAGCTGGTAGATAACCTTGTCACATGGGTTTATGAGGAAGGCTCATACGTTCCTGTGGCAAAGATACAAAACGGTAAACGCTACACGATTATCAGCGACTATATGGGTCGCCCTGTGGAAGCGTACAACAGCTATGGTAACGTTGTTTGGCAGGCAGACTATGACATCTATGGTGACCTTCGAAACATAAAAGGCATTCGTGACTTCATCCCTTTCCGCCAGTTGGGACAGTATGAGGACGATGAGACTCGCCTCTACTACAACAGGTTCAGATATTATGACCCGAGGATTGGTAACTACATAAGTCAAGACCCGATAGGATTGATGGGAAATAATCCAACGCTGTATGGGTATGTAAGGGATTGTAATACGCTTATAGACATTTGGGGTCTTTCAGAGTGTAATGTTAAAGGTGTTGAACATTCTTTGTCACATAAAACATTTGATGTCCCCAATCCCTACGATGATTGTTTTAAGGGTGTCAAGTTGGCTTCACAATACTTAAGAGAAATGGGAGTTTCTAGAGCAAAGCGTAAAGAAATCTTAGAGTCTTTTGAGATTGGAACAATAAAAGTTCAGAAGGCAGGTGTCAACGAGTATGGTATAAGATTCTTTGGAGGAAATGCACAACCTATGGGACAGTTCTTGTCAGATACATTTGGACCGATGACAAATAGAGCAAATCTTGCTTTACCCCCAAAATGGAACTCAATGACAGGAATTAAACAATGGAAAATAAAACCAGAAACAACTATGATTAAAGGTAAGGTTGCTCCTCAGCTAAACGAAGGACCTCAATACATAGGCGGTGCAAATCAAATTTTTATACTTGAACCATGGAAATATGGTTCACTATCTTAATACTTAAGTTATGGATATTGATAAACTAATTATGGTGGCTTTAGAAAAAGTAAACAAGAAGATTGAGGACTCTCGAATCAGCAAATGTGCTGATGAAGGTTTGCCCATGACTATGTTATTTAATATAAAGTTAGAGTTAGAAAAAATGTTGGCAGTTTTAAATAAGTCTAAATACCTACCTTCATATCCAAGATTTTTACTTGATTATCCTGAAAATGATTTGATTAACTTCTTGTTAGATGTATCATATAAGTATAAGAAAATGACATAGTTTAAATCAACCGTTCGGTTGATAAAGGAATGAAACAATATAGAACCTTGTCACGTGGGTTTATGAGGAAGGTTCATACGTCCCTGTGGCAAAGCTGCAGAACGGTGAACGCTATACGATCATCAGTGACTATATGGGTCGCCCTGTGGAAGCGTACAACAGCTATGGTAACGTAGTTTGGCAGGCTGACTATGATATCTATGGCGACCTTCGAAACATAAAAGGCATTCGTGACTTCATTCCTTTCCGCCAGTTGGGACAGTATGAGGACGATGAGACGCGCCTCTACTACAACCGCTTCCGCTATTATGACCCGAGAATTGGTAATTACATCAGCCAAGACCCGATAAGGTTAGTAGGAAATAATCCTACGCTGTATGGGTATGTGGGGGATTTGAATAAGTGGGCTGATGTATTTGGATTGAAATGTAAGAATTCAAATACAGCAAAAGTATATGAAGATAAAAAAGGACGTTGGCGTAACTCTGATGGAACTTTTGCAAAAGATCCTGGCTGGCCAGATAATTTTGGATTTGTCAAGGGGAAAGATAAAATAGGTTCTTTAGATGTTGGGCATAAGGTTGATAGGTTTGGGCATCCTGGTGGAAACTTTGTCGCTGATGCAGGAACGCCTTTTACTCAAAGATCTTTACCGAGCTCAAGTATAAAGAAAGAATATCATCAGTATGAAGTTATAAAATCTATAGATAACGTTCGTAGTGGTCCGGCAGAGCCTTGGTTTGGGCAAGAAGGACTTGGTATACAGCACCAGTTGCCTGAATCTATTCAGTATTATATTGATCATGGATTTATAAAAGAAATATAATTAAAGATGAAAGAAAGAAACATCAAAATTTTAGAATATCAAGGTGACGGAGGCTTACCCAAAGGGAAAAACTTGTTTTATTTATGTTTAAATTGTCATACAATTATCCCTTCTATGAAATCTGGTTCATGCCTTTGTGGTAATATCTTAATAGATGCAGATGAGGGAAGAGGAGGTTTTAAAGATATTTCACAAACATTGGTATTAGAACTTGAATAGTTTTTCTTATTCCATTTATTATGAAGTAAGATATACTGTGTCTATGAGATTCTAAAGCCATTTGAAGTGAAAAAATGACGATTACACCTACATTTGGTCAAATTGGTTTAAGAACCCAGTATAAGACACCTGTGCAAATAAAAGTACTCGTTAATCGTGGTATATTAAAAGAAATATAATAATGTAATGAATAAGAAAGAGTTAGCTAAACAGCTACTGTCTATGGGTATTTCGCCCCACGAATATTCTTTAGAAGGCTCTATTGCTACGTGGGATACTATTGTCTTAGTTGAAGACTATAGCATGTGGAAAGTATTATATATTGATGAACATGGTAATCAAAATGAACTTGCGTCCTTTAAAACAGAGGACGATGCGTGCAAGTTTATTTATAATGAATTTAGATAAATAAAGACGTATGACAAGAAGAATACATAGAACATGATGCCCTTGGGCGTCGCACGGCAAAACTCTTCAATGGTCACGTCTTCCGTTACCTCTGGGACGGCAACGTGATGGTGCAGGAGTGGCAGTATGAGGAGAAGGACCGACCGCAGCATAGCATTGACGAGTTCGGTCGCATCCGTATGCTGGGCGAAGAGCCGGTAGAGAACCTTGTCACATGGGTGTATGAGGAAGGTTCGTACGTTCCTGTGGCAAAGATACAGAACGCTGAACGCTACACGATTATCAGCGACTATATGGGTCGCCCTGTGGAAGCGTACAACAGTTATGGTAACGTTGTTTGGCAGGCTGACTATGATATCTATGATGACCTTCGAAACATAAAAGGTATCCGTGACTTCATCCCTTTCCACCAGTTAGGACAGCATGATTCTACGAAGCAAGTTTATAGAGAATGGCTGAAAGAGAAAACAGGTAAACCTGTTGGAGGTAAAGTAGCTTGGGAAGAAATCTCTCCACATGAGATATTTAAATTATCAGAAGACATGTTTGATGCTGCTGGTGTTCCACAGTATGCAAGAGATGAATATTATAAGGAGTTTAATATATATATACAATGTGTAAATAAAATTATGGAAAGAGTTCAAAGAATCCTCAAGGCTATTTCAGAGTCAAAGGACTGTTTATTATTGAAGAGAGAACATCATGTAAATGTTGATGTAGGATATCTTTTGCCTGATGACTTAAGATATTATCTTGAGAATTATAACTCGATTATTTTTTGGGAGAATTCAGAGTATTCTGTGAAAATAGTCGGAATAGAAGATTTTAAAAAAGCTAATCCTGTCATAATTGGAGAAGAGGTTCCTGATGATATTAGTAATAATTGGTTTATTATAGCAGATGACAACCCACAATTTATAACAATAGACCTGTTTAAGGAACGTTTGGGTAAATGTTATGATAGCTTTTGGGATAGGTATGGTGTTGTAGGAGAACAGCCTATCATAGCTAATTCTTTTACAGAATTATTAGAACAGCTATTTAAAGGCAAAGGTGGTTATTACTATTGGTTGCAAGACAATTTTGAGTATATAGGGGATGCATATGATAATCTCTCGTGATATTAATCTTATGCAATCAATCATATTTAAGCCCAAATTTCATTAGGAATGATTTATTTGTGGTTGATGATGTGAGTTATCAAACAAGAACCATTCCCAAATATCATTTTCTAATGGCAGTCATTATAAATCATTTGAAATTGTTTTTTACTAGTTTAATGAGATTTGGGCTAAAGGAACAAACTCTTGGTAAATATGAATAAGATAAATGAATTTATTAACGGGGAAAAATATGAATTTCTCCTGAGAAACATACAAAAAAAAAGCAATATAGAGATTGATAGTACTATTCCTTTTGTATTCATATAAAAACGGGGGTACATAATATTATTAAATATAACCCTCAATATCGTCAACTGATAGAGTTTATGTGTATGTTTAATATTCCCATTTCAGACCTTGTGTTAGTTCTCAATAAGACAGGAATGCCTGTTAAGGTTAAGAATCAGGAAGATATTTATAATCGTTGGAAATCTTTACGTCTTGAACGTTTCTCACAATTAGAGAATGACGAGACAGTTAGACCAATACTTGACGCTGCTGAAAATGACTTCAAAAATACAATAAGTTTGATAAAAAAGACACCATTATATGTTTTGTTCTTTTCAGATGTATATGGACAAGAAGTAATCAATAATTGTTCTTTATTTACACTACCGTCACAAGTTTTTACAGGGAAAGATGTAACTTTCAAATCTTCAAGACAAATACAGGACAATAAGGATGGTCATTTGAAACTTTCTATTGATGCAGAAGGTGTACCAAATGAGGACTTTAGAAAATTATATAATGATAAATTTAAGCAGCTTTTCCAAGACACGTCTTATCTGTATAAAAAATAAACTGAGAGCAAGCTATTCGTACGACAGCAAACAAGGAATAATTGAGTCTTGTCAGGCAGAGTTAATAGAGAATCTTGCCAACAACAAAATGTGTTCAAAGCAGGAATTTGAAGTTAAATTCATAAAAGAAGAAATAAAGGTATGGCGCAACTATTAGTCCCAGAAGGAGTTTATTTGGTCTGCACAGAAGGCATGACTACTAATCAACTTCAAGTGACAAGCCAGTCATCAGTCTTGATGTATGGAGGGCATCCTGTTGCTACAAGGAATGATAGGATGACTGCTAACTTTAATTGTGCTAAGATGGTTTTGGCAGGTGCCATAGTCGGTGCCATAATTGGTGCCATTGCCGCTGCTGCTATTGTTTTATCTGGTGGAACAGCTCTTGTTGCAGCTGCAACAGTTGGATATGCAGGAACTGGTCTTCTTGCTGGTATGATACCTTGTATTTGTGCCATGCTTACATCAGACTGGACACCTTTTCATCCTATGATAATTATAAATAAAGTACACATGCCCATTTTAGAAACATCTAAGATGACTTGCTGTTTAGGAGGTACTGTGGAAATCTGCTATTCTAAAGAGAAAGCAGAAGCTTTGCAGGATTATAAACGTTGGAGTACAGGATTGTCTGTAGCAGCATTAGCTGCTGCCTCTTCTGCTGTAGGCTCTGCAATTGGAGGACTATTGTCTTCAGTAGGTTCTTTAGCAGCTACATTTACAGAGTTTGGAGTACAGGCTTTGGGCAAACAACTCTTAGGTATGGTAAGTGGATTTCTTTTTAATTTTGGAGCAAGTGAACTATATGGATACGGAAAGAAGAATATTCAGATTGGGAATAATAGTATTCATAATTATATTGAAGGAGAAACTTATGATAAGACGGTTTCTGAGTCAGATTTTAATAAGTATTCAAAAATTGCACAAAACCCATTAGGTGAAACGGCAGCCAATATTTCAGACGCTTCTACATCAGCAAATGCACAAACTGGTGTCTATAGCAATGTCGGATTGGTTGATTTTACGAACTATAGGGTTGTTTTTGTAGTTTCTCCCGATGGAACAAATACTCCTACTCCAACAGTAGAAATACATAATACTACCGTTTTACGAAACACTGTAGGGAATGGAAATGTGAGTAGAACACAACGTCAGACAACTCATACTTCTACTAATAGCTATTGCGATAGGAATGGGAATTATCATGTGGTTGTAGAAGGAGAGGTTAATGGAGTTATGAGAAACTGGAATTTAGGCAAAACTCTATTGGCAAATGCCAAAGAGGCGGGCAAAGGAATCGTAATGAACCTTCTGACAGATGTTCTACGTGCCTCTGGAAACTATTTATTAGCAAGTAAAATTGAAGCAAAAAATGCCGCAGAGAAGAATGAAAAGGAGGTGAAAGCTAAAATTAATGTGTATGAAAACAAGATATAAGATACTGATAATTTTTCTTCAATTATTTGCATTCTTCAGCTATATAGGTTGCTTTGTTTATCTAACCTATAAAGCTGATAAAGAGTTGATTTTTGTTGATATTCCTGTAAAATACACAAAGGATGACATTACAGGAAAAGAATATGGGATTACAATTACGGGTAGTAGAGGAAACCATACAGTTCGGTTTGAGTCAGAAAGTTTTCCAGACAAAGAGTTTGAAGCAACATATTATATGTCTCTTCCTTATCCACAGCGTTCTTTTAGTAGTATAATAGAATCTCACCCCAAAAACTTGCTATGCTATTTGGAGCCTGATTTTAGGGAGAATCAAGGGAAATACATTCCCTTTGTTTATTCTGGGCAGCGAGAAAAAAGTTCAGTTTATTACTTAAATTTAGTGGCTTATGTGAAAGGTAAATACATTCCTTTATGGGTTTTCTTCAATTTTTTCAACCTCTTAATGTGCATTTACACTGAGAAAATAAAAACAATCATATTGATTGTGGTGATGATTTTAAATGGCGTGTTTAGTGTCCTTACATAAATAAAAGAAAAGATTCATGAAAAAGAAAAAACTATTAGCTGTATTATCCCTGCTGATTATAGCTGGGCTATTTGCTTACTTTGCCTATGTTGGTGGTGCATTTCTTCGATTGACTCCTGTTACTGGAAAGCAGTTTGAACAGACTGCTCTTACCTTAGGGTTTACAAAGGCAGCGGTCGATAAGAGTGCAATATCTGACAAGACAGGAATAGCCAATATTACCGTTATGATGAAAAGTGTCAAAGACGACCTGCATAATGTAATGATTGATATCCCTCTGGAGTTCTATGAATTCAAAGATGAGACTGATGCCATTAATTACTACGACCGTGTTTCGGCAACACTGCAAATGAACATTAAAGAGGGTATCGCCGTAGTCAAGGTTAATAAGGTTTTGGGGAATGCTGATGTATATAAAAACTATAACTATGACAACCCAAGTTTTGTCATAGTACGTGCAGGCTCAACGATTCTCATCACCAAGTTCTATTGTAATATCGACTCCGAAAAGGAAGTGGAACAACTGCTTAATAAGATCAAGTATAATTTTAATTATTCCAAATAAAATCAAATGAGAACAATTATTAAATTTGCAAACTCGTAGATAATGCTTTTGAAAAGTTGTTACATAGTTTCGAATAAAACATCTACAAATAAAGGCAATAACACGCATATAAAGTAAGTTTTCATTCGTCAGAAAACAGCTTGTTATAAACTCATACAAAAAAAGGTGATTAATAGGACCTCAAATTGGCATTAGTATCAAGTCCAAAAGGGCATCTATTGTAGTCAGTTAGGCGTCTTTTAGAAGGCAAAAAGCATGTAAAGGGCAAATGTTATGGATGAGCTTTCATCAGTGTGCTTGCAACTGTATTGATGAATATGACTCTCCTTACCTCTGTTCTATGTCAGCAAGCCGCAATAGGTGGAGCTTTAGCAGGATTAGTAGTCGGTGCACTGAGAGGTTGGCGAGCGGGGAAAGATGCATCCAAGGATATGGGGTTCTTTAATAAAGTTGGCACTATGGTTAGCGCAACAGTTCATGGTGCACGAATAGGGAGTATTGCAGGTGCTGCGCTTGGTGCAGTGGGAATGTACGCTTTCCTGCATGGAAAAGTATCAAAGATGGTTCAAAATGTGATAATGTCAAATATCTGCGCCGCATATACAAAGATGTCTACTTGGACAAGAGTACATTCATCCGTGAAAATCAGTGGTCAGAAAGCCTTACTTGAAGGAGCTATGTTGAATTGCATACAAGGAGGACTTATAACTATCATAAAACCCGACTTTTCTGAAGCCGCTAAAATGTTAGTCTTAAGTTACTTTGCTTATAATCGAACGACAAAAAAGAAAGATAAGGATTATGACATGAACAAGGCAATGGATGGGCTAAGCCCTGAGCAACAAGCTATGCTTAAGAGTAAGAATGAAAAACTTGATGGGTATGAGAAGTTGGATGCAGAGGAAATGAAAAAGTTAGGAGTTAATTCAACTGACTTAAAAGATCCCTCCACAGGTTTCAAAGCAGATATCTATAAAGACAAGAATGGAGATTATGTACTTGTTTATCGTGGTACCTACAGTGACCCTGCCCATCCTGAAAATGATTTAATACATGACTGGAGCAAAGAATGGACTGACGATAATATGAAGCAGGGATTAGGTATGGGAAGTGAACAATATAAAAAGTCTATAGAATTAGCTAAAAAAGTAAAAAAAGGATCAGAAAGACAAGGTAAACAAATGACTATTGCTGGTCATTCCCTTGGTGGTGGTTTGGCGACAGCTGCAGGTGCTGCCACTGGTAGCAAGACTTACGCTTTCTGCCCTGCAGGCGTTCATCCGAATACTTATAAAAAGTATGGCGTACAGAATCCTGATACTTCAAAGGTTCATACCTATTATTCAAATCAAGATTTCTTAAATATGGCAAGTAATAATCTATCTCTAATGCCAAAGGCTGCAGGCGAAAGAATTATGTTACACACTCTGGACAACTTTAATTTTGCTAAAGGACACGACCTACCTTTACTCCTCAAAGCAATACAAGCTGAGGAGGCAGAGTTAGGAAGACCAATTATTGCCAACATTCTTTAAAGAAACAATCCATAACAATGAAAAAAATTATAGCATTATTGTCATCCCTCATTTTAACCTCATGCAGTATGTTTAACAGTGAAGCACCTTACAAGCGTTTTTTTAGTGAGAAAGAATATCCCATTATCCAAGCCATTCATGATTGCGACGAGGATAAAATCCTTGATATGATACACCAAGGATGGAACGTAAATTCTACGGGGAAATATGGTATGTCCTATCTACTTTATGCGATATGGGAACATAACTATGACATGACAAAGTTTCTTTTAGAAAATGGGGCAGACCCTAATTTTGTATCAGTATTCTGGGATGAAACACCAGAAGAAACTGTTTGTATGCTCCCTCTTGAAAGAACATGCTACGATAAATATGGAATGAATTATATGAAATTATTGCTCGAACATGGGGCTAATCCTAATGATACACGAGCACAGCTTCCTTTATTTACGGCTGCATTATATAAAGATAAGCAAAAGATAGAATACCTATTAGAGCATGGTGCAGATATAAATCAGTTTGATAGCACGAACGAGACTGTAATAATAGACCAAGCACTTGCAAGACAATGGGCTTTCGTCCTATGGCTATGGGACAAAGGTGCTGATCCTATGAAAACGGGAGGTATTGGAAGAAATACTGGAGGTAAAGAAAATGTTGCGTATTGGGTACAAGATTTTATAAACTATGGAAATGGAGATTATGATAATCCAGACTTTAAGAAGCTTGTTGCACGATTAAAAAGTATAGGTGTAGAGTTCCCGTATAAACCAGCTATGGATAATGCGAAATAGGATGACTGATAAGGCAATGAAATATATTATAGTATTACTATCATTACTTATTTTAACCTCATGCAGTATGTTTAACAGTGAAGCACCTTACAAGCGTTTTTTCAGTGAGAAAGAATATCCTATTATTCAAGCCATTCATGATTGCGACAAGGATAAAATCCTTGATATGATGCACAAAGGATGGAACGTAAATTCTACGGGAAAATATGGTATGTCCTATCTGCTTTATGCCGTATGGGAGCATAACTATGGCATGACAAAGTTTCTTTTAGAAAATGGAGCAGACCCCAATTTTGTATCAGTATTCTGGGAAGTAAAACCAGAAGAAACGGTACGTATCCTCCCCCTCGAAACAGCGCAAGTTCAACATAGAACTGCAATCCCAAGTGCTGGTGTAGCTTAATAATCTATACCTGAAAACACCGAGGGGTTTGGGGGCGAGAAGCCCCCATGAGAAGAAAATCAACAAGCAATGCATAAAAATAAGAAAGAGGGTGTGTCAAAATGTCCACATCCTCTTTTTTTATGCACAAAGCCCCGACTTTCTCAAGCCAGGGCTTTGCTATTTCCTAAAGTTTTTGTACCTTTAGGCATTCAAAAATTCTCATTATGACAAAGGTACACTTTCGTTCTTACATACACAAGAAAATGATTCTTTTTCCTCAAAGAATCGATAACGCAGAGTCAACCAGCAAGTGCAAAATTACAAAACGTGTTTAAAGAACTCACACTTTGGAGTAGAAAAGTTTAATTTTTCTCTTGGTCTTTCGTT
>NZ_FZNZ01000046.1 GCF_900187995.1 Prevotella jejuni
TGTGGTGCGTGAAGGGTGATAGGCATAAAACGTACCTCCATAATGGCTGTTCTGTTCTTTCGACCTTGCCGTCCGGGGAGTGAGAAACTGTACTCGCCCATAGGTTTCTGCTTGGCTAAATGCTCTGTAAGTGTATCTAAATCAGTACCTACGCTACTCTTGCGATTATGAGTTGAACGTATCAAAAAGTCGCATCCCACTTCCAAAGTCTCGTCCATAAAGGCGTAGACATCACTCTCACGATCGCCAACTATTGTCTTACGAACATCACTAGGGATGCACTCTGCGCTCTCCTTTGCAGACAAAGTCCACCGGTAGGATTCCTTATCCTTATATGGTAAAGTAGCTCGTTTATTAGTCTTCTTTCGTCCTTCTATGCGCTCACGATTCCATATTCTCACAGAGGAGAAGCCTATGGGAAGGCAAGATTCAGCGTCCACAATCATAGTAGGATGTACGAAAATAGAATACTTTTTCAGTTGCATAGAACCATCTCCAAAGTCGGGGTCATCCTCCTTCAAACGCCCTTTCATGTGGTCGTAAGAGAGCTCCGTAGTGTCTTGTATGCATAATACATGTTTATGTCCAACACACTCACTACCAGAGAATTGCCTTATTCTATCTATTAGATCTTCCATATCCCAGTTCTTATTACGTAGTACTCTATATGCACCAACTTTAGGTGCCTTATCTTCAAAGCACTTATTAATAACCGCACTCTGTTTCTCTACCATCTTATCGAACAAGCTATTAACTCTTCGTTCGATTCTTTTATCTCCTCCGAGAGAGTCAAATATGTTGTTTAATTGCATATACAAAGATACTAAAAAACCATGACATACGCAAGTATTTTACTGAGTATCAATGTATTATGATATTAAAAAGATGTATAGAAAGAGTAGCCCTATGGGGGAGGGGGTTGGGGGTGGGGCCAGTTGGGCCTACTATTGTCCTGCAGTTTTGTTCTTTTATTATAGTTCTTACAACAAGCTCTCACCAAAGATTGCGTTCTTAATATCCTTCTCGTGTTCGAAGACGAAGCGGGCAACGATGGCACTCAGTAGGGCTGTTGAAGGGAGCTTCACACTCGTAGCAGACTTCAGACGGTCGAGGACACCCTTGAGATCGGAGTCGATATAGACCGTGGCCAGACGTGAGTCGCGTGCCTTATAGTCGCGTGCCAGGTCGAGGAAAATCTGCCAACTGTCCTCCCCGCTATCCTTTGCGAGTGAATACTCACGTGCGAGCTGTCGGCCCTCAGCCTTTGGTAGCTTCTTCGCAGCCGGTGCGGTGCGGTCTTTGCGGTCGACTGCTTCCTGCTTGGGCTCTACCCGACGGAACGAACTTGTAGGGGCCGTTGGTGCTGCTGCTGGCTCATCAACATCTGCAATAGTTTCAGCATACTCCTCTGGCTGCTGTTCCTCAACCTGTGTATGCACCTCCTGATCAACATTGTTCGTATCATACTGTACAGGTTCGTCTACCTCCTGCTCATCCATCGTCGTCTCTTCAGAATTAGTAATAGGATTTGGTCGTGGTCCTTTCTGTACCCTATGCGCCAAGTCGGTCATCGCACCTGGCATCACCACCATTGTTTTCTTCTTCTTAGCCATTGTATATTTGTTTCTTTGTTTTTACTTTGTTATATATAAACGTGGACTTATCATTTCCTTCTTTTGATATGTCCTTTCGTCATCCTCTCTCCCCTATCGCGCCCTTACGAAGTCTTTTTCGATTAGTATTGTCTAACTACGTTTGTCCAAACAACCTTATTGGATTTTATTTATCTAACCTGCTTTCTTAGACATCATTTATCTAATCTGCGTTATTAAATCTCGTTTATCTAACCTGTTTTATCCAACTTCATCCCGTTAGGCACTCCCCCTCTTTCGGAGGGGGCTGGGGGGAGGTTTTTATTTCATCCTCCTCAGCATATAATCAAACGCCTTTTTAACAGCGTCGCGTTGCGTACCAAGCAGTTCGAAGGTGTTTGTGCGCTTCAGTGTTGCACGGCTATTGACGACAGGTGTGACAAGTCCGAAATTGCCAAACACCTCATCTGTTCGCCGCCACATCTCCTGCTCCTCTGCCGTACCAATACGTGGGTCGATGCGGTTGGGGACGAAGAAGAGCTTGGCTGACATCTGTGGGTTATGCTCGCGTAGCACGTTAAGCACCTGCACGAAGACGCCCGTTGAGTCCAGCGCCTTGTCCTCGTATTCGTAAGGACAGACGATGTAGTCGGCCCCCACGAAGAGTGGTGCTAAACCGTCTTCGCTGATGTTACCAGGCGAGTCGAATAGTACGTAGCCCTCTACCTGAGAGGCTGAATCAACCAACGACTGCATAGTCTCGACATCTGTCACGTCGAAGTCCTGCACATTGTAAGGCTCTTCTTCACCCTCGTAGATGAGCTTGTCCTTCCGACGCTGCATCAGAATAGTCTTCTGCAAGTCGGTATCAATGATACAAACGTCCCTACCCTTTGCAGCAAGATAGTTGGCAAAGAGTATACACAACGTGCTCTTCCCTACTCCACCCTTCTGATTTGCGAAAACGATCTTCTTATTCTTCATTGTTTATATATTTATGTTTTTACTTTTTCCCGTACTTGTCTATTTACGTATCTATGCTTTCGAATATTTATATTTTAGCTCTTTAAGCTATTTACGTATATATATTTCAATCGGATTACATATCTGTCTTATCACTCTTCGATGTTTTGTATCTCCCAAGCCTGCCTCGAGGCTCTTGCTGCCTAACGCGGACAAAGAAAGCTCCTTTTTATGGTTTTTATCCTTAAAAACGGCTATCTGAGGCCTTATTGCCTCTCTTTTGCGCTTTTCAGGCTACCTTTTTAGAAGCCGGTAGGCTATCTTTTTATTAGCCTTATTAGCCTAATATGGCACATTAGGCCTATATTCAAGGATAAATCAAAGCTAATAAGCATTCTTCTCCTTACTTTTTGTCACATTTGCCCACCTTTAACCCCTATCATTTTGTCGATTTTCTCAACCACTCGTATCCCTTCCCACAAATACTCAAATTATGAGCCTCCTTTATTGAAGATTTCCTATACTATCAGCATCGGGCGCCATCAATAGTGGGGTAGAGGAGGGACAAAAATGCAATTAGGTCCTACTACCTTATTAATAATGAGCTTTCTGTTAGTCTGCTGCTACCATTGTTCTGCGCAGAAGGCAGTAAGGTGCTAAGCCAAGAACAAAGCTAAGGATAGAAACAATCGTACCGTAGGTCGTTATCTGGTCCATCGTAACACCGCCCACATTATTATATATATAGCCGTAAACCATGTTTGCGAGCGAAATAGCCACGTCACATCCTATCAAAGAAGCACCGTAAAGACGGATTCTCCCAGCATATTTCACCATTAATTGGATGCAGAGGATGAGGTTGGTAACGAAGAGTACGAGTCCACAGGCATTTGAGAACATTGAGAACTTACTTAAGGCTACTCCAGATATCCCGTTGCTCAACTCCTCTGGTGTGCATAAGAACATAGGGAGATTGGATGCTGCAGCAATCAAGAACGTTAGGACCATCACAACGATGACCGCTAATTGTGCAGTGAAATGCTTGTTACGACTCAAACACCTGCGGAACACCTCCAACATTGTTAACTCTGTCGCAAGAAGTGCAACGGCCTCTATCACTTGAATCATGGAGCTGCTCTGAAATGTGGCAAACGCCTGAGTGATCACTCCCTGACCCTCATTGGGTGCCGACGTCCAGTTGTCTATAAAACTGAGACCACTAAAAGCAAGGTATAAACCCATACTCCAATTCAGTACTTCACCCGCCTTAGATGAAACCGAAAAAGTACCTAATTTCATATATAATTATATTAAAATAGATTCAAACAAATACACACATAATGATGTGGTTATATTTTTATACTTGCAAATATACGCCTAATTATTGAAAGAAACAAATACATCTAAACATTTTTAATGAGAAAAATAAAAAGACAAGTAGGCATAAATACAATAAAATAAATACTCTTTTAAGTCTTAATCTTTATATATATTTATGTAGTTACACATCTAATAAATATATAAAACTATCGATTAAAAGACAACAACACATTAGAGAATACTCAAAAAGACACTCTATAATTATAATATATTTATATATTTACGTATTGATAAACATACATTCTGCAATTGAAATAGGTACATATTTACTTACTTGTATAATAGTATAATCAGCCATATACATAAATAAAGAAACAGTTATATACGTATTTAAGGAAAAAGGAGGGTATCATGAGCGAATAAAGGGAAATCCTCCTTCACGAGTTATGAGCATTCAAAATGATGAAAACTGAGAACAAAGAGACTATAAGAATGTACGACCAAAGTAGAACGAGAGGATTAGATTAGCGATAAAATGGGGTAAAAATACATTCATATATATAGTTGAATATATAAAAATACAGAATACTCTGAATCAGAGAGTAACAACTAATTGTTTCTAAAAAACCATGCAAAGCGGTCGTAGGAATACAAGATTCTAACAAAGAAAAACAGCAATTTTGAGCGATTTCATCGAACTAAAACGAAAATGAAAACTGTAACGAGCAAGTTAGCAAACAAACATCTATAACTAAACCTATAACTTTTAATCAAAGAAAAAAGTAAAGATATAAATAGTGATTTAGATAGATATATATAATTCTTACATTCAATAGGTTACAAGGATAGAACTGTGAAAAACGTAGGAAACGTTTGAAAAGAAACAAAAACGCTTCAGAACAGAGACTAAGAGATCCCTCTCCAAATTACAGTAAATGCGAAAAGTGGAGCGATGAAACCATAAAAAGAGTCAAAACGTAGGACGACAAAAACAAAAGTAGGGGAGGGTGGAGAAGTAACTCGGCACCTGTTGAAAAGAAAAAACACCTAAATTATCAAGAAAGAACAAATACAAATGTGTAAAAAGGAACGTAAAAATAACGACGTAATGAGTAATATTGTGTAAATAACAAAAGCGTATATTTGTTTATATGTTTATATATTAATTATAAATGAAGACTATGTTTTGCAAGGTAATATGTATTTATATAGTTAATTAAACATGGTATTATATATACTATTACGTATTTATATATTTACTGAACATAAACCATTAAATACAATAATCTATACTTATATAAATAATGATTTATATTATTAAGCAATAAAACAAAAGTCTACTTACATAAATAAAAAGCAAAAATAAAAACAAAGTAAGTAAACAAGCAAATCATTAAAGGACTAAAAGTATTTTTATATACTTAGATAATAACATGAAAATATGTCCAGATAAAGACATAAATAGATGGTTTTGTAATAGACAATAGGGATAGAATAGAGCAAAAAAATAAGGTCAACACTTGACGAAAATATGCTTTCGTAGACGAGAAATAACAAGGAAAAGCAACGATGAGAAAGTGCGACAAAAAAGTGAAAAAGGGACAGGGTAAGAGGAGACAGAGTAACAAAGGAAACAGTAACGATGGTTGGGAAGGGGAGGTGAAAGAGTGGATAAAAGAAGACAGAGTAACAGAAAGAACAGTAACGATGATTGTGTGGGGGAGTAAGAGACAGGATAAAAAGAAGACAGAATAACAGGGGGAACAGTTGTAACGGGTGAGATGGATAGGAAAAAGGCAGCTTAAAAAAAGGGACAGAATAACAGAGGGAACAGTTGTAATGGGTGGGATGGATAGGAAAAAGGCAACTTAAAGAGAAGACAGAATAACAGAAGGAACAGTAGTAACGGGTGGGATGGATAGGGAAAAGGCTGCTTAAAAAGAGGACAGAATAAAAGAGGGAACAGTTGTAATGGGTGGGATGGATAGAAAAAGGCAACTTAAAAAGAAGACAGAATAACAGAAGGAACAGTAGTAACGGGTGAGATGGATAGGAAAAAAAGCAGCTTAAAAAGGAGACAGAATAACAGTAGGAACAGTAGTAACGGGTGAGATGGATAAGAAAAAGGCAGCTTAAAAAAGAGACAGAATAACAGAAGGAACAGTAGTAACGGGTGAGATGGATAGGAAAAAAGGCAGCTTAAAAAAGAGACAGAATAACAGAGGGAACAGTTGTAACGGATGAAATAGATAGGGAAAAGGCAGCTTAAAGAGAGGACAGAATAACTCTAAATACATCTGTCAGCTCTTTGGATGCACAAAAATCTGTACTAATTGACGAGACAGAAACGAGTATTATTTATGAGATAATAAACAAGAAAAGCGCTAAATATATCCTTCTCTCTCAAAGTTCACAAATGAACAGAATTTACAGAGGGCTTGCACAGAACCCTAAAGGTGACAGAAATCACAGAGACAAAGGGACTGTGGGAGGAATAAAAATACTTGAATAAACAGAACAAAGTGATGGCACGTATAATGATGGATTATCTTTTACACAACGGAAAGAATATTTTACGCTCGTTAGATAGGTTTGGAATCATTCTTGGACCATATTCACACAAACAAAAATCGGTAATGTGCGTCGAAAGAAAGAGAACTGAACGATAAAAAAAATGAATACTTAAGCATGAGAAATAATAAACTAAATAAGACGTGCATATACCTCGATAGATTAATTATGAAACCGACTCACGTACAATCAAGCTATTAACAAAAGCGGAAAGAATCATAACAATAATTCGATAAAAGCCACTTCATTGAGCGATGTAATTACCTCGAAGAAATGAGCATATAACTCACAAGAAATCAAACAATTACACAAAGTGTTGAAGAGGACGCCCCTCTTGATACAAGAAAGGCCCCTTCATTACGCAAGAAAGGCATATTCTCGAACGTTGAAAGGCATGTTCTTAAATCAAGAGAAGCATGTGGAAAGTTTGAGAGAGGCAAAAGATTTGACAAACAGTAAAAGGGGGAAGGAGAGAGAAGGGTGGGGAGAAAGACTACCGAGATACCCCTATAAGAAAGAGGTATCAACTCCATTCCAAGCTGCCCACAGCACTGTCCACAGCTTGCCACAACAACGTCCACAGCTGGCCCCTCCCCCGTCCCCTCCCCCGGAGGGAAGGGGAGTGATCACCGAGATACCCATGTGAGGAAGAGGCCCCTCCCCCGTCCCCTCCCCAAAAGGGAGGGGCGTAATTACCGAGATACCCCTATAAAAAGGATGTAGGCTTCGTTGTGTCCCTTAATGGCAGTCATGTAGGGGTAACCTCACATACTACGCCCCTCCCTGCGGGGGAGGGGAGTGATCACCGAGATACCCCTATAAGAAGGATATCGGCTTTGTGTTGTCCCTTATTAGTATCTACGATAGTTTTAACGCTCTGTGATATCTGTATGCCGGAGACGTTCTGTGAGTTCGAAACTGTAAGCAAAAATGTTCTGTTAAATCTGTGAGATCTGTAAGAGAAAAAACTACCCAGCATGTTGTTTGTGTGTTGTCTCATAGAGTGGGTGCGTTCTATTTCTCACAGAGAACACAGAAGAACAGAACACACAGCATTCCACAGAGACATTAAGTCAACCGATTTCACAGAACCTTACAGCCATCTTTAGTTATAACGTTCTGTGAATTCTGTATGCCGGAGGCGTTCTGTGAGTTCGAAACTGTGCGCAAATGGGTTCTGTTAAATCTGTGCGCTCTGTGAGAGAAAAAACTCACCAGCGTGAAAGAAATGCTTACTCACACCTCGTGTCAGCAAGCCAGTAAAGGTAACCTCACATACTAACAACCAGCTGGCCCCTCCCCCGTCCCCTCCCCAAAAGGGAAGGGGAGTAATCACCGAGATACCCCTATAAAAAGGATGTAGGCTTCGTTATGTCCCTTAATGGCAGTCATGTAGGGGTAACCTCACATACTACGCCCCTCCCTGCGGGGGAGGGGTTGGGGGAGGGGCCACTGTCTTGTAGGGGTAACCTCACATATCACGCCCCTCCCTGCGGGGGAGGGGTTGGGGGAGGGGCCACTATCTATGTAGGTTTGTGAAACCTATTCACCTGTGTTTTTCTGTGAGAAAAAGAAAGCAAGAGGCGCGTTGGGAGTTTTATCTCTCACAGAGTTCACAGAATGAGCAGATATTACTTTGGACTCGTGCGGAGCTTATCGGTTGGGATGTCTCAAGTCATGTTCCCATCCAATTATTACTCCTAAATCCGTATGATCCATAATTTATTCTCTTGTGTCTTTGCTTTTTAGAAAGAAAAATCTATCTTTGCAAAAACCTAATAAACAGGATCTATGTCTATAATCATCACTGATATTTAATGCACAAAGCTATGATGTCAGACTGTCCAACTAATGTTTTTGAAATATCTGTTGGCCGAGATGATTTCTCAAAGTAGTCTTTAGCTGATGAATGACATTGCGTATGCTGATGGATAACCCCTCCGATAATATCATTTTGGAGCTGATGGTGAAGACGGAGGAAAGCCCCATTGCGGAGAAGAAATGACCACTTACGTTCAGATCTCTCCAATGAAATATCTATCAATAGGTGGCTCAATATAGAACGTAGATTACTATGAATGTGGAATAAGCACCCACAGACAGTGGGAAGCGTAACAATTACAGCTATCGTGCCAGGCATCGTCACATATCATGTCTATTGGGATGGAAGAATAGAAAAACATATTCTGAGAGCAATACAGAAAGGATATGAGGATAAATACAAGTATAGCTATCATGATGAAAAGAGACAGAAATATGAAATTGGCTTTGCGAGTATTAAACCTACAAAAGTGTATGAAGCGAAAAGTGGGACTGTTAATCTTATCGTTTTAAGATGTGTACAGGACGTATATAGAGATGGAAATAAGCATTATAAACTAACGATAAATTCACAAAGAGACTATGCGAATGAGCACACATGGGCAAGCCTTTTAGGTGAAAAGTTAGAGGTCTGCTTTGATGATATTGTTTGTAATGGATTCAGTATGTCTGATGGTTCGCCGGTGGTAAGCTCTTCACATCTAAATGGGAAGAATGGTGATATAAGATATTTACGTAAAGATAGAAGTGGAAAGATATTAGACCTTACCGCTACTCCACACGAACTTGATATAAAAAGGCAAATTGCATGGAATAAAGCATTATATAAATATGGTTGGAAAAGTTTATTAGTTTGGCCTTATTAGATAGGTGGGAACATATATGATCTACCCCATACTAAGAAACACCCTAACCATCATCACCATTTACATTTACAAGGATATTGACCCAACTTAAATATCATAAAGGAATGAGGAATAATATATTATTTGTTTTGCTAATCCTGTTCTCCTTCTACAATTGCTATGCTGCGAAAGAAAAGGAGAGAGAGATCAGCGTCCATAATGAGAAAAATATGTTCACTTCTAAGGATGCTGAACAATATTACCAAATGACTCCTGACTCTGTGAAGTATGTTTGTTGCAATACAGACTCATTGCCAATGGCTGTTTTTATGCCTAATGACCAACTATGTAATGGTATCAAAGAAAACATATTTGATGTCAAATCAGAAGAAAAGATACCATATTATACCATAAAAACTATTGTATATAAGGGTATAGTCTGTAGAATAATTATATACAACTACACGGGAGAAAGCGACATTGACTTTCTTAATATTCAGATAAACTCATATAAGGATAATAAACTTATTGACAGACTCTTATTAGACAGTCGGTTCATTTCTGAAATCATGTATTATAATGATTTCACCATAACAAAGGACTTTGTAATAACATTACATAAATATCATAAGTCCCTTGTTGAGATTGATGAGAATGGTGATATCATAGGAGGTGTTGTTAATCCCAAAGTTCGTATGGAGACTGTAAGATATTTTCTTGACGACACAGGATTATTTCAACGGAAGAAATAGGCTCTATAAAGAATGATGTGGGACCACCCTGTGCCCTGGAACTATCGAACGAAAAGAAGCGGCCCCTCCCCCGACCCCTCCCCCGAAGGGAAGGGGAGTGATCACCGAAATACCCATGTGAGGAAGAGGCCCCTCCCCCCTCCCCTCCCCAAAAGGGAGGGGCGTAATCACCGAGATACCCCTATAAAAAGGATGTAGGCTTCGTTATGTCCCTTAATGACAGTCATGTAGGGGTAACCTCACATACTACGCCCCTCCCTGCGGGGGAGGGGTTGGGGGAGTGGCCACTATCTTGTGGGCTCGAAACGTTGGTTGAAAAGCTCTGTTAAATCTGTGAGTTCTGTGAGAGAAAGAAATATCCTTCGTGAAAGAAAAAACTCCACACACGACTCCCCAATGTTCTTTTTCTCACAGAAGAACACAGAAGAACAGAACACACAGCATTCCACAGAGACATTAAGTCAACCGATAACACAGAACGTTACAGCCAACAGAGGCCTCACCCCCAGCCCCTCTCCGAATGGAGAGGGGAGTGATCACCGAGATACCCCTACATGTCCACCAAATGTTTAGCATTCACTCTCCTTCTATTAGCAGGCTAATAGGGGTAACCTCACATACCACTCCCCTCTACATTCGGAGAGGGGCTGGGGGTGAGGCCTCTGTGAATTCTGTATGCCGGAGGCGTTCTGTGAGTTCGGAACGTTGGTTGAAATGTTCTGTTAAATCTGTGAGTTCTGTGAGAGAAAGAAATATCCTTCGTGAAAGAAAAAACTCCCCACGCCCCACACAAGCAGCCCAATAGGGGTAACCTCACATATCACGCCCCTCCCTGCGGGGGAGGGGTTGGGGGAGGGGCCACTATCTTGTACGCTCGAAACGTGCACCTAAATGCTCAGTGAGCTCTGTGCGCTCTGTGAGAGAAAAACCTTCTCAGCGTGAGAGAAAAAATCCCCAGCAATTTGTTTGTGTATCATCTCATAGCGAGGGTGCTTTCTATCCCTCACAGAAAAACCCAGAAGAACAGAACACACAAGGTTAAAAACAAGTGATGCCGACCGATACGCCGACTATATATAATAAGGTGTTAATGTCTCCGAGTCCTTTCACTTTATTGTTCACGAAACTGTTTCAGTTTCTTCTCGATAAAATTAAAGTCATTAATAGCTTTCTTTTTATCCTTCGCACGGTCGTATTTCTCTCTCCATTTCCTTATCCCATAGAAATAAAACTTCAACCCTTCAGGGGTCAAATCACCAATTTTTATTTGCGACTCAGCCGTCGCCTTTTCATTTTCCTTTAATAGAACCCGCGTGGTAAAACCGTTATCTTGCAGAAATCGAACATAGTTCTCGAAGAAAAGGAACTGTTCTTCCTTAAACTCCTCTGAGGTTGGGTCTGGTGCCGATAAGGCCGATTTAAACAGCCATTCTAACTTTTCTAAAATACGCTCTTTATCCATATCAATTTTATCAGTTTACTTTTAGATTACTCAACAATACCCTACTGAATATCAGATGTTTAACTACTTTACACTTCCACAGGTCAATCTGTTATAGAACGGTCCTCCCTATCCTTACTAAGATTAGTTTATCTTGGCACAAGTGTCACCTTTTTTTATGCTTATCATCATTGTTGACACCCTTTTTATCGACTTTATTTTAGCCTCAGGGAAACCATCGGAAAGGCTCATCGAGCCAACCCATTAAAGAGGTATCGTTTGTAAATTTCTCATTCCACCCCGCTTGAAAAAGGCATGAACCACCATTCGTCAATGCAGAACTAAGATGGTTGTCAGATACTCCCCCAGCTTTTTACGTCTTATTCCAAATAGCCTAAAACATCGACAAAACAATTATTTCTCCTCGACTAAGGCTATGAAACGAAGAATATCATCAGCCTCCTTTTTCATCTCCGATGCTCCTAATGCCCCAAGATCATTTGAATATATCGAGTCGTCGATGGGATTATCTCTGCGAATAAAGTAGGCTAAATCGCCGTCCTGACCAATCATAAAATAGTTAGGTTCGAACGCTTCAACCTCATACGTCAGGTTTCTTTCCTCCAGATCAGCGTAAGAATACATACATATTCCTGTTCCTTTTATTTCAAACACGTCTCCATTGTCGATTTCGGATAGGAAATCAACATACGAACTGGGAAACTTCATATTTAGTCGCTGCGCCAGTTCAGCTATCTGTTTATTATTTTCTTCTGTGTTCATAATTATATTTCATGTGTAAAGTGCAAGCCTATCTAAACCTTCGTCTCTTAGGTTTTCTAATTGTTTATGCAACTTTCGTATCGCTTACGTAACCTGTTCTGATGTCATCACCGCATCATTCATCTTCTGATAAATCATTTTATTAGCATGCTTCAAAGTACGCCCCATTCATCAATCCCACTCCGTCTTGTTTGTTTCAAGGCTCGGCTGCCCACAACAAACATTATCTATATATAACTGATTGTCAGCTCCTTCTACTTTTACGGAGTTAGGTCTGTGCAAAAGGGGGTGCCAGCATCAGCAACAAAATGATGTTTTTTCTTCAATAATTTCGCTGTGTTTTGTACTTTATATTTACCATTCAAGCATCCATACGCAGCCCTAACATCATCATAAACATAACGAACACCCCTGCTATTTATTGTATCAAGCGTTCGTGGAAAGGACTGGGGGTGAGCCATCTTTTGCCCCGCAGGTTGAGCGAGGGACTACGAAGCAATGCCTCGCAGAACTGGACAGCAGGGGACGGAGGAGGGAGCACCAACAGCAGGAATGCTAAGTATGCGAGCAGGAAATGTAAGGATTCTTCGCTAACCAGCCCCTCTACATTCGAAAAGGGGTGCGAGTATGTGACAAGAAGAGGCCCTTCTACGTTCGAGAACATGCCCCTCTTGCACGTTGAAGACGCCCTTCTTGGAGCAAGAAAGGCATATTCCCATATTCTATCCGTAACATTCTGATTTCGTGTAGGTTATAAACGAAATCAGAAGACACATTATACTCATATTTAGAAGGAGTCTCTCTTAAAGCAATGTAATATTTTTTTATCATCCTATGAACTCTCCTCTTTCCCAAAAATCATCGCCAAGCATAGCAGTAACGCTCTTTCTTCTCTGCGAGAGGAAAACCTCCCCAGCGAGTTGTTTGTGTGCTATCTCATAGAGTGGGTGCAATCTATTTCTCACAGATTTACACAGAAGAACAGAACACACAAAGGCCCATAAAGATAGCGGCCCCTCCCCCGACCCCTCCCCCGGAGGGAAGGGGAGTGATCACCGAGATACCCCTATAAGAAGGATATCGGCTTTGTATTGTCCCTTATTAGTATCTACGATAGTTTTAACGCTCTGTGATATCTGTATGCCGGAGGCGTTCTGTGGTCTCGAAACAGTGCGCAAAAAGATTCTGTTAAATCTGTGAGTTCTGTGAGAAAAAACCTCACCAGCGAGTTTCACAATTGTTCTTTTTCTCACAGAGAACACAGAAGAACAGAACACACAAACTTTCACAGAGACATTAAGTCAACCGATTTCACAGAACGTTACAGCCACCTTTAGCTGAAACGTTCTGTGAATTCTGTATGCCGGAGGCCTTCTGTGGAATCGAAACAGTGCGCAAAAAGGTCCGTTAAATCTGTGCGCTCTGTGAGAGAAAAAACTCCACACTGCGAGTATCCAACAATCTTTCTCTCACAGAAAATCACAGAAGAACAGAACACACAGGGTTCCACAGAGACATTAAGTCAACCGATTTCACAGAACCTTACAGCCACCTTTAGCTGAAACGTTCTGTGAATTCTGTATGCCGGAGGCGTTCTGTGGGTTCGAAACGTTGGTTGAAAAGTTCTGTAAAATCTGTGAGTTCTGTGAGAGAAAAACCTCACCAGCAATTTGTTTGCGTGTTATCTCATAGAGAGCGTGCTTTCTTTTTCTCACAGAAGAACACAGCACAAGATGACGTGCGAACGGCTCACATGTAGAATTTTAGTAGCCAATCCGACAGAATCGATAAGCTCCCTATTAGTCGCCGAAAGCCATCATGTGGGAATTAAGCAGCAGTCGACTTCGTCATTTATGGTACTTCTGAGGTTAGCGTCTTGGCAATAGAATCATATTTCGTCACCGTTATTAGACCAGGTGAAAGGGGCCTTACGCTGTCGTGCAAGCGGCTTGACAGGGCGGACACACACTATGACAATACAGGAAAAGACTACGCTTTGAAGGGTTCTGATTACTTTATTGTAAACACAAAGAGTACACATAAGATTCAACATCACAATGAGTTAGACGCCATTTAAGACTCGAAAGAAAGCGTAAGAAATACTAACAGAACTGGGGACCACCGTCCGCTTAGTAGGTGTCAGTGCGACAAATAGGGAGAGAAAACTGACGATACACACACTTAGTATGTCGACAAAAAAGGAACATCTTTCTTTCTTAGCAATCTGAACGAACTGAACAGAGCGGCAAAGGGGCTGCGACAAATAAGGAACATGGCCTCGGAAGGGAGAAAGACGACAAATAGGGAATGTTTAGAAAACACTTAATAAAACACGATAAAAGACTGATAGTCAGTGGAGCTATAAGCGTTGATGAAAGTAAAGTGCGACAAAAAAGTGACAAGTTTTGTTACTTCTTCTACATAAATAACGCTATTCTTCTACGTAAAATGCTTATTATTAACGAGTTAGAACACTGATAGGGTAGGAGTCAGTTAAGAATACATTCCCTATCTGTCGCACGTACTTTGTAGGCGAAGAAGCTGCAAAAAAACAGGCGTAAAGACTTGAGGATTGATGAGAGGCGACGAAAAGGGAGGAAAAACTCGACCGCTGTGAAGAGTGAAAGACGACAAAAAGGGAGGTCGCTTTCTACCGTTTTTTGGGTCGTGAAGAGCTACTTGAAGACAAGAAATGGATAGTAAACTGAATACAAATCAACGATAAACAACGACTACGAAAAATCTGGTCAAATACCTTGCAAAGTAAGCAAACAAAAATAGAAAAAACTTAGTTGTTACGTAGAGGGGTAAGCGTGAGATATAAAGATATTCTTATAAAGATACATTTTTATATATTTATTTGCTAATGAAAACTATTAGTAGTATGATAACAGATAGATTGGAATAACAGTGTATATTGTATTTAGTTGATTAACAAGTATTTGATATAATAGTAATTATTTATATAAAGATATATTTATAATCATTTATAATCACTTAAAACATCATGTTAACTAACACCGAAAGGCGACAAAAAGCATAGAAAAGACGAAGGAGCAGAAGATAAAAGGCCTCGGAAACGCATCTTGCATGGGCTACAATTATGGGAAAACGAGCCATGAAAAAACTGAAAGAAAAGCTCGAAAAACGACAAGAAAATGGTGCCGAAAAGATCGAAATGAGCTATACGTATCGGACCATCCGTGCCGCCAAACATCTGAGAACGTTGTCGAAAAACGGAGAGCGAGGCGTGAGGAGGGGGCGAGAAGACAAGTGCGACAAAAAGGGAGGGTGCATAAAAAACTTGTTTAAAATCGTCTTCACACACGGCAAGAAATTCTATATACCTTTAAATTAAAAAACTTCTTCTCAGGTTAGATTATCGTTATACAATCTTTATAAGACTTAGTAAGGACCGTTGAAACATTTAACACTCAACGAGTTACAAGGCCGATTGACGACAAATTAGTAAGTTAGTGGCGACAGATAAGTAAGTATGATGCGACAGAAAGGTAAGTATGGTGCGACAGTTTAGTAGCTACTTGGAGGGTGTAGACGACAAGTTAGGAGGTTGACTGCGACGAATAGGGAGGGAATCGTGGGTTGTTGCGAAATAAATATACAAACAGGTCGAATTTTGAGGGGTTTTGTTTCTTTTAACTCTGTGTGTTGTCTGTGTTCATGGTTTTGGACTTCTAAATCTTACCTTATTCTCTTCTTTTGTGTGATTAATTAATAACTTGTTTTACTGATAGTTATCATTTCGATATTAAAAAGGGGTGACAAAAAGGGAAGAATTAGCGTTGCAGTGTTTTGGAAAAGTACCGACAAAAAAGTAAGATGATAAAAATAGTTTACAAGTAGACGGGTTAACGGGTGGACAAGGGAGCAAGTTAGCTGTATTAATAGACATGGTAACAGGTGAACAAGTTCGGGGAGTAACATTGTAAGTTGGCGAGTTGACGGGGAGACGAGTGAACAAGTTGTATGCGAGAAGAGACAGGGTAACAGATGAACAAGTTCGATGAGTAACATTGCAAGTTGACGAGTTGACGGGGAGACGGGTGGACAAGTTGTATGCGAGAGGAGACAGGGGACGGGGGAAGTAGACGGGTTAACGAGTGGAAAAGGGAGCAAGTTAGGTGTATTAATAGACAGGGTAACAGATGTACAAGTTCGGGGAGTAACGGAGAGGGGAGAGTGGGCTGGGGACGGACGGAGAGTGGGTTGGGGACAGAAGGGGAATAGGATGGGGGCGGAAGAAGAGTGAGCTGGAGGCTGAAGGAGAGTGGGCTGGGGACGGACGGGGAGTGGGCAGGGGATGGGACGGGTGTGGATTAGGAGAGGAAGGGAAATGGGTGGGAGAATGGAAGGCATGTGAGGGGGAGGAGTATTTTATCTTGATGTAAATTTCTTTTGATCTACATGAACATGATGAGTGCGTATTAAGAAAGAAGAAGGGGCCTTTCTGCATTTGAGAACATGCCCTTCTTGCATCGAGAACATGCCCTTCTTGAAGCAAGACAGGCATGGTCTTGAATGGTATGTGTAATAGTCTGATTCCTTGATGATTGTGGGGTTTTAACTGTGGGAAGTAATTCCTTGGGAGAGGGGGCTATCTGGGAGTTTTGTCTCTCACAGAACTCACGGATGAACAGAAGCCTATCTGCGAAGGTCTTAAGCCGTTGGGAGTTTTGTCTCTCACAGAACTCACAGATGAACAGAAGCCTATTTGCGAACGTCTTAGGTCGTGGTATGTTTTATCTCTCACAGATTTTCACAGATGAACAGAGGCCTTTCAGTGAACAGGGGGAACCCACAAACGTCTGCAAGCAGACGACAGATATCACAGAACATTATTGCTAACGTGAGCAGTAACGCTCTGTGTTATCGGTTGAGCGTAAGCCCTTTACAGCCTCACCCCCAGCCCCTCTCCGAATGGAGAGGGGAGTGATCACCGAGGCTACCCCTCCTTCGCTGCTTGTGTCGTGATGGGAATGTACCATTAACTTGCCCCCTCTGTAGGTAATCTTTAACACCCAACATTTAACACCCAACACCCAACAATAGCTGAAAGGGTCTGTGTCATCGGTTGACTTAATGTCTCTGTGGGCCTTTGTGAGTTCTGTTCTTCTGTGTAACTCTGTGAGAGAAAGAACGCACAGGCTCGTAGGATAATTTATCTCTCATAGAGTTCACGGATTTAACGGAGGGCTATCTGCGAACGTCTTAAGACGTAGCGTGTTTTATCTCTCACAGATTTTCACAGATGAACAGAGGCCTATTTGCTAACAGGGGGAATCCATAAACGCCTGCAAGCAGACGACAGAGAGCACAGAATTTACAGCCATATATTAAGAGTTAATAGCTATCTGATGATAAGTATCAGGCTGGATAAGTGCGGAGGGTAGACGAAAAAAGGAATGTTTGCAGGTAATGTATTTAGCTATTGAGTCAACGTTTTAGCATTAAATATGTAGGGGGAGAAAGTACGGAGATGAGTGAATTGGAATATACAGACATGTAGAAAAACCATGAGTTTTACTTGTATTTTGGTTGATAATATTGTATCTTTGCAGCAGAGAACACAGAGTCTATGTTGGAAGGGATTTCTAACAGTGATGCTGTACCGCCCTCTTTGCAGTAGGATGAGCGTCTGCATATAAGTACGATAATTTCAAGCTCCGCAGCCGTCCTACCTTATATAGAGTCGTATCCTTACGGCTCTTTTCTTTTGAGTAGGTTGTGGAGACCAAGTAAGTAACGGCTCGTGTTATTTTGTTCTGGCGCAAAAAAGGCAGATAATATCTTGTGTAATTAAAATATTATTACGATATTTGTATGCAATAAAGACCTATGCTTACAACTAAACGGCTATAATCTATAGATAGATAAATACTTTTTATTATAGAAATGGTATCGTTTTCTCTATTTTAAGAGAATGTGATGAGCTGTACACAGAAGTGATATGAAGCTTTTTCAATCTTAGGAGTAGGATAAAAAGTCAACCTTTAGGCTATTTTATCCTTGTATGGCAATAAGGCTTTTGCAGTAAATATTCATTTAACTAATTTCTAATTCTTATTGAGTAAAGATGGAAGTAGAAAGATTACGTCAAAGAGCAAAGAAGAAATTACTTCGTGTCACCTTTCCTGATGGGAAGGTAATCTGTTGTAGCAAATCAGTAAACACGATGATAGAGGCTTTGGTAGAGATAGGAGCCGAGCGGTTCCCCTCAATAGAAATGACGATGTGTCACCTCCCATTACTATCTAAGACCATCTATCCACAGTATAAGGAGTGGATGAAGCCCATATGTGACGGTTGGTATCTTAATACACAGGCTGACACGGAGACGCGCTATATGCAACTTCGTTCTATCAGTCAACAACTCTCCTTGGGGCTCGTCTTAGAGATGGGTGTAGGCTTTGAGGTGCAGGCCGCATCTACGACGGAGAAGAAGCAGCGCACACGAGATCGCCTTGTTGTAAGGTTTGCCGATGGTGAATGTTTTGATAGTGTAAGAGCCTCGGAAACCTATCTTGGGACGATAAAGAAGTTGGGCGTAGAAACCATTATGCGCAAGCATATCCCATGGGGTAATTATGATCTCATTACTTCTACACAACAGACTAAGTATCAGGTTCAGATAGGTGACAATAGATGGGTGACGGTTCCAACAACAACAAAAGACAAGGCAAGAGTGCTTAAGGTTATATCCGCAATGCTACATATTAAAATCGAGGTGACTTGCCTTTGAATTTTGTTGTTTGAGCTTTATGTTTTGACGTAGTCATAAGAACAAGTTGTTTGTAGAGAAAGATAGAAGGTTGTTCTGTCAAGAATCGGATAAATGTTCGAATTGCTTATCGCCCAGTCAACTAACATCGCAAGTTCAACATAGAACTGCAATCCCAAGTGCTGGTGTAGCTTAATAATCTATACCTGAAAACACCGAGGGGTTTGGGGGCGAGAAGCCCCCATGAGAAGAAAATCAACAAGCAATGCATAAAAATAAGAAAGGGAGACCTCTGTCTCCCAAAGATTAATTAATTTTGCATTGCAATGTACAAACAATTAACCTCGGAGCAAAGGTACACAATTTCTGTGCTACTCCAAAATAGAACGAAACAAAAAGATATTGCCAAGGCGATAAATGTAAGTGCAAGTACAGTGTCTCGTGAAATAAGACGTAATAGCGGAGTCAGAAGACACTATAATTGGGAAACTGCCCAAGCAAATGCAGTACAAACAAGGCGCAGAAAGCCAGGCAATCGTTCAGTAGACAAGGATGTCATGGAAGAGGCGAAG